>CALWXC010000017.1 GCA_944385415.1 uncultured Oscillospiraceae bacterium | reverse complement strand
ACCGTCTCCTTGGCATAGTCTGAGTAGAGGTCGTATATACCGCCGCTGTCCTGATTGGCCGCCAAATCCAGCAGGCGCTCCAATGTCCCCTCCTCGCAGGTCTCTCCCGGATAGGAAAGAAACAGGCCCATCCCATCCTCTTCCAAATTACCATAGGCACAGACATACATTCTCATGTCAAAAAGACCATTCTCATCGTCATGCCATCCCACGGGGATCACTGTTATACTGCTGAATCCCTCGTTTTTTGTATTAAAATCATCCATCATAACATCGCAAATACTACAGAGATATCGCGTCTCATCCGTATAAATATAGAACTCTGTAGATCGGTCCATTCTTATCCCGCCCTCATCAGAGGAACTGCTGCCCCCTTCAGGTGCACGATACTCCCAGGAAACCATCTCCTCATTGACAAATGTGATAAATTCCTCAATTTTTTCCGGCAGGTTGTCGGACCTCTCCCTTGCGGTCTGAGAGAACACCTGATAAATGGTATCGGCGTCCCCCGCCTGGACATATTCCATCAGCTTTTCCATCGTCTTCTTCTCACTCTGGTAATTATACCTTCCATCTACCAGCAACTCGTCTGACCACGGGACACACGAAGAAAACAAGGATAAAATCAAAAAAAAGATAGTTACAATTATTTCCATATAGTACCTCAATCCCGATGAAACACCAATGTGATTGTATAATCATCATTAAACGTCCAGTCCTTATATTTGGGCTCCTTGTTCTAGTGGTATTACTGGATTTGAGTATAGCAAGTCGCGGCGCATAGCACAATAGGGGGAAAAAAATTTTGTCGGGGCCGCGCAGCGGCCCCGACAAAGGAACATTATACTCTTATGCGCCGAAGAACAGCTGCAAATCCTCTTCCACAGTGCCAATTCCGGCAATGCCGAAGTTCTCCACCAGTACCTTGGCCACATTGGGGCTCAGGAAAGCGGGCAGCGTGGGCCCCAGATGGATGTTCTTCACACCCAGGTACAGGAGCGCCAGCAGAACGATTACGGCTTTCTGCTCGTACCAGGCCACGTTGTAGACGATGGGCAGATCGTTGATATCCTCCAGGCCGAAGACCTCTTTCAGCTTCAGCGCAATGACGGCCAGGGAGTAGCAGTCGTTGCACTGTCCGGCGTCCAGCACGCGGGGAATACCGCCGATGTCGCCCAGGTTCAGCTTGTTGTATTTGTACTTGGCGCAGCCGGCTGTCAGAATCACGGCGCTCTGCGGCAGGGCCTTGGCAAACTCTGTGTAGTAGTCGCGGCTCTTGGCCCGGCCGTCACAGCCGGCCATGACGACGAACTTGGTGATTGCACCGCTCTTGACGGCTTCCACCACCTGATCGGCCACAGCCATCACCTGGGCATGGGCGAAGCCGCCGACAATAGAACCGGTCTCAATCTCCGTGGGGGCGGCGCAGGTTTTGGCCTGCTCAATGATGGCGGAGAAGTCCTTGGTCTCCCCTACCTCACCGGGAATGTGCTTGCAGCCGGGATACCCGGTGCAGCCGGTGGTCCAGAGCCGGTCCTTATAGCTGTCGCGGGGCGGAACGAGACAGTTGGTGGTAACGAGAATGGGACCGTTGAAGGACTCAAATTCCTCCTTCTGCTTCCACCAGGCGTTGCCGTAGTTGCCCACGAAGTTGGGATACTTTTTGAAGAACGGATAGTAGTGGGCGGGCAGCATTTCGCTGTGGGTGTACACGTCCACACCGGTGCCCTGGGTCTGCTCCAGCAGCATTTCCAGGTCCCGCAGATCGTGACCGGAAATCAGAATGCCGGGGTTCTGGCCCACGCCGATGTTGACCGAGGTGATCTCCGGGTCCCCGTAAGCGCCGGTGTTGGCGGCATCCAGCAGGGCCATGCCGTCCACGCCGTACTTACCGCATTCCAACGCCAGGGCTACCAGATCATCGCCGGTCAAGCTGTCGTCGATGGTGGCGGCCAATGCCTTTTGGAGGAATGCGTCAATGGCTGCGTCCTGCTTCAACAGGGCGTTGGCATGCTTGGAATAAGCGGACAGCCCCTTGAGGCCGTAGGTGATCAGCTCGCGGAGAGAGCGGATATCCTCGTTTTCCGTGGACAAAACACCTACCGTGCGGGCATAGGCTTCCCAATCCCCCTCGCCATTCCACAGGGCGGCTTTGGGCAGGCCGTCGGTGGTGTTCAGACGGTCCAGCAGCTTGGCCTTGACGGACAGGGTTTCCCGGGTCCGGACATCAATGGCCTCCTTGTCAAAATTGGCATTGGTGATGGTGGTAAACAGATTCAGGGTAATGAGCCGGTCAATTTCCGGGGCAATCTCTTCACCCTGGGCCCGCAGGGCCGTGGTGACAGCGGCCAAACCGCGGGTCACATGCACCAGAAGATCCTGAGCGGCAGCCACATCCGGCTTCTTGCCGCAGACACCGGCGTTGGTGCAGCCGGTGCAGCCGGCGGCTTCCTGACATTGATAACAAAACATTTTCTGATCCATACAAGAAACTCCTTTTTCCGGGGTTTTTTCAATTCATGGGTTCAGTATATCGGAAGATGGGCCACTCGTATGTTGGAAATGCAACAAAATAAAAATTAAAAAAATTTTCGCCGCACCTCCGGTGCGGCGAAAAACGGTTACTGCATCATGATCTGGGAAATGGCGTCGAGGATCTTGTCGTGACATCCGCCGCAGCCGGTGGAGCAGTGGGTGATCTTCTGGACCTCGTCAAAGGCCTGGAGCACATCCTCGAAGCGGGTCATCTCATGGAGCGCGTTTTCCACGTCCAGATAGGACACCTGCTTACATTTACAGATCATTTCATTGGATACCATGGTCGATCCCTCCTGTATCAAGATGGACCCATCATACCACGAAGCGTCCAGCGGGTCAACCTCACTTGGCCGTGGCCGGCCGTCGGATGGACAGGACCTGATACAATCCCGTACAGCCGAGGATCAGTGCTGCACCCACCCACTGGGACATGGCCACGGATTCCCGGAAAAACAGTGTGGAGACAAAAATGGCAACCACCGGATCGATATAGCTGAGAATGGCCGTCTGGGTGCCCGGCAAATCCCGAATGGAGGTGAAGTACAGCCAGTAGGCCAACCCCGTGTGGACCACACCCACAATCAGCAAATTGACCAGGGACGTCACATCACATTCCATCAGGTGGAAGCCGCCCCGCAGGGGCACCAGCACCACCAGCAGCAGACAGGACCCGGCCATTTGATAAATGGAACGGTCCAGACCGGTGCCGCCGGGACAGAACTTGTTGATCAGCACCACTGTGGCATAGAGACAGGCGGCGCCCAAACCAAAGCCCACGCCCACCAGATTGCCCGCCGTCAAAGTGGCGCCGCCTGAAATGACCAGCACCAGCCCCGCTGTGGCGGCGAAAAAGCAGAGGAGCTGCCAGGGGGTGGTCCGCTCCCGGAACAGCAGGGGGCTCAATGCCATAACCAGCACCGGCGCGAAGTAATAAGCCAATGTGGCCACAGCCACGCTGGTATAGTTGTACGCGGTAAACAGCAGCGCCCAGTTCAGTCCTACGGCCATACCCGTCAGCACCATAACGAGCTTCTGACGGCCTGACAGCGGCGGTATATCACTGCGGGGCGTCACCAGCCGCAGCAGCGACAGCACCGCCAGGGCGATGAGGCCCCGCCAGAAGGCCGTTTCCAGCGAGCTCAGGTCCACGCCCCGGACAAAAATGGACAACGTTCCGAACAGCACCATGGCCGAGATGTTCATGGTTCTTGGCTGTAGCATCCCCGGTTTCCTCCTCATTTCATTTACCAATTAAAGTATATCATACCAAATTATCATTGGCTTGTAAATGCGGTAAACCGTAAAGATTTTGGCCCGGGATCAGGAACGGTTTTCCAGCCGCTTCATGGCCCGGCGGAACTGGATGGAGAACAGGGTGACGGTGGTGGCCACGGCCAGAATATCGGCTACCGGCTCCGCCAGGAACACAGAGGTGGTCTTCTGGAACGGCAGAATATTGGGCAGAAGATAGATAAAGGGAATCAGCAGAAACACCTTCCGCAGCAGAGCCAGGAACAGGGAGCTTTTGGCGTTGCCGATGGCGACAAAGGTCTGCTGGCAGCCGATCTGCACGCCCAGCAGACAGACGGCGGCGGTGTAAATCCGCAGGGCCGGACGGGCCACTTCCACCAGGGACGGGGCATTGTTGAAAATCTTGATAAAGACATCCGGGAAACACTGTACCGCCAGCCAAAGCACCACGGAAAAGGTGGTGGTGCACAGGACTTGCAGCCGGAAGGCATGACGGACCCGGTCGGCGTTGCCCGCGCCGTAGTTGTAACTGATAATGGGCTGTGCGCCCTGGGTCAAGCCCTGCAACGGCAGCATGGAAAACTGCATAACGCTGGAGAGAATGGTCATGGCGCCCACAGCCAGATCACCGCCGTATTTCCGGAGGGATGTATTGAAGCACACGGCAATGAGACTTTCCGTGGCCATCATAATAAAGGGTGACAGGCCCAGGGCCAGGCTGGGCAGCAGCACGGACCAGTTGGGCTTGAGGTACCGCAGGCGGATACGGATGGTGGTCTTTTTGCCCGTCAGGAATTTGAGAATCCAGATCATGCTGACAGCCTGGGAGAGAATGGTGGCCAGGGCCGCACCGCGCACGCCCATATCCAGCCCAAAAATAAAAATGGGGTCCAGAATAATGTTGCAGACAGCCCCGATGAGCACCGTCAGCATACTGGTAACCGTAAAGCCCTGGGCGCTGATAAAGGTGTTCAGGCCCAGCGTCACCAGAACAAAGAGGGTGCCCAGGGAGTACAGCCGCAGATATTCAAAGCCGTACAGCAGCGTATTGTCCGTGCCGCCGGTGCCGTCGTTGGCGCCGAAGGCCAGCAGCATGGGCTCGGCAAAAATGTAAAAGACAGCGGTCAGCACCACGGACAGAAAGACCAGGGCTGAGGTGGCGTTGCCAAGGACCTCTTCGGCCTTGGCCGTCTCACCTTTGCCCAGGTAGATGGAGGCACGGGGAGCGGCGCCCTGGCCTGCCAGGGCCGCAAAGGCCGAAATAATCATAATCAGGGGCAGACAGACACCCACACCGGTCAGGGCCACCCGGCCCACCGTATCTGTGGGAGCGATGTGGCCGATGTACATACGGTCCACCAGATTGTACAGCAGGTTGATGATCTGCGCCGCCACAGCCGGGGCTGCCAGCTGCAGGAGCAGCTTGCCAATGGGCTGTGTACCCAGGGCTTCGGTTTGTTTCTGTTGCAAAGGTAACACTTCTTTCCCGGGTCATTGACAAGAAACCCGTTGATGGATACAATATAGTTTACACAAAAACTAATTTTTGTCAATAAAGTTTACGTGAAAACTATTTTATTCTATCAACGACCTGGGAGGAACGTATATGGCCGTTATTGCCATGGAGCAAATCACAAAATTCCTGCGGATGCAGAAACAGGCCATCCAGGCCTATAACCGCCGCATTGAGGAGACGGCCCACCGTCTGGGACTGGCCAAACCGGAGGCCGACGTGCTGTTGTTTCTGGCCAACAATCCCCAGCACAATACCGCCAGAGACGTGGTCCAGTACCGGGGCTTTTCCAAGACGTATGTCTCCCGGTCCGTGGAAAGTCTGGTACGGCAGGGGCTGTTGACCACGGTGCAGTCGGCGGCGGACCGGCGGGTGCAGTATCTCCATCTGACGGAGCGGGCCTCCCTGCCGGTGAGTTTGCTGCGGCAGTCTCAAAAGGAATTCTTTCATTTTCTCACAGAGGACCTGAGCGATCAGGAGGTGGCGATGCTGGAACGGGTGTTTCTACAGGTTGACCATAAACTGAGCCTGTTGAAATGATTTCCACAGTTGTTGACAGATGTGGATAAAATTGTGGATATGTGGATAACCCCAAGATGTGCGCAAACATATGGTCGAAAACCACGGTATTTAGTGGTTTCACAAGGCGTTTCCACAAATTATCCACGGTTATCCACAGAGCTAACATAGTTATCCACAACCAAATGTGAGTAAAAAATGGGGGCAGGAATGAACATAAAACCGGAGTATTCCACAGCAGAGGAATGGACTGTGGATGAAAAAATGATGGAGGAGGCGTTGGGCCTTGCAGCGGAGGCGGCCGCCGAAGGCGAGGTACCGGTGGGCTGCGTCATTGCCTTGGGGGACCGCATTGTAGGACGGGGCCGCAACCGCCGGGAGACGGCCAAACACGCTCTGGCCCATGCAGAATTGGAGGCCATCGATGAGGCGTGCCGGACCTTGGGAGGCTGGCGGCTGTGGCAGTGTACATTGTATGTGACGCTGGAGCCCTGCCCCATGTGCGCCGGAGCCATTCTCAACGCCCGGATTCCCCGGGTGGTCTACGGAGCCGAAGACCCCAAGGCCGGGGCCTGCGGCAGCGTCTGCGATTTGTTCTGCATGTCCTTTAACCATCATCCCCGGACGGAAAAAGGACTGGAACAGGAACGGTGCGCCGAAATCTTAAAGACGTTTTTCCGGGACCTGCGGGAACGGCGGAAACGGGAAAAAGCGGAATAAACGAAAATAGCGCCCGGATTCCTGATGGAATCCGGGCGCTTTGCGCCAATCGGGTCAGAGCATGACAATGGCCATGAGGACCGCCGGCTTATCTGTGTGGTTGTAGACGCCGTGGGAGTGGCCATCGGAACAGTATTCGGCGTCGCCGGTGTGGAGAATGTGGTCCACGCCGTCTTCCTGCAACGTCACAGGGCCGTCCAGCACCACATACAACTCCCCTTCTCCCGTGTGGCTGTGCTGGCCCACAGAGGCTCCCGGCTCCACGGTCAGCACGGAACAGAGACGGGTTTTGGGCAGCTCGTCTTTTGTAAACAGGTGGACAAAGGACAAGGAACCGGTACCGCCCTTAAAATTCTCCTGGTGGTCTATGGACATGGCTTCTTTGCGCTTGATCATGATGGGTCTTCCTTTCTCTTTTTCGATTTTTTCTGATTTTGCAGTCCCCGCAGCTCAATAATTTGATCGCGGAGGGCGGCAGCGTATTCGTATTCCATCATGCGGGCCGCTTCGCGCATCTGCTTTTCCAGCTGTGCAATGGCCTGCTCCCGCTCCCGGCTGGTCATGCGGACGCCATCCTTTTTCAGGGTTTCCGTGGCATCCTTGGAAATCTCGATCAGCTCATGGACCGGCTTGCGGATGGTTTTGGGGACAATGCCGTGGGCCTCGTTATAGGCGTTCTGAATGGACCGGCGGCGCTCCGTCTCGTCGATGGCTGACCGCATAGCGGCGGTGATCTTATCAGCGTAGAGGATGACCTGGCCCTCGGCGTTTCTGGCGGCGCGGCCGATGGTCTGAATCAGGCTGGTTTCGGAACGGAGAAAGCCCTCCTTGTCGGCGTCCAGAATGGCCACCAGACTGACTTCCGGCAAATCCAGGCCCTCGCGAAGCAGGTTGATACCCACCAGTACGTCGAATTTGCCCAGGCGCAGGTCCCGGATGATCTCCATACGCTCCATGGCTCCCACGTCGGAGTGCATATACCGGACCCGGACGCCGTTGGTGGACAGATAGGTGGTTAAATCCTCGGCCATCTTTTTCGTCAGCGTGGTGATCAGGGTCCGTTCGTCCTTTTCGGTCCGCAGCTGGATTTCTTCCATCAGATCGTCAATCTGTCCCTCGATGGGCCGCACGTCGATTTTCGGGTCCAGCAGGCCCGTGGGCCGGATGACCTGTTCCACAATCTGGCCGGACCGCTCCCGCTCGTAATCGCCAGGGGTGGCGGACACATAGATGACCTGATTGATGCGCTCCTCAAACTCCTCAAATTTCAAAGGCCGGTTGTCAAAGGCGCAGGGCAGCCGGAAACCGTATTCCACCAGACTTTCCTTTCTGGCCCGGTCACCGTTGTACATGGCCCGGACCTGAGGCAGCGTCACATGGCTTTCGTCCACCAAAAGCAGGAAATCCTTGGGGAAATAGTCCAAAAGGGTCATGGGAGCTGAGCCGACCGGACGGCCGGAGATCACCCGGGAATAGTTCTCGATACCGGAGCAGAAGCCCAATTCCTGCATCATTTCCATATCGTAGAGGGTCCGCTGGCGAATGCGCTGGGCTTCTACGAGCTTGTCGTGTTCCTCAAAGTATTTGACCCGCTCCCACAGCTCCTTGTCAATCTCAATGAGGGCCTTGGCCATTTTCTCCTTGGGCGTAATGTAGTGGGTGGCCGGATAGATGGGCACATGGGAGAGCACCTTTTCCGGCATACCGGTGACGGCGTTGATCTGGGAAATCCGGTCGATTTCATCGCCGAAAAATTCCACCCGAATGGCTTTCTCTTTCCAGTAGGCCGGGTAAATGTCCACGGTGTCGCCCCGGACCCGGAAGTGATTGCGGGAAAAGTCAATGTCGTTGCGCTCATAGCGGGATTCCACCAGACGCTTTTGCAGTTCGGAGACCTCCATGGTCATGCCGGGCCGCAGAGAGATCATCATTTTGGCGAAGTCATCGGGCTCACCCAAACCATAGATGCAGCTGACCGATGCCACCACAATGACGTCCCGCCGCTCCAGCAGAGAGCAGGTGGCCGACAGCCGCAGGCGGTCAATCTCGTCGTTGGTGGAGGCGTCCTTTTCAATATAGGTGTCCGTATGGGCAATGTACGCCTCGGGCTGGTAGTAGTCGTAGTAAGAGACAAAATACTCCACGGCGTTGTTGGGGAAAAACTCCCGGAACTCAGCGCAGAGCTGGGCGGCCAACGTCTTGTTGTGGGCCAGCACCAGCGTGGGCCGCTGGACCTGGGCGATGACATTGGCCATGGTATACGTCTTGCCGGAACCGGTGACGCCCAGCAGAGACTGCTCATGGAGACCGTTTTTGACGCCGGCCACCAGCTGGGCGATGGCCTCCGGCTGATCGCCGGTGGGCTGGTACGGAGCATGAAGTTCAAATTCCAAAGGCAGAAACACCTCCTGTTGGGATATGGAAAACAAGCAATCAGGTTGCGGACGGTTCACAGGCCCCCGCGCCGTGGTCCCGCAGCAGCCCCAGGTCCATCATGGACACAAAGGAGCCGCCGGCCACAATGATATGGTCGGCCAGACCGATGCCCACAGCGTCCAGGGCTTTGCCAATTCGCTGGGTGGTCCGTTCATCCTCCACCGACGGCATGGGCACGTCACTGGTGTGGTTGTGGGCCAGCACCACCCAGGTGGCATTGCAGGCCAGGGCCACCCGGACGATGGACCGCACCGATACGCCCGCCGTGTTGACGCTGCCTCGAAACAGCATCCGGCAGTCCCGGGGCTGATAATTGGCATCGAGACACAGCAGATACACCACCTCGTCCTGTTCTCCGTGGAAATGGGGTAACAGGTAGTTGCCGCAGTCGGTGGTGGTGTTCAGGGGCCGGGCCAGACAGGCTCGCTGGACCATGTGATACCGGCCCAGCTCCGGCACTAGGTGAATCAGTGCCATGGCCTCCACGGTCATATGGGGAAAGGTTTGCAGCTCCACCGTGGGGGCCTCCAGAATCGAGGCCACACTGCCATAGTACTCCAACAGTTCCGTCGCTGCGGCCTGGGCCGATTCCGGCGGCAGAGCGAAAAGCAGCAGCAGTTCCAGAACCTGCAAATCGTCGTAGTTGTCCAGCCGTCCCAGCCGGTGGAACCGCCGGATGGCCCGGCGGCGAAAATCCTCGGGGGTGAGCATGGTCTTCCCTCCTTGGTTACAGGAGTTTTTTCAAATACTTGCCCGTGAAGCTGGCGGGGTTTTCCGCCACCTGTTCCGGTGTGCCCGTGGCAACGATGGTACCGCCGCCGCTGCCACCCTCGGGGCCCAGGTCAATGATGTGGTCGGCCACCTTGATGACGTCCAGATTGTGCTCAATGACAAGAACCGTATTGCCCTTGTCTACGAACTGCTGCAAAACGTCGATGAGCTTGTGGACGTCGTACATATGCAGTCCTGTGGTGGGTTCGTCGAGGATATAGATGGTGGAGCCGGTGGAACGCTTGCTCAGTTCTGTGGCCAGCTTGACCCGCTGGGCTTCGCCGCCGGACAGGGTTGTGGAGGACTGGCCCAGCTTCACATAGCCCAATCCCACCTCCACCAGGGTTTCGATTTTCCGGCGGATGCGGGGCAGATTTTCAAAGAATTCCAACGCCTCGTCGGCGGTCATGTCCAGTACGTCGGCAATGGTTTTGCCGCGGTAGCGGACCTCCAGCGTTTCCCGGTTGTACCGCTTGCCGTGGCACACGTCACAGGGCACATAGACGTCGGGCAGGAAGTGCATCTCAATTTTCAGCAGGCCGTCGCCCTGGCAGGCTTCGCAGCGGCCGCCCTTGACGTTGAAGCTGAACCGGCCGGGGCCATAGCCGCGGGCTTTGGCTTCGGTGGTGGCGGCAAACAGATCGCGAATGTCGTTGAACAGGCCCGTATAGGTGGCGGGATTGGAGCGGGGTGTCCGGCCAATGGGGCTTTGGTCAATGTTGATGACCTTGTCCAGGTATTCCAAACCCTCCAGCTTGTCGAACTTACCGGCCCGGAGCCGGGCATGGTTCAGCTTGGTGGCCAGACGCTTATAGAGAATCTCGTTGACCAGGGACGATTTGCCGGAGCCCGATACGCCGGTAACACAGGTCAGCGTCCCCAGGGGGATTTCCGCCGTGACATTCTGCAAATTGTTCTCCCGGCAGCCAGTGACCCGCAAAAACTGGCCGTTGCCGGGTCGGCGCTCCTTGGGTACCTCGATTTTCCGGACGCCGGACAGGTATTGACCCGTCAGGGAGCGGGGCTCGTTCATCAGGTCTTCTACGGAACCGGTGGCCACAATCTCACCGCCGTGGATACCGGCATAGGGACCCACGTCCACAATGTAGTCGGCGGCCCGGATGGTGTCCTCATCGTGTTCCACCACCACCAGAGTATTGCCCAGGTCCCGAAGCCGTTTCAGCGTTTCCAACAGCTTGTCGTTGTCCCTCTGGTGGAGACCGATGGAGGGTTCGTCGAGAATGTAAAGCACACCCATGAGACTGGAGCCGATCTGAGTGGCCAGCCGGATGCGCTGGCTTTCGCCGCCGGACAGGGTTCCGGCGCTGCGGCTCAGGGTCAGATATTGGAGGCCCACCGAGTGGAGAAACTCCAGCCGGGCGCAGATTTCCCGAAGAATCTGCTCGGCAATGATGGCCGCGCCGCCCTCCAGCTTGAGATTGCGCATAAAGGCCAATCCCTCCACAATGGGCAGCTTGCAGAAATCGGCAATGCGCATACCGCCCACGGTGACGGCCCGGGAAATCTCGCTGAGACGGTCGCCGCCGCAGTCGGGACAGGGCCGGTTGGCCATGCACTCCTCCAGTTCCTTGCGGACGTAGTCCGATTGGGTCTCCTGATAGCGGCGCTCCACATTGTGCAGCACGCCCTCAAAGGGCTGCTCCAGGACGCCGTGACCGTTGCCACGCTCATAGTGGAGCGTCAGCTTTTCCTTGCCGGTGCCGTAGAGAATGACCTCCTTGGCCTTATCCGGCAGTTGAGAAAAGGGCGTATTCAAATCAAAATGGTACTGCTTGGCCATGGCCTCGAAGTACATCCGGGCGATGGAATCGTCTTTCATGTTGCCCCAGCCGGACACCTGGAGACAACCATCCAGCAGGGACAGGTCCGGGTTGGGAACGATCAGCTCCGGGTCTGCCACCAGCTGGAAGCCCAGGCCCGTGCAGGTGGGACAGGCGCCGTAGGGGTTATTAAAGGAAAACATCCGGGGCGACAGCTCCGGCATGGACACGCCGCAGGGTTCGCAGGCGTAGTTGAGGGAGTACAGGGTGTCGCTGTTGTCCGTCAAATCGTTGACCAGGACGATGCCGCCGGAATGGGAGACGGCGGTCTCAATAGAGTCGGTCAGACGACGTTCCAACCCCTCCTTCATAATCAGACGGTCGATGACCACCTCAATGTGGTGCTTTTTATTCTTTTCCAGGGAAATCTCTTCGGTCAGGTCATAGAGGTTGCCGTCCACCCGGACCCGGGAGAAACCGCCTTTGCGGGCATCTTCAAACACCTTCTGGTGCTCGCCCTTTTTGCCCCGGACCACGGGGGAGAGAATTTGAAAGCGGGTGCCCTCCGGCAGCCGCAGAATCTTATCCACAATCTGGTCGATGGTCTGTTTTTCGATTTCGCGGCCGCATTTGGGGCAGTGGGGCGTACCGGCTCTGGCCCACAGCAGACGCAGATAGTCGTAAATCTCCGTAACAGTGCCCACGGTGGAGCGGGGATTCTTGGAGGTAGTCTTCTGGTCGATGGAAATGGCAGGACTCAGGCCGTCGATGCTGTCCACATCGGGTTTGTCCATCTGCCCCAGGAACATGCGGGCGTAGGAGGACAGGCTCTCCACGTATCGCCGCTGGCCCTCGGCGTAGATGGTGTCAAAGGCCAGGGAGGATTTGCCCGAGCCGGACAGGCCCGTGAAGACCACCAGCTGATCCCGCGGCAGCGTCACATCCACATTTTTCAGGTTGTTTTCCCGGGCGCCCCGGATGGTGATTTGATCTCGCATGGCGGAAAACTCCTTGCAGTTCTTTTGCGTTGTTTTGGTATAGTATTATACCAAAAATCGGCCGGTCTTACAATGACTAAAACAAATGTTCGAATAAACTGAATGAGGAACATTTAACTGATTAACTGTAATCCCTAATATTACTATAGTACTTGACAAATATTAGAAATATATATATACTATATATACAATAGATTTTAAGTCAATTGAAATCAGTTTGGTGAAAATGCTGTAGAAAGGATGAGTAAACATGAAAAAGAATTTTTGGCAATTGGTTTGACAATTGGTGTATTAATGTCTTTGCTATCGCTTCCCATATCAGCTATGGAAAACCAAACAGCAAATGCTTCAAGTTGGATGTCAATTGATATTGAACAAGAAATTAATAGAGCATTAAATGGGAAAACAGATTTAGCACTTAACGCAGCCGTGCCTGCACAAGCGTTTCTTGTAAATGAAGACGGTATGAAAGAAACTGTTGAAGTTTATACTACAACAAGAAAACTGGAAAATCCAATCATGTTGGAAGCAAGTGTCAGTGAACCAGTTTATGCGACAACAACTGTAGCTGTACTTGCTATGTCTGAAGACAAATCTGATACTGATTCTAACAATGATTATTATGTAACAGCCTATGGGACGATTTATTGGAGAGATAATTTTGGAACCGATAATGAATTTCTTGGGGCTTCAGGTGGATGGAAAAGAGACAAAGATCCGGATACTGGAACATACCCCCAATTGACAAATGCAAAAGTTAAACTGACAGGTATAACTAATGCAAGTGACTTTGTAGCAGAACTGTTTTATCCAAGTTCCACAACATATAACATTTCAGCATCTCAATTTGAATATGTAAGACGGAGTTATTGGCTTGATGCGGATATTACTGTTAATGGTAGTAATGTACTACAGTTGCGTGTTACCACAAGCATTTTTAGCTGAGAAAAAATTGAAAAGGATAGGATATTGATGCGAAAATCGATTTTCAGGGCAGTTCTTGTGTTTGTGGTTTTCTATCTTCCGCTGCATCTTGTGGGCGTTTCCTTACGGCTGGATTGGCTCCCGCTGGCTGTCACCGGCATTGGATGCGGTCTGCTGGGCGCGTGGGCCGGCAAACGACTCATACGCTATGAAAACAAACGGGACTATGGCAGGGACTTGGCGGTTTTTCTTGGCCTTTACGCCATCGTGTTCCTTATCAGCTACCTGCTGTTTCGCGCGGCCCCGGATTATGGGGCACACAGTGTGATGTTTACTGTTTTTTACTATTTTCCGCAAATGATCATTGTGGAGTTTATGATACCGGCCATCGTGGTCTATTGGGTCTTGCTGTATCTCTGGTGTTTGCGGAAAAAAAACGCCGTTGCGCCGTAATCGCACAAATTTCATGACGCTGCCGCAGGCAGAGAGCATATTGTTCTCTGCCTGCGGCTATTCTTTAAGGTATGGGGCCCATCATGCCCCCGCCCTTGCATAATGGGGGCGATTGTGCTACGATGGTATAGAGTATCGCCTTAGAATGAGTATGAAGTGACAGGAGTTAACTACTATGTCGGAATTGATCACCGAAAAGACATTGGAAGAATACGAAGCCTTTGTACAAAGCTGCCCCAAGGGTAACTTTGCACAGAGCGTTCTATGGGCCAAGCAAAAGCCCATGTGGACCTGGAAGGCCATTGCTACCCGCGGCAAGGACGGCAGCATCAAAGGTACCCTGGCAGTGCTGATCCGCAAGGTGCCGGGCACGCCCTTTACCCTCATGTACGGCTGCCGCGGCCCCGTCTGTGACCCCGCCGACCATGACACCATCAAGGATTTGCTCCAGGGCGCCAAACAGCTGGCCAAGCAGTACAAATCCTATGTCATCAAGCTGGACCCGGATATTCCCTCCTCCAACGAGCAGTTCCGGAACTTCATGCTGGGCCAGGGCTTCCGGCTCAAGGAGGGCGGCAAGAATTTTGAAGCCATCCAACCCCGGTACGTCTTCCGTCTCAACGTGGAGGGCAAGACGGAGGAAGAGGTCATGGCGGGGTTCCACCAGAAATGGAGATACAACATCCGCGTGGCCCAGCGCAAGGGCGTGGAAGTGAAGATCTGCGGCAAAGAGATGGTGCCGGACTTCGCCCGCATCATGCTGGAAACCGGCGTCCGGGACGGCTTCGTGACCCGGCAGCCGGAATACTTTGCCCAGATGCTGGACAACCTGGGCGAACACTGCCGCCTGTATATGGCTTTCTATGAGGGCAAGCCCATTGCCGGTACGCTGGCCATCCACTACGGCGACAAGGTGTGGTATTTGTACGGCGCGTCTTCCAACGAGCACCGGAACCTGATGCCCAACTATCTGCTCCAGTGGAACATGATTCAATGGGCCATTGAAACCGGCTGCCGTGTCTACGACTTCCGAGGCGTCTCCGGCGACGTCAGTGAGGACAACCCCCTCTATGGTCTGTACAAGTTCAAAAAGGGCTTTGGCGGCGATTTCACCGAGTTTGTAGGCGAGATGGATCTGGTCCTCAATAAACCCGTCTACTTTGCCGTGGAACACGGCACCAATGTCCTCAAGGACGTCCGTAAAAAGGTCTATCTTTTGAAGAACCGCAAGTGAACCGGCCATGAAAAGAGAGAAAATCCCGCCGCTGCTGCTGGCGGTGCTGCTGGCGGCCTTTTTCCTGGTGCAGCTGCCCCATCTGAACAACGCTCCCTGGGAGCAGTACGACAGCTGGCGGCAGACCGACACCTATACCCTGGCACAGAACTTTGTCCGGTATGACGGCAATCCCCTGCATCCCCAGTTCAACTACGACGGCACCGGTGATAACTTCGTGCAGCTGGAGCTGCAAATTCTCCCCTGGCTGGCGTCTCTGGTCTATCGGATTCTGGGCGACGACCCCTATTGGGTCATGCGGCTGATGAGTTTGCTGTGTTTCCTGGGCTCCGCCGTCTTTGTCTACGCCCTGGGCGGACGGATGCTGAAAACACCCTGGGCCGGTCTGGCGGCGGCCGCTGTCTATCTGGTGCTGCCCATCAACGTCCTCTATGGCCGGGCCATTATGCCCGAGTCTGTGGCGCTGTTGTTCTATACCGGCGCCGTGTGGTTTTTCCTTCGATGGTATGAGGAAAATAAAACCCCTTCTCTGCTGGTTTCCGCCGCTTTTATGGCCATTGCAATCATGGAAAAGACGCCTACGGCCTTCGCTGGCTTGATGATTGTGGTGCTGTACTTTGTCAAGTGCCGGACCAAAACCTTCCGGGACTGGCGGTTCTATACCTACGGTGTCATTTCTCTGGGCATTCCCCTGCTGTATTACTGGATAGCGGCCCAGATTGCCACCTTTACCTTTGTGGAGGGCATCGCGGAAAACCACATTTTTACCAAGATGTTTACGGCACTGTTTACGCCGGAGGCCCGGCAGTTTTTTGACACCCAGCTGCCCTATTTCTTAACCTGGCCCGCCGTCTTTGCGGCGGTGGTGGGGATGATTCTGTGCCTGTGGCGGCGGCGGGGGGCCTTGTCCCTGTGGGCCGTTGCCATGATTCTGGAAGCCGCCACCATTGTGGCCGTCATCCGCCTGGGCTACTATCTGATCTTCCTGTCTCCCCTGGTGGCGCTGCTGACAGCGGCCTGGGTGCCGGAATTGATCCGGTTCCGAAAGGCCGGATATGCCGCCGCTGCCGTGGTGGTCTGCGCTGTGGCGGCGTTTGCCGGATGGCACAGCCTGGAAACGGCCAGAACTGTCGTGGTGGTCAAGGATACCATCACCCAGCAGGCGGAGATCATCAAAAGCGTGACGGCAGAGGGCGACTGTGTGGCCATTGCCGCCTCGGACCCGGTCTTGCTGGGAGCCTGTGAGCGTATGGGCTACCGGGCCAACATCCGTTATTATGATTACATCCCCAGGTCGCCGGCGGCGGAATTGGATTACTACCGCGGCCAGGGCGTTCGGTGGTTTATCGCTCCCGGCGGACAGGTGGCGGGACAGGACGGCGAAGCGTATATGCAGCTGCTCCGGGACAGCTATGAAACCGTATGGGACGATGAACTGTGTACTATTTTTGATCTGGAGGCGGCCAAATGATGCAAGGGCTGTTACAGCGATACCGAAAACTGCCGCCCATGGCAAAATACCTGGCCATCTCTGTTTTTGTGACGGTTATCGACACGGCGGTGGTGTGGATTTTGTCCATGCAGCTGTCGGTGAATCTCACGGCGGCCAATACTGCCGGCGTCATCGTGGGTCAGATCATCCACTATTCCATGGCTTCGGGTCAGGTCTTTGACATGGAGTTCGGCCCCATCGGCGCCGTGATCTATTTCGGCACCTTTGTTATGGGACTGCTGCTGGCCAATTGGATCATTACCACAGCGTTCAGCCTCAGCGTGGAGCTGTTGGGCGATCATCTGGCCTTTCTGTTTGCCAAGGGCTGCTCCATTGTGGGCCCCTTCTTTGCACTGTATTTCCTTAGAAAATTCCTGTATGGATTGGTAAAAAGGAGAAAAAACCAATGAATACCATGTTTGCCTGCCTGCCCTGCTATAATGAGGAGCAGAACATTGTCCCTCTGGTGGAGGGCTGGCTGGCCCAGGAGGACCAGCTCCAGCAGCGCGGCTACCGGCTGGAAGTGGTGGCCATTGACGACAAGAGCACCGACGCCACTTTGGAGAAGATGCAGGCTCTGGCGGCAGAGCATCCCCAGGTCACCGTGGTGGCCCATCCGGAGAACCGGAACCTGGGCGGTGGTCTCAACACTGCCGTGGACTATGTGCTGGAGCATGGCGGTCCCGGCGACGTCATGGCCGTCATGGACGGAGACAACACCCATGACCCCTGCTATGTCCACGCCATGCTGGACAAGCTGCGGAGCGCCGACGTGGTCATTGCTTCCCGGTATCAGTCGGGGGCGGAAATCCACGGCGTGCCCCGTCACCGGCTGTTCCTCAGCGATGGGGCCAAGGCCTACTATACCATGATGCTTTCGGTGCCCAAGGTCCGGGATTATACCTGTGGGTACCGGCTGTACAAGTTTGCAGCTTTGCAGAAGGCACGGCAGCAGTACGGCAGCCGCCTGATTACCCAGCGGTCTTTTGCCTGCATGATGGAGCTGCTGTATAAACTCCACCGCTGCGGCTGCACCTTTGATGAAGTGCCCTTTTCCCTGCGCTACGACAATAAAGGCGGCGAGAGCAAAATGCGGGTCCTGCGGACCATGAAAGACAGTTTGAAAACGGCCTGGCTCCTGCGCCGGGACAAGCTGTAACCATATTCACCAGAAGGAGGGGTAGGCCATGCGGGCCTATGTGGTAGAGAAAGAGACGCTGCAAAGCAATATCCGGGCTATTTTGCAGCGGGCTGGAGACGTGCCGGTGTGGGCTGTCCTCAAGGGCAACGGCTACGGCCTGGGGATTGTGCCCTTTGCCAAAATGCTGCGGGAGCAGGGCGTGACCCGCTTCTGCGTCACGGAGCTGCGGGAGGCCAAGGCGCTGCGGCAGGCGGGCTTTACGGAGGAAGCCATTTTGATGCTGCAGCCTACGGTGGAGCGGGAGGTTCTGGAACAGCTGCTGGACCTCCATGTGATCTGCACCGTGTCCAGCCGCGACGACGCGGTGGTCCTCAACGGCATCGCCAATGAGAAAGACATGGTGGCCGAGGCCCACATCAAAATCGACGTGGGCATGGGCCGTTACGGCTTTCTCCCCAAGGAGATGGACAAAATCCTCTCCATCTATGAATATATGGACGGCATTGCCGTCTCCGGCATCTACACCCATTTTCCCATGGCCTTTTGTTCGGAGAAAAAGACCCGGGAGCAGTTCGAGCAGTTCACCTACGTTCTGGACCAGATTGCCGGCCGGGGCTTTGAGACGGGGACGCCCCACTGCTGCAATTCGGCGGCCTTTTTCCGCTGGAAGGACATGTACCTAGGCGGCGTCCGTATTGGCTCGGCCTGGCTGGGCCGCATCAACGTCCGGGGTCACAACCTCCGGCGGGTGGGCTACTGTGTGGCACGGGTCCAGGAGATTCACTGGCTGAAGCGGGGCGGTACCACCGGCTATGGCGGCGTGTGGCGGGCCAAAAAGCCCACGCGTCTGGCGGCGGTACCGGTTGGCTGGTACCACGGCTTCGGTGTGGAGTATGGCCGGGACAGCTTCCGGTTCCGGGATTGCGTCCGGGGCAGCCTGTCGCTGCTGAAAGCCTTTTTGCAGCGGAAAAAGCTGACGGTACGCATTGGAGATCATCGGTGCCCCGTCCGGGGCCATGTGGGTATGCTCCACTGTATGGTAGATGTGACCGATGTGGACTGTCACGCCGGGGACCCGGTGCTGATCGATATCAACCCCCTGGTGCAGAAGGGTATGGATGTGGTATTCCGTTAAACCATACCCCTTGACACGGCAGCGCGCTGATGGTATAATGCCTTCTGCGTCGGGGACGCTTCGTTTGATACATTATCGCCAACAAGTGTATGCTTGTTGGCGATTTTTTGCGTCAGGAGGTATTTTTTGGAATGAAGGAACAGCACACACAGAGCAACGCCTTCTTGGAAGGCCCCATTCTGCCGCCGCTGGTGCGGTTTGCCCTGCCGTTGATCCTGTCTCTATTGCTGCAGGGGTTATACGGTGCGGTGGACCTGGCGGTTGTAGGACGCTTCGCTTCCACCGCTTCCACGGCTGCCGTGGCCGTGGGCAGCCAGATGATGATGACCATTACCGCTGTGGTAACGGGCTTGACCATGGGCGTCACGGTGCTGGTGGGAAAGGCCGTCGGCGCCAATACGCCCCGGCAGGCGTCCCGGGTGGTGGCGGCACAGATTCGCCTGTTCCTGGTGGTGACGGTGGTGCTGACGGCGGCCATATGGCTGCTGGCTCCCGCCTCCATGAGCTGGATGCACGTGCCCGCCGACGCCGTGGACGAGACCTTGGCCTACCTGCGTATCTGCGGCAGCGGTATGGTGTTTGTGGCGACCTATAACGGCATCAGCGGCATTTTCCGGGGGCTGGGCAACTCCCGCATTCCCCTGCTGTTCGTCTTCCTGGCCTGCTGCATCAACGTGGTCCTGGACCTGGTGCTGGTGGCCGGGCTCCACATGGGCGCCGCCGGCGCTGCCGTGGCCACGGTGGTGGCACAGGCCGGCAGCGTCGCATTTTCTCTGGTGTATCTGCGCCGCCATCCCCTGCCCTTCCGCCTGTATCGGGAGGACTTCCGCTGTGTCGGCGTCCAGAAACAGATTCTCAGTGTGGGTGCGCCCATTGCCCTTCAGGATACACTGGTCAATACATCTTTTCTGATCATCACCAGCATTGTCAACCGCCTGGGTCTGGTGGAGGCGGCGGGCATCGGCATCACGGAAAAGCTGTTTGTGTTCCTGTCCATGGTGCCCATGGCCTTTATGTCGGCGCTGTCTACCTTTGTGGCCCAGAATATGGGCGCGGGGCAGCCGCTGCGGGCGCGGCAGGCTGTATCGGTGGCCCGGCGCATTTCCACGGCGGTGGGTGTGGGAATCTTCCTGCTGACCTTTTTCGGCGGCAGCTTGCTGGCCTCCCTCTTTGAGGATGACGCGGCGGTGGTGGCCGCGGCGGCGGCCTACTTCAAGGGCAGCTCCTTTGAATATCTGATGACACCGTCCACCTTTTGCTTCCTGGGGTATTTCAACGGCAGCGAACGAACCAGGTTTGTCATGTTGCAGGGCTTGGGCGCAGCATTCCTGGTGCGGGTACCCCTGTCCTACGGGCTGAGCTTGCTGCCGGACACCGGTATGTTCACCATTGCCTTGGCGGTGCCGGTGGCCTCTGTGGTGAGCCTGGTGGCCTGCATCCTCTATGACCGCCATATCCACCGTACAGCGTGCAGCTCCCAGGGGGACCGACAGCAGGATGGCAGCCTGTAAAAATTCCGCTTCCTGGATAACAAGAAAAATCTTGACAGACAGAATCCCTTGCGATACACTCGATATGAAAAACAGTTTTCGTGTGTGACTGCGAGAAAAGGCTGTGAAGGTGCGCCGGCTTGTCCCGCAATTTGCGGATGGCGGCGCACCTTTTTTTGTTGCGTACATGCACGAAGGCCCACAGATATACAAGAGAGTCGTGACCCAATGAGATGAGAAAGGATGGCGTGTGATGTTCTCTTTTGGTAGCAAGCAAACTATAGATGCTCTGCGGAATATCTCCTTTGACGTGTTTACAGATGTACAGCAGATTCCGTCCAGCTTGCGGCTGCCCCATACCGACGAGCTGCAAACGGAACTTAACCGGGTGCTGCATCTGTATCACCAACGGATTCAATGGGAAAGCAACAATGTACATCTGGTGAACCAGACCATATCCTCGGGCCTGTGGAACATGGATATCGGACCGGGCAATCAGGTGACGGCGGCCTACTGGTCCGATGATTTCCGGCATATGATTGGCTATACCAGCGTGCAGGATTTCCCCGACCGGCTGGAATCCTGGTCTGATTTGCTCCACCCGGAGGACAAGGACCGGACTTTGCAGCTGTTTGTCCAGACGTTGTCGGACCCTACGGGTAAAACCCGGTATGACCTGGAGTACCGTCTGAAAACGAGGGACCGAGGTTACCGCTGGTATCGGGCGGCGGGCAATGTGCAGCGCAACCAGGAGGGCCGGGCCGTCCAGTTCATCGGCATTTTTGTGGATGTCAACGACGAGCACCAGCGCAAGGTGGAACTGGACCGTGTGCTCCAGCGGTATTCTGCCATTGACTATGTGACTACCCAGGGCTCTTTCTACATCCAATTGTACCGCAATACCCTGAAAGCGTCGGAAAATGTGGCCTGGTTTTCTGAACCGTTCCGCAAGCAGCTGGGCTTTTTGGGCGAGGCGGACTTTCCCAATCAGCTGAACCAATGGCTGGACCGAATTCATCCGGAGGATTTGCCCGGATTCCTCCAGGAGGTCAACAGCTGCATCTCCCAGCAAAATGGCATGTTTGAGACGGATTACCGCATTCAGCATCGCAATGGAACCTATCTGTGGGTCCACGCCGTCATCCGTGTGGGCAAGGGGCAGAACGACCGGGAATTGTCCATGGTGGGCGTTATCAGCGATATTACCCAGCTGCACAATACCCGGGAACTGGTGGAGCAGAACATGAACGCCCATGTGAGCACCCTGGGCGATTGCCTGGAAAAGATCAACCAGATGATCGGGGAAAATACGGAGGCCATGCAGCAGGTTATGAAGCGGCAGGCTGAACTGGCCCAGATTTTGAAGGATTCCCAGGAACAGATGGAGCAGACGGCCAGCGCCGTCAGCGCCATTCAAAATATTTCCCGTCAGACCAATCTCCTGTCCCTCAACGCCTCTGTGGAGGCGGCCCGGGCCGGAAGTGCGGGCAAGGGCTTCGCCGTGGTGGCTGACGAGGTGCGCAGTCTGGCCCAAAACAGCGATACCGTGTCCAAGGAGATTTCCACGGACCTGAACCAGATGCAGGAGTATGTCCAGAATGTGGCCCAGCAGTTTGAACTGCTCAATGAGGAAATTGCCAATCAGGATAAAAAAATGTCCACCATCGGCCAGATCGTCGAGGAAATCGACAGCACTGTATCCGATGTGAAAAAGGTTTTGGACAACCTACTGGACCAGTAATGAGCAGAGAGTGTGACAAAACAGCTACATAGCAAATTAAAGATTTTGTGCAAAACACCGGTTGTAAAAGAATGCAGCCGGTGTTTTGCTGGTATAGAAAATTAAAAGATTTGAGATAAAATATATAAATATTCTTGCTGTTTTTGCAATATATGTTATAATAAGTCCACATTTTAGAACAATTACTAAATACAGTAATATAGCACTTTTCTTATACAACATGAATTGTATGTAAGGAGTTGGCCTGTAATGACGACACATATACTGGCTTCATCATTTACAGAGTGGTACTATGAATCAGCGTATGTATCACTACTGCTGGTGTTTTTTGTTATAGTAGCTTTTGTGTTATTACTTATTTATATTTTTTTAGCCGTCAAAGCAGATCGAGCAGTTGAGAAAAGCAAAGATGATATGCATACATTAAAGCAGTTACGCGACAATATTGAACGTAATAGAAGAGACATTGAGCTGGCACTGAACAATGTCTTTCATTTTAATACACCACGTTACCAAAGATTCTCTGATATTAAAGGCTGGTGTGTACCGATTTCAAGGCAAAAGCTTGGAAGTCTACGAGATAACACACTTCCTCAAACCTTGAAAATTTTGGAAATCCCTATATCTCAAAAAACAGTTAGCTTAATTAATATTATTTTAGAGACACACCGTAAGTATTTGTCAAGCGTTGAGATATACATGGAGCAGCAAAAAAAGGTGCAGGCAAAAATTATACAGCAATATCGGATTCAAAAATGTATGCTAGATGGAAAACGCGGTTTTATGAAAGAATCTAATTTTTGTAATCCATTAGTAACAACACAAATTACGTTTTTATACCGTTCACCACTAGGGCGTCGGTACGTATCATGGCCGCAACCCATTACAGCAACATTTCTTACTACTGTAAAGTCTTACATAGAAAGTAGATGTGCTTTTTCTTCACCTCGTAAAGAACGGGCAAAGATGACGGCAGACCTGCGAGAGTATATCAAAAAGCGTGATCGGTATACGTGTCAACGATGTGGTATTTCAATTCGAGATGAGCCACACCTCTTACTAGAAGTTGATCATATTGTACCGATATCTTGTGGAGGACGCACAGAACTGGACAATTTGCAAACTCTTTGTTGGAAATGCAATCGACGAAAAGGTTCAAAAATATAAATAGAAGAATACCCCGGTCATTGACCGGGGTATTCTTCTATTTAATTACTTTCTGGGGTTCTTGATGTTAGCCTGCGCGGCAGCCAGTCTGGCAATGGGCACGCGGAAGGGGCTGCAGGAGACGTAGGTCAGGCCCACGTTGTGGCAGAATTCCACGGTGCTGGGATCGCCGCCCTGCTCGCCGCAGATGCCCAACTTGATGTCGGGACGGGTCTTGCGGCCCAGTTCGCAGGACATCTGCACCAGACGGCCCACACCGGCCTGGTCCAGCTTGGAGAAGGGATCAGACTCGTAAATCTTATTGTCATAGTAGCTGGCCAGGAACTTACCGGCATCGTCACGGGAGAAGCCGAAGGTCATCTGGGTCAGGTCGTTGGTGCCGAAGGAGAAAAATTCGGCTTCCTTGGCGATATCGTCGGCGGTAAGGGCCGCACGGGGAATCTCAATCATGGTACCGACCTTGTAGTGCATGTCGGAACCGGCTTCCTTGATGAGCTTCTGAGCCGTGGCGTCAATGACATTCTTGACGTAAGCCAGCTCACGGGCCTCGCCAACCAGAGGAACCATGATCTCGGGCTCGATCTGCCAGGCGGGACGGCGGCTGCGGACAGCCAGTGCGGCCTTGATGATGGCGGAGGTCTGCATCCGGGCGATTTCGGGGAAAGTCACATCCAGACGGCAGCCGCGATGGCCCATCATGGGATTGAACTCGTGGAGGGAGTGGATGACATTGGTCAGATGCTCCACGGAAATGTTCATTTCCTTGGCCAAGGCTTCGATATCAGCGGGGTCCGTGGGGACAAACTCATGCAGCGGGGGGTCCAGCAGACGGATGGTGACCGGGCGGCCCTTCATGGCTTCGTAGATGGCCTCAAAGTCAGCCTGCTGCATGGGCTCCAGCTTGCTCAGAGCCTTCTCACGCTGCTCCACCGTGTCGGAGACGATCATCTGGCGGATGGCGGAAATGCGGTCGGGATCAAAGAACATGTGCTCGGTACGGCACAGGCCGATGCCCTCCGCGCCGAAGTTGACGGCCTGACGGGCGTCCTTGGGGGTGTCGGCATTGGTGCGGACCTGCAGGGCGCGGAACTTGTCGGCCCAGGCCATGATACGGCCGAACTCGCCGGAGATCTCGGCCTCAGCCGTGTGGAGCCGCTCGCCATAGATGTTGCCGGTGGAGCCGTCGAGGGAAATCCAGTCGCCCTCCTTGTAGACCTTGCCGCCCAGCTCAAACTTCTTGTTGGCCTCGTCCATCTTGATGGCACCGCAGCCGGAGACGCAGCAGGTGCCCATGCCACGGGCCACAACGGCAGCGTGGGAGGTCATGCCGCCGCGGACCGTCAGAATGCCGCGGGCAAAGTGCATACCCTCGATGTCCTCGGGAGAGGTCTCCAGGCGGACCAGAATGACTTTCTCGCCCTTCTCCACCCAAGTGACCACGTCATCAGCGGTGAAGACGATACGGCCGGCAGCAGCGCCGGGAGAGGCGGCAAGGCCCTGGCCGATGGGTTTGGCACGCTCCAGCTCTTCCTTGGGGAAAGTGGGGTGCAGCAGGGCGTCCAGGCTCTTGGGGTCAATCATGGCCACGGCTTCCTTCTCAGTGATCATGCCCTCGTCCACCAGGTCGCAGGCAATCTTCAGAGCGGCGGCGGCGGTACGCTTGCCGTTACGGGTCTGGAGCATAAAGAGCTTCTTGTTCTCAATAGTGAACTCCATGTCCTGCATGTCGCGGTAATGGTACTCCAGCTTGTGGCAGATGTCCACAAACTGGTCGTAGACCTCAGGCATGACGTCTTTCAGCTGGTCGATGGTCTGGGGGGTACGGACACCGGCCACCACGTCTTCGCCCTGGGCGTTCATCAGGAACTCACCAAAGAGCTTCTTTTCGCCGGTGGCGGGGTTACGGGTAAAGGCAACGCCGGTACCGGAGGTGTCGCCCATGTTGCCGAAGACCATCTCCTGGACGTTGACGGCGGTGCCCCAGGAGGAGGGAATGTCGTTCATGCGGCGGTAGTAGATGGCGCGGGGGTTGTCCCAGGAACGGAACACGGCCTTGACGGCGCCCATAAGCTGCTCCTTGGGGTCCTGGGGGAACTCTTCGCCCAGCTTGGTACGGTACTCGGCCTTGAACAGTTCAGCCAGTTCCTTCAGGTCCTTGGCCGTCAGCTCGGTGTCCTGGGTGACGCCGCGCTTTTCCTTCATCTCGTCGATGAGCTGTTCAAAATACTTCTTGCCCACCTCCATGACAACGTCGGAGTACATCTGGATAAACCGGCGGTAGGAATCGTAGGCGAACCGGGGGTTCTTGGTCTTCTTGGCGAAGGCCTCCACCACCTCGTCGTTGAGGCCCAGGTTCAGGATGGTGTCCATCATACCGGGCATGGAGGCCCGGGCGCCGGAGCGGACGGAAACCAGCAGCGGGTTGGACATGGAACCGAACTGCTTGCCGGTAATCTCCTCCAACTTTTTGATATATTCCATAATCTGACCTTCAATCTCAGAATTGATGGTCCGGTCATCGGCATAATACTGGGTGCAGGCTTCGGTGCTGATGGTGAAGCCGCGAGGCACGGGCATACCCATGCTGGTCATTTCCGCCAGGTTGGCGCCCTTGCCGCCCAGCAGTTCGCGCATGCTACCATTGCCCTCGGAGAACAGGTAGATGTATTTGGTGGACATAGTTTTCATTGACCCCTTTCCATATCTAGGGAGCGTTGTACTTCCTGGAAGTGCAAAAAATGATTTTTAACAAATGAAGTATAACACACGGTCCCCCGTTTGAAAACCGCGGAAATGGAATTTTATCAAACATTGTGCAATGTTTTTAAAAACCTGTCCATATGGTGTGGGGAATGGACAATATCACGAAAAAGTAGGTAAAATGCTGCAAATGAATCAATGGTTTTTGTACAAATTACCGCAGAAACAGAATTTTTTCTGGAAATAAATACGGAAAATATTTTCAACATTATATAAAATAAACAAAAAACGTTTCGCTCTTTTGTTCGTCATGCCGTATTCTGATTACGGCGTTTTTCGGATTTTCTATCAAAAACAGTCCGGCGGCCGGTGATGGTGCCACTGCTGCTGGGTTTGACAAGAAAAGCGACAGCGGGTACAATAACAACAGTTTCCCGGTCACGGACCGGGTATAGCGAGGAACGACTATGAAGCAAGATTGGAAACGGGTAATGGCTGCTGCGGCGCTGACGGCGGCGCTGGTGGGCACCGTATGGGCCGCCGGCGGCACCGGCGACGATCCGGTCATCTCCCTGAGCTATTTACAAGAGAAGTTTACGCCTCAGCTGGAAGCGGACGTGCAGCAGGCCATTTATGACGGCCTGGGAACTGTTTACGCCGACCAGCTTCGCGCTGCGGTGGACAGCTATGCCGCTGTGCGCTTGACGGCCCAGAAGCAGCAGTCCACGGTGCAGCAGAAGGGTGAAGGCGTGCTGCTGCTGAAGCAGGGCGATGTGCTGGCGGCGGCGCCGGGCTGCAAAGTGACCGTAAAGAACGGCTCACTGATTGCCGATACCTCTTATTTGGTGGACGTCACCGGCGGCAGCGTGGCGGCCAAGTATGCCGCCCTGACGCCGGGCCGCCTTTATATGATGGGCGATACGTCCACCGGGGAACTGAAGGTGCAGACGGCCACCTGTGAAGTGACGGTCAACGGCAGTTACAGCCTGTCGCCGTCGGACAGTGTGGATTACGGCTCTCGGGTCCGGGCGCTGGAACAGATGGGATTGTTTCTCGGCACCAATACGGGTTTCCAGCTGGAAGCCACGGCAGACCGGGCCCAGGGCCTCGTTATGTTTCTGCGACTGCTGGGGCTGGAAGACGAAGCCCTGGCCTATACGGGTTCCTGTCCCCTTACTGATGTGAAAGACCATTGGGCGGAGCGGTATGTGGCCTATGGCTACAGCCAGGGGCTTACCGGCGGCACTTCGCCCACCACCTTTTCTCCCAACTCTAAAATCACTTGCCAGCAGTATGCCACGTTCCTGCTGCGGGCCTTGGGTTATACGGAGAACGAGGATTTTACCTATGCCAATGCGGTCAATGATTTGGTGGATCAGGGCATTCTGACGGCGGCGGAGGCTGGCGGCCTGTCTGCCGGGGACTTTGCCCGGTATAAAATGGCCTATCTGTCCTTTGCGGGCCTGTTCGGCGTGGACCAGGAGCAGGGCGGTTTGCTGATGAACGATCTGGTGGACAGCGGCGCCGTCACCCGGCAGCAGCTGGCTCAGGGTCTGGCCCAGGTCACCGGCGGGAAAATTTCCTGACCGGACCTTTCACACTTTGAAGCCTCCCACATACCATGGAATGAGCGGCAAAGCTCCTCAAAAATTCATTGGGAGGTAACGACTATGTCCTGTAATTCCATGTCCTGCGGTTCTTCCGGTATCTTTGCCTTTGGCAACAGCTGGTGGTGGATCATTCTCCTGATCATCATCGTTCTGTGCTGGGGCAACAACGGCTGCGGCTGCAACACCAACAACTGCGGCTGCGGCAACAGCAACGACTGCGGCTGCTGCTAAAGTCCATACCCAAGGGGCGCTGTCTTCGGACAGCGCCCCTTCCGCTTGCGTCAAAAGTGCTTTTCAACAATAAAATTGTGGGATTCAGGGGCAGCACCCCGGCCGCGCGAAGCAAGGCGCGAAATCCCCTGGCCGCCCCCAGCCAAGTCTTTACAAATCACGGAAAATCCGATATACTATTTATTTAGAATGGAATAAACCTTGCATTTTTGAGGTGAAATATGACAGATTTAAGCAAAATCCGCAACTTCTCCATTGTGGCCCACATCGACCACGGCAAATCCACCCTGGCCGACCGGCTGTTGGAGGAATGCGACACCATTGACAAGCGGGAGATGGAGGATCAAATCCTTGACTCCATGGAGCTGGAACGGGAGCGCGGCATCACCATCAAAGCCCGGGCGGTCCGGCTGGACTATAAGGCCGATGATGGCGAAAACTATGTACTCAACCTCATCGATACGCCGGGCCATGTGGACTTTAACTATGAGGTGTCCCGCAGTCTGAAAGCCTGTGAGGGCGCAGTGTTGGTGGTGGACGCCTCCCAGGGCATCGAAGCCCAGACGCTGGCCAACACCTATCTGGCCATTGACGAGGGCCTGGAGGTTCTGCCGGTGGTCAATAAAATTGACCTGCCAGCTGCCCGGCCCCAGGAGGTCAAGCAGGAGGTGGAGGATGTTATTGGTCTGCCTGCCATGGACGCACCGGAGATTTCCGCCAAGAACGGCACCAACATTCACAGCGTTCTTGAGATGATCGTCCGGGATGTGCCCGCCCCCCAGGGCGACCGGGAAGCCCCGCTGCAGGCGCTGATCTTCGACAGCCAGTATGACTCCTACCGGGGTGTCATTGTCTATATGCGCGTGTTCAACGGCGTTGTGAAGCCCGGTATGGATGTGAAGATGATGGCCACCGGCGCGGTCTATAAAGTGGTGGAGGTGGGCTATCTGAGCCCCTTGGGCATGATCCCCACGACGGCCCTGGGCGCCGGTGAGGTCGGCTATCTGACGGCCTCCATCAAGAATGTCTCTGATACCCGTGTGGGCGATACGGTGACCGGCGTGGAAAACCCCACGGCGGAGGCGTTGCCCGGCTATAAGACAGTACAGCCCATGGTCTTTGCCGGTATTTACCCTGCCGACGGCAGCAAGTACGGCGATCTGCGGGACGCGCTTGAAAAGCTCCAGCTCAATGACGCTTCCATGAGCTTTGTTCAGGAAAGCTCCATCGCGTTGGGCTTCGGCTTCCGCTGCGGCTTCCTGGGTCTGCTCCACATGGAGATCATTATGGAGCGGCTGGAACGGGAGTATAATCTGGACTTGATCACTACGGCCCCCAACGTCGTCTATCATATCACCAAAACCAACGGTGAAAAGCTGGAGGTCTACACGCCGCTGAACTATCCGGACCCGGCAGAGATTGAGCAGGCCGAGGAGCCCTTCGTTAAGGCCAGCATTATTACGCCCCAGGAGTATGTGGGCAACATTATGGAACTGTGCCAGCAGCGGCGCGGCGACTATAAGGACATGCAGTATCTGGACGCCAACCGTGTGGAGCTCCACTACGAGATGCCCCTCAATGAGATCATCTATGATTTCTTCGATTCCCTGAAATCCCGGACCCGCGGTTATGCGTCCCTGGATTATGAACTGTGCGGCTACCGGCCCAGTAAGCTGGTGAAGTTGGACATTCTTCTGAATGGTGAGATTGTGGACGCACTGAGTTTTATTCTCTTTGCGGACAACGCCTATCCCCGGGCCAGAAAAATCTGTGAGCGGCTCAAGGAAAACATTCCGCGGCAGATGTTTGAGATTCCGGTCCAGGCAGCCATCGGCGGCAAGGTCATCGCCCGTGAGACCATCAAGGCATTGCGCAAGGACGTGCTGGCCAAGTGCTACGGCGGCGATATCACCAGAAAGAAGAAGCTGCTGGAGAAGCAGAAGGAAGGCAAGAAGCGTATGCGTTCCTTCGGCACCGTATCGGTGCCCTCCGAGGCATTTATGGCTGTGCTGAAGCTGGACAACGATTAAGGAGGTCCCATGAAAACCGTTACCGTCTACACCGACGGGGCCTGCTCCGGTAACCCCGGCCCCGGTGGATGGGGAGCTATTCTGGAGTACGGCCCCCATGTCCGGGAACTGTCCGGCGGCGAGGTGCAGACCACTAACAACCGTATGGAGTTGACTGCCGTCATTGTGGCGTTGGAAAAGCTGAAAGAGCCCTGTATTGTGGAGCTGTACAGCGATTCCAAGTATGTGCTGGACTCCTTGGAAAAAGGCTGGGTCTACAACTGGGAGAAAAACAACTGGGTCAAAAAAGACAAAAAGCCTGCCCTCAATGCCGATCTGTGGCAGCAGCTTTTGGTGCAGATCCGCCGTCATACGGTCCATTTCCATTGGGTCAAAGGCCATGCCGATAACCCCAAGAATAACCGCTGTGACCAGTTGGCTGTGGCTGAAAGTAAGAAATTTTGAGCCTTTAAAAAGCCGTAAAACCGTAAAATATAAAAGTTTTACTCGATTTTTTCAAAAAAATCGCGGGGGCCAGGGGCAGCGCCCCGGTCACTCGCCGCAGCGGGCGAAACACCCTATTCGTTCCCAGCGCCATCCGCAGATGGCGCAATCTCCACGGCAACGCCGAAAGGCCGCCGTCCACCACCCGCTATGGGGTGGGGACGGCGGCCTTTTTGGTACATTTGCTGTTTTGCCTCTCTCTGTTCCAAACCAGAGATGCGGCCTGCCGGAGCGGGCGGGATCAATGGGATACAGGGTGGAAGGAGAAATGAGGTAGGTAAACAGAGGTTGGAATATGGGTAGGGAAACAAAGAAGAAGCAGGTTGGGAAACTGGTGCAACAGGGTAACTCCGCTCCGGCAGGTCGCGGAGAGGGGCTGTTACAGGGCTTCCAGACGGTGAACGGCGTCGGCCAGCAGAGCAGCAGCGCCATCCAGCGTAAAGCGGCCCGTATCCACAGTCATGTGATAGTTGGAGGCGTCGCCCCACTTGCGCTGGGTGAAGAAATTATAATATTCCGAACGCATCTTATCTTCTTTTTTGATGGTCTTGTCGGTCAGCTCACTGGGGATGCCGTAGTATTTTACCAGGCGTTCACGGCGAACATCGGTAGAGGCCGTCACAAAGACGTTGAAGCAATCATGCTGTTCTTGCAGCACATAGTCGGCGCACCGTCCAACGATGACACAGTCACCATCCTGGGCCACGCGGCGAATGACGTCAAACTGGGCAAAGGCCAGCTTCTGATTCAGCGGCAGGGCGTCGGTGACGGGCATGGTGGCGTAAAGGAAGGTGCTGTACAGCAGGGACCCGGCAGGCCGCTCATCAAAGTGGCTCACCACATCCTCGTGCATGCCGCTCTCCCGGGCTGCGATCTTCAGAAGCTCCCGGTCATAGAAGCGGTAACCCAGCAGCTTGGCCAGTTTTTCGCCCACCATACGGCCGCCGGAGCCGTATTTACGGTCAATGGTAATAATCATAGGACAATCCCCCTTTGCTACCTATAGTATACGGCAAATGGTGGAATATTACAAGATTTATTTTGTATTTCCGCAAATCTTATGAATATTTAACAAACAGTCCAACGCCGTTTCATCCGGTCGAAATCAGCCGCGGCGGAATGTTACGGTTTCATTACAAGTTGGCCGATTTTGTTGACGAAAGGTTAAAAAAAGGGGTATACTGACTGTGCTGCCGGGGATTCCCTGTGCAGAAATTAGAAAATTATTACAAGGAGGTCCCGCCGTGAAAACCCTACGACGTTGTTTTCTCGCATTGACATTGGCTCTCGCTCTGTCCGCAGGCGCTGCGGCGGTGGAGACGTCCGCCTTTGACTTTACCGACTGGAATCAGGTGGATTATCAGTCCCAGGTATCCATTCTCACATCCCTGGGCGTGGTCGGCGGCTATGCCGACAACAGCTTCCGCCCCGATGACCCTATCACCCGTGCAGAGATTGCCAAAATTGTTTCGTTTCTGCGGGAAGACGCCGTGCCGCAGTACACCACCAGCAGCTACACCGATACGGCCGACACCTGGGCCGGCGACTATATCGAATACTGTGCCGAACAGGGGATTCTGGGCGGGTATAACGGTCAGTTTCGCCCCAAGGACTATGTGACGGCCCGGGAGCTGGCCAAGGCATTGCTGGTGGTTCTGGGCCAGGACAGCAGCGCCTATATGGGCGACGGCTGGGCTGAGGCCGTGGATGAGGATGCCGACGCTCTGGGTATTTACAACGGCTACACCTTGGCCAGAGATCTCTATGTGACACGGCAGCAGGCTTGTCTTATGATCAGCAATGCCCTGCAATGCCCGGTACAGGTGGAGCAGCAGGACGGCAGCAGGGTGTACATATTGGATGAAATGATGGAGCCCCTCTCGCTGCTGCAATACCGGTTTGAGGTCATTCCCGTGGTGGGCGTCGTGGAAGCCAACGCGCAGGTAGACCTGCGGGGTGGCGGCTCATTGGATGGCAATCTGCTGCACATTGCCGGATATACCAAGGACTTTGAGGTCAGCGAAGAGGTGGCCAACGATATGTCCTTGATTGGCTGCAATGTGACGGTTTACGCCCGGTTTTTTGAGGATTATAACCGCATTTACGGCGTCCCTCAGGTGGTAAAGGACACGGGTTACAGCGCAGGAAATCTCCGCCCCTCAGAGCTGCCGGTGGTCATGGAGTACGGTAATCTGCAATTCGGCAATGACACCACTTACTATATCAACTATGAGCGTGTCAACCGTGCCGCCATTGACCATCTGCAACCCCAGGATGTACTGAGCATTTTCGACTATGAGGGTGACAATATCATTGATTTGGTTTTGGTGACCCGGACGGCATCGACAGAGTCCAGCACGGAGGATGAGACCACCGCAGCCCTTCATTAAACTTTTTTAAAGCGTAGAAATCCCGTTGTTTCCAGTGGAAACAACGGGATTTTTGTATTTTCTTTTGATTATTTCTTTTCGATGACTTCAATGCCGCCCAGATATTTGCGCAGGACCTCAGGAACGACAATGGAGCCGTCGGCCCGCTGGTTCTGCTCCACCATGGCGGGGAAGATACGGCTGGTGGCCAGACCGGAACCGTTGAGGGTGTGGACAAATTCCGGCTTGCCGGTGGCTTCGCGGCGGAACCGAATATTGCCGCGGCGGGCCTGATAATCCCGGGCATTGGATACGGAGGAAACCTCCTTGTAGCCGTTCATGGAGGGAATTTGAATCTCGATGTCGTAGGTGCGGGCCATGGATGCTGAGCAGTCGCCGGCGGCCAGCTTCACGGTGCGGAAGTGGAAGCCCAGACCCTTGACCAGGTTTTCGGCCTTGGTGACCAGTTCCTCAAAAGCCTCGTCGGACTTCTCCGGCAGGGTGTACTGGAACATCTCGATCTTGTTGAACTGATGACCACGAACCATGCCGCGCTCATCGGCACGATGGGAACCGGCTTCCCGACGGAAGCAAGGCGTGTAGGCAAAGAACTTCCGGGGCAGCATGGACTCGGGCAGAATCTCGTCGCGGTACAGAGAGGCCAGAGCGGTCTCGGCGGTGGGCAGCATAAAGTGCATCCGGTCGTCGGTGGGGTTCTCAATCTTGTAGACCTCATCGGCAAACTTGGGGAACTGACCGGCGGTTTCGCCGCACTTGTACTCCAGCATATGGGGCAGCATAACCATCTCATAGCCGTCGGCCAGATGGCAGTCCATAAAGTAGTTGAGCAGCGCCCACTCCAGACGGGCGCCCATGCCCTTGTACAGCCAGAAGCCGCTGCCGGCCAGCTTGACGCCCCGCTCGTAGTCGATAAGGCCCAGGTCGGTGCACAGGTCCACATGGTGCTTGGGCTCGAAATCGAACTTGTGGGGCTCGCCGTAGTAGCGCAAGGGTTCATTATTTTCCTTGCCGCCGGGGGTCAAATCCGCGTCAGGCAGGTTGGGCAGGCTCAGCATCAAGGTCCGGTACTCGGCTTCAATGATACCCAACTTTTCGTCGTTAGCGGCAATGGCGGTTTTCAGCTCACCCATACGGGCAAAAATGGGGGCCACGTCTTCACCGGCCTTTTTCAGCTGGGGAATCTGCTTGGAGACCTTGTTCTGTTCGGCCTTCATGGCTTCGGTCTCGGCAATGGCAGCACGGCGGGCGGCATCCAGTTCCAGAATGCGGTCTACGGCTTCGTCGCAATCCACTTCCTTGGCCCGGTATCTGGCCTTGACGGCTTCGGGATTGTCCTTAATGCGCTTGATATCGATCACAAGAATTCACTCCTATGTTGGGGCGGCATGGCCGCCGTTTTTGATAGTGTTTTGCCCCTTATTGGACTTCTGTCAGCTGGGTTTGCAGCTGGGCCACGGTGGCCTGGTCATCGGCTGTCAGCAGGTCCATCAGGGGATCCAGCTGACCCAGAACCGTGGACAGGGTTTCGGTGTCCTCCTCCGATGCGGCTGCCTTGGCCTGGGCCAACAGCACATAGGCGGTCTGGGTGTCGGTCACCTTCTGATTGGCTTCCTCCAACTCCTGCTCCAGCTGGGACTGGGTTTTTTCCAGCCGGTCCTTGCTTTTCTCCAAATCCTCCACCTGGGATTCCAGATCTTCCACCTGGCCCTCTAGTGTGGCATTGGCGGCGGATAAGGCTTGGTTTTCATCTTGCAGCTTTCCCGCGTTTTGCAGGGCGCTGGCATTGGACTTGTTCAGCTCGGAGATGGTTTGCTTGGAGTCCCGCAGCTGAATCAAAAACGTCAGCAGCACCAGCAAAAAGGCTACGCCAAACAAAATGGCCATATACCGCAGCAAAGCGGTGCGCTTTTCGTCCGAAATGGGCGCCCGGACCGGTTCCGTCGCCGCCGGCTGCTCCACCGTGGTTTCGTTCTGCTCCTGGGACTTCGGTTGCTCGGTCATGTTGTTGCCTCCTTGCGTTGCAGCTGCTCCAGAGCATCCAACAGCTGCTGCAGGTCATCGGGGCCGTAGAACTCAATGTCCAGATGGCCTTTCCGTTTTCCATTGGTAATCTTGACACCGCGGCCCAGCTGCTTGGACAGCTGCTTGGCACATTCGGCGATATAGTCCACGGTCAGGGGTTTGGACGGTTCTTCCACCGGGGTTTCCTTGGCCATGGAACGGCACATCAGTTCCGCCTGCCGCACTGACAGCTGCAATGACGCGATTTTCTGCGCGGCGGCCCGCTGCTGCTTTTCGTCTTTCAGCGTCAATACCGCACGGGCATGGCCCGGCGACAAACGGCCATCGGCCACCATTTGCAGCAGATCCTCGGGCAAAGCAAGCAGACGCAGGGCATTGGCTACTGTGGGGCGAGACTTGCCCACCCGCTGGGCGGCCCAATCCTGGGTCATGCCGTACTCCTCAATGAGCTTCTGATAGCCCAGTGCCTCTTCCACCGGGTTCAAGTCCTGGCGCTGGAGGTTTTCAATCAACGCCAATTCCGTCGCCTTTTCGTCGTCGGCTTCCATAATCACAGCCGGTACCGTGTCCAGACCCGCCAGACGGGCAGCCCGCCACCGGCGTTCACCGGCGATGATCTGATAAAAGCCGTTGGTTCCTTTACGGACGGTCAGGGGCTGAATAACGCCGTGGATGGCGATGGAGTCGGCCAACGCCTGCAGCTCCGCCTCGTCAAAGTTTTTTCGGGGCTGGTTGGGATTGGGCTCAATTTTCTGCAAGGGCAATTGCAGATCGGGCTGCTGGGGCTCGTCGGTGGGCGGCGTCATATCGCCAAACAGGGCGCCCAGACCTTTGCCAAGGCCCTTGCCGCCTTTCTTCTCGGCCATCAACGTCTCTCCTTCTTCAAAAATTCCTGCGCCAGTGCGTTGTAGCTTTCGGCGCCGCGGCTAAACCGGTCATAGGCCATGATGGGCATTCCATGGCTGGGTGCTTCGGACAACCGCACATTGCGGGGAATCACTGTGGCAAACACCTTGCCTGGGAAGTAGCGCCGGACCTCCTCGGCCACCTGCATGGACAGATTGGTACGGCCGTCAAACATGGTGAGAATGACGCCGTAAATGTCCAGTTTCTTGTTGAGGGAGCGATTGACGGCCCGCAGCGTTGTCATCAAATCCCGCAGTCCTTCCAAAGCATAATATTCACACTGGACTGGAATTAAAATGTGATCGGCGGCACAGAGGGCGTTCAGGGTCAGCAGCTCCAGGGACGGCGGACAGTCCACAAAGATGTAATCATAGTTGTCCCGCAGGGCGTCCAGCGCTTTGCGCAGCTGGTGCTCCCGATCAGGCATGGAAATCAGTTCAATGCCCGCACCAGAGAGAGAGGCCGACGACGGCAACACATTCCCCCACTCTGTTTCCACAACAGCTGTTTTGGGGTCCGCGCCGTTGATGATGACATCATAGATGCTGGCCTCCAGCTGGTCCTTGTCCACGCCCAGACCGGAGGTGGAATTGGCTTGGGGGTCAAAATCACACAGCAAAACCTTTTTGCCCGCCAGATGGAGGGCCGCGGTCAGATTGACCGCAGAGGTAGTTTTTCCCACGCCGCCTTTTTGATTCACGACGGAGAGGATCATTCCCATGGGCAAACTCCTTTCAAGCCGGGTAATGTACATGAATTTGCCCGAAATTCCGAAAAAATCGGGATTGCGGGTTCTCACCATTATACCACTATACGGCGGGAAATGCAACCAATAGACGGATCGGAACAAAAAATGTTTCACGTGAAACACAGCCTTTTTGCGCGTTTCACGTGAAACATTCATTGTTATTTAGGACAATCCAGGTAGATAAACCCGTTGCACCGCTCGTTTGCGCCGTACCAGTACAGGGGGTATAGATTATTGGGGTTATTGGATTTTGGTTTGTACGTGACCCCTCGCCAGGCGTGACCGGCGTCCGCCATGGACACCCAGATGCCGCCGTCGTCCACCGCTTCCACATAGCCCACATGGCCGTATTGGCCGCCGGACCATGAGACAATGGAGTTGGGTTTGGGGACGGTGGCAGAGCCTTGGAAGTAGGGAGACAAGGTATGGTAATAGTCGCCGCCATTGCCCAACAGCGTAACGCCATCGCACAGGTCAACAAGAGATTGTCCATAGGCAAGCTTTATATATTGGGCTGCCCTACCCCAGGCCCACCAGGTGCATTGCCAAGGGTCCTTACCAGTGGCTTCGGCCATTTGATGCCAACTGTCCTGTGTCAATATATCGGATACCTGTAGGGAGTAGCCGTAATATTCCTGTTTGCCGGACAATGCCACACCAGCAGGTACATTGTTTTTGCTGTTTGGCAGAATGGTCGTGATCTGATAACAGTCGTAAATGGAACTTCCGTAGTTGGTCAGATGTTTTTCAATGCCATCAATGGACTCGCCAAGATCGGCGATGACCTTTGGAGCATTCTCCTGCAACATGCGCCGATTTAAAGAAACCACCAGTTCCTCCGTCACTGCATCCGCAGTGGATAGCGGAAAGTCCAGCTGTACTTCCCAAGTCCAACCGGTGAAAAACAGCAAATTGCGTTTATTTGCATATTCAAATGGCGACAAAGAGTAAGTATCTGCTTGTGCGGAGTAAAAATCGCCCAGGATATTTGAGGCCCCATGACGTCCTGTTTCAGTGTAATACCAATCACCTGGTGCAACGTCAAAATAAAGTGTGGCCGCCGCTGCAGTGAAAATCACAGCAGCGGCGGCCGTTACAACGGATAACGTGCAGGCTGTCTTGCGGTGAAGTCTGTGCATCAACACGATAGCGTTCGTTCCTTATCTTTAGTAGATGTGTTTCACGTGAAACATCAGTATTCCCGGTAGACGGCTTTTACCTTTCCCAAGATCTTGGCATACCGTCCGTCCAAGGGCTGATAGTCGGGGTTCTCCGGCAAAAGCCAGATACCGCCATGGGTGTCCCGGCGGAACCGCTTTACCGTCGCTTCATCATCCAACAGCGCCACCACAATGTCGCCGGTGTCCGCAGTGGATTGGGGCCGTACCACCACATGATCGCCGTCAAGAATCCCGGCATTGATCATGGAGTAGCCTTGAATCCGCAGGGCAAAACAGGTGTCATCCCCATCCCAGGGCAGATACCCTTCAATGTTTTCCTGGGCCAAGATGGGCATACCAGCGGCCACCGTACCGATGATGGGAATACGTCCCGGCTGGTGGGCTTCCGATAACGTAATGGCCCGGTTTTTGTTTTCGTCAATGTCAATCTGACCTTGTCGCTTCAATTCCGCCAAATGGTAATGGACCGAGGCCGTGGACCGAAGGCCCACAGCGGCGCAAATCTCCCGTACCGACGGCGCATACCCGTTTTCCGCTGTAAACGCCCGGAGGAACTCCAAAATATCCTGCTGCTTTGTACTGGTTCGTGCCATAAATGGGCCCCCTTTCTGCGGTTTATATGGTCATCATACCATAAAAACCAAACAAATGCAATGTCAAATGCCAGTCAGGTCAAAATCAGGCACATAGTCCCGGCGGGCGGCGGCAAAATCCTGCACAAAGCCATGGTCAATGCCGCATAGCTCCATCCAACTTTCCACGGCAGCATATTCCTCCTCCGTCACCGTCCGGTCAAAGGGTGGTGTTTTGGAAACAGGGCCCAGGGGCGTGTATTGGGCCATCAGAGAGAAAAATACAGACCCATCAGGGAAGTGGTCTGCGAACCAATCGACAACACCCAGCGAATTATCCACACAGCCCGGCAATACCAAATGGCGTACCATGGTGCCCTGGAGCAGTTGATCATCCTGTACCACGCAGGGACCGGTCTGGCGGACCATTTCCAGAATGGCGGTGGCAGCCACCTCGGGATAGTCCCCTGCCCCGGACAACTGAGCCGCCAATTGACGGTCAGAATATTTGAAGTCCGGCAGGTAAATGTCAATCAAACCCTCCAATTGCCGCAGCGTCTCCACCGACTCGTAACCGCCGCAGTTGTATAGCAGCGGCACCGGCAGTTTAGGCGTCAGCGCCGGGAGGATGTCAGGAAGAAAATGCGTGGGTGTCACCAGATTGATGTTTTGTGCGCCCTCGTCAATGAGAGATAAAAAAATATCGCGTAGCCGGCTGCTGTCCACCGGTGCGCCGTACTGTTCCAGGGAAATGGTATAGTTTTGACAAAACCCACAACGGAGGGTGCAGCCGGAAAAAAAGACGGTGCCGGAACCGAAGCTGCCTGATACAATGGGTTCCTCCCAGTAGTGGAGGGCAGCACGGGCAGCAAGGGCTGTGCCCGGCATGCGGCAAAACCCCAGCTCTCCCCTGCTGCGGTCCACACCGCAGGCTCGAGGACAGAGAGTACAGTGTTCATATGTCAACAAATGCGTCACCTCGTCAGTTTGATATCAACAGTATACGATTCCCGGTGGAAAACCGCAAGGACGGTTTACGCAAGAAAGGATCTGTGGTAAAATAAAGGGCATCAAATAAGGAGGAACATCCAAATGAAAAAACTGCTTGCGGCCCTGCTGGCCGTTTTGCTGCTGGTGGGTATCACCGGCTGCCATACAGAAAAAAACCCGGAGGAACCGGAGATACCGGACGAAACGGTTACGGAACCGGTGGAAGAAGAACCGGATACTCCCCTACCCCAGGAGCCGGACACACCGGAGGATGACCAGGAACAAGAGGACAACCAAGAAGATACGCCCGTCACCGATGGAGCGTTGGGCGCGGAAATGACGGTGGTGGAGACAGAAAACAGCATCGAGGACCGGGTCACCTATCTGATCACCATGCCGTCGGTATCCACGGGCGACAGCGCTGTTGATACGATCCTCAATGACTATTACAGCAACCAGACCGGCAAAGTGGAGGACCTCTGCTGGGGCGAGATCTATGAACAGGCCATCAATGACCATGTGAGTTTTGAAGTGATGACCAATTTTAGTGTAAAGGAAAACACGCCGGAACGGCTTTCCATTGTGCGTCAAACCATTGTCACCAACACCCACACCCAAGAGCGCACGATCACCCAGCAGGCGGAAACGTTCCGACTGTCCGACGGCGCATTGCTGCTGGCCAATGACTTTTTCAGCGTGGACGAGGCGGCATGGACCAACCGCGTGGTGGATTTAGTCCGCCGGTCTATTAGCGAAAATCCATACCACAGTGAAACGATGTCCGCTCAGTGGTCGGATTTGGCCTACAGTGCGTTTAATAAGGACCAATTTTACGTCACAACCGACGCCTTTTGCGTGTTCTATCAGGACGGCGCGTTGGGCCAGGAGGGTGTAATAGAGTTTGAACTGCCCTGGACGGATCTCCAGGGCATCACGGTACAGTGACCGGAGGGAATCTATGGTCAAGAAGAGAGAACATATTACCGTCACCATCACCGGCTATACCAGCGAGGGCCAGGGCGTGGCCCGCCATCCGGAGGGTATGGCGGTCTTTGTTACTGATGCCATTGCCGGCGAAGTGGCGGAGGTGGAGATTGATCACGTGGGCAAGACGGCGGCCCACGGCCATATTGTCAAGCTGCTGGAGGTCTCCCCTCACCGGGTCAACCGGGCCTGTCCCATCGGAAAACGGTGCGGCGGCTGCAATTTTTGGCATATGGATTATGAGGAGGAGCTGCGGCTGAAAGGCCAGCGGGTTCGGGACGCCATCAGCCGTATTGGCGGTGTGGACCCGGGCGAGGTGACCGTTCTGCCGGGTACCATGGAGGGCTACCGCAATAAGGCTCAGTTCCCCGTGGGGGCCAGTGACTTCGGCCAGCCGGTGGCGGGATTCTATATGGCTCGCAGCCATGAAATCCTGCCGGTGCAGCGGTGTCGGATTCAGGACCCGCGGGCCGATGCGGTCAAAACCGCCGTCATGGAATGGATGGAATTAGAAAACATTTCTGCCTATGACGAAGGCTCCCAGCGGGGATTGGTCCGCCACATCTATGTCCGGACGGCGTCCACCGGTACGCTGGTCTGTATCGTGGCCAACGGCGGTGTACCGGAGGTAGCGGATACCCTGTTGCAGCTGGTGCAGGCAGCCGTACCGGATTTGGTGGGGCTGGTCTGGAATATCAACCGCCGACCCGGCAACAGCGTTTTAGGTGACCGGTTTGAAACGCTGTGGGGCCAGGGCTATTTGGAGGAAACGCTGTGCGGCTTGAAATTCCGCCTGTCGCCCCGGTCCTTCTTTCAGGTCAACCGGCAGCAGGCCCAGCGGCTCTATGATACGGCATTGGAACTGGCCCAGTTAGATGCCGATACCACGGCCCTGGATTTGTACTGCGGCACCGGCACCATCACCCTGTGCATGGCCCGGAAAGCCGGAAAGGTCTACGGCGTGGAGATCATCGATGCGGCCATTGCGGACGCCTGGGAAAACGCCAAGCGCAACGGCATTGACAATGTGGAGTTTTTCTGCGGCGATGCCGGACAGGCTGCCGAGCGGTTCGCCCGGGAGGGCGTCGCACCTCAGGTGATTATGGTGGACCCGCCCCGGAAGGGCCTCTCCCCTGCCGTGGTGGACGCCATGGCGCAGATGGCGCCGGAACGCATTGTGTATGTGTCCTGTGATCCGGCTACTCTGGCCCGGGACATCGGACTGCTGCGGGAAAAGGGCTACGTCTTGCACACGACAAAAGCGGTGGATATGTTCCCACGTTGTGCCCATATCGAGACAATAGTGTTGCTAGAAAGAGAAGTTTTGTAGAAATTCTTAGATTGGTCCACTTTCCTGCTATAAGGGATAATAATGCCAGAGTTGATAAATTTAGCCATAAGAATATGAGGACTATATTACGGTTTCGTTGGCCATTGATATGGAGTGTGGGAACACTATATAACAAGGCATTAATGGGGGAATAGGAAAAAATGGGCATAGAAAGCGTAATATCAATTGTTATTAGCATACTTGGTTCCTCTTTGGTTACTTTAGCCTTATCAACTTTCATTTTCACGCCAAGGCAGGAAAAGCAGAAATATATTTTTGACGAGAAGAAAAGAGTGTATGAATCAATAGTGGTCTTTGCGCAAATTGTACTTTATCCACAAGAAGCAAAGTATTCTTTGGGAGTTGCAAGATATAATATTCAGGAATTATCTGACCAAGAAAATATACATAATGCGCTAAATGACTTGAAGATGGCTATTCCCAAAATACAACTAATTACAAAAGACAACACATTAATAGAAAAAATTATGTCTTTTATTGAATATAAGGATAAGGAACATTTTGATGATTTAATATATAGGTTGCGAGAAGACCTTTACAGATAATTCAGTTTATTTGCGCTGCAAAGGGAAAACTGACTCGTGAGAAAGCCAAATAAGCATCCTACAAAAAAGCCCAACTTTTTGCGAAAGTTAGGCTTTTTCCTGTCCAGAAGATGCTAGGCGATTGCAAAGAAACAACGTGTCAGCTATAATGAGACTATATTATGCCCGCCTACACGGGCAGTGAGAAATGGAGGGAATCAGCATGAAAACATGCGCAAACTGCGGACATACCATGAACGATCAGGATGTATTTTGCAGCAATTGCGGCGCGATGTCTTTGGAGAACACCGAAAGTCCGGCCACGACGCCGGCAGCGGCGGCCCAGCCCACACCGCCGCCAATGCCCGAGGTGACGCCGACACCGGCAGCACCCCAGGGCAGTGGAAAAGGCATCGGCAAGGTGGCGATTCTGGCGGCCGCTGCTGTGGTGGTTCTGGTGGTGGCGATATTTGGCATTACCGGGGCGCTAAAAGGCGGAGATGACTCCTTTGCCGGAGTACAACGGGAGTTTTTGCTGGACAGCGGCGTGACCTATGTGGAACAGTTGGTGGATCAGTATAATGCCATGACCAACATTTCCACCGATATCACATTGACAGTGGAAACCGGTGTACCGGAATATGATCTGTATCTGGACGGGACGGCTTTGCGAATGGGCCTGGAAACCCAGCGGGACGCATTTGCCCTGGACGCCACGTTACAGCTGATGGGCAGCGATGTGCTCCACGGTGTGGTGGCTCTGGACGACGGTATGTTGACTTTGGCTATGCCGGAGATTACAGACAACCGGTATGTTCTCGATTTAAAGCAGCTCATCTATGAAAACACAGGCATCGAGGTAACGGAACTGGCACTGCCCGAGTTGTCCAAGGACACTATGACAGCTCTGCTTAAATCCTACTTTGAGGTGGTCATCGCTACGGCCACTGAGGACAATGTGACGGTGGAACAGAACCAGGACATCGAATTGCCGTACCTGGGCGAGACGGTCAAGGGCACCCGCTATATCTTCCGCCCTACAGCCAAGGATGTGGAGAATATGCTGCTGCGGCTGGCCGATGCGCTGGAACAGGATGAGGACCTGCGGGAATTTGTCCTGTCTCTGGCGGGGAATAATCTGGCTTTGGTGGAGCAGGCATTGAATGTGGAGGATTTGGACGCCACCTTGCAGCAGAGCCTGGACGAAGCTGCCGCCTCCCTGCGGGAATCTGCCGCTGAGATTGGCCAGCAGGTTGCGGACGCAGGCTTTACCTGGACCGTGGGCTATGCCGATGGCCGGGTGTGTTATCAGGGGCTCGGTCTGGCGGACGATCCGATGGATACCTACGTCTATGAATCCGCAGGCAAGGAATCCAAGGGCCGCCGGGATGTGGCTTACATCAACGATGTCTATTCCGAGGATGGACCTTCCGTGGTAATAGAAGCGGAGTATACCAAGGACGGCGGCGCCTACAGCGGCTCTGCGACCATGAAGGAATGGGGCGAAACCATACTCTCCATGGAATATCAGGACATCGACCCTGAGAAACTGTCGCCGTTGGGTACCGCCTACGGCAGCTATGTTTTCACCGTCCAGGACTACGGCACACAGATGACAGTAGAAATGACTGTAAAGAAGAGCGCGGGCGGCGGTACTGACATTGTAATGACCTTTACCGGCGACGACTTCTATTCAACCACAGGATTCGACGGGGTGACATTGCGATTCTACTCCAGTGACAAGGATGCCACCATCCAGCTGCCTGAGGGGGACGAGGTGGATATCACCTCTATGACCGACGACGATCTAGCAGAGCTGAGCATGCTCATTCAGAGCAGCCTTATGGAATCTCTGTCGGCGCTGCTCAGCGCATCGTACTGATGGAGCACGCAACGCATGCTCAGCTGCGGCTGGAGCAGATGGAAAAACGGTTTGGCCCCGGCGGTCCCGGTGTGGGTCCCCTCTCCCTGGTTTTGGACCAGGGGGAGGTTTTGGGGCTTCAGGGCCGTAACGGTGCGGGCAAAAGCACCCTGCTCAAGGTTCTGGCCGGACTGTACCGGCCGGACCGGGGTACGGTGGAACGTCCGTCCCAATGGGAACGATTCACCGCCTATGTACCCCAGGAGATTGCCCTGTATGAAAGCCTGTCGGCCTGGGACAATCTGCGATTCTGGGGGCGGGTCTACGGGATGCCCTCCAAAATTTTGCCGGTCCGGGGGCGCTGGCTGCTGGAGCAGCTGGACCTGTTGGACCGGGCTGATGACACGGTGGGCGCATTCTCCGGCGGTATGCAGCGGCGGCTGCAGCTGGCCACGGCCTTGATGGCGTCACCGCAGCTGCTGCTGTTGGACGAACCCACAGCCGGAGCCGATCCACAGTCGGTGGAGCAGATTTTGTCGCTGCTGCTCCACCTGCGGGGCCAGGGCTGCACTATGGTGCTTATCAGCCATCACCACTCAGAGCTGGAGCGGGTTTGCAGCCGCATTGTGACCCTGGATCAGGGAATGGTTGTGGAGGAGCAGCGCCTATGAAGCGGTTTTGTGCCCTGCTGACCAAGGACTTGCGGCTGTTTTTTCGCCGGTCCGGCGTGGTGTCCCTGGCGCTGTCTCTGGTGCTGTTGGGGGCGCTGGCCCTGGGCGGCGGCGATTTGAGCCAGGGGGCCTATGTGGAGCCCTTCCCCATTGCGGTCCGGGACGAGGACCAAACGTTGATGTCCGCCTCCCTTATCGGACAGATGAAGCAGGTGGAATTGTTTTCAGAGATTATCGACGGCGGAAGCGCCACCGACGCATCATTGATGGACCGGGGAGCGGCCGCCGTTGTCACCATTCCCAAAGATTTTTTCTATGACCTCTACACCATGGAGCCTGTGACCGTAGAACTGGCCCTGAATGAGGACATGCCCCTGGAGTCGAGTTTAATCCGTGCCGTGTTTACTTCGGTCTTGGATATCATCGCTGCCAATGAAAGCGTCCATCTGGCGGTCTATGCGTTTTGTTACGGTCCGCTGGACCAGCAGGAGCAGGCCCAGCTGTGGGAGGAGTTTTCCAACCGGCTGCTGCGGGACGCATTGGGGCGGCAGTTGGTCTTTGATACGGAGCTGACGGCCGTTGATACAGCCAATACGGTGCAATCGGCCTTGCGGCTGTGCGCCCTGTCCATGCTGTGCCTGTTCTTCCCCATGGCGTCGGTGCAGGCGGTGCCTGGGGAACGGGATACGGGACTGCTGGCCCGGTATCGGGTCGCCGGTGGGTCCATGCTGCCTTTCCTTTTTGCCAAACTGGTGACGGGGCTGCTGCTTACACTGCCCACACTGGCGGTAGTCCTGGTGCTGTTTTGTCGGGAAATTCTGCTGCGGGCACTGTTGAGCATGCTCCTGGTGTATGTAGGGGCCTGGGGCGTGCTGCTGATACTGGCAGTGACGGCCAAGGACGGCGCGGCGGCGCAGCGGCGAGGCAATGTGTTTTTGCTGTTGAATTTATTGGCCGGTGGCGCAGTCTATCCCCTACCCCTGCTGCCCGACTGGCTCCATGGGGTGGCGCGGTTGACGCTGCCCTATCAGCTGACCGTGGGGCTGGAGACGGGCCTCTCCCCTGCCCTGCTGTGGCCCCTGGCCCTGGGGGTGGGCGGGCTGCTGTGGTCCTGGCGGCGGCTGGAGTGTAGTCTGGCGGTGGACCAGCAAAGGCGGTCCGGACGGGATTTCCCGCTGCCGCCGGGCCGGTGGGCTGGACCAACGGCCTTGAAAAGCCGGGCCATGTCCGGCGGGATGTTGGGCGTGCTCGCCCTGTGCGCCGTGGCGCTGCTTTGTGGCGCGGTGTCCCGTCAGGCCACCGGGGATTCCACACCAGCGGCTCTGGCGGTGGCCGTGGTGCAGGAGGACCAAAGCCCCGAAGCCAACGATCTATTGGAACGGCTGAAACAGGTAGAGGGCTTGGCCCTGCACCCAGTGGAGCGGGACGAAACCGCGTCTGTCCTTCGTTGGGGCGACGCCGAGGGTGTGCTGACCATTGGCAAGGGCTACGGAACCGCTTTGGCAGAGGGAGAACCGTTGCCCTTGTCCTATGAAAGTGCCGCGGCGGCGGCTTCCAATCAGGCGGCCAGAGAAATCGTAGCCGGACAGGTGACGGCCCAGCGGGCCCGGCTGCGGGGACTGGACGATGCGGAACGACTGCTGGAGCGACCTTTGACGGCAGAAGAGAAAATGGAATTGCTGGCGGCCATGGACCAGCGGTATGAGGATTTGCCGCCTCTCTATGCGGTAACAGCCCAAGACGGTGCGGCAGCTCCCTGGAGCGCCACGGCTCCATCCCTGGGCGGCACGCTGCTGCTGATTCTCTTTACCCTGCTGACCTGGGGGGCCTGGATGGCTCGCCCTGACGCGATGCGAGTGGAACAGCGCATGGCGTCGGTCCACGGCGGCCGAATCGTGTCCTATGGAACGGACCTGTTGAGCCTGTGGCTCACAGGGGCGATTGTGGGCGGCCTGTCACTGTGGTCTCTGGGCGCCGCACCGGCGGACTGGCTTTCCGTGGGGGCCTATGTGCTGGCCGTGGGTGCGGTGGTCCGGGCGTTGACACGACTGGCGGGTGTCGGGGGCCGGGTGGATTTGCTGGCCCCATTCCTGGCCCTGATCACTTCCCTGCTGGGCGGTTGCTTCTGCCCGTTGGACCAGTTTTCTCCCTGGCTGGAACGGCTATCGTGGCTGACGCCCCAGGGCTTGGCCTTGCAGGGACGATGGCCGGTGCTGCTGGCGGCAACAGCGGTGTTCCTGTGGCTGGGACGGCCCAAAACACATTAAAAGTTATATACGAAAACGCCGTGGACGGTCAGACGTCCACGGCGTTTTTCTCGTCAGGCGATGGGCTCGGTGACGGGCGGGGTGACAGGTTCGGTGACGGGCGGAACGACGGGCTGGGTGACAGGCGGCGTCACAGGCTGGGTGACAGGCTGTACCTGCTCGGCCAGATCCACCGTATCCCTCCATCTTCATGCTCAGGAGCATCTGGTTCTTGATGACGTTGCGGACCATCTTGCTGGCCAGCTTGTTGGTCTCCAGGATGTCGGTCATGCTGGAAGCCTGACCGCCGGCGGTTTCCAGCGTACCCAGGGCAAACTGGATTTTCTCGGCCTCGGCGTTGAGAATGTGGGCCAGGGACAGTTCCTCCATACCGATGGAGCTGAGAATGATGTTGACGGCGTCATCGCGGTTGACGCTGATCTGAGGATTCAGATTGGGGATATTGGGCATAGACATGGGGGTATCCACTCCGTTTCCAAGGATAATTCCGCGGCACGGACTGCCGCGGTCGTACTATTCTATGGAAACGTGCCGCTATGGGTGCCTGTTCTTTCAATGTTGCTGACCGGCGTGATGGTGAGTGGTCCGAACGTTGATGTACTGGGCCTTAAGCTTGGAATATAGAATGGTCTGGCTGGAGTAGAGCCCATCGTAACCGGACAGGACGTAGCTGATAGCGCAGGCGGCAGCGAAGTACAGAAGACCGCCATCACCGAAGAGCTCCACCGACAGGAAGATGGAGGCCAGGGGGCAATTGGTGACGCCGCAGAACACGGCCGCCAGACCCACGGCAGCAGAGAATCCAGCCGGTAATCCCAGCAAAGGCCCCACGGCACAGCCGAAAGTGGCTCCCACAAAGAAGGACGGCACCACCTCGCCGCCTTTGAATCCAGCAGCCAGCGTCACGGCGGTAAAAATCATTTTCAGCAGAAAGGCCTCGGGCCGAACGGTCCCCTGCTCTACGGCGGCAGTAATGATGCTCATACCGGCGCCGTTGTAATCTCTGGTCCCGCATAGCAACGTCAGGACGATAACGGCCATGCCGCCCAGGACTACCCGCAGCCACGGGTTAGGAATACGGTGCTTCAGCAGATGTTCCGTCCCGTGGAGAATGCGGCAGAACAACAGGGCCACCAGACCGCAGCCCACGGCCAATATAGCCACTTGAATCAGAGGAACAGCGGCCAGTTCCGGCGCTGCCACCGTAAATCGAGTGGGGGCAACGCCCAGCTTGACCGAAATCCAGTAGGCCACCAGGGAGGCCGTCAGACAGGGAATAAACGCCGCATGGTAAAGGACGCCGATGCTGATGACCACAATGGCGAAAACTGAGGCCGTCAAAGGCGTACCGAAGAGGGCGGAGAAAAAGGCCGCCATACCGCAGAGGGTGGCCGTCCGCAGGTCCCGGTCATCGAGATGGAACAGTCGCCCCACGTTCCAGCCCACCGTGCCGCCCATCTGCAAGGCCGCGCCCTCGCGTCCGGCGGAGCCACCGCACAGGTGGGTCAGCATGGTGCCCATAAAGATAGAGGGCAGCAGGCGGATGGTCAGGGGCTTGCCGTGGTGGACGGCTTCTATGATGTCGTTGGTGCCTAATCCCTCGGCCCGCAGCAGCCGGTACAGGCCTACAATGGCCAGACCGGCCAGGGGCAGACAGAACAGGAGCCAGGGTTGGGCAGTCCGCAGTACTTCGGCTTCGTGAATGCCCATATGAAAGGCCGTGCCGATAAGACCGCAGAAGCCGCCCACTACCACAGCCAGTGTCAGCCATTTTGCCATGGCAATGATGTACAGACGGGTGTGCCCCATCCATTGACAGAACCGATTCCAGTATGTACCCATGGTTTTTTCCATGCTCCTTCCATGCCGTCCAGCGGCTGCAAAAATAACCCAGGGGGACCGCTGGGCGGTCCCCCTGGGTGTGGCCGTCCGGCGGATCAGTGATCCACGCCCACCATGACGGAGGTAGCCTTGATAATGGCGTAGGCTTCGCCGCCCACCTTCAGACCCAGCTCCCGGATGGAACCCATAGAGATGGTGGAGGTGATGACGTTGCCGCCGCCGATATCGATGCGGACAATGCCGTTGACAGCGCCTTCTTCGATGGCCACAACGGTGCCCTTGAATTGATTTCTTGCGCTGAGTTTCATGTCAATACGCTCCTGTAGAATGCAATCAGAATTGGCCGCAGCATTGCGGCAGTCCGATTATATACAATCTTTCAGCGTTTCGCAAGCAAAATATGTGGGAATAGCTGGCAGGAATTATTTGGACGGATTGGCTGGTTTTTTTTGAAAGGAACAGGTCAGCAGCAGCGCCGCAAAGAGCGAGACCAGAGGCACAGTCAAAAGAATGCCCACAGAACCGGAAATACTCTGAATCAACTCGATAGCCATGGCGTCACTGTTGAAAATCTGAATCATGGGGTATCCATAGACCTGAAACAGCAGCAGCAGGTTGAAGGATGCACCTGCAAAGGCCAGAATCAGCGTATTGGCCATGGTACCCATGGCGTCGCGGCCGATGTTCATACCGGACCGGAACAGCCGACCGGCGGTGATTTTGGGGTCCAGGGCCTGTAGTTCGCTGCAAGCCGAGGAGATGGACATGGCCACATCCATGACCGCACCCAGGGAGGCAATGAGGATGCCGCTGATCAAAAGACCGCGAATTTCCAGCGGTTGTTCTCCGGCCCGGAGTACCAAATCCTCCGCCTCCCCCATATTAAACCCGCTGATGGGCGTGATTTTGCCCACAATCCAGGCGAAGAGACCGGCAGCGGCCACGCCGCAGATACAGCCCAGACCAGCACACAGGGTTTTCCGGGTGAATCCTGTCAGCAGCAGCAGCGAAGCTGCCGCCGTCAGCGCCGCCACGGCCACCGCAGCCGGGATGGGCGGTGCGCCCCGCAGCACCATGGGAATCAGCAGGAACCAGACGCCTGCCAAGGTGTAAGCCAACCCCAGCAGCGCCATGACGCCTTTTTTGCCGCCGATCAGCACAAGGATCAGTGCAAAGACACCCACCATGGCCAGCAGGACCGTCCCCCGGTCATAGTTGGGAATGGAGAGAATATAGGGCTTTCCGGCGTCGTCCAGATCCAGCCGGACGATGACCCGCGTCCCCACCTGACAATCCACATTGGCATAGGCGCTGAGATAGTTGACGCCCTGGAGCACAGCGCCCTTGTAGGGTCCACGGAGAATCTCCAGTTCCAACTGCTGCGCACCCAACCGCAGTCCCTCGCTCCACGGCTCCGGCTGGGCGTTGTCTGCCAAAATGGCCGTCACCTTAGCCGGTGCAAACAGCCGTTTTTGCGCGGCGGTCAGCTCTGTCTGCTCCTGCCGCAGAAACAGGCCGCCCAAAAGCAGCACCAAAAAAAGCAGCAGGCCCACTCCTGCAGACGCCAGACGGCGGGGTGTGATCTTACCGGGCATTGACATGCTCCTCTCTCTCAATACGGTCTGTGGGCCGCAAAAATACGGAAAAACGGCCCATCCCGGCTGCGCCGGTAGAACCGACGCAGTCGGGAATTGGTGTGCGATATGGTGTGATACGGAACCCGCTCTCAACGCTTCATCCGTGTTTGATTGCACGAAGTGTGTCCGGTTCTGTGGGGTGCCGTGCCGCATGGAGGGCACGGCACGTATGGGAATCAGAACGGCTGTACCGTCATGACAAAGCGGGTCAGAATGGTTGCAACCTGCTCACGGGTAGCCAGCGTGCCGGGGGTCAGCAGATTGTTGCCGGAACCCTGGATCAAACCCTGCTCCACAGCCCAAGCCATGGCCGTCTGAGCCCAATCGCTGACGCTGTGGCTGTCGGAGTAACGGCTCAGATCGTAATTGACAGCGGGGCTGCCGGCGTAACGCCAAAGCATGGTGACCAGCTGTTCTCTCGTGTGCGGAGCATCCACGTTGGTACCATCGGAGATGCCGGAGGCCATGGCCCACGCTCTGCCTGCCTCATACCAGGTGGAGCCGGAGTTGGTGTTTACGCCATCCATGCGGGCCAAGACGGTCCACAGCATGCCGCGGGTCATGTTGGAGCTGGGAGAGAATGCAGTATCGCTGGTACCGTTGAACAGTTCGCGGCTGGTGACAAAGTCGATGGAGTCGCTGGACCAGTGACCGTTGGGGATATCCGAGAAACTCCGGGCATTGTTGACCAGCTTCACCGTATCGCCATCGGACAGGGACACGGTCACGCCGTTGTCGGAGGGAAGGGTGCCGCGCAGCAGCACCAGGCTGCCGTCTGCCTTTTGCAGCATGGCCACCGTGCCGTAATCGGCATTCGCCACAGGAATCTCCACAGCAACGTTCTTCTTGCCGCTCAGACCCACCGTGACCGCAGGGGCCTTCTCCGTGTTGGAGGATGCGGAGAGTGCGGGCAAGGGCAGAGAGACGGGCTGCTTTTGAGAGACGGCGGAGGATACCACATCGGCGGGGATGTTCACCTGCGCTGTGGTCTTGCCACCGGTGGTGACGGTGGTGGAGGTGGCGCCGTTGGCTTCCTTGCGTGTGGTGGTAACGGTGCCGTCGGGCTTGGTCTCCACCGATTCGGAGGAACCGTCCGGACGCTTGGCCGTTTCGATCACAGTGCCGTCGGCCTTGGTCACCGTGGTGGTGGTAGAACCGTCGGGATTTGTGACGGTCTCCGTCTTGTCGCTGGTGGAGGAGCCGCCCGAGCTGGAGGAGCCGCCGCCACTGCTGCCGCCGCCGGAAGGCGCGTCGGTGCAGACGATGTCGGCGCGGTCACGGATGCGGATACGGGCCGGTTCGCCGGCAAAGGACGTATCGTAGGAGGCCAGACCGGTGGCGACGATGTAGCGGCCTTCGCTCAGCCCCTGCACTTCGGCATCCTTGGTAATATAACCGTCGATAAAGACGCGGCCAATGGTTCCGGCGCTGTCGCGCACCAGGATGGTCTGGATGAGACCGTTGGCGGATTCAAAGGATACCACAGTACCGCGCAGGGTAACCAGGCTGCCCAGATAAGAGCAGTCATTCAGCTGTGCAGCGGTGATCTCCTTGGGAGCGGGCACAGTGCCGGTGCCGATCTTGGTGATGGAGGAGACGGCAATCTGCCGCTCGCCCTGGTAGGAGGAGGTGGTACCGGTGATCCGGACCCGGTCACCGATCTGGAAGTTGCCTGCCACAGGGAAAGCGTTGATACCGGCGGTATCGTCCTGCACATAGATGCAGTCAAAGAAAGCGGTGTCCTTGTCGTAGCCGGAGGCGTTGGACGTGACGATGCCCTCAATGGTGTACTTGACGCCTTCATTCTTTTGGGCCTGAACTTCCGAAATGGGGCTGATGGTGGTGGGATTGATGTAGTTTACGAGGTTTTCACAGATGTTGTAGTTGGAATAGTTCTTTTCTGCGGCGGAGTCCACCTGGGCCTGGACCTCGAAGTTGGACAGGAACGCCGCGCCGGAAACCACGATGAGGCCCTGACCGGGTAGCTCTTCGGTGGCCAGAATCATCAGACGGTTGTCGCCGTCGGCCACGGGATAGGTGGGCACGGCATCGCCGCTGACGCCCATTGCGTCACTGTCCTTGGAGTAGGTGGTGGCATGGCCGTAGACCACGGGAGAAACCGTCTCCGGCAGGGTGGCCGTAGGCTGGCCGGAAGCATCCACCGCGTAGATGGACGCGCCGCCGTACTGGCTGAACAGCTGGGAGTACTTGTTGTCGTTGGGATGGTCGGCATCAAATTCCACACCTTCCATCAGGAAGTGATCCCAGTTGTAGGTGGAGAGGTAGAGCCGCTGGGACTGACCGCCGTTGAGGGTGTCGTCCACCGTGGCGTCGTCGCTGATGCGCAGGGAGGAACCCAGTGCTTCCAGAATCTTGTTCTGCTGGGCCGCCATGTGGTCCGCTTCCGGGAAGTCCTTGTAGCTCTCATAGTAGTCCGACCAACCGGCCAGAATCACCATGCCGCCTGCGGCGTTAAACGCTTTCAGAGCGGCGATTTCCTCGTCACGGTAGTTGTCGTAGGGATCGCGCAGGGCGTCGCCGTCACGGCGGGAAGGCGCGGTGAGCACGATGGCCCGATACTTGCCGTTGGCATTTTCACAGGCGGCCAGCAGGTCCGCGCTGGTGTTCAGCTCCACGGTGCGCACGGCATACCCGGCGGCCAGGGTGCTGAAGTTGCCCATGGACTTGTTGTAGTTGCCGTTGACATACTCATTGTGGTGGGAAGCGTCGATGCCCACATAGACCAGTCTGGCCGCGTCCAGGACATCCAACGTGATGTCACTGGTGTAGGTGAACTCCTTCCCATCCTGTACCAGGGTGACCGCCACGGTGATGGTGGTCAGGCGGGCTTCGGTGGGTACAAAGGCCCAGCTGACAGTCTGCGTGGAGGAAGCAGCCAGCTCACCCAGACCGGTCTGGGTGCCCAGAACCGTACCATTGCTGGTGTAGGTGATGGACTGGATGGTGGCGGGAGACGACTCACTGTTGAACAGGTTGGTTTTCAGCTCCACAGCCTCGCCGGTGACGGGGATGGAGGTGCCGCACTCCACAGAGGAGATACCCAGTTTCAGGGTCTCGCCCACCCAGACGGGGGCCGTGACCGCAATATCACCGTCGCTCTGGGTCACACGGATAAAGTAGTAGGTGTAGTCGGCGGGGAGGGTGCAGGACAGGCTGCCGGCTTCCAGTTCGGAGGCGTCGCTCCAGGTATGGGCAACCTTACCGGTGTTGACCACCACTTCCACCTTGGCGGTAGAATCGGAGGCATCGGGGTCAAAGAGATTGACATTGATGTTCACAGTCTCCGGAACCTGCTCGATGATGGAGCCGAGGACCTGATCGTTGAGGGTGTAGTTGATTTCCAGGTTCTTGTCTTCGGTGGCGTAGACGCGATAGTTGCGGATGGCCTCATAAATGCCATCCTGGCTGAAATTATCCGTCAGAACCACGTCACGGGCGTCGTTGGCATTGCCCCATTTGCCCTTGTGGTTGTCCTGGTTGTTGGTGGGGGCTACGTGCCAGCCCTTATCCAGGGCCATGATGTAATAGGAGTAGCTGGGGAAGTAGCCGCCGGAGCCGATGGCGCCTTCGCCGTTGCCCACTTCTACCAGATGCATCCGCGAATCGATGACGGGATCATAGTAGGCGAAATCCGCAAAGGTGCCGAAGGTGGCGCCGGGGTGGTTGAACTGGCTGACAGAATCGGCCAGAGCCTCGTTTTTCAGCAGTTCATAGTAGGCCTTCATACCGGCGTCGGATTCCTTGCTGTTGAGGGTCTTGTTGTTGCGGGAGACAAGGCCGAGGGTATTGAAGGTGTTGATATGGCCGGGACCGCCGGACCAGGTCATCTCAAAGCCGGCCAGGGCCACCCGGGTACCGGCGTACTGCTCATTGAACGCAGCCACCGTATTGCGGTAGGTGCTCCACTTGTCGCGGCTGGATGCCGTCATCTGGCTGGGGTCATAGAGGGCGGCCTCGGGATTGGCATCACTGCTGGTGTCAAAATAGTTGGAGTGGTCCGTAAAGGCCACAAAGTCCACATTGGCGTTTTCCGGCAGGTTGGCCACATAGTCCAGGCCTTCCTGCAAGGTGCCTGCACCGTCGGAGTATTCAGCGGTGTGGGAGTGGAGCTGGCCGAAGTAGAGCTGATACTGAGAGGTACCAATCAGGAAGCTCCAAGCACGCTCCACAGATTTGCTGTCAGTGCGGGTGACGGTAACGGTGGCGGTATACCGCCCATCGGACAGGGCATCGGAAACCGCGTAGGTGGCGGAATTACCCTGAACGGTCATGGGCTGCTTGTCCAGAAGTGTGCTGGTGGGGCCCTTGAGCGTCAGTACCACCGTGGGATTCTCACCGGCGTTGGCAAAGTCCACCTGAATGGTAGGCTGCTTGTTGTCACCGGTCTGGGAGCCGGCGGCGGGAGAGACCGCGCTGATGACCGGCTCGTCCACCACGGTCAGCTTGGCGGTACCGGTAAAGGACACATCCTTGGTATCCGTACCGGTGACGGTAATGGCCATGTCGCCGGCAGTCAGTTCCGTGCCGGGAATGGTGAAAGAGTAAGTGCCGTTGGTATTGGTGAGCTTGGCCACCGTCTCGCCGTATTTGGCCTCCGGTTCGTCCTTGACGCCGAAGACGGCGTCCACGGTAAAGGAAACCGTGTAATCCTGGCTGACATAGGCGTTGGGCAGCTCGCCGAAGGTCACCACCGGCGCATTGACCACGCCGTCGGTGATTGTGAGGCCGCCATCCACTGTGTAGAACTGGAAGGTATAAATGTCCTTGTCACTGTCGTTGTACAAGCTGTAAGTCTTGTAGGAATCGCTGTAGTATTCTAAGTACTGGTCGTTTATTTTGCCGCTGCTGTTCTGATATTTGGCTGTGCGGCTCATCATACTGAAGCCGCCGTTGAATGCGGTCAGCTTCCAGTCGGCATCTTCGGAAACATCCTTGGAGTAGAACGAATTGCTGCCGGTGCCGTTGGAGCAGAGGTAGCCGTCATGCTCGGTCTTGAAGCGCCACCATTCACCGTTCTGCTCTGCGGTGAACACACGGCCGCCGTTGGCGGGCGTTGCAGTGGTGCCGCTGACGGTGGCTGCGGCATTTTCAATTGTGGGGCTGGTCACGTTGTCATCCTGTCCGGCCAGAACGCCATTGGCGCCAACATTGTAAATGACAACGGTATCGCCAGCTTTAAAGGGCAGATCGGGGCCTTCCGGCGTGGGCGGAGCGGGCACTTCCACATCGCTTACGTCATAAAAGCCCAATGCGAACATTCCCTCGCTGCCGGGGGAGATTTCCCCATAGCCGCTCCAATTGTTTTTGGAAGCATACCATTCCATATATGCATTGCGGCCGACGTTCTTAATGTAGTACAGACCATCGGAAGCGGCTTCCAAAGTCCAGGTGTTATGCTTTTCTCCCAATGGCATACTGGAATGACTGTCACCCATACCAATTTTCTGGCCTTCATAGGCGAAGGACCAGGTACCGTTGTTGTTATCGGAAACCGTCCATACATCATTGGTGGAGAAGCCGGAAATGGTGGCTCCATCCATGGTGATGTCGGTACCGGTGTTGTAAAAGCCGGCATAAACACCCGACAGCGTCTTTTTGTATGCCGGGTTATAAATAACGACTTCCATGCCGTCTCGCAGCACGGTATCATCGCCCACCGTATAGGCGTCTCCATTGGAGGGCGCCGCAGCCGGCGTAGATGTGACAATATCGTCCGTTAAAAGGGATTGCTCAGAGGTTGGTTCATGGCTGGTGCTGGTTGGGGCGGCAAGTGCTGCCGTGGGCCACAGAGAGAGCAGCATGACTGCGCTCAACGCGGCGGAGAGAACTCTGTTTAGTCGTTTTCGCATAGTACAGTAACCATCCTTTCTGCAAGTGATACCGCGGCAAGCCACGCTCCGGTTTCCGATGTGTGGGTGGTGGACATACCTCCTCTGCTGTTGCGGAATCCTGTGAGAAAAACCGGGATGGCCTTCTCCTCTCTCGCCTTTGCGTACAGGCCGATCCATTTTTACTGTTGTGCTTGCCGCCTGAAAAAGGACTGGACTCCATTCCAATCAGAGGAAGCAATGGTAAAATGATCTGATTTCATACTAGCAGAAAATAATGGGAAATGCAATTGACTTTTTATATAATTTAGACAAAATTACCGTAAAAAACGAGAATTATACAGGAAATTTATGCGTTTTTGGAAACTTGTCTTAAAAACTTTCGAATATAAAAACACTAAATCAATAGAAAAGAGTGGAAACATGTCCTATTTTCTCCATGGTAATAAATTGCTGCCCACCCGCACCGGTGTGGTCTGTTTTTTTATCGGTTTGCACAAAACACTATGCAGCCAGGATATTGTTTTACGGTGGTTGGCTGAGTAACATGGTCTGTAAGGAAGCCCGGCGCCAATTCCGGGCCAAGGTATACTTAAAGGAGGAGAAACTGATGAATCAAACAACCACAAACGAACTCAAAAGCGAAAAATTAAAATGGGGTAAGGTGTTTCTCATTATCTGGCTGGTGGTGATTGTCGCGTTTTTCAGCTTTGCGGCTGTCAAATACGCCGGATAAAAGGAAATCCAGGATGCCGGCCTGGTCTGTGCGGCCCTGGCATCTTCGGAGTACGATTCACCGGACCGGGAGGAAGTCATCCACGATCTCTATATGGACATGACCCGTACCAGCTACCTGGGACAGAACTGGAACGAATACAGCGGCGCCATTCGGGACGCCATGGAAGACGCACTGGAAGCCATGGGATACGATGATCTCACCTATATTCCCCACTACTTCCGCTATGTGGGCTTTTCAGAGTATTTCATGGGGTATTTTCTCTTTAGCCATGCACCGGTTCTGATGCTGTGCATTTACGCCGTGCTGCTGGTGCTGCTGATCTTTACGGTACTCTATCTGACAGACAGACGCGGCCAGGTGTCAGTGGAAGAAGCCACAGTAACCTGCCAAAAGAAGCCGGAAAAATCCATGCAGTTTATGATTCAGGATATCAACAGCGTGGAACTGGTGGGCCTCAAGGGGTTGAAGCTGAAAGGCAGCGGTATCAACTTTAAGACGCTGTTTTTGAAAAATGGCCCTGCCATTAAAACGGCCATTATGGATAAAAAGATGGTCCTGACGAAAAACAGCCCGGCCCCTGCTGCCCCGGCCGGCAGCAACATGGATGAATTAAAGCAGCTCAAGGAGCTGCTGGATACCGGCGTCATTTCCCAGGAGGAATTTGATGCCAAGAAAAAGCAGCTGCTGGGATTGTAAGCGTACAAAAACAGGGAGCGGAATCCGCTCCCTGTGCAGGCTATTCTTCTACTTTCACAATGTCGATTGCTGCGTCCAATAAAAAATTGATTAACCCATTTCTGGAACGGTAAGTTTGCGCTGACAGCGCGTCCAAACGGTCGATCATTTCTTTTTTCATACGAACAGATACAACTTTATATCCAGTATTTCCTCGGCAAGAGGATTTTTTTGTGAGTTTGATTTCTCGTTCCATGCGCTCACCCACTTGTATGAATTACTAGTTTATATTTAGTTTATCTTGATTATAGCATATAAATATTTGCGGCTCAAGCCCCTACAATATCCATGGAGGGCTTTTGCTATGAAGAACGAGAATATCACGAAATATAGGGATGAGTTTGTTGCTGTCGGCTTGAAAATTGGGTATCTGAGAAGGCAAAGAGGAATGACCCAGGAGCAGCTTGCGGAAAAGGCAGGGATATCCCTGGGGTTTCTGAGCCAGATTGAAGCGCCCAACCTCTCTGTGGGCATGTCTCTAGCTACACTTCTATCCATTGCTGAGGCGCTGCAAGTACCGCCATCAAAATTATTGGAATTTGACTGAACTCAGCATACAGATATTTGGACCCACCGTAAAATTTTTTTATTTTGCAGCGGGATGAACAGCACGGTATTTTTAAAATCCATTTCGCATTTAGAACACAGAAACCCCCTTGACAATAGGGATTTTCCTATTGTCAAGGGGGTTAAAATGTTGTTCTTTCAGATTAACCGAAGTAACGGTTCAGCAGGCCCTCGAAAGCCTTGCCGTGACGTGCTTCGACATTCCACGCTCAGAAAAATGTGCGGATTTTTTATGGTTTAAGTATGTATAATTGTGTTTCTCTTTATTAAAT
>CALWXC010000016.1 GCA_944385415.1 uncultured Oscillospiraceae bacterium | reverse complement strand
GCCCGCCCAGTCTTGGGCATGACAAGATTGGAAAGAGAAAGAGAGGGTATCCGGGCGTGTTCGGCCGCCCGCGGGAAGGCAGCAAAGTTGAGTAGCTACATGGGCTTGGCTGTCTGCCGATCTACCCACTCAGCCAAACCCTTGGCAGAAATCATAGTGCGGGTACCGATTTTGGTGGCAGGGAAGTCAGCGGTATAAGCCAGATTGCGGACCGTAGGAGGGGAGAGACCAAGGAGTTTTGCTGCTTCATCCACGGAAAGCATCAGCTTGGATCGCACGGCCAGCTGCTCTTTGATTTGCTCCAACAAAACAATGATTTCTTCCATGATGTACTCCTTTCAGCGCTGTGCAAAGCGCATTTCATAATAGGCCCGGTTGGCTGCCTCGGCCATGGACAGGATTTTCTCAAAGATCGGCTGCTCGACCTCGTCAATTTTTCCGTCGGCTACCAGTTGCAGCAACTTCCGGTCCACCCGATTGTCCATCAGGTCAAGGATGCAGTTGATGTACGTTGCCGCCGCCTGGGCCAGTGGACGGCCCACCTGAAACTCCGGCAGGAGTTCGCGCAAGGTGTCGCTCTGCTCGGTCAAATACATACCGGTCAGCCACGGGGCATCCAGCACAAGCTGGAGTTTACTCAGAGCTTCCAGTGACGCAACTCTGGCTCCGGACTCCCAGGCCCGGATAGAATCATCGGAATACCCGGTCCGCTCGGCCAAGGCTTCCTGCGTTAAACCGCTACCAGCCCGCGCCCTTTGAATGGCATTTGGCTTATTTTGGTACATGGAAAATCACCTCCCAACGTGGGATAATGGGTAAAAGGGAAATTGCGTTACTCTCATTTTCGTGGTACGATGACCTCGAAAGGAGAGACTTTTATGCTAAGCAATGAACAATTCTCACTTCTGCAATGGATGCAGTCCCAGCCGTCTGCCCCGACCATGAATGATATGGAACGTCTGAATGCGCCGGGTTTTTCGCGGCAGCGTGTTGAACAGATGTATCAATCGGGTCTCCTCCGCCGCGACTTAAACCGTGTATCATCGGATGGTAGGCCATGTGCTGCCTATAACGTCAGCGACATGGGGCGGATAGAACTGGACACAATAGCCAGACTGAAAGCCAGAGAGCGTAAAGAAAATATACGGTATGTCATTACTACCGCGATTGCTGTTGTTGCGCTGGTTGTCAGCATAATTTCAATACTATTACAACAACGCTGATAATAATGGCTGCAATCTGGATACCCCAGGTGATTCCCCAGGCCCAGTCGGGGACGTGGCCGTCCTCCCATTGCCCGGTAAACGTACCTTTCAGCCATTCTTTCAGGATTTTCATAGGCACCTCCTTATTGCCCCGCCACAAACAGCTCGTCGATTTTGCAGTTGAGCACACGGGCCAGCTGGGGCAGCTGATCCGAAGGAGGCAGATACCGCTCTGTTTCCCAGTTGGAGACCGTATTTTGAGCAACGCCCATCCGCTCGGCCAACTGCCGTTGCTGCATGCCGGTTGATTTTCGCAATTCTCTAATACGCATCAGCATTCGCACACCTCCTTTGCGATATCTGTATCGCGTTTTGCGATATATATTATATAAATCATATTATGCGATTTGTCAAGTATATCTGCGATAATATTTCAACAACTGCGATATTCTATTGCAGGAATGGATATCGTGTTTTATGATATTTCTGGGGTGATACCATGAATCGAATTAAAGAGTTGCGTGCAAAAAAGAACTGGAAACAGGCTGATTTAGCAAATGCTCTAAGTGTAGCGCAAAACACCGTATCGAACTGGGAGACCGGAAGGTCTGAGCCTGACTTGGAGATGGTAAAAAAAATTGCTATGGTATTCGGCTGTACCGTTGACTATATTTTGGAAAAAGATGTTGCAGATACCGTTTCTCAATGGAGTAACGATGTAAAAAAAACTGCCGCTCCGGCAGAGCGACAGTTTACTGAAACGGATATCAGACTGTACGAAATACTTAGGAAAGCAGATCCAGATTTGAAGAAAGCAATGCTGGCCATGTTAGAGCAGTCTCAAAAATAGCCAGATAGCGGTTTTGTTCTATGAGGGGCAGACGCTGCATCAATGTAATAATTCTCATATCTATTGCTGTCAGTTCACAAGGGTCACCCATTGCAATCCCTCCTACCTAATGCTGGATAATTTGATGTTTATAGAATACTACAAATTTCAACAAATGTCTACCCCTGTTTGTTTAGATATATAAACAACATTTGAAAGGAAAGAGAAGAATGAAAAAGTTTATCGCGCTCACTTTGGCCCTTTGCTTTTTGCTGGCTGCCTGTAGCAGTCCTCCGAAGCAGACCGAAAATTCCGAACCGGAAGAACAGCAGACAGAAGAAGTCAATGAAGCAGTCAATAAGGATGTGGAGGATGCAGAGGAAGAAACCCCTGTAACCGATCCTGCCGAGGACAAAGAGAAAAAGCTGGATTTGATTGCGGTGACTTTTGAACCGGATGCCATGACGTCCCAGGCGATTGTCTACATCCAGAATAACAGCGACCAAGTATTTACCGGCTCCGTCCATGTGTGCTTTTATGATGCGTCCGGCTCCATGGTTGGAGAGGACACCATCTATCCGGAGGAAGTGGGACCTGGAAGCAGTACCTATGCGAGAATCAACGTTGAAACCGCCGAGGGAATCACAATGGAACATTCTTTTGGCTTTCGTTATGAGTTTACAGATGCCGCGTCTGCATCAGAAGCAACGCTGGATGAAGATACCACGCAGCTGCTGGCTGATGAGATGCTGGGCAGCTTTGGCGGCGCTGGTAACCCGGAATGGGCCACATCCTGGTATGGAGCCATTGAGGGCTATGAAGTCTATTCAACTGCTGACGGCGAAAGTTATGCCGTTGTTATTGTCGGAGATGCCAGCCAAGAGGATATTGACCGGATTGGCAATACTGTATTTGGCAACTACGCGAAAGAGTATGGACTGGCGCAAGTCTTTGTGAAAGATAATGCTGGGACAACGCTGTTTACCCGGTCACAATAATCTCAAGTGTCCAATTTGGACACCAATAAACACACAGGTGGAATTGTTTATGAAACGATGTGCGCAATGCGGTAAGAGGAAGTTTTTCCTCTATGAAAACACCGATATCTGCTATTCCTGCCATGAAGCCAATATAGAAGCAGAACGATTGTCCAAGGAGAAAAGGGAGCGGTTTGCCGAGGAAACAGCGATTGCCGAGACAGAAAAACTGTATCAGCATATGCGGGAAATTTATGCGCATACAGAATTGCAGTTTAAATCCTGCACACTTGCGGATGCACGAACAGCCGTTCAGGCGGTAGACGAGTTTGTAGCGATCATTGAGCAAACGCCCAGTAACCCGCACTTACTGCGACGGATATTGCAGGACTGTCAATCCTCCAATTATCCCGGGAAATGGTACCATGATTTGTTTGGTTACATTACACTGGATTCTCAAAATAACGTTTATTTAAGCGATCTGATTGCCCGTCAGCGGGACGTACAAAAGCGGGCGCAGGAACTTATTGACCATAGCGAAACGTATTCCACCATGATCTCCAGTCTCACCGAAATTGGCTTCCCCATTCTGGATATGAGCCAAACCGAGCAAAAATCCTATGATGTTTTTCCGTTGAACGTGACCAATATTACCGCCAGAAGTTCCGTAGCACGTCTCAGTTCGTTTATTGTCATCGACCTGGAAACAACGGGCCTTTCCCCAGTCAATGCGGAAATCATCCAGATTGCAGCTGTGCAGTTTACGAATTTTTCCACGGTAAAGTGTTTTTCCACGTTTGTAAAGCCGCGAAAAGGGTTGAATCCATCCGCCCAAAGAGTGAACGGCATTACCGAGCAGGATGTAGAAACTGCGCCGTACATCGAGCAGGTGATTCCTGCACTGGATGAATTGCTTGGAGCCGGTCTTCCGATTGTAGGGCATAATCTTACTTTTGACGCCAATTTCCTGCTGACAAACGGTTCACGGGCCATGTGGGAAATTACCAGGGGGCTAAAAAAGACAAAGTGCTATGATACCTTGGAGCTTGCCCGTAAAACATATGGATGGTGTGCTGAATTTAAGCTGGACTATTTGTGCCGGGATATTCTCCATATTATTCGGGAGGACAGCCACAAAGCCAGTTCGGACGCACTGGCAACTGGATTACTGTTTCATGATATTTGCAGACGGCGGATTGGTCCTGCTGTGCCTGATTTGGAAACATAAAAACCCGGTGTCCAATCTGGACACCGGGCTATTCATAGGAGGGAGAATGGTATGGCAAAAGGCAAAGGTGCCGCTGGTGGCGGCAGCATTCGCAAAAAGACAGTCCTCCGTGACGGAAAAGAATACATCTACTGGGAGGGCCGTGTGACCGTTGGACGTGATCCCGGCACCGGGCGGCAGAAGCAGCGCTCCTTTTACGGTAAAACCCAGAAGGAAGTCCGGGAGAAAATCCAGGCCGCCGCCGCTGCCGTAGATAACGGTACCTACCGCGATCCCGTCAAAATGACCGTAGCGGCCTGGCTGGGTATTTGGCAGGAAGCATATCTGGTGGATATCAAACCGCTGACGCTGGCAGCGTATCAGGCGGCCATTCGGAATCATATTATCCCCGGCCTGGGTGCGGCACAGCTGGTCAAGCTGCAGCCCCATGATATCCAGCTATTTTATAATCGCCTGGGGGAAAAGCTGTCGGCCAAGACGGTCCACAATGTCCATGGCATTCTACATAAGGCATTGCAGCAGGCCGTGAAAAACGGAATACTGGGAACCAACCCGGCGGCGGCTTGTACGCTGCCGAAGCACCAGCGGCCTGAGATACGGCCCCTGGACAGTGAGCAGATGCGGCAGCTGTTGAGCGCCCTGGAGGGCGATCCGTTTGAAGCACCGCTGACCATGGCCCTGTTTACCGGTCTACGGGAAGGGGAGCTGCTGGGGCTGACCTGGGATTGTGTCGATCTGGACAGGGGAGTGGTGACCATCTGCCAGCAGCTCCAGAAACAGAAAAAGGCCGGCGGCAAGTATTACCTTGCCCCGACCAAAAACAGCAAACCCCGGACCATTACTCCAGCCCCGTTTGTCGTGGAAATTTTGCGGCGTCAACGTGCCCATCAGGCAGAGCAAAGGCTAATTGCCGGGCCGCTGTGGTTCAACCCTGACAATCTGGTGTGGACCAATGCCACCGGCGGCCATCTGGTACCGTATACGGTGTTCCGGCATTTGAAAGACGCAGCGGCGTCGATTGGCCGTCCCGATCTGCGGGTACACGATCTCCGGCACAGTTACGCCGTGGCGGCTATCCGGGCCGGGGACGATATTAAAACCGTCCAGGACACCTTGGGCCATGCCACCGCTGCCTTCACGCTGGACGTCTATGGACACGTCACAGAGGAGATGAAACAGGAGAGCGCCGACCGAATGGAGAAATTCATTCAAATGCGCGTAAGGGTAAAATAAGGGTAACCCATTTTCCTCAAAACATGAAAAAGCCCGCAACCTCAATGGTTGCGGGTCATTTTCTGTGGCGGAGTGGGAGGGATTTGAACCCTCGCGCGCTGTTTAGACGCCTACTCCCTTAGCAGGGGAGCCCCTTCGGCCTCTTGGGTACCACTCCATGGCCGGTCAGAACCTCGGAAAGAATGGCGGAGAGAGTGGGATTCGAACCCACGGCTCATTGCTGAGTCACTGGTTTTCAAGACCAGCTCCTTAAACCGCTCGGACATCTCTCCAGATCAGTTCCTTGTGAGATACGCAAATTATATTACCAGAACAGTACTCATTTGTCAACCCCTGAATCGTAAAAAATTTTGCCCCATGCGGCCAGGATTGATTTTTGCCGAATTGGTGGTATACTTACACTAACCATAAATTTCATAATTGGAAAGGTTCTGTTCGCATGACGAAAATTGATATTTACTCCGGCTTCCTGGGCGCCGGTAAGACTACCCTGATCAAGAAGATGATTCAGGAGGCCTACAAGGGCGAAAAGCTGGTACTCATTGAAAATGAGTTCGGTGAAATCGGCATTGACGGCGGCTTTTTAAAAGAAGCCGGTATCGAAATCACAGAGATGAATTCCGGCTGCATCTGCTGCAGTCTGGTGGGTGACTTCGGCAAGGCCCTCAACCAGGTTCTGGACCAGTACAACCCCGACCGTATTATCATTGAGCCCTCCGGCGTTGGCAAGCTGTCCGACGTCATCGCCGCCGTCAAGCGGGTACTTCGTCCCGGCGTGGAGCTGGGCAGCGCCGTGGCCGTGGCCGACGCCACCAAGTGTCGTATGTATATGAAGAACTTCGGTGAGTTCTACAACAACCAGATTGAGACGGCCCAGACCATTTTCCTCAGCCGCATCGACATGGTCAGCGAGGAGAAGCTCCATCAGGCTGTGGAGATGATCCGCACCCGCAACGACCACGCCACCATTGTCACCACACCTTGGCAGCAGCTTACCGGTGAACAGCTCCGCGCCGCCATGGAGCAGGAGAACACCCTGGCCCAGGAGCTGGAGCACCTGGAGCACGACCATGAGCACCATCATCACGAGCATGACCACGACGAGCATTGTGACTGCGGCTGCCACGACCACGATCACGAGCATCATCATGACCATGAGCACGATCATGAGCACCACCATGATCATGACCATGGCCCCGACTGCACCTGTGGCTGCCACGACCATGAGCACCAGCATGAACATGACCACGACGAGCACTGCGATTGCGGCTGCCATGACCACGACCATCATCACCACCACGCCGATGAGGTCTTTACCTCCTGGGGTGTGGAGACGCCCAAGAAGTTTACCAAGGTGGGCATTGCGTCCATGCTGGCGGCGCTGGAGGATGAATCCCTGTATGGCTTCGTTCTGCGGGCCAAGGGCTATGTGGAAGGCGAGGGCGGCCAGTGGATTTACTTCGATTACGTCCCCGGTGATCCCGATATCCGCGACGGCAGCCCCGCTGTCACCGGCCGTCTCTGCGTCATCGGCTCCAAGATCAATGAGCAGGCGCTGCGCACCCTCTTCGGCGTGTAAGGGGGAGACCGCATGAAAACCGTTCCCGTCTACGCTTTCACGGGCTTTTTGGAGTCCGGCAAGACAAAATTCATTCAGGAAACTTTGGAAGATCCCCGGTTCAACAGCGGGGAGCGGACCCTTTTGATTGTCTGCGAAGAGGGCGAGGAGGAGTACGACTTCTCCACCTACCCCCACAAGAACGTGTGGAAAGAGGTGGTGGAGGAGTACGACGATCTGACGCCGGAGAAGCTCCAGGGCTGGCAGAAGCAGTATAAGGCCCAGCGGGTGGTGGTGGAACTCAACGGCATGCAGCCCGCCGGTGCATTTTATGAGAAGATGCCCGAAAACTGGGAAATTGCCCAGGAGGTATTCTTTGCCGATGCCCGTTCCATCCTCAATTTCAACGCCAACATGCGTTCCCTGGTGGTGGACAAGCTCCAGGGCTGTGAACTGGTGGTGTTCAACCGCATGGAGAAGGGCCAGGATGTCATGCCCTATCACAAGCTGGCCCGTGCGTTGAACCGCCGGGTGGATATCATCTACGATTACACCGATGGCACCACCCAATTCGATGAAATCGAGGACCCGCTGCCCTTTGACATTACCGCTGATACTATTGAAATCAACGACGACGATTACGCCATCTGGTACCGGGACATTGCCGAGGAATCCCAGAAGTACGACGGCAAGAACGTCCGATTTAAGGCACAAGTGGCCAATCTGCGCCGGGGCGTCCAGGGTTGGTTTGCGCCGGGCCGCTTTGTCATGACCTGCTGTGTGGAGGATATCGAGTTTATGGCCATCCCCTGCAAGTATGACCGGTGCGAGGAATTGACCATGCGAAGCTGGGTGTGGGTGACGGCCCATGTGGAATCCAAGGCCCACAACCTGTACCATGGCGAGGTGGGCCCGGTTCTGACGGCCCTGTCCGTGGAACCGGCCGACGCCGCCGAGCCGGATGTCTGCACGTTCTGAGCCAACAGAAAGGCCCTGACTGCCATCCCCAAGGGGTGGAGCCAGGGCCTTTGCGACAGATGCCCCTACCAAAACTAGAGCATTTCGTTTCCGTATACACCAAACGAAGCAAAGACCGCCTGGGCACAGTCGGCGTACTGGTTTCCAGCCTCCTCCCGGACGGAGAAGATCAGCGTATAGAAATAGCTGCCGTCCTCCACCACCGACGCCTGGGAGACATAGTTTCCCTCATCGGAGGCCGACACCCAGGCGAAGCGGTATTCCGGCAGACCGAACCGTTCGGTTTCCACAATGTCCAGATCGGCGGCATCGAAGCCGGATACCATGCGGATGGCCGTGTCCTTGTCCGACGCCGTCAGCACCTCACTGTAAATCTCGTAATCCCCGTCCTCCTGTACATAGAGATTGCCGCCGTCCACGCCGCTGACGGGCTGTGACACATCATCGGGAACGCCGAAGGTGATGAGATACGGCTGTTCCACGGCGGCGGAGACGGTGACCGTCGGATCGTCCACCGTCTCCCACGTCACCGGTGCGCTGCATCCGCTCAGCAGCGGAACCAGCGCCAAGGCCAGAAGCCAACGATATTTCATTGTATACCACCCCATTTTTGAAAGGAGGAACTCCATGGAGCTCCTGTACAAGCTGTTGTTTGCCTATCTGCTCCTAATCAATGCGGTGGGATTGGGGATTATGTGTGCTGACAAGCAGTTTGCAAAAAAAAATCACCGGCGTGTGCCGGAGGCCCGTCTGATGACCATTGCAGCCATCGGCGGCAGCGTGGGCAGTATTTTGGGAATGTATTTGTTTCGCCATAAGACACGGCACCCCAAGTTTTATATTGGTTTGCCGTTGATCCTGCTGGCCCAGCTGTCTCTGGTCCTGATCGCCGTGTGGTATTTCTGTTTGCGCCCATAAGCACTGAGTAAACGATAAAAGCTTACTCGATTTTTTTAAAAATCGCGGGGTCCAGGGGCAGCGCCCCGGTCGCCCGTCGCAATGGGCGAAATCCCCAACGCATTCTCAGCGCCATCCGCCGATGGCGCAATCTCTCGGACAAAGGCCAAGAACCCCGGACCCACCCTTATGGGTGGCATCCGGGGTTCTTCTGCACAGAATGGCCTGTTATTTCTTTTTCAGAGGTGTTTTATTGCCCTTTTCATCCACAATATACGTGTTATCCAGCTGGGCTACCAGATTCCGCTTGACGGCGGCAATGTATTCCCGGCGCAACGCGTCTCGCTCCGCCGTTTCCTCCGGCGTCAAACCTTCTGCCTTGGCCTTGCGGGCCAGTTCGTTGATGCGGTCAATTTTTTTCTGTTCCATACTTGTTACACATACCGGCGGATAAGAATGCCGGTCCTTCCTTTCTTGGTGGTGCCCAAAACCTGGGCCAGTTCCAGTTTTCCCAAACCCCGGACGGAAATCACATCGCCCTCCGATACCGTCCGGTCGGGCTTGGTGCAGGGCAGGGCATTGAGAGACGCTTTCCCGCTTTCAATGCAGGCCGATGCCTTGCCGCGGCTCAGGCCGAAGCCCGATGAGACCACGGCGTCCAGCCGCAGCGTGGATACGGTGTCCCGAATCTCCCGGACGGCCTGTACCGGCGGTTCCAGCGCGTCCAGGGCCAATTCCGTCAGATGCAGCTTAGTCCGCCCGGCGGAGGTAAGATTCTGTATCACATAGGGCAGAATTTCCCGTGTCACCAGAAAGTCGCAACGGCCCGGCTGCACATACAGATCGCCCACGGTTTCCCGTTTGATGCCGCTGCCCATAAGCGCCCCCAGAACGTCCCGATGGGTCACCTCGTCTTTCTCATAAAAGGTGGCCCGGATTGCACAGATGGGGCCGTCGTCACTGTGGAACCAGTCCGCCGGTTCCAGATACTCCGGCACATAGCAGCAGACCGCCCGTTCGGCCCCGTCGCAGCCGCCGAAGAAGTGCAGGGGCAGATGGGGCAGAAGCCGCTGGACCAAAACCTGCTCCCGCGCCGTTAAAAAACAGCTGGCCGCCGGAATACACCGCTGTTCCGCCGTTGTCATCCGGTCGTAAACACGGGCCAATAAGATTTTATCCTCGTCGCTTTCGGCCAGTTTGGCAATGGCGGTCTGCTTGTCCATAGGGTTCCTCCGTGGTTGGTGTTCCAATGCAATATACCATGACGGCAATGCCGGAATGGTATAACGCCAAGTTTTTCGGTTGCCCTGTCAGGGGCGAGAAAAACGGCAATTGAAATCTGGTATAATAGCCGCTCTGGGGCTATTATACCACAGGTCAATGGTCTTGCCTATGGCGTTTTTTGCAGTCCCGGCAGTAGCCGTACAGCTCCAGCCGGTGGTTGGTGATGGAAAAGCCGTCCATTTCCAGCTCCACCGGCTGCAAGGGACAGCGGGGCAGCTGCACCTGCTTGTGACAGCCCATGCAGATGGCGTAGTGGGCGTGATCGTGGCGGCGCAGCGCATAGAGGGCTGTGTCCTCGCCCATTATGGTGGTTTTTGTGACCATCTGGTGTTCTTCAAAGGCCGTCAGTACCCGGTATACGGTGGACAAGGCCAGACCTTGCCCTTCCAGACGGCTGTAGATTTCCCGGACGTCCAGGGGACGGTCAGCGGCGGCCAAAACGTCGTAAACCTGTTCCCGGGGCTTGGTGCGTTTCAGGCCCTGGGGCCATTGCAGCGGTTCCATGACGCCCTCCTTTACAACGCGATGGACAGACCATCCAGCACCACGCCGCAGACGATGCCCACAGCCAACAGCAGGCCGATGATCCGTAGATTGTCTTTCCAGTCCCGATTCATTCGCAGCAGTACCAGCAGACCCATACCCGCGCCCACCAGCAGGCCCGCCATCATGGCGCCGAAGCTGAGAAGGCCATCAAGATATAGTGTGGTAATGGTGACGGAGGCGGCGCAGTTGGGAATCAGGCCCACAATGGCCGACAGGATCACCGTCAAAATGGAATTGCCCTGGAGCACGTTGTACAGCGTGTCCTCGCCTACTTCATGAAGCGCGACTTCCAGGATGATGGAGATGATCAGCAGGAACAGGCCGATGCTGATGGTGTGGCGCAAGGCCGACAGAAACAGATTGCCCTGGTGGCAATGACAGTGTTCATGCTCGCACAGATGGCCGATGTCCTCGGGCTGCTTCCGGCTGCGCAGGAGCAAATCCACCAGAAAACCGGCGGCAATGCCGATGGCGGCTTTCAGAGCCAGAATCTGCACCATTTTCGCCGGCGGCGTCTGATAGGAGATCAAAAGGGGCAGCATTTCGTCGGAGGTGGACAGAAACACAGCCAGCAGGGTACCCACGGAGATAATGCGTCCGGCGTAGAGGTTGGCGGCCACGGTGGAAAATCCGCACTGTGGCAGAATGCCCACCAGTCCACCGGCCAGGGGACCCAATTTTCCGGCCTTTTGAACCCAGCGGCCACTGTGGCCCTGGAGCTTGTGTTCCAGGAATTCCATGGCCAGATAGGTGACATAGAGAAAGGGCAGCAGCGTCAGCGTATGTTCCAAAGCGTGTTCGATCATGTGCAGCATGGGGTAGTCTCCTTTTTCGACGCAAATGCTAATCATTTGCAATAACGGGGATAAGTATAGCACAACCAGCGAGAAAGTCAAGAGATATCCCGCCGCCGGTGCGCACTGAAAATCACCGGACAGGCCGAATCATTTTGCTCTGTAGGGCAGGTGCTTGTCCCCGCTGCGTTGCCCGGTTCGTATTCGCCCCGGTGCGGCGGTAAATGCCACCCGGTACCGCGATGGTCGATGGCCCACGCCGTCCACCCCGCAGGGGCGGCGGCGCGGACCATGGCCGTTGGCCGGGGATTGCGCCATCTGCGGATGGCGCTGGGGATGATGGGGAATTTCACCCGCTGCGGCGGGCGGGTGTTTCGCCCGTTGCGACGGGCGACCGGGGCTTTGCCCCTGGACCCCAGAATGTTTTCGAGAAAAAATTCAGTAAAAGCTTTTTCATTTGGGTTTTACTTGACTTTTTGGGGTTCCACCACTACCATGGAATCATGATTAAAATGGGGAGGTATATCCCATGACGATTTTGATTCTCGGCGGCGGCGCGTCGGGCATGATGGCCGCCTTGGCGGCATCGGAATGCGGCCGTCACCGGGTGGTGCTGGTGGAGCGGCAGGCCCGGCTGGGCCGCAAGCTCCTGGCCACCGGCAATGGCCGCTGCAATCTCACCAACATCCACGCCGACGGCGCTTCCTACCACGGCGCGGACCCGGCGTTCTGTCGTCCGGCGTTGGAAGCCTTTCCCGTGGCCGATACGATGGACTATTTCCACGGTCTGGGGCTGCTGACCGTTACAGAGCCGTCGGGCCGGGTCTATCCCTATTCAGACCAGGCCAACAGCGTTCTGGACGTGCTGCGCTTTGCGCTGGAACAGGCCGGTGTGGAAGTCCATACGGGCTGTGAGGTGCGGAAAATCTGGAAGCGCCGGGACGGCTTCCTTCTGAAATGGGACGGCGGCGAAGCGGCAGGGGACAAGCTGATTCTTGCCGCCGGCGGCGCGGCGGGGGCCAAGCTGGGCGGTACCACCCTGGGGTATGACCTGCTGGGCTCCCTGGGCCATAAGTCCACGGCGCTCCATCCGGCGTTGGTGCAGCTTTGCACCGAGGGGACCTTTACCAGAGGTCTCAAAGGCGTCCGGGCCAATGGCCGGGTGACGGTGCTGCGGGGCAGCCGCGTTCTGGCTGTCACCGAGGGAGAGATTCAGTTTACCGAAACCGGCGTCAGCGGGCCCGCCGTTTTTGAGATCTCCAGGGCTGTCTCCACCGGCGGCGATGGGCTGACGCTGTCGCTCAATCTGTTGCCTCAGCTTTCCGAGGAAGCCATTGTGACGCTGCTGCAAACCCGCTGCACCCGGCTGCCGGACCGGCCTGCCGAGGATTTGCTGACCGGTATGGTCCACAACCGGTTGGGCAAACTGTTGGGAAAGGCCACCGGAATCGGCGCGGAGGAACGTCTGAGTACTCTGGGGCCGGACCGGCTGGACCGCTTGGCCGATACCATCGGGGATTTGCGTCTAACCGTCACCGGCACCATGGGCATGGATAACGCCCAGGTCACTGTGGGCGGCGTGGAGACGGCGGGCTTTGACCCGCAGACGTTGGAAAGCCGCAAGGTGCCGGGGCTGTACGCCTGTGGCGAGGTCCTGGATATCGATGGCGATTGCGGCGGCTATAATCTCCAATGGGCCTGGTCGTCGGGCCGTCTGGCGGGGCTGTCGGCATCGAAAGAAACGGAGGAATCGTAATTGATCCGCATTCGTGATATTTCCCTGCCTCTGGGGCAGGATATGAACCATTTAATCCGAACCGCCGCCCGGCGGCTCCATGTGGCCGATACGGAGATTGGCTCGGTCCACATTCGGAAAAAGTCCATCGACGCCCGGAAAAAACAGGATATTCGGATTCTGTACACGGTGGATGTGACGGTCCACCGGGACGAGCAGAAGGTTTTGCGGCGGTTTCGCAATGATCAAAAAATCACCCTGGCCAAGCCGGACGGCTACCAGCCGCCCCGGCCTGTGCGCCATGAGGGCCTCCGGCCTGTGGTGGTGGGCTTCGGCCCCGGCGGCATCTTCGCGGCGCTGATTCTGGCGGAAGCCGGATTGAAGCCCATCGTTTTGGAGCGGGGACTGGACGCGGAAACCCGCCAGAAAAAAGTCCGGGAATTCTGGGCAACCGGCAAGCTGGACCCGTCGTGCAATGTGCAGTTTGGCGAGGGCGGCGCGGGTACCTTTTCCGACGGCAAGTTGACCACCGGCATCAAAAGCCCCTGCATGGGCTGGATTCTGGAGCAGTTCCACGAAGCAGGCGCACGGGAAAACATTCTGTTTGACGCCAAGCCCCACATTGGTACCGACGTGTTGGTGACGGTGGTCCAGAATCTGCGGAAAAAAATTGAAGCGTTGGGCGGCGAGGTCCGGTTCGGCTGCCGGGTGACGGGGTTGGAGCAGACCATGGGCCATCTGACGGGGTTGGTCTATGAACAGGCAGGGGAGACGGTGCACCTGGATTGTGACCGGGCCATTCTGGCCATCGGCCACAGCGCCCGGGACACCTTCGCCATGCTGCTGGAATCTGGCGTCCCCATGGAGCCGAAAGCCTTTTCCATGGGCGTCCGTATTGAGCACCGGCAGTCATGGCTGGACCGGCGGCAGTACGGCGACGCAGCGGGCCACCCCAGCTTGCCCCCGGCGGACTATAAATTGGCAGCCCATCTGCCCGACGGCAACTCGGCCTATACTTTTTGCATGTGCCCCGGCGGCCAGGTGGTGGCGTCGTCGTCGGAAGCGGGCGGCGTGGTGACCAACGGTATGAGCAACGCCGACCGGGACGGGGAGAACTGCAATGCCGCGGTCCTGGTGACGCTGCACCCGGAGGATTTCCCGTTTTCCGGCACCCTGGGCGGTATGGAGTGGCAGAGACAGCTGGAACAGCGGTGCTATGAAGCGGGCGGCAGCAATTACCATGCCCCGGCCCAGCTGGTGGGGGATTTTCTGAACCATCGGGCCAGTACCGGCCCGGCCACGGTGCAGCCCACCTATGCCCCCGGCGTCACCTTTACGGACCTCCACGACTGCCTGCCGGAAAAAATCACCGACGTGCTGGAGCGGGCCTTGCCGGAATTGGACAAGAAGCTGCCCGGCTTTGCTGACGGCGACGCGGTGATGACCGCACCGGAGACACGGAGTTCCAGCCCGGTTCGGATTCTGCGGGATGAGACCCAGCAGTCGGCTTTGCGGGGCCTGTTCCCCTGCGGCGAGGGGGCCGGTTACGCCGGCGGTATTACATCGGCCGCCGTGGACGGCGTCCGATGTGCCGAAGCATTGCTGCAATCCCTCTGAAACGCTGCACACCAAATCATAATTAGCCGTATTCGTTTTTTCAAAATCACAGGGGCCCAGGGGGAAAAACCCCTGGGCCCCTGTGATTTTATGGAGAAAAAAAGCAGTAAAAATTTTTTACTGTCGGGGAAACTTCAGTTCCTCTCCGGTGAGACCGTCCTGTTGCAGCATCTGTTCCAAAACCTGCACATCGCTGGTGATATCCACGGCTTCCGCGTGGAACAGCTTGTCCAGCCGCGTCTCGAAACCCTCCACCACCTTGTCCATCATGCCCTCCACCTTGGCCTTGGTGGTACGGATGTTTTCGCCGTTGATGCGCTGTTCTTCCATCTGCTCATAGGAGCGCAGAATTTTCAGCGTCGTGGGCAGGTAGTAGTCGAGAAAACTCCGCAGCTCCGCAGCACAGTCGGGATGGGCTTTCTGATAGTCCAGAATCCGGGCCGTGATTTCACCAATCCGGTCCACCTTCTGCCGCATAGCCGGGTCCTCAATGCTGTCCCGCAGCTGGCGGATTTGCTGCAATACATCGTCCTCCGGAACCGGCGGCTGTTCCCGGACCGGCTCCTGGGCTTTGGGCGCTTCCTCCCGTAAGCCGCTTTCCGAGAGAATCAGCGTTCTGGAAGTACGGTCGATGTATCCGGCAGGCAAAAAGCCCCGCTCCAGCATGTCCTGGAGGTCATTGCAGGCATGACGGTAGGAGACCGGCAGCGCCTGGGCCAGCGTTTCCACCGAAATCGTCTCCCGCTGCCCGATCAGCTGCAAATACCGGCGGTACCGGGCGGCCTTGCCCTTGCGGGACAGTCCGCAGAACAGCACCACCAGGCTGCCGGCAAAAAAGCCGGTGGTTTGCAGCAGTTCGCGGATATCGTAGGCGCTGAGCCCGTATTTCAGATAGGACAGCGTGGAAATAAGGGTATCGCCCAATATCAAACCGGTGACCACTGTGGCAATCAGACCCCAAAAACACAGACGTTTCCCCCATTTTTTAGGGATGGGAACCGTACCGGACCGGCGGACCGGTTTGTAAGACTTGTTTTTCTTGGCGGGCTTGACCTCCACCGGCTCCAGGTCAATGGGTTTTCTGGGGGCGTTCAGAGAACGTTTCTGCTGCTTGGGCGGGGAGGTGATGGAACCGACGCTCAAGATTCGGAACAGGGTAAACAGGGCGATGGGCCATGCGCCCACCAGAAACAAACCGATGGTGATGGCCCAGGAGAGAATGGGCGGTTCCTTGGGATTGCGCTGTTGATTCAACATGGAAGTCCCTCCGTGGATGGGATAATTTTTCTATATCATAGCACGACGGGAAAGTGGGTGCAAATACAAAATATAACAAAAAGGTGGGACACAGCGGACTGTGTCCCACCCCATAGCGGAAGAAGATTACTGCATAAAGGTGCCGTCCTGCATCTCCTGCAGGTAAGCATTGTACTGATCCTGCACCTCAGCGGGGACCAGATCGCTCAGAGCACCGGCGGACAGAACGCCGTTCTGCAGGGTGCCGTAGATGACCTCGCCGCCGAAGGAGCCGTTGGCGACGGCTTCCATGCACAGGCTTACCAGAGCGGTGTTGTCGGTGACCTGGCTGCCGATGATGCACTCATTCTGACCCAGCAGATCGGAGGGCTGGGCGATGTCGTAGATCTTGACGGAGCCGGAAGCGGCATTGGCCTCGTCGATGGCCTGACGGGCGCCGGAGTCAACCGCAGAGGCGTCGCCGAAGAACACGTCGGCGCCCTGGTTGATCATGGCCTTGGCAAACTCGATGCCCTTGTCGGTGGCGGAGAAGTCGCCGGAGTACACGATGTCCAGAGCGGACACAGTCTTGCCAGCCTGCTCGCCCACATAGGCGGCAGCTTCGGCAAAGCCCTCATACTTGCCCAGGGTGGTGTCCAGCTCCATGCCGCCGATGAAAGCGACGGTGCCGGTCTCGGTCATCAGACCGGCCAGGGCGCCGGCAATCCAGCCGACCTGCTGCGCGTCGGGCAGCAGAGAGGTGACGTTGCCATTGGTGGCCTTGTCCGGCGTGTCGGTGCCGCCGTTGAGCAGGGCAAAGGCGATGTCGGGGTATTCCTCGGCAGCCTGGAGCACGGCGTCGGTGTACTGGTTACCGGGGGCGTAGATCAGGTCGTAGCCCAGGTCGCAGTAGGAGACAATGGTGTCATAGTAGGCGGACTGGGCGATGCTGTCGGAGTAGGCGGTCTCCCAGCCGTTGGCCTCAGCGGCGGCCACCATGGCGTTGTAGCAGGACATGCCCCATCCGCCGTCGGAGATGCTGGAGTCGCAGATCATGGCCACCTTGAGACCGGTGGACTCGGCGCCGCCCTCGCTGCCGGTGCCGGTATCGCCAGTGTCGCCGGTGCTGGTGTCGCCGGTGTTGGCGTCACCTTCGGTGGTGGTGGTCTTGTTGCCGCAGGCGCCCAGGGACAGGACCATGGTCAGGGCCAGCAGCAGAGCCAGAAGCTTTTTCATGTTCGTTTTCCTCCTAAAATGTAGAATGGTTATGAAACAGCCGCCGCGGCGGCAGTCACATCGTTACCGCTCCTCGGGGAGATACGCCTTGCCCACGCCCTTGGGACCGGACTTTTTCATACCCAGCAGGGCCAGAACCAGGATGGTGGCCACATAGGGGATCATCTGGAAGAACTGGTAGGGGATACCGAAGCTGCCCACCTGCAAACGAATCTGCAAGGCGTCGCAGAAGCCGAAGAACAGACAGGCCAGCAGGACGCCGCCGCCGGTCCAGCGGCCGAAGATCACGGCAGCCAGGGCGATAAAGCCGCGTCCGGCCACGTTGCCGTCCACATAGGTGTTGGCATAGCAGGTGGTCAGGTACGCGCCGCCCATACCAGCCAGAGCGCCGCAGAGGATGCTGGCCACATACTTGACGCCGATGACATTGATGCCCAGGGTGGCGGCAGCCTTGGGGTATTCGCCCACGGCCTTGTAGTTGAGGCCCGACTTGGTGCGGTTGAAATAGATCACCGTGACGATGACCAGGATGTAGGCCAGATAGACCATGGGGGTCTGGTCCAGGAACAGCTGGACGATAAAGTTGTTGGACTGGATGCCCAGGGACTGGCTCAGAGTACTCATGAGGCCCACCTGCACCAGCTCGGAACCGGCGCCGAAGTAGACACGGTAGATGAACGCCGCCAGAGCCGGGGCGAAAATGTTGATTGCCATGCCGTAGACGATCTGCTCGGCGCAGAGGGTAATGGTGGCATAGGCAAAGATCATATTGGTGAGGATACCGGCGGCGGCACCGGCCACCACGCCCAGCATGGGGCTGCCGGTGATGAGGCTCACCAGGAAGCCCACCAGGGAGCCGATGGCGGCCAGACCTTCCAGACCGATGTGGACCAGACCGGCCCGCTGGGAATAGAGCTCCGCCAGGGCCAAAAAGATCAGGGGCGTGGCCATGCGGACGGTGGAAAGCAACACTTCAGAAATCATCTTACACAGCCTCCTTCTTCTGTACGGACTTGGTGGCCATGCGGTCAATGACGGCCCGGAACTGGGGCAGCTTCACCATGGCCAGACCCGCCACCGTAAAGACGATGACCAGCGCCTGGATGATATCGGACACGCTGGTGGGAACGCCGGTGGCGGCCTGCATGGTGGTGGAGCCCACCCGCAGGGCGGCGAAGAAGATGGCGACCACAATGGCGGCGATGGGGTGCAGCTGGGCGATCAGCGCCATGGCGACACCGTCGAAGCCGTAGCCGGAGCCATAGCCGTTGATCAGGCGGAACTGGGTGCCCAGCAGGTCGGCGCTGCCGCCGAGACCGGCAATGGCGCCGGAGACGATGAAGCTCATGAGGATGAACTTCTTCACGGCGAAGCCGTTGAACTGAGCCGCCGTCATGTTGAGGCCCACAGCCCGCAGCTGGAAGCCCTTGGACGTATGGAACAGGAAGTAGTACACCAGCAGACCCACCACAAGAGCCAGGATGAACGCGGTGGTGGCACGCAGGTCGCCCAGGCGGCTCAGCTGGGTCTCGTCGGGCACGGCCACGGTCTGGGGCACGCTGCCGTCGCGGAGCCAGCTGGTGTAGATGACGCCCATAAAGAGGGTGGCCACATAGTTGAGCATAATGGAAATGATCATCTCATTCTGACCGCGGAAGACCCGGAGGACACCGGCGATCAGCGCCCAGACGCCGCCGGCCAGGGCGCCGGCAATCAGGCACAGGATGATGGCGGGCAGACCCGTGATACCCAGCTGGGTGGAGATGACGCAGGAGACAATGGCGCCCATGAGGAACTGGCCCTCGCCGCCCAGGTTGAAGACGCCGCAGCGGTAGGCGAAGCAGGCGCACAGGGCAGTAAAGATCAGGGGCGTGGCGCGGGACAGGGTGGTACCCACGTTGCGCATGGTGCCGAAGGCGCCGATCCAAAGGGATTGAAGCGCTGTGGCCGGGTTGGCGCCCAGCGCCGCCATGATGATGCAGCCAATGACAAAGGACAGCAGCACGGAGACGATCGGCACCAGCAGGTTGACAATACGGTTGGTGTGTTTCATGGTCCCATTCCTCCTCACTTACCGGCCATGGCCAGACTGATGTCGGCAATGGGCGGATTCTTGCCGGAGAACACGCCCATAACCTGTCCTTCAAACATGACAACGATGCGGTCGGAGACCTCGAGAATTTCGTCGAAGTCGGCGGAGATCAGCAGGACGCCGCAGCCCCGGTCCCGGGCTTCGATCATGGTGTCATGGACAAACCGGGTGGCGCCGATGTCCAGACCGCGGGTGGGGTGAACCGCCACCAGCAAATCGGGCTTGCCCTCCAGCTCTCGGGCCAGAATGATTTTCTGCTGGTTGCCGCCGGACAGGTTTCTCGCTTCCTGGTCGATGGAGGAACAGCGGATATCGTACTTTTCCTGCATCTTGAGGGCATAGTCCCGGATGGCCTTCTTTTTGAGGAACAGGCCGTGGGCTGCCGAAAATTCCGGCGTGTCCGTGGACTTGAGAACGATGTTGTCCCGAACGGACATATTGCCGATGAGACCCATTTTGTTGCGGTCCTCGGGGATGTGGGAGACGCTTTCGAGAATGAAGCCGTTGGGGGTGAACTGGGCCACATGGGAGCCCTTCAAATCCACCCGGCCTGCGTCGGGCGTCAGCACGCCGGTGACCACCTGGGCCAACTGACTCTGACCGTTGCCATCCACACCGGCAATGCCTACGATTTCGCCGCGGCCCACGGTGAGGCTGACGCCGTTGAGACCGTTGTGCTTGGAGGTCTTGTCGTAGTCCACGTTCTCCAGCGCCACCACGGCCTCGCCGGGGTTCTCGATCTTCTCATAGTGGGAGGGGGTCAGCTCCCGGCCGATCATCAGGTTGGCCAGCTCCTCGCCGGTGGTCTCGTCCCGGTTCAGAGTACAAACCGTTTCACCGGCCCGGAGAATGGTGATCCGGTCGGAGATGTGGAGCACTTCACGCATCTTGTGGCTGATAAAGATGATGCTCTTGCCCTCGCTGGTCAGCTTGTGCATGATGTCGAAGAGACCTTCCACCTCCTGGTCCGTCAGAGCCGCCGAGGGCTCGTCCAGTACCAGCAGATCCGCGCCGCGATAGAGGGCCTTGAGGATTTCCACACGCTGCTGGGCGCCCACGGCAATGTCGGTGATGGGCTTGTCCAGCTCCACATCCAGGCCGTAGCGTTCCGACAGCTCCAGAATCTCCTTTTTACGGGCGTCGTGGTTGATAAAAATTCCCTTGGTGTTGCGGTCGCCGAGAATGATATTCTCGAAAACGGTCATGGCCTCCACCAACATAAAATGCTGGTGCACCATGCCGATACCCAGTTTGACAGCCTGGGCCGGGGACTCAATGCGAACTGGTTTTCCGTGGAGGTAGATGGTACCTTCCGTGGGCTGATACAGGCCGAACAGCACGTTCATCAACGTGCTCTTACCGGCACCATTTTCGCCCAAAAGCGTGTGCACTTCGCCTTTGCGTACATCGAGATTGATGTTTCGGTTGGCATAGACGTCACCGAATTTTTTGGTGATGTGCTCCATGCGCAATAGTTCTTCCATCGGCTCGACTCCTTTCGACCGCACGTTCCCGGGGGCCTGTGCAGCTTTTATAAAAATGGAATGGGAATTACTATTGTTATCATATGGAATTCCCAGTATCTTGTCAAGCCGCAGAAAATTATTTTGGTGAACTACAGAAAAATTTTTTGGTCGTTTTGTACAGAATGTCAGGAGCACAACCTAGAAAAAACCGGCGTGCTGCCGAATACAGCACGCCGGAGGCCGGTCAGTGGTCAAAGGTGATGACCACATTGTATTTTTGGTCTATGGCTTTGATGCGGTCATTGACCTGATGGGCGATTTCCCGCCGCTTTTCATGAAGTTCAAAGGGGATGACCAGATCAAAGACCAGATTGGTGTGGCCGGGGCCGCGTACCATGCGGAAATCGTGGAGGGAGAACCGGGGGTCCAGCTCCTTTACCACCTGTTCTGTCAGGGTACGCATTTCGTTGAGCTCGGCGTCATCCGTGACCACCGGGTCATAATGGATGACCAGCTGGATACGGTGCTTTTTGAGAAAGTCGTGTTCAATATCGTCAATGATATCGTGGCACAGGAGCGGGTCTTCTTGGCTGTCCATCTCCACATGGACGCTGGCGAAGCGGCGGCCGGGGCCGTAGTCGTGGACCATGAGATCGTGGAGCCCAAGGACCTTGTCATATCCGCGGATTTCATCGGAAATCTGCTGCACCAGCTCCGGCGACGGGGCCAGACCCAGCAGGGGGTCCATGGTGTCCTTGGCGATGCCCACGCCGCTCCACAGGATGAACAGGGCCACCAGCAGACCGGCATAGCCGTCGATGTACAGGTTGGTCACCTGGGCCACAATGGCGGCCAGCAGCACCGCGCCGGTGGTAATGACGTCGTTTCGGCTGTCGGCGGCGGTGGCTTTCAGGGTGTCGGAGTCCATGCGGTGGCCCAGGGAGCTGTTGAAGTGGCACATCCACAGCTTGACGGCCATGGACAGGACCAGCACCACCACCAGGGCCGGGGAAAAGGCCACGGGCTCCGGATGGATGATTTTCGTTACGGAGGATTTAACCAGCTCCACGCCGATGACAAGAATCAGCGCCGCCACCGCCAGACCGGACAGGTATTCCATGCGGGCGTGGCCGTAGGGGTGATCTTCGTCGGCGGGCTTTTCGGCCAGCTTGAAGCCCAGCAGCGTCACCACGGAGCTGGAGGCGTCGGACAGGTTGTTGACGGCGTCGGCGGTGATGGACACGCTGCCCGACAGCAGACCGATGGCCAGCTTAGCGGCAAAAAGCAGCACGTTGCAGATAATGCCCACCACGCCCGCCAGCTTGCCGTAGGCGGAGCGGACTGTGGGGTTTTCAAAATTTTTGTAGTCGCGGATGAAAAGACGCGGCAGCAGGTTGGTCATAGAAAAGACCTCTTTTCCAAAAATAACAGTTACGGTGTATTGTAACGCCGATGGCGGGAAATTGCAAGGGAAGAACAGGGAGGAAGCTGTCGCAGAATGGAAGCAGTAAAAAAAGATAAAAGTTTTACTCGATTTTTTTCCATGGGGCAACTTACCGCCGGTATGTCTGCGGGTGTCGCCGGGCCTTTTGCGCCATAACTGCGGTCCAGCTTCTTGCCATACATCCAGTATGGCGGCGAAGCTGGGCCTTGCTCTGACACAAAATTCCTTGCCGACACCTCTTGCCAACCGGCGGCGCGTTGCCCAAATCGCGGTTTCCAAAGGCAGAGCCTTTGGTCGCCCGCCGCAGCGGGCGAAATACCCCATCGTCCCAAGCGCCCGTCGCAACGGGCGCAATTCCCGGCCAACGGACATGGCCCCCGTCGCCGCCCCAAGGGGGTGGACGGCGGGGGCCCTCTATTGCGACATGACACATTCTATGCGGGGCGCGTCAAGGATGCCGCGCCCTGCGGTGGGGGATACGAGAAGGCCACCGCCCGCCACCCGCTGACGGGGTGGGGGCGGCGGCCTTACGGCTTCGCCGTGGGGGTTGCGCCATCTGCGGATGGGGCTTTGGACGATAGAGAGTTTCGCGCCGTGCGCGGCGCGGGTGTTTCGCTGGCTGCGGCCAGCGACCGGGGCTTTGCCCCTGGACCCCTGAATTTTTTCGAGAAAAAATTCAGTAAAAGCTTTTTTATTTGGGCTGGTGCAATGATCAAAGATGCAGAACGCGTTCGCGGATTTCCTGGGTCCGGCCCTGGTTCCAGAACTGGGTACCAATATAACCGCAGGTCCGCCGGGCCACATTCATTTTACTCTGGTCCCGGTTGCCGCACTGGGGACACACCCAGACCAGCTTGCCGTCCTCGTCCTCCTGAATCTCAATTTCGCCGTCGTAGTTGCAGACCTGGCAGAAATCGCTCTTGGTGTTCAGCTCCGCATACATAATATTATCGTAGATGTAGCGGATGACGGCCAGAACCGCGTCCAGATTGTGCTGCATGTTGGGCACTTCCACATAGCTGATGGCGCCGCCGGTGGACAACGCCTGGAACTGGGCCTCAAAGGACAGCTTCGAGAAGGCGTCGATCTCCTCCGTCACATGGACGTGGTAGCTGTTGGTGATGTAGGACTTGTCCGTCACACCGGGAATAATGCCGAACCGCTTTTGCAGGCACTTGGCGAATTTATAGGTAGTGGACTCCAGCGGCGTGCCGTAGATGCCGAAGCCGATGGTGGTTTCCTGCTTCCAACGGTTGCAGGCGGCGTTCATATACTTCATGATGTCCAACGCGAAAGGCGTGGCCGACGGGTCTGTGTGGGACTTGCCGGTCATATACTTGACGCACTCATACAGGCCCGCGTATCCCAGGGAGATGGTGGAGTAGCCGCCGTACAGCAGCTTGTCGATGGGCTCGCCCTTGGCCAGACGGGCACAGGCGCCGTACTGCCACAGAATGGGGGCCGCGTCGGACAGCGTGCCTTTCAGACGGTTGTGACGGCACATCAGGGCCCGGTAGCACAGGTCGAGACGCTCGTCGAAAATCTTCCAGAACTTGTCCATATCGCCGCCGGAGGACAGGGCGATATCCGGCAGATTCAGCGTCACAACGCCCTGGTTGAAGCGGCCGTAGAACTGGTATTCGCCCTTTTCGTTCTTCCAAGGGCTCAGATTGGAGCGGCAGCCCATGACCGGGAAACAGTTGCCCTCCTTCAGCTCCTTCATCTTCTTTTCGCTGATGTAGTCGGGTACCAGACGCTTGGCCGTACACTTGGCAGCCAGCTCCGTCAGATAGTAGTAGGGGGAATCCTTGTGGATGTTGTCCTCCTCCAGCACATAGATCAGCTTGGGGAAGGCGGGGGTCACCCACACGCCGGCTTCGTTCTTCACGCCCTGATAGCGCTGTTTCAGCACTTCCTCAATGATCAGAGCCAGATCGGCCTTTTCACGCTCGTTCTTGGCTTCGCCCAGGTACATAAACACCGTGACGAAGGGGGCTTGTCCGTTGGTGGTCAGCAGCGTGACCACCTGGTACTGGATGGTCTGGACACCCCGCTGAATCTCGTCCAGCAGACGGTTTTCCACCATCTGAGTGACCAATGCCTCGGGCAGGGGACGGCCCATGGCCTTGACCTCCCGCTCCACGCTGCGGCGGATTTTCTCCCGGCTCACCTGGACAAAGGGGGCCAGATGGGCCAGGGAAATGGACTGGCCGCCGTACTGGTTGGAAGCCACCTGGGCAATGATCTGCGTGGCGATATTGCAGGCCGTGGAAAAGCTGTGGGGCTTTTCAATCATGGTGCCGGAAATGACCGTACCGTTTTGCAGCATGTCCTCCAGGTTCACCAGATCACAGTTGTGCATGTGCTGGGCGAAGTAGTCGGAATCGTGGAAATGAATGATGCCCGCCTCGTGGGCTTCCACAATATCCTGGGGCAGCAGAATGCGCCGGGTGATGTCCTTGGAAACCTCACCAGCCATGTAGTCACGCTGGACCGAGTTGACGGTGGGATTCTTGTTGGAGTTTTCCTGCTTGACTTCCTCGTTGTTGCATTCGATGAGGCTGAGAATCTGATCGTCGGTGGTGTTGGCCTGCCGGACCAGATTGCGGGTATAGCGATAAGTGATGTACTTCTTGGCCACATCGTAGGCCCCATGGGCCATGATCTGCGTCTCCACCAGGTCCTGGATTTCTTCCACGCCGGGGGACCGGTTCATCTCCTTGCAGTTGAGCTCCACCCGCTCGGCAATGCGCTGAATCTGGGTGGGGGTCAGCTGCTCGCTTTCGGCGGCGGTCCGGTTGGCGCGGCCAATGGCCTGGATGATCTTGGTGATATCAAAGACAGCCTCGGAACCGTTGCGCTTGATAATTTTCAATAGAAACAACTCCCTATTCTCAGACGAAATTCCATCGGAAGCGCTTCCGATGGAATGGACGGTAACTCGTATTATAGCCGCTGGACCGGTGTGCTGCCCGGCCCTGCGGAGCGGGGTTATTATAAACGGCAGGAGCGGACCCTGTCAATATATCTTGTGTAAGATTGGCGAAAACACACAAGATATGGTGGCTACGTTCTCTGTCTTTCTAAGGGAGGTCGTGGAGAAAATTGTGGAGAAAGCCCTTGACAGCGGCCAAATACCCATTACGGTCAACCCAGCCCGCGCCGCCGTGCCCGGCGTCGGTCACCAGATATAGTTGATGGTATCCGCCGCAGGCCGCCGCGGCCTCCCGGCTCATGTCCATGGGCACAAAACTGTCGTCCACGCCATGGAGCAGCAGCACCGGCAGCCGGGTCCGGTGCAGCGCCGCCGGCGTGGAACAGCAGTCCAGATCCACATGGAGCAGCCACCGGGCGTACCATCGCAGCAGCCACAGCAGGGGACGGGACAGGGGACGGCAAAACCGGCTCAGCACATGGCGCAGAATGGCCACCGGAGCCGTAAAGCCGCAGTCGGCCAGAATGCCCTGGACCGTGGGCGGCAGTCCCAGCCCCGCCGCCAGCAGCACCGTGGTGGCGCCCATGGACATGCCGTAGAGGAACAGGGGGTGATTCGGGCCAAATCGGCGGTAACAGTGCCAGGCCCAGGCGGTGCAGTCCTGCCGCTCGTTGACGCCGTAGGTGATCCACCGGCCCTGACTGTGGCCGTGGGCCCGCTGGTCCACCAGCAGCAGGTGGAACCCCTCGTCGTGGAGGGCTTTGGCCGTGGCGCTGAAATCCACGGCGGCCATGGACCGGTAGCCATGGAACAGCAGAATGGTGCCCCGGGCCGGACCCGCCGTCGGCAGCAGCCGGGCATGAAGTGTCAGACCGTCGAAGCTCTCCAGCGTCTGGTGCTCCGTCTCCTGGGACGCAATCCAGGCGGCCCCGGCCAGGATGGGAATCTCGAATTGGTCCCAGGTGCTGTGGAGCAGCAGCCGGGGACTGCGGGGGTCAAAGAGCCGCCCCCGGCCCATGGCGAACAGCAGAGCCAACCAGCCCGCCGCGGCGATGACGGCCAGGAGCAGCAGGGTCCAGAAAACAATCAAAACAATGCCTCCTGATGCGAAACTTTCATAATGACAGTGGGGGAAAGGGAATGGGGCTTGCCGCCCTGCATATGGCAGCGGGCTGCCACGGTTTCCACAAGGCTGATTGACGATTTCCACGCATTCCACAGAACTTTACTTGCATTTTTCCCGTAATGCGGTATACTAATACCGTATGACTATATTCCCCATGAGGTGATTTTAAATGTTTGAACAAGTAGACCGCTGCCATTATGAGAAGAGCCCCCTGCTGGAGGTCATCTGCCAGCTGCGGTTCCCCACCATTCTTTCCATCAGTGAGAAGGAACCCGCCGAGTTCCAGGAGGCCGTCCGCGCCGCGTTCCCCGTGTACCAGAAGCACCAGGACCAGCCCGCCCCCAAGGTGGCCGGCGTGGGCACCGCCAACCCCACGGTCCAGGCCCAGCCCCCCGTGACCAATTACCACTTCATTTCCGAGGACGGCCGCTGGAGACTGAATCTGACCAACAGCTTCATTGCTCTGACCTGCCGCCGGTACGACAGCTGGGAGGAATTCGCCCGGATGCTGGACCAGGCTCTGGCCAGCTTTATCCGCATCTATGAGCCCGCCTATTTTGAGCGCGTGGGCCTGCGGTATATGAACGCCATCTCCCGCCGGGAGCTGGGCCTGGAGGGCATCAGCTGGAAGGACCTGCTGACTCCCGCTGTCCTGGGCATGCTGGCCGAGGAGGATGTGCAGGAGCAGTCCGTGGGCCGCTGCACCATGGATGTGGACATGGCCCTGGCCGGCGGCTGCCGCCTGAAAATGCGTTCCGCCCCCGGCATGATCCGCCGTCCCGGCCAGCCCGAGGACAAGGAGACCCGCTGGATTCTCGACATCGATCTGTCCACCGGCGGCAAGGTGCCCGTCAACCAGTCGGCTCCGGCGCTGCAAATGCTCCACATGCACGCTACGCCTATTTTCCGCAACGCCATCACCGATCAGCTCCACGCTGCCATGGAGCCTGCGGCGCTGTAAAAAGGAGAGCGTTCTGTGAGTTTAGAAGAACTGTACGGCACCATGGGCGTCAGCCCGGCGGTGCTGGCCTACGGGGAGGCTGTCCTGGACAGCCTCCGCGTCCGTTTTGCGGCCATTGATCAGGTGGCTGAGTACAATCAGGCCAAGGTCCTCCAAGCCATGCAGGTCAACCGGGTGGGCGCGTCCTGTTTTGCTGCCACCACCGGCTATGGCTATGACGATGTGGGCCGCAACACCCTGGAAAAGGTCTATGCCGACTGTTTCCATACGGAAGCCGCCCTGGTACGGCCCCAGATCACCTGCGGTACCCATGCGCTGGCTGTGGCCCTCAGCGCCAATCTGCGGCCCGGTGACGAACTGCTGTCCCCGGTGGGCCGTCCCTATGATACGTTGGAAGAGGTCATCGGCATTCGGCCCTCCCAGTGCTCCCTCAAGGAGTACGGCGTGTCCTACCGGCAGGTGGATTTGCTGGCTGACGGCACCTTTGACTATGACGGCATCCGGGCAGCCATCGGCCCCAAGACAAAGCTCATCACCATCCAGCGGTCCAAGGGCTACGCCACCCGCCCCACCTTCTCTGTGGAGCAGATCGGTAAGCTCATTGCCTTCTGTAAAGAATGCAAGCCCGACGTCCTGTGCATGGTGGACAACTGCTACGGCGAGTTTGTCGAGACCATTGAGCCCTCCGACGTGGGGGCCGATATGATTGTGGGCAGTCTCATTAAAAACCCCGGCGGTGGACTGGCCCCCATCGGCGGCTATATCTGCGGCACCACGGAGTGTGTCGAGCGTTGCGCCTATCGCCTCAGCGCCCCCGGCCTGGGCCAGGAGGTGGGCGCCAACCTGGGTATTATGCCCGCGTTCTATCAGGGCTTTTTCCTGGCGCCCACGGTGGTGTCCGGCGCATTGAAGGGCGCGATTTTCGCCGCCAACCTCTATGAGCGTCTCGGCTTCCCTGTGGTGCCCAACGGCACCGAATCCCGCCACGATATCATCCAGGCCGTGGAGCTGGGCTCCGAAGCCGCCATGATCGCGTTCTGTAAGGGCATCCAGGAGGCGGCCCCCGTGGACAGCTTCGCCACACCGCTGCCCTGGGACATGCCCGGCTACGACGACCCGGTGATTATGGCCGCCGGTGCGTTTGTCCAGGGCTCCTCCATTGAATTGTCCGCAGATGGTCCCATCCGTCCGCCCTATGCAGTGTATTTCCAGGGTGGACTGACCTGGTACCATGCCAAGCTGGGCATCCTCCTGTCTTTGCAGGAGCTTTGCAACGCCAACTTGGTGGATTTGGAGAAACTGCACAAAATCACGGCGGATTTACAGGCACAATTCCGATAAGATAGTTCTTTACATTAGCACTTTAGCATGATAAAATACCTCCACAAGAACACAACACCATGAGTTTATGGAGGATTTATCGATATGAAAAAGCTGCTTGCACTGCTGCTGGCCCTGATGATGGTCCTGTCCCTGGGCGCCTGCGGTTCCAAGGACACCCAGGAACCCGCCGCCGATGACAGCACCGCCGAGACCGGCAATACCGGCGATACCGCCGAAAACACGGATGCAGCCGCCGGGGATGACGCAGCCGCCGCGGAAACCGGTGACGCTGCCGCGTCGGATTTGCAGTACATCAAGGACAAGGGCACCCTGGTGGTGGGTATGACCAACTTCGCCCCCATGGACTATAAGGAAGAGGGTAGCGACGAATGGATTGGCTTCGACGCTGATATGGCCAAGAAGTTCGCGGAATCCCTTGGCGTGGAAGTGCAGTTCCAGGAGATCACCTGGGATTACAAGATCATGGAGCTGGACAACAAGAGCATCGACTGTGTCTGGAACGGCATGACGCTGACCGACGATGTGACCTCCGCCATGAGCACTTCCGAACCCTATTGTCTCAATGCGCAGGTTTTGGTGACCAAGGCCGACAAAGCCGCTGATTTCGAGGGACTCACCAGCCTGGAGGGCTATACCGTGGCTGTGGAATCCGGCTCCGCCGGTGAAGCCGCTGCCCAGGCTTTGGGTGCTGCCACCGTGCCGGTACAGGCCCAGTCCAACGCATTGATGGAAGTGGCTGCCGGAACCTCCGACGCCGCTGTCATCGACCTGCTGATGGCCGGCGCTATGGTGGGCGAGGGCACCTCCTATGCCGATCTGACCTACAGCCTGAACCTCAACGAGGCCCAGGGCTTGGAATCGGAGGAATATGGCGTGGGCTTCCGCAAGGGCTCCGATGTGACCGAAGCGTTCAATACGTTCTGGGCCGAGCAGGTGGCCAACGGTACTGTTTTGGAAGTGGCTACCACCTACGGCTTGCAGGAATCTGTGATTCTGGAATAATCTGTTGTGTTTCGACTGCGAGGCAGAGCGCGGAATGCGCTCTGCCTTGTGGTGTCGTTTGCATCATCCCCAAAGAGAGGACGGTTCCATGTTAGAATTTTTCGCCAGCGACGAATTTCGCACTGTTGTATCGGCCATCAACACCGGCTGTATCCGGACCTTGCAGCTGTTTTTCATCACCCTCATCGGCTCGCTGCCTCTGGGCCTGCTGATCTGCCTGGGGTCCATGAACCGCTGTACCCCTTTGCGCTTTTTACAGAATAAAGATCATCCCCGGTGGCTCAATGCCGTCTGGGGCTTTCGGCCCATCAGCGCCATCTGCCGTCTGGTGGTGTGGGTTGTGCGCGGTACCCCCCTGGTGCTGCAATTGATTGCCCTGTTCTATGTGCCGGGTATGGTGGGCTGGTTCAACTGGCCCGGCGGCACCTCCAGCCGTATGGTGGCCGCCTGCGTGACCTTTATCATCAACTATGCCTGCTATTTCTCGGAGATCTACCGGGGCGGCATCCAGGGCGTGCCTGTGGGCCAGCAGGAGGCCGGGCAGGTTTTGGGCATGACCAAGGGGCAGATCTTCCGCCATGTGACACTGCTGCAAATGGTCAAGCGCATTGTACCGCCGGTGTCCAATGAGGTCATTACCCTGGTCAAGGATACGTCGCTGGCCCGTGTGATTTCCTTGCAGGAAATCATTTTTATGGGCGAGTCCTTCCTGAAGAGCAATATGGGTTATTCCGGTCTGGTGTGGCCCCTGTTCTTTACGGCGGTGTACTACCTGGTGTTCAGCGGTCTGGTGACGCTGTTCCTCAACTGGGTGGAAAAGAAGCTGGCATATTTCCGGTGATGGGAGGTCCCTATGGCGATTTTACAAGTACAGAACCTGGAAAAACACTTTGACAAAACCAAGGTCCTCCAGGATATCAGTTTCAATCTGGAAGCCGGACAGGCATTGGCCATCATTGGTTCGTCCGGCAGCGGCAAAACGACGCTGCTGCGGTGTCTGAACTTCCTGGAAAAACCCAGCGGCGGCCGCATCTACATCAAGGAAGATTGTATTTTTGACGCCGACGACCCCACCACCCAGCGGGAAGCCGACGTGCGCCGGAAGCGGCTCCATTTCGGTATGGTGTTCCAGTCCTTCAATCTGTTTCCACAGTATACGGCGCTGCAAAATGTGACGTTGGCCAAGGAACTGCTGGCCAAGGAGTACCCGGACTATAAGCAGAACAAAAAGCGCATTCTGGAGGAAATCCGGGAGGAGGGGCGCAAGCTCCTGGCAGACATCGGCTTGGCGGCGCGGGAGGACCACTATCCCCACCAACTGTCCGGCGGACAGCAGCAGCGGGTGGCCATTGCCAGAGCGCTGGCGCTGCATCCCGATATCCTCTGCTTTGACGAGCCCACATCAGCTCTGGACCCGGAGTTGACCGGCGAGGTGCTGCGGGTCATCCGCGGTTTGGCCGAGCAGAAAACCACCATGATTATCGTCACCCATGAAATGGCCTTTGCACGGGACGTGGCCGATCAGGTCATCTTTATGGACGGCGGTCTCATTGTGGAGCAGGGCCCGGCCCGACAGGTCATTGAGGACCCCAAAGAGGAGCGGACCAGGCAGTTCCTGTCCCGTTACGCCGAAGGATAAAAAAATTCCGAGTTTGCACGGCAAACTCGGAATTTTTTTGCTTATCGGAACGGCGTACCGTCCTGGGTCAACATCTCAATCCGCATACTCTTGGCAAAGTCCGGGGCAAAATCCGGCAGGTGCGTACTGACCGCCTTGGCCAGCAAATCCGGATTCAACGATGGATTCTGTGCGCAGATCACCGCCGATAACAGCACCGTGTTTTTATCCTCAGCGGAAACGGCCATGGTTTTCACCATGGGGAGAATATCCTGCTCCACCGGTCCATTCTTGGACCGCTTTTCCACTACCAGCGTTTCCCCATGGAACAGACCGTCGATGGCGTCCACCGCCCCAACGGGAACGCTCCGGTCATATTCCAGCCGGACCTCCACTTGCAGATGGGTCAGCTCCTTGAGCTTTCGGCCGCCGTCGTAGCCCAGGATACAGTGGATGCCATCGGGCAGCGCGGCGTTGAGCCGTTCCGGCAGAGACGCCGTATCCACGGCGGCCTCCGATTCGGCCAATTCAAAATCCAACAGCTCGCACCGGCTGGCCGTACCCACAGAGAGGGGGAGCGCCAACGATACAAAAGCATGGGGATTGAATCCCTGGGTGTGCTTCAACAAAATGCCGCTGCGGCGAAACGCCCGCTGCAAAATCCGCATCAAATCCAGATGGGAAATCCAGATGCCGTTGCCGGTCTTTTCAAATAAAATTCTACGCATCGCAGGGTCCCTCCGGATAGAGCAGATTGGCCCCGCAGCCGGTGCACTGGGTCCGGCAATCGGGGGTGATGGTGGAAGCGTAAGCGGCTTTCCGCTCCTTTTGGAGGAACTGCTTTCTTACGCCCACATCAATGGTGTCCCAGGGCAGCAGCTCGTCCTCACTGCGCTCCCGGGTGTAGAAATCCGGGTCAATGCCGCAGGCCTGGAATGCGTCCAACCACAAATCATACCGGAAATACTCGTCCCAGCCGTCCAGCTTAGCCCCGTGTAGAACGGCGTGTTCCAACACGGCGCCCAACCGGCGGTCGCCCCGGGCCAGCACGGCTTCCAGACGGCTCAGGCTCGACTCGTGCCACTTGTAGTCCACGCTCTTGGCGGGCATGTGCTCTTTCAAAAGCCGCTGACGGCGGGTGTATTCCTCGGGGGAAATCTGCGCCTCCCATTGGAACGGCGTAAAGGGCTTGGGAACAAAATAGGCCGTGGCCACGCTGATGCGGCAGCCCCGCTTCCGGTTGGTGGCCTTTTCCCGCCATGTCTTGAGAATCTTGTACACCAGATCGGCAATGCCCAAAACATCCTCGTCGGTTTCCGTGGGCAATCCCAGCATAAAATACAGCTTGACGCTGCTCCAGCCGCCCTCAAAGGCCGTGGCGCAGGTCTCCAGAACCTCTTCCTCGGTGACATTTTTGTTGATGGCGTCGCGGAGCCGCTGGGTACCGGCTTCGGGGGCAAAGGTCAGACCCGATTTGCGGACCTTCTGGACCTTCTCCATCAACTCCCGGGAGAAATTGTCGGCCCGCAGAGAGGGGAGAGACAGGTTGATTTTGCGGGGGGCGCAGTAGTCCAACAGATCGTTGGCCAGCTCTTCCAACTGCTTGTAGTCGGAGGTGGACAGGCTGGACAGGGTGATCTCGTGGTTGCCCGAATCCTCCAGCGCTTCCTTGGCCTGTTGGGTCAGTACTTCCACGCTGCGGGGCCGCAGGGGCCGGTAGGTGAAACCTGCCTGACAGAAGCGGCAGCCCCGGATACAGCCCCGGAACACCTCCAGATTGGTCCGGTCGTGGACGATTTCCGTGGAGGGGACAATATCCTTAGTGGGATAGAACGCATGGTCCAGATCGTGGACAATGCGCTTTGTCACCGTTTTTGGTGCGCCGTTTTTAGGCGTAATGGCTTTTAAGGTGCCGTCTTTGTTGTAGGTGTGCTCGTAGAAGGAGGGGACGTACATGCCCTCAATTTTGGAGACTTCCAGCAGGAATTGGTCCTTGGTCCAGTGTTCGGACTTGGCTTTCCGGTACAGGTCGAGAATTTCCACCGTGCTGTCCTCGCCCTCGCCCAGGGAGAAAAAGTCGATGAAGTCGGCCAGGGGCTCCGGATTGTACATGCAGGCGCCGCCGGCAAAGACGATGTTTTTCAGATCGTGGCGGTCGGCGGCATGGAGAGGTACCTGGGCCAGGTTCAGCATGTTGAGGATGTTGGCGTAGCTCATTTCATAGCCCACCGTAAAGGCGATGAGATCAAAGTCCTTTACCGGGTCATGGCTTTCCAGCGCCCACAGGGGAAGATTGTGTTTGCGCATCTGCTCTTCCATGTCGCCCCAGGGGGCGAATACCCGCTCGCACCAGACGCCCGGCTGATTGTTCATGACGCCGTAGAGAATGCGCATGCCCAGATTGGACATACCGATTTCGTAGGTGTCGGGGAAACAGAACGCCACCCGGACGTCCACCTGGGCCTTGTCCTTGACGATCTGATTGTATTCACCGCCCACATAGCGGGCAGGCTTTTGCACCGTTGGCAAAATGCGTTCCAGTAATGTGGTCATATTGGGCCTCTTTCGTATAGATTTGTCTCCATTATACAGGGTACAGCCGGGATTTACAAATGCTTTTTCATGGTAAGGGTCAGCCGCAGCAGGGCCAGACCCGCTGCCGCCACAGGCCACAGGCCATGGTCCGCCGTCAGACATAATGCCCAAAGCATCAGGGCCGCAGCCGTCACCCAGGTGACGGCTGTCAGCACAGTAAAGGCCGTGGCCGTATTGCACCGCAGCAGCAGAAACGCCCGCAGGGCTTTTCCGCCGTCCAGGGGCGGCAGGGGCAGCAGATTAAACACCCCCAACAGCAGACAGCAGCGGGCGAAGAGAGGAAACACGTCCCAGAAAAAAAGCCCTAGGCAGTTGGCGACAGGACCGGCCAGAGCGCAGATCAGTTCCCGGCGGTAGTCGGTGGCGCCGGTCTCCAGAACCGCGCCGCTGAGGTCCAGCCGCATCCGCCGGACGGGGACGCGGAGCAGGGAAAGAGCCGCCAGATGGCCCAGTTCATGGAGGGCCATGGCGGCGCAGAAGGGATAGAAACACCCCAGGGGGTCCCAATACCAAAGCAGGGCCATCAGGACCAGCCAACCGGGATCGATGTGCAGAAAAACCATGAAGAGAAACCACCTCATGGCAGACTATGCGGGAGAAAGCGGAAGTATTCTCATGGAAATCACTTGACAAGAAAGAGAAAACCCACTATAATAAATGAGCGTTACGGGGTGTGGCGAAGTTTGGTATCGCGCTTGGTTCGGGTCCAAGAGGCCCCGGGTTCGAATCCCGGCACTCCGACCAGCTAAAAAACCCTGCAAAGCTGTTGCTTTGCAGGGTTTTGCCATATGTATCTAACCGAGATTTTTTTGCTGCGAAGCGGAACGATGTACAGTTCTGTGCTATGGGATGGAACGCAACAGATAAATTGAAATTCCTTGGGATGAAAAAGGTTCAAAAAGTATATGAGTAAAGAAATCAGAGGAAAACGGGTTATTTTACGGGAACAAAGAGAAGCGGACGCGCCTTTTTTTGCCTATTGGTTCAATCAACCGGAGGTCATGTTTCAATGTGGCTTTGAGAAGCCCACCAATGAAGAAGAGATAAAAAAGAGCATTACCGCCAACCATCAATCGAAAGATTCGGTCTGGTTTACAATCACAGATCTCGACGGCAATATGATCGGCGAGACGGGTCTGCTTCGTATGTTTCCTGCATGGCATCAAACCGACCTTACCATTATCATTCCTGACCCCAAGATGCAGCATAAAGGATACGGCACAGAAGCCATTCGTATCCTGCTGGATATGGCTTTTAAAGAGTATAATATGCACCGTGTTTCCATTGGAGTGGTAGGACTGAATACAAATGCTCTGGAATTCTACAAAAAAATCGGATTCAAGCAGGAAGGGATTCTGGAGGAGGCTTATTACTACGACAACGAGTACAGTGATTTTATTATGATGCGAATTCTCAGCCACGAATGGAAATAAAGGACAAAATAACAAGCGGCAGGGTAGGTTTGCTATCCTGCCGCTTGTTCTGTTTGAATTGGCAACGCCATGTGTTTTCCGCCAGTTGGGGTCCAGTCTCTGGAGGATTATTCCGGGTCCTCCCACTGGGGGAAGCCATCCGCGAAGGGGTCCCGTTCCAGATAGGCTTCCACCGAATTGAGCATCTGTTCCATCCTCCGGGAAGCCTTGGCCACCCGGAGGGTTTCCTGGGAGGACAGCTCCCGCTGATACCAGGACAGGGCCTGATCCAAAGCGGCGCGGGTTTCCCCAAGAGACGAGGCATACAGCCGTTCGGCTCGGGCCAGCAGGGAACGGGGGACCTCCTGTTCCCGGGGGTGCAGCTTCAACGCCGACAGGGCTTGCAGCCGCTTCTCCACCTCCGTCGGGGTCATCTCCTGGTTTTGCAGCAGAATGGCCGATTCCTCCTTGATGGCCGTCCGGCATTCCACCTCCAGAAGCCCGTTGATATCGTAGCTGAACCGGATACGGACCTGCTGGCTCCCGGCCGGTCCTTGGGGTACCGGTACCGACAGCTTCCCCAACAGGGTATTGTCCTGACAATAGGGTTGTTCGCCCTGGTAGACCTCCACATCCACCCGGCGCTGCCGGTCGCGGATGGTCCAAAAGACGTTTTCCTTGCTGGAGGGCAGGACGCTGTTCCGTTCAATGATGGGGCACATGCGGTGACGGCGGGGTTCCTCCGGGTTGTACACTGCCACGCCCAGGGTGAAGGGGCAGACGTCCGTCAGCACCAGTTCCCGGATGTCGGCGCACCGGGCCTTCATACCGGCACAGATACCGGCGCCCAGGGCAATGGCCGTGTCGGGGCGGCTGTTCTGGCACGGCTCCATGCCCAACGTTTTGGAGATGTACTGCCGGACCGAGGGCATATGGCTGGAACCGCCCACCAGCACCAATTCGTCCAGCTCCTGGGGCGACAGACCCGCGTCCCGCAGAACCTGTTGAATGGGGGCCGTCATCCGTTTAAACAACCGGCTGCACTTGCGGATCAGCCATTCGTTGGTGATGGTCAGAGAGGCGTGGACGTCGTCAAAGGAGACCACCATCATGGCCATGGGCTGGGTGGTCAGGGCGATTTTGCATGTCTCCGCCTGGCGGATCAACAGCTCCTGCCGTCCTGTGGCCAGATGGTCAAAGTCCATGCCGGTCTCCTGGCAGAACGCCTGGGCAATGGCTAAATCGAAGTCGGAGCCGCCCAACCGGTTGTCGCCGCTGACGGCGGTGACGCTGACCACGTTTTCAAACCGCTCCACCAGGGAAACGTCCAGGGTGCCGCCGCCCAGGTCGAAGACGAGACAGACCCGGTCCTCGGCGCCCTCTTGGATGTGGGCTGACAGGGCGGCGGCAGAGGGTTCATTGACCAGCCGTTCCACCACCAGACCGGCCAGCGTACCGGCCCGCTTGGTGGCGGCCCGCTGGGACTCGGTGAAATAGGCGGGCACACTGATGACGGCTTCGGTGACCGGTTCGCCCAGAAAACACTCCGCATCCTCCCGCAGCCGCCGCAGCACCAGGGCCGACAGCTCTTCGGGATAGAATTGTTTTTTCCCCAAGGTGAAGACCTGCCGGGTCCCCATATGGCGCTTGAAGCGGGAGATGGTCCGGTCGGGATGGGAGATCAGCCGTTCCTTGGCGGCCTGTCCCACCAGAATGGAACCGTCCTCTTCCACGCTGACTACGCTGGGCGTCAGAAAGGCGCCGGAAGCATTGGGGATCAGCTGACAGCGGCCGTCCTTCCAGACGGCGGCCAGACTGTTGGTGGTCCCCAGATCGATGCCGATGATTGCCATAACCATACCCCATTTCAATGTATCTTGTACTATCTTAACAGGGGGAATGGGCCGCCGTCAAGGGAGGGGCGAAAAGTCCCGATGTACAGGGGCCGCCGACTGTGGTACAATGGAGGAAATTCTTGTATGGATACAGGAGGTGCACCGTGAACAGTCCATGGAGAGAATTGGGGCTGCCGGGTCCGTCGGATACGGAGACCATCAAGCGGGCTTATGCCCAGCGCATCAAGGAGGTGCATCCGGAGGAGGACCCGGAGGGTTTCCAGGCACTCCACCGGGCCTATCAGATGGCCCGGCGCATGGCCACGGACCGGCAAAGACCGTCGCCGGTGTTTCAGATGCCGGAAGACCGTCCGGAACCCCAGGAGACGCCTGCCGAATCGGGGAAGCTGGATTTTTCTGCCCTGGAGGATGGGGAGGAGGAACCGCCGGAGGACGCCGAACCGGAGGAATTGGATTTTTCCGCCCTGGAGGACCAGGAGGAGGAAGAAGGGGAGGAACAGTCCGAGGACTGGGACTTTGAGGAGCTGCTGGAGGAGGACGAACCGGAGGACCGTCCGCCGCCGGAGGACCTGCCCCATCAGGCGGAGGAATATGAGACTGTACGGGGCCGCCACCGGAAAAAGCGCGGTTTAGACAAAGTGATGCTGGTGCTGGCGATGCTGGTGCTGCTTCTGCTGGTGGGCCCGGCAGTGCTGCCGGGCATCGTGGAACGGGTGCAACAAAATACATATCCAAAGACCATCCTGCGGCAGATGGAAGAGGACTGGGGTGTGGAGCTGGTCTCGTCGCCCCAGAACAACAAGCGGGAAGAGCTGCGGTACCTCTACTGGCTGGAGGACAACCCGGAAATTTGCTTCCAGGCCATCTACCGGGGCGGTCGGGACGTGGAAGCGGGGAAGCTGGGGTACGATACCAATTATCCCAATGTCCGTCTGTTCTGGCGGCTGCGGGAGTTTGCGGACCAGTGGCCCGAGTATCCGCTGAGCTTCAATGTGGAGCAGACGGACCACGAGGGCGAGGGCGCGTCGGGCGGTTCGCCCCCGTCTCTGTTTGTGTTCCAGATGCCCATGCACGGCGGCGAGGACTTTGTCCAGGCCTTGGGGGATGAACTGGAAACCATTTCTCAGGAGTCGTGGTATCAGAAACAGATGCCGGAATTCCAGGTGTATCTGGTCTACCGGTACAGCATCATCGTCAACTATAATTCCACCACGGCCACGGAGCCGTGCACCGGGGAGACGCTGCTGCTGCAATATGAGGAGCAATCGGCCCTGGCCCTGCTCCATTCCATCCTCTATTATGACGGGGTGGTGTATGAGGATTTCCCCGACGCCGACGGTTCCGAGGTAGTCCGCAGCGGGGAAGCCACCTATGGGGACGACGAGTATTGGATGATGGTTTGTTGGGATCGGGACAGCAGCGGCCGTTCTATTGATTATCTGCTGCGAAAGGATTTGACGGCGCTGTACTGTCAGCCCAGCCTGTATATGGGATACCTGTCGGATCTGACGCCCGCCGAAACGGTGACACTGGAGGACGGTACACAGTTGACCGTCTACCGTCTGCCGGAAGGATGAATCGTTGCAAAACCAAAACAAGGCGCAGCCGCACGCGGCTGCGCCTTGTGAGTTGTTACGGTTCTGGCTGTTCTTGCAGCAGCGCTTCCTCTGCCTGGAACGATTGCCGGGCCAGTTCGCTGGTGGTGCGTTCCATGGCGGCGTCCAGAACGGCGCGGCATTCTGCCGTCCGGCCCGTCTCCCGCAGCACGCGGAGTTTCAGAATGGCCAGATAGTCCCGGGCGGGCAGTTCATAGAACGCGGTCCGGTCCACACCGGGCAGGGCTTCGCATTGGGCCAGCTGGGCCAAATAGGCGTCGACGTCATGGGACAGTTGATATTGGAAAACGGCCTTGTCGATCTGCTTTCCCAGACGTTGGGCCCGCATTGCCAAATAAATCCGGTAACACAGGACCAGGAAGATTAAAGCCACACCCAGAACCAAGAAGACGGTGGACAGGGAGGAACCCTCCTCCGCAAGATACGCCTGGATTACCCACGCCAGAATGATGCCCCAGAGAAAAAAGACAAAAATCCGCAGCAGCCGTTTGTTGTTTCCCGATTTCATGTGAAAAGTCCTCCTGCCTGTGCCGGTTTCATCGGAATCATTGTAACACCAGGCGGAGAAAAGGGAAAGTCTCTTTTGAAATGCCCGCAGACAGGGAAAAAGCGCCGCCGGTCTAAAGGGGGGAAGACCGGCGGCGCGAAAGGAATGGGCAGAACGTATAGGAAGATTATTCCACGGTGGAGTATTCGCCGTCCCACAGGACCTTGCGGAACTTGAGGGGATCGGTGTTGCCCTCGGTGGAGAACAGTAATACCTGGCTGAAGCGGTCCAGACCGATGGCGTCGCGGAGATCCTTGTATTCGTCGGTCTCCATCAGAGCGGCCAGCAGGCCCATGCCCACGGCGCCAGACTCACCGGAGATGACGGTGGGATCGCCCTTGACGGGGACGCCCAGCATGCGCATACCGCGGGCGCTGACCCAGTCGGGGCAGGAGACGAAGGCGGAAACGTGGTTGCGGAGGATATCCCAGGAGAGAATGTTGGGCTCACCGCAGGCCAGACCGGCCATGATGGTCTGAAGATCGCCCTCCACAATGCGGGGGTTGCCGTCACCGGCCAAAGCGCCCTGGTACAGGCAGTCGGCGGCGCGGGCTTCCATGACGATAAACTTGGGGGGATTGTTGGGGAACAGGTTGGTGAAGTAGCCCACGACGGCGCCTGCCAGGGAACCAACACCGGCCTGGATGAACACATGGGTGGGACGGTTGACTTCCACCTGCCGCAGCTGCTCGGCGGCCTCACTGGCCATGGTGCCGTAGCCCTGCATAATCCAGGAGGGGATTTCCTCGTAACCCTCCCAGGCGGTGTCCTGCACGACAACGCCCAGCTTGGTCTCGGCGGCTTCGGCGGCGGCCATGCGGACGCACTCGTCGTAGTTGACGTCCTCGATGGTGACCTTGGCGCCCTCCTTGGCGATGTTGTCATAGCGAGCCTTGCTGCTGCCCTTGGGCATATGGACGACGGCCTTTTGGCCCAGCTTGTTGGCGGCCCAGGCCACGCCGCGGCCGTGGTTGCCGTCGGTGGCGGTAAAGAAGGTGGCCTGACCGAACTCGTTGCGGAACTGCTCGCTGGTCAGATAGTCATAGGTCATCTGGGACACATCGGTGTCCATCTTCTGGGCAATGTACCGGGCCATGGCAAAGGAGCCGCCCAGGACCTTAAAGGCGTTGAGGCCGAAGCGGTAGGACTCATCCTTGACATAGAGGCCGCCCAGGCCCAGATACTTAGCCATGCCGTCCAGGCAGGCCAGAGGGGTGATGGAATACTGGGGGAAGCTGCTGTGGAAGAACCGGGCCTTGGCCACGTTCTTCAGGGACATGATCTCCAACTGCTTGTCGTCGCTGGCAGGCATCTTGTTGGCAACCCATTTGATCTGCTCTTTCATAGTACAACTCCTGATGATACAAAAATTTTTTGAACAGCAAAAAATTTATTTGTTGTTGCGTTCATCATATCATATTCCCCAAGGAAGTCAAGGGGGGAGCGGGGGAAATTTCGCAAAAATCCGTCAGGGGGCCAGGAGGCGGGCGGCGGTTTCCAGCTGCTCGTTTGTAAGAATCCAATGGGCGCACAGCTCCACTATCCAATTTTCCCAGCAGAAGAGGAAACGACAGAGGGATTCCGACGGCACATAGAGCGCATAGACTTTTGTAGTGTCAGCGATGGGCGGCGCAGGCAGATAGAACGTTGGAAAGGCTGCCTCGTGGCTGTGTAATTCGTTTTGACACAGGGTATAGAAGAAGGGGACATGCAGATCGACAATCTCATAGGACAGCTTCGGCAGGCTGGCGTCCCCGCCAGAGGGAGCCTCCACGGTGTAGGTGTAGTGGTCCAGAAGGGCGGAGCGCTCCAGGTAGACCTGGTGGACGGCATGCTCCGCATCACCGCCGGTTAAATCTGCCACGGTCAGGGGGGCGTCCAGGTCCTCGGGTTCCAGATAGAAAGCCGGATTGTTGACGATGGAAAAGACCAGCATACATTGCAGCACCATGACCAACAGGCAAGAACCAAAGCTGGTGATGCGTGTCCATTTTTTATTGACCCCGGCCAGTACGCCTTTGCGTTTTAGAATTCCGTGGACCATGGCGGGAAGGAGAAAGACAGGCAGCATCCCCGCCAGAATTCCCAGGAACAGCACCCCATAGCCAGAAGGCCGGGAGGCAATGATCACGTAGAACACCCCTACGGTGGCCAGTGTCAGGGCGACACGGAACCGGCGGTGATTGCGCACCGGGAGAAACTTGCCCGCAGCGGCGGCGATTATGGCTTTCCGATGCCACTGCCAGTAGAAGAACAATGTGATGGAGGTGTCCACCAGAATGGACAGCCAACAGATGGCAGTGACCAGGCTGGCGGTAGAGGACAGCAGCCGAATGGGGGAATGGAGGAGGGAACCTGTCAGCATACAGGCTTCCAGAACCGACAGCACCAGCAAGAGGATATCGGGAGACAGCGTCTTTTTTGCCAATCGCTCCACGGTATCCAAAAACAGCCGGGGGTCCGTCTCAATGGGGGGCGCGTCCTCGTCCTCGGTGTAAAACGCCTGTAACGGCCCGTTGGCCGCCGCCACCTCCCAGCCGCTTTGACGGCACAAATCCTGATATTCCTGCTGCCCCTCGCTTTGCTCCGGGTCAAAAACGGAAAAGGTGTCGTGATATGTCACCGTAAACCGCAGCCGTTTCGGCTCCATGCGCCGGTAGTGCCAGCCGAACGTGGTCATCTTTTCCAGCATCCAGCCACGGGCGGCCATTTTTTCCAAATGACGGCCCATGCCGTCCAAATCGTAAAAGCCGAAATATTGTAAATGAAAATGGTGGTTTCTCATGGTGTTTCCTCCTCTTCCATGACGCGCCGGAAGTCCGCCGCCTGACAACATAACCGCTCGTATTCCTTTTGCAGGGCTTCCGCGCCCTTACTGGTCATCCGGTAGCTGCGCCGCCGCCCCTCAATGCGGGTCAGCACAATCATCCCCGCGTCGCAGAACTGCTCCAACAGGTTGTAGAGGGTACCCGCCCCAATGCGCACCCGACCGCCCGTACAGGCCGAAACCCAGTCCATAATATCCATACCGCACCGCTCCTCCCGCAAACACAGAAGAATATAGTACATCTGTTCCGTTAACGTTTGGAATTTCTCTCTCGGCATGGCCGGCACCTCCTATAGCGAATATCGATAATATAGGGGAAAGAAAAAGGGGGATTTCGCCCGTTGCGTTTCTCACTTGCAGTATAATATCGAATATCGATAATGTCAAGGGGACATTTCCCTTGCACCGTTGCCGGGGAGCGGATATAATATAGAAAACCGAGGAAAGCGAGAAGATAGCATGACAACAAAAGACTTTCAAACCAGGGGAAAATTATCCATTTTCCTCTCCTATTTCAAACCCCATTGGAAATTGTTTCTGTTGGATATCAGCTGTGCCTTTTTGATCTCCATGATTGATCTGGCGTTTCCGCTGGTGTCCCGGACGGCCATGTACGATCTGCTGCCCAACCAGGCATACCGGACGTTCTTTACAGTCATGGCCATTGTGGTGGTGGCCTTTGTGCTGCGGTCCGTGCTGTATTATATTGTCACCTATCAGGGCCATATCTTCGGCATCCGCGTGGAAGCCGATATTCGCCGGGACCTGTTCGCCCATATGCAGAAGCTCAGCTATGGATTTTTCTCCCAGAACCGAACCGGTCAGCTTATGAGCCGTCTCACCAATGACCTGTTTGAAATCACCGAACTGGCCCACCACGGCCCCGAGGACCTGTTCATTGCCACCGTCACCATCGTCGGCGCGTTGGTGATTATGTTTACCATTCAATGGCAGCTGGCCCTGGTGGTCACCATTATGATTCCCGTGTTTTTGGTAGTGATTGTCACCATGCGGGGGGCCATGCGCCGGGCGTCCCATAAGGTCAAGCAGAAGACCGGCGCCATCAACGCCGATCTGGAATCGGGCCTGTCCGGCATCCGGACCGCCAAGGCCTTTGCCAGCGAGGGCGCAGAGCTGAACAAATTCGACCAGGCCAATGAGCAGTATAAAGGCTCCAAAACCCAGTATTATCAGGCCATGGGCCGGTTTATGGGCAGCATGGAGCTGTTTATGACCCTTTTGAGCGTGGCGGTTATCACCGTCGGCGGCGGTCTGATTATGAAAGGGACCATGACCTATGTGGATTTGATCACATTTAGCCTGTATATCACCACCTTTATCAATCCGGTCCGGAAACTGGCCAACTTTGCCGAACTGTTTTCCAACGGGTTTGCCGGTCTCGACCGTTTTATTGAACTGATGGCCACGGAGCCCACCATTCAGGACGCCCCCAACGCCAAGCCCCTGGAGCGGGTGGAGGGCCGCATCACCATGGACCATGTGGACTTTGCCTATGAGGACGACGACCGGGACGTGCTGCGGGACGTGTCCCTGACCGTGGAGCCCGGCGAGACCATCGCCGTGGTGGGACCCTCCGGCGGCGGCAAGACCACCCTGTGTCAGCTGATTCCCCGGTTCTACGATGTGACCGGCGGCAGCATTGCCATCGACGGCCACGATGTCCGCGAGGTCCAGCAGGATTCCCTCCACAAAAACATCGGCATCGTCCAGCAGGATGTATTTTTGTTCCCCGACACCGTTTTGGAGAACATCCGCTACGGCACCCCCAACGCCACCATGGAGCAGGTCATTGAGGCCGCCAAACGGGCCGAGATTTACGAGGACATCATGGCCATGCCCGAGGGATTCAACACCTATGTGGGCGAGCGGGGCACCCTTCTGTCCGGCGGTCAGAAGCAGCGCATTTCCATCGCCCGCATTTTCCTGAAAAACCCGCCCATTCTGATTCTCGACGAGGCCACATCGGCGTTGGATTCCGTCACCGAAGCCAAAATTCAGAAGGCATTTGACCAGCTGGCCCAGGGCCGCACCACCCTGATCATTGCCCACCGTCTTTCGACCATCCGCAATGCCTCCCGCATTCTGGTGGTCTCCGACGGCGTTATTGCCGAATCCGGTACCCATGCTGAATTAATCGAAAAGGGCGGCGCTTACGCCGAACTGTACCGCACCCAGGCCGCGGTCACAAAACTGTAAGTGCACCGCGGGGGAGTTGCGCCTGCTGCGGCGGGCGGGCGTTTCGCGCCTTACGAGGCGCGGGTATTTCGCCCGTTGCGACGGGCGACCGGGGGCGCTGCCCCCTGGACCCCTGCGATTTTTTGAAAAAAATCGAGTAAAACTTTTAATGTTTGGGATTTTTTATTGGATTTGGTGCAGTGCGTCGGAAGAAGTGCGGTAAGGTTCTCAATCCATGCTTCGCATTGTTGCGGCGGGCCCCTCAGCCCCGCCGGAACCGGGTTCCGTATGATCTCGTAGGGCGGGACCTGTGTGTCTTGCCGCCGGTATGGGGTTGTTGAATGGTATGCACACTGTAAGGGCGGATTCCATATCCGCCCGCCAGTATGCACCAAAAACCACCAGATGGGCCGAAATATTCCGACCATGTAGGGCGGTGGCTTGCCCCTGCCGTTGCACGCATTTGCCCCGTACATCACACCATCGAACAGGAGAACAACCATGATTACTTTTCGGGAAATTGACAAGAGTAACTATATGGACTGCATTTGTCTCCATGTAGCAGACGAGCAGAAAGGCTTTGTAGCCGACAACGCCCGGTCTCTGGTGGAGGCCCGATTTGAGGAGGGACTGTACACCCGAGCCATCTATGCCGACGGCGTGATGGTGGGATTTCTTCTGTTCGACTATGACCCGGAGATTCCCGGCTGGTCCCTGAGCCGCATGATGATCGGAGCACAGTACCAGGGCCGGGGCTATGGCACAGCGGCGGTCAAAGCCTTTTTGCAGTACATCCGGGACACCATGGCCATCCGGGAACTATACCTCTGTGTGGAACTGGAAAACACCGTGGCCACCGCCCTGTATCACAAGTTGGGTTTCCGTGATATGGGAACGGTGGAATACGACTTTGACGGCGTCCATTACGTAGAAACCCAAATGAAAATCGAATTATAAAACAAATTGGCCCTGGATTCCGTGGGAATCCAGGGCCAATTAAAGTTTTGCCCGATTTTTTCAAAAAATCGCAGGGGTCCAGGGGGCAGCGCCCCCGGTCGCCCGCCGCAACGGGCGAACCTCCCTCGTTACGCTTCCACCCGGAAATCCAGGGTGATGCTGTCGATGGAGGGGACCAGCTGGCGATAGGTGACGCCGGCGGCGTCCATCATCCGCTTGGAAGCCAGGGTGGCGGCTGTCGAAGCGTACTTGTCCGACAGATATACCACCTCCCGGATACCCGATTGGATAATGGCCTTGGCGCACTCATTGCAGGGGAACAGGGCCACATAAATGGAGGCATCCTTGAGACTTTTGCCGTTGCAATTGAGGATGGCGTTCAGCTCCGCGTGGACCACAAAGGGATATTTTGTGTCGTCGCCGTCCCGTTCCCAAGGAAATTCGTCGTCGCTGCACCCCTTTGGAAAACCGTTGTAGCCGGTGGAAAGGATGATGTTGTCAGGGCTGACAATGCACGCGCCCACCTGGGTATTGGGGTCCTTGGAACGCTTGGCGGCCAGCATGGCAACGCCCATAAAATATTCATCCCAGTTGATATATCCTTGTCGTTTCATTCTGTCGGTACCTCGCTGCCGGTTTCGCCCTCGGTGTTGGTTTCGTCACCGGTGGCGGGGGTAGCCGCCGTGTTGGGGGCGGCGAATGTGGATTCGGTGTTGGTGGCCAGATGCTCCAGCGCGGTTTCCATGGCCGTTTTGACTTCCTCCGTGGGATTGCCGTTCAGAACGTCATAGATGCCCCGGATTTCATAACGGTTGATGGCCGATTCTCCGTTGTCGAAGAAGTAAATGGGCACATATTCCGCCTTGGAAATGGTGGTACCGTCGTTGGTCTTGGTGAATTCCAGATTGAGGACCACGCTTTCATTGACGTCGGTGCTGTCGCGGTTCATGGCACCCATGAAGTTGCCCAGGGAGTAGGCCACAAAGACCTGCTTTTCCTTGCCGTCCACGGTGACGGTCTGCATTTCCATCTTGCCCACAATGTGGGGATGGCTGCCGATGATCACGTCCACGCCGTTCTGAGCCAGGGTGTTGGTGATCTGCTTCTGAGTGGCGCTGATTTCCGTCTCGTATTCGCTGCCCCAGTGGACCATGGCCACAATGACGTCGGGATTCTTGGCCTTGGCGGCCTCCACGGCGGCGGTGATGCCCGCGGTGTTGACGGTGTTATAGGTGGTGGCGTAGTCGGTGTACAGCAGGTCCACGCTGTATTCCGAACCCTCGGGGACCGTCAGGTTGTTGACGCCCTTGGTGAAGCCGATAAAGGCCATCCGAATGCCGTTGACCTCTTTAACCACCACTTGATTCTCCGTCTTGTCCTCGGCGGACGTATAAGTGCCAAGGGAGGACATACCGTTTTCCCGGATGACATCAATGGTGCTTTGCAAACCCGCCATACCATTTTGAATGGAGTAGGTGTTGGCCGTTTGCAGGATATCCACGCCGAGACCAGCCAGGGTGGTGGCCAGGGATTCCGGGGCCCGGAAATAGGGGTATCCAGCGGGTTCACCGCCGAAATTGGCCTCAAAGTTGGCCACGGTTACGTCGGCGGCGGTCAGCAGAGAACTGACGGGGGCCAGAGACGGCAGGAAATTGTAGGTGCCGTCAGTTTCTTTGGCGTCAGCCAGTTGGGAATCATAGACCATAATATCGCCCACGGCGGTCAGTGTGGCCGTGGAAGATGTGGGCAGGGCCGGGGTATCGCCGCCGGTGTTCTGCTGCTCCTGCTGCTGTTGCTGGGTATCGCTGTCGGCGGGAGGCGTTTTGTCGCCGCCGCAGCCGCGGGCAATGAGAACAATGATGAGAAGAATCACCACAGCGGCCAGACCCAGAATCATGCGTTGGCGGATAATGCGCCGCCGCTTGGCCTCAATGCGTTTGAGGCGGCGGGCTTCCAGGCGCTGTTCATTGCGCTCGTAGTCCGAGGGGTTGTAATCAAAATCAGCCATAGGAGTACCTCCTTCTTGCTATGCTTTGATACTATTGTACAATAAATGACGGAAATACACAATGGATTTTTGAAAATTGCAAAAAACTTGGCGAATGGGCTCGTTTGTGGTATACTGTCGGGGAAAGGTGGTCGAGAACATGCGAAAAAAACGGCGCGGCACACCGCCCGCCACGATTCTGCTGATTGTAATAGTGGTTGCTGTGGTCTTCGGCGTCCTCTTTGGAGCCTTTGAACTGGTGGGCCGGTATCTGGAGAAAAGGGAACCGGAGCCGGAAGTGGTGGAGACCGACGAGCCCTGGCATCCCACGGAACTGATTCCCGGCTTGCCGGTCAATGAGTATGACGCCGACGCGTTCCGTTGGGACGGCAATTACCTGGTATACGACGGTCCGGAAACGGCCCACCGGGGCATTGACGTGTCGGACCATCAGGGGAATATTGACTGGGCCGCCGTGGCCTCCGACGGCGTGGAGTATGCCATGCTGCGGGTGGGCTACCGGGGCTACACAGAGGGCAGCACGTCTCTGGATGCGACATTTTATGACAATGTGGCCGGGGCCCGGGAAAACGGCATTGCCGTCGGTGTGTACTTCTTCTCCCAGGCCATCAACGAGGATGAGGCGAGGGAAGAGGCGGATATCGTCCTGCGGGCCATTGAGGGCCTGGATATTACCTATCCCATTGTGTTTGACTGGGAGGATGTGGGCCAGCCCCATGCCCGCACCGCCAACATGACCCAGCAGCAGCTCACCGACTGTGCCAAGGCGTTCTGTGAGGAAATCGAAGCCGCTGGATATACGGCCGGTATCTATTTTAATCAGATTTTCGGATACCAGTGGTTTATGCTGCCGGAACTGACCGATTACGTCTTCTGGCTGGCCGAATATGGCACCACTCCCGATTTCGTCTACGATTTCCAGATGTGGCAGTACACCAACGAGGGTACCGTCTCCGGCATCGAGGGCGGCGTGGACCTGAATCTCAGCTTCTGGGAGCCGGAGCAATAGGGAAGCCCGCCGCTGGGGGATCTCGCGCCATGCGTTGAGGGGGATGGGGATTTCGCTGGCTGCGGCCAGCGACCGGGGGCGCTGCCCCCTGGACCCCTGCGATTTTTTGAAAAAAATCGAGTAAAACTTTTAAATTTAGGGATTTTGAGTTTTTATAGTGATTTGGTGCGGTAGCTCTGAATGGGTGCGGTAACGTTCTCAATCCATGCTTCGCATTGTTGCGGTGAGAGGGCCAAAGGCCCCTCAGCCCCGCCGGTAGAGGGTTCGTATGATCTCGTAGGGCGGGACCTATGTGTCCCGCCGCTGGTATACACCATCGGTCATGATGGATGTAGGGGCCGGCATCCTTGACGGCCCCGGATGGGGTGCGGCAGGGCCCATTGAACCGTATCCACTCCCCATATAACAATTCTGGCCCCGGATTCCATGGGAATCCGGGGCCAAGTTAAAGTTTTATTCGATTTTTTAAAAAATCGCGGGGGTCTGGGGGCAGAGCCCACGAAAAAACGTCCCTTTACTTGCCGGGCTTAAAGCTGTCCTTCAGGCTGACGGCGCGGTTGAACACCAGATGGTCGGGGGTGGAATCCTTGCTGTCGGCGCAGAAGTAACCCAGACGCATGAACTGGAAGCGGTCGGAGGGCTGGGTATCGGCCAGGGCAGCTTCCACCTTGCAGTCTGTCAGGACTTCCAGGGAATGGGGGTTCAGGCACTCCAGAAAATCCTTGTCGCCCGCGTCGGGTTCGGCGTCGGCAAACAGATTTTCGTACAGACGCACCTCGGCAGTGCGGCAGGTGGCGGCGTCCACCCAGTGGATGGTAGCGCCCTTGACCTTGCGGCCGTCGGCCGGATCACCGCCGCGGCTGTCGGGGTCATAGACGGCCTCAATCTCTGTGACATTGCCCGCATCGTCGGTCTTGTAGCCGGTGCAGCGGATCAGGTATGCGCCCTTCAGGCGGCACTCGGGGCCGTCGGGATAGAGACGCTTGAACTTGGGTACAGGCTCGGTGAGGAAATCGTCGGCCTCCACATACAGCTCCCGGGAGAAGGACACTTCACGGCTGCCGGCGGCGGGGTCGTTGGGGTGGTTCTCCACGGTGAAGGTCTCGGTTTGGCCCTCGGGATAGTTGGTGATGACCAGTTTGATGGGCCGCAGCACTGCCATAACCCGGCGGGCCGTCTCGTTGAGGTCCTCCCGGAGACAGTGCTCCAGGAACGCATATTCCACGGTGGAAGCGGACTTGGCCACGCCGATGCGCTCGCAGAAATTGCGGATGGAAGCGGGGGTGTAGCCGCGGCGGCGCAGGCCGCAAAGGGTGGGCATCCGGGGATCGTCCCAACCGGCCACCTTGCCGTCTTCCACCAGAGCGCGCAGCTTGCGCTTGGACATGACCGTGTGGTCGATGCCCAGACGGGCAAATTCGATCTGCCGGGGCTTGGCGGGCAGGTCGCAGTTATCCACAACCCAGTTGTAGAGGGGCCGGTGGGCCTCAAACTCCAGAGAACACAGGGAATGGGTGATACCCTCCAGGGCATCCTCAATGGGGTGGGCGAAGTCGTACATGGGATAGATGCACCACTTGTCGCCCTGGCGGTGGTGATGCTTGTGGTTGATGCGGTAGATGACCGGGTCACGCATGTTGAAGTTGCCGGAGGCCAGATCGATCTTGGCCCGCAGCGTCATGGCGCCGTCGGGGAACTCACCGGCCCGCATGCGCTGGAACAGATCCAGGCTCTCCTCAATGGGCCGGTCCCGGTAGGGGCTCTGGGCGGGGGTGCCCACATCGCCGCGCATGTCGCGCATCTGCTCGGGGGTCAGCTGGCAGACGTAGGCCAGACCCTTTTTGATGAGGTCCACGGCGCACTCGTACATTTTCTCAAAGTAATCCGAGGCATAGAAGAACCGGTCGCCCCAGTCGAAGCCCAGCCAACGGATATCCTCCTGGATGGCCTCCACATACTCCACATCCTCCTTGGTGGGGTTGGTGTCGTCCATGCGGAGGTTGCACAGGCCGTTATATTTTTCGGCGGTGCCGAAGTCGATGACCAGGGCCTTGCAGTGACCGATGTGCAGGTAGCCGTTGGGCTCCGGCGGGAACCGGGTGTGTACGGTCATACCCTCGTATTGACCGCCGGCGGCAATGTCCTCGTCGATAAAGGCGTGGATAAAATTGCGGTATTCCGGGGTCTTGATTTCTTCTGCCATAGTTTCCGTCCTCTCCGCCGCCGTAGCGGCGCAATAATCGTCAGTATTGGAATATTATACCCGAAAGAATGCGGTGGTGCAATCCTGAATTGCATTTTTTACACCAATTTGGACGGATTGGCCCCGGTGCGGATTCCATGTCCGCCCCGGCGGCGTTTACAGACCGCCCAAAAAGTAAATAATCTATAAACTCCGGCGGGAAATGAAAATTTCCTCTTTTCAATCGGCCCCGGATATTATAGAATAGGGTAAGAAACTGAAAACAGGAGAGGCTGTTATGAGTGAGATCAAATATAAACGCGTTCTTTTGAAGATCAGCGGCGAAGCGCTGGCCGGTGATCAGCACCGCGGCCTGGACTTCAATGTCATCGGCGGCGTCTGCGACGTCATCAAAAAGTGTGTGGAAGCCGGTGTCCAGGTGGGCGTCGTCGTGGGCGGCGGCAACTTCTGGCGCGGCCTCAAGGACGGCGGCGACCGCATGGAGCGGGTCCGCGCCGACCAGATGGGCATGCTGGCCACCGTCATCAACTGTCTGGCCGTGGCCGACTGCCTGGAGCAGCGGGACGTGCCCGTCCGGGTCCAGACGGCTGTGGAGATGAACAAGATTGCCGAGCCCTATATCCGCGGCAAGGCGCTGCGCCATCTGGAGAAGGGCCGCGTGGTCATCTTCGGCTGCGGTACCGGCAACCCCTATTTCTCCACCGATACCGGCGCCGTGCTCCGTGCCGCTGAAATCGACGCCGACGTGATTCTGCTGGCCAAGAATATCGACGGTGTCTACAGCGCCGATCCCCTCAAGGACCCCACCGCCGTCAAGTACGACGAAATCACCTATGATGAGGTTCTGGCCAAGCATCTCATGGTCATGGACACCACGGCCACGTCCCTGTCCATGGACAACCACATTCCCATTGTGCTTTTCGCCCTCAAGGACCCGGAGAATATCTACCGCGTCATCATGGGTGAGAAAATCGGTACCATTGTGAAGGAGGAATTATAAGATGGCAGATTATACGGCATACAGCCATAAGATGGATAAGACCCTGGAGGTCCTGGCCGCCGATTTCGGCGCCGTTCGCGCCGGCCGTGCCAACGCTCAGGTCCTGGACCGTATCAGCGTGGAATACTACGGTGTGGATACCCCCGTTGGACAGGTGGCATCCATTTCGTCTCCCGACGCCCGGACCCTGGTCATTCAGCCCTGGGACGGCACCCTGCTCAAGCCCATTGAAAAGGCCATTCTCACCTCTGACTTGGGCATCAACCCCCAGAATGACGGCCGCATTATCCGTCTGGTATTCCCCCAGCTCAATGAGGACCGCCGTAAGGAGCTGACCAAGCAGGTTAAGAAGTACGGCGAGGACGCCAAGGTTGCCATCCGCAACGTCCGCCGCGACGCCATGGACGCCTTCAAGAAGCAGCAGAAGAAGGGCGAAATCACCGAAGACGACCAGAAGAAGTGCGAGAAGGACCTGCAGGACATGACCGACAAGTATATCAAGAAGATTGACGATATGTGCGCGGTCAAAGAGAAAGAACTCATGGAGCTGTAATCGCACCATATCATAATGAAATACCGGAGGGGCCGCCATTAGGCGGCCTTTCCGTTCCAAGGGAGAAGCCATGGGAATTTTTACGAAAAAAACCATCGAAGCCCCCGTCGTGGTGCCGCGCCATGTGGCCATCGTCCTCGACGGCAATGGCCGCTGGGCCCAGAAGCGGGGATTGCCGCGGACGGCGGGCCATGCCGCCGGCAGCGAGAATTTCCGACGCATTGCCACCTATTGCCGGGACATCGGCATGGAGCATCTGACGGTCTACGCCTTTTCCACCGAGAACTGGAAGCGGTCCGAGGAGGAAGTGTCGGCCATCATGGGACTGCTGAAAAAGTATCTGCTGGAAGCATTGGAGAAGATGGAAAAAGACCGCATCCGTCTGAACTTTTTCGGTGATCTCAGCCGCATTCCGGAGGAATTGCAGGAGCTGGCCAACCGGACCCTGGAGACATCCACCCATTATCAGGGCTTTCAGGCCAACGTCTGCCTCAACTACGGCGGACGGGATGAGATTCTGGGGGCCGCTCGGAAATTTGCCGCCGACTGCGCGGCAGGGAAGTGCAGCCCCGACGATTTGAACGAGACCATGTTCTCCGGACTGCTGGATTCCGCAGGCATTCCCGATCCGGACTTGGTCATCCGGCCCAGCGGCGAGCTGCGCCTGTCCAATTTCCTCCTGTGGCAATCGGCCTACAGCGAGTTTTATTTTACCGACGTTCTGTGGCCCGACTTTGACGAAAAAGAACTCAACAAGGCCCTGGCGGCCTATGCCCAGCGGGACCGCCGCTTCGGCGGCGTCAAAAAGAAGTAGGGGAGGAAGCGCAAGTGTTTCAACGTGTGATGGTGGCCGTTGTTGGCATTCCCTTTTTGCTGGTGGTGCTGTTGCTGCTGCCCGAATGGGCGCCGGCCATTCTGGTGACGGCCATGTGCGCCATGGGCGCCCATGAACTGCTCCACGCCGTCGGCGTGAAAAACAAGGCCCTCCGCTGGACCGGCGTCCTGGCGGCGGCGCTGGTGCCTGTGGACATCTACGCCGAAGCCATATCCGGCAGCATCTATGAGATGGCCGACGGCGGATTTCTGGCTTCCGGTATGGGCGGCAGCCTGCTGCCGCTTCTGGCGCTGGCCTTTGTCTTTGTCCTGTTCGCCCTTGCCATCGGCAATTATGGAAAATCCACCGCCATTCCGTTCGGCCATCTGACCATGACCCTCTTTGCCGGTCTCGTGTTTCCCTCCATGCTGGGCTGTCTGCTGCGTCTGCGGCTGGTCTATGAACTGGGCCCGGCACTGGTTTTTGTGCCCCTGTGCATTTCCTTCGGCAGCGATACATTTGCCCTGTTCGCCGGTATGCTTTTCGGTAAACACAAGCTGGCCCCCCACGTCAGCCCCAAAAAGACTGTGGAGGGCGGCATCGGCGGTATCGTCGGCGGCGTCTTCGGCATGGCCCTCATGTGGGCCATCATCCACTGGACCATCGGCTATGATCTGTGCACCTGGTGGGAAGCCGTCATCCTGGGCGTCGTGGGCAGCATCATCAGCCAGATGGGTGACCTGAGTTTCTCTGTCATCAAGCGGGAATTCGGTGTCAAGGACTACGGCAAACTGCTCCCCGGCCACGGCGGCATCCTGGACCGCTTCGACAGCGTCACCTTTGTGTCTCCCTGCGTCTGGCTGCTGCTGACCATGTGGATTCTGCGGTAAGGGGGTTTCGCCCGTTGCGACGGGCGACCAGAGGCCCTGCCTCTGGACTCCGCGATTTTTTGAAAAAAATCGAGTAAAACTTTTAATGTTGGGATTTTTTGGATTTGGTGCAGTGCGTTGGAAGAACTGCGGTAACGCGCTCAATCCATGCTTCGCATTGTTGCGGTGGGAGGGCCAAAGGCCCCTCAGCCCCGCCGGAACCGGGTTCCGTATGATCTCGTGGGGCGGGACCCGTGTGTCCCGCCGCCGGTATGGGCCATCAATCAGAATGGACGTAGGGGCCGGCATCCTTGACGGCCCCGGACGGGGGTCGGTACTCGGCCCCGCTGGAACCAGGTCCCGTATAATCTCGTAGGGCGGGACCTGTGTGTCCCGCCGCTGGTATGCACCGAACCCCACGCGACAGGTTGGCTTATTCCGACCGCGTAGGGCGGGGGCTTGCCCCCGCCGTGTATGCAGTTCCTCCCGTGAAAGGAGTTCTCAAATGACCAAAACCATTTCCATTCTCGGTTCCACCGGCTCCATTGGCCGTCAAACCCTGGATGTGATTCCCCAGCTGGGCGTTACCGTGGCGGCCCTGACCGCCGGTACCAATGTGGAACGCATGGAAGCCCAGTGCCGTCAATTCCGGCCCAAACTGGCCGTTATGGCCACCGAGGAAGCGGCCGGGGACCTGCGGACCCGGCTTTCGGACCTGGACATTGAAATTCAATCGGGCATGGACGGCCTGATTGCCGCCGCCACCCACCCGGAAGCCGACACGGTGGTGACCGCCGTGGTGGGTATGGTGGGGTTACGGCCCACCCTGGCCGCCATTGCGGCCCAAAAGCGCATTGCCCTGGCCAACAAAGAGACGCTGGTCTGTGCCGGTGAGTTGGTCATGGCTGCGGCCAAAGAAAACGGCGTGGACATTCTGCCGGTGGATTCCGAGCATTCGGCCATTTTCCAGTGTTTGATGGGCTGCCACGACAAGAGCGAGGTCCGGCGGCTGATTTTGACGGCGTCCGGCGGTCCGTTTTTTGGTATGAATCGGGACCAGCTGCGTACAGTAAAGAAGGGCGACGCTCTCAAGCACCCCAACTGGAAGATGGGCGAAAAAATTACCATCGACTGCTCCACCATGATGAACAAGGGCCTGGAGGTCATCGAAGCCATGCGGCTCTATGATCTGCCCCTTTCTCAGGTGGATGTGGTCATCCACCGTCAGAGCATTGTCCATTCCCTGGTGGAGTACCGGGACGGGGCAGTCATGGCCCAGCTGGGTACGCCGGACATGCGGATTCCCATTCAGCTGGCCCTGACGTATCCCCGGCGGCTGGACAATCCGGCTCCGGCCCTGGATTTGCTCACCTGCGGCCCCCTGACGTTCCACGCGCCGGACCTGGAAGCCTTCCCGTGTCTGGCTCTGGCCCGGCAGGCGGCGGAGCGGGGCGGCACGGCCTGTGCCGTCCTCAATGGCGCCAATGAAGCGGCGGTGGCCCTATATCTCCGGGACGAAATCGGCTTCTATGACATTTCCGACGCCGTGGCCCGCGCTATGGACACGGTACCCTTTGTGGCCGCGCCCACGCTGGAGCAGGTGTTGGAAGCCGACCGGGCTGCCCGGGACAGCGTATATTCCAACGAGTGAGGTTATTTTTCTATGACGACAATCCTCTATATTCTGCTGGCCATCCTGATGTTCGGCGTGTTGATTCTGGTCCATGAGTGGGGCCACTTTATCACGGCGAAAAAGCTGGGCGTCCAGGTCAATGAATTTGCCATTGGCATGGGCCCCGTCCTTTGGAAGCGGCAGAAAGGCGAAACCCAATATTCCATCCGGGCCTTTCCCGTGGGCGGCTTCTGCGCCATGGAGGGCGAGGATGAGGACAACGACAACCCCAGGGGGTTCCACAGTGTTTCCTGGTGGCGGCGGGTCATCATTCTGGTGGCTGGTTCCTTTATGAATTTTGTGGCGGGCTTCCTGATGGTGGCGGCGCTGCTGTGTACCTACAGCGGCTTTACCACCCTGGAGCTGACGGGTTTTTATGATAACGGCGGCTTGCAGGAACAGGGCTTGCAGGTGGGCGACACCCTGTACGCCCTGGACGGCCACCGGCTGTACCTGACCAATGACCTGTCATTGCTGACGGCCCGCACCGGCGACGGCTATTATGATCTGACCATTGTGCGCGACGGTCAAAAGATGGTCCTGAAGGACTTCCATCTCTTCCAGGATACCTACGAATATGAGGGCCAGGAGACCTACGGTTACGGCATTCTCCTGGGCTATGAGGGCAAAAACGTGGGCAGCGTCCTGAAAAATGCCTGGTATAACTGCCTTGATTTTGTCCGGATGGTCCGTATGGGCCTGGAGGATTTGATTACCGGCGCCGTGGGCATCAAGGACATGTCCGGCCCTGTGGGCATTGTGGATGTCATCGCCGATACGGGTAATTCGTCCCCCACGGTGACCATCGGCCTGCTCAATATCCTCTATCTGGCGGCCTTTATCGCCGTCAACTTAGCGGTGATGAATCTGCTGCCCCTGCCCGCATTGGACGGCGGCCGCGTGGTCTGTCTGCTGCTGACCACGGTGGTGGAGAAGGTCACCCGCCGCCATATCAACCCCAAGTATGAGGGCTATCTCCACGGCGTCGGCATGGTGCTGCTGCTGGTTTTGATGGTCTATGTGTCCTTCCAGGACGTATTCCGCATCATTGGAGGGTGAGAAAATGACAAGACAGATTTTAGTGGGCGGCGTCCCCATCGGCGGCGGCGCTCCCGTTTCCATCCAGTCCATGCTCAATACCCGTACCACCGACGTGGAAGGGTCTCTGCATCAGATTCAAACGCTGGCCGACGCCGGGTGTCAGATTGTTCGGCTGGCTGTTCCCAATCAGGAGGCCGTGGAGGGCTTCCGACAGATTGCCGCCCGGTCGCCCCTGCCCCTGGTGGCGGATATCCACTTTGATTACCGGTTGGCCATCGGCGCGGCGGAGGCGGGCGCGGCGAAAATCCGCATCAACCCCGGCAACATCGGCGGCCCTGACCGGGTCCGGGCCGTGGTGGATGTTTGCAAAGCCCGGAATATCCCCATCCGCATCGGCGTCAACGGCGGCAGCCTGGATAAGGAACTGCTACAGAAGTACGGCCACCCCACGGCGGAAGCGCTGGTGGAAAGCGCCTTTTCCCATATCAAGCTGCTGGAAGACTGCGACTTTTACGATATCTGTGTGTCCATGAAGTCCTCCGACGTGCCCACCATGATGGCGGCATACCGGCTGTTCCGGGAGCAGTCCGATTATCCCGTCCATTTGGGCGTCACCGAAACCGGCACCGCCTATATGGGTACCATCAAATCGGCCATGGGCATCGGCGGATTGCTGTGCATGGGCATCGGCGATACCATCCGGGTGTCCCTCACCGACGACCCGGCGGAAGAGATCCGCGCTGCCAAAGCCATTCTCAAGGCGGCGGGCCTGCGGAAGGACGGCGTCAACATCGTGGCCTGTCCCACCTGCGGCCGCACCCGCATCGACCTCATCGGCCTGGCCAAGCAGGTGGAAGAGGCCCTGGCGGACTGTAAAAAACCCATCACCGTGGCCGTGATGGGCTGCGTGGTCAACGGTCCCGGCGAAGCCCGGGAAGCCGACGTGGGCATCGCTGGCGGCGAGGACTGCGGCATTCTGTTCGTCAAGGGCGAACAGAAACAAAAGCTGCCTTATGATCAACTGCTGCCCGCATTGCTTTCTTACATCGAACAACTGTAATCATGGAAAAAACCGTTTATTTTCTCGATATGTTCCGGGGCTACGCGCCGCCGGAGGAACAGCAGCCTGCTTTTCAGCAGGCTGCCGTTTGCCATGCGGAAATTGATATGGAGCGCCGCACCGTGGCCGTCTATCTGGCCATGCCCCAGTATGTCCCGGCCAAATGTCTGGGGGAGACGGAGCGGGCGCTGGAAAAACAGTTTGCCATCCGGCGGGTGAAGCTGCACCCGCGGTTTCCCGGTGAGTGTCTTTCCCAGATGGACTTTACGGAATTGACCTGGGTCCTGAACCGGGTCTATCCCATGGCGTCCTCCACCCTGGCCGGGGCCACCTGGACGTTGGAGGGGGACAAGTTGACGGCCCATCTGCGGGCCAACGGCAAAAATGACCTCTTGCCCCATCTGCCCGCCGCCGTCCGCTATCTCCAGGACCGGTTCGGCCGGGACATAGAGATTGACGTGGAGCGGGGCAGTCTGGCCGATGACGCGGACCTGTTCGCGGAAACGGCCCGCCTCCGGGCGGAGACTGTGGCCAAACTGGAATTGGCCCCGCCGCCGGACAAGGACAAGGGCGAGAAGAAGCACCGCAGCGCCCCGACGTTGGATGTGTCCGCCGATGTCATTTACGGCAAACCGTTCCGGGGCGAAGTGACGGCCATGAAGGATTTGACCCTGGATATGTTCCGCATCATCGTGGAGGGCCAGGTCTTTGCCATCAACCACAAGGAACTGAAAAAGCGCAACGCCTGGGTGGTCAGCTTCGATGTCACCGATAACACCAGTTCCGTCCGAGTCCACCAGTTTATGGAGAACGCCAAGGCCCAGCCCATCATTGAGAAGGTCCAGGTGGGCATGGCCGTGAAAATCCAGGGCAAGATGACCTTTGACCGTTACGACAATGAAATGGTGTTGCAGCCCCAGGGCATCATGATAGGAGCCATGCCCCAGCGAAAGGATACAGCTCCCGGTGAAAAGCGGGTGGAACTGCACCTACATACGTCCATGTCATCCATGGACGGACTGACCTCCACCACCGCCGCCGTGAAACAGGCGGCCAAGTGGGGCCATAAGGCCATCGCCATTACGGACCACGGCTGTCTCCAGTCCTTCCCTGAGGCCATGAAAGCGGCGGGTAAAGCCAAGGTGGCCGGTACCGACGAAAATATAAAAATCCTCTACGGCGTGGAGGGCTACTACGTCAACGATGTGGATGACCGGGTGGTGGTCCATGGCACCGGCGACGCGGGATTGGACGGGGAGTTTGTGGCCTTCGACCTGGAAACCACGGGCCTGTCCAATAAAACGGAAGTCATCACGGAAATCGGTGCAGCTATCTATAAAAACGGCGAGATCATCGACCAGTTTCAGACCTTTGTCAATCCGGGCCGCAAGCTGAGCCAACAGATCATCGATTTGACGGGCATCACCGACGATATGTTAAAGGATGCCCCGCCCATCGAAGAGGTCCTGCCGAAATTCCTGGCATTCTGCGGGGACCGGGTCCTGGCGGCCCATAACGCCGACTTTGATGTGGGCTTTATCCAGGCCGCCTGCCAACGGTTGGGCATCGAGTATCACCCCACCTACATCGATACCCTGATTATGGCCCAAAATCTGCTGCCGGAGCTGAATAAGCACAAGCTGAATATTGTAGCTGAAGCTCTGGAGCTGCCGGAGTTCAACCACCATCGGGCCGTGGACGACGCCATGACCGTGGCCCATATGCTGCGGAAATTCTTTGCCATGGTAGAGGAGCGGGGCGTATCCCAGGTCCAGCAGCTGAACCCCCTGATGGCGACGCTCCGCAGCGGTTCCCGCATCGATGGCCGCAACACCCGCCATATCATTCTCTTTGCCAAAAACCAGACCGGTTTGCGGAACCTCTACCGGCTGGTGTCCTATTCCAATCTGAAATACTTCAAACGCCGCCCCAGAATGCCCAAGTCGGAGCTGCTGCGGTGGCGGGAGGGCCTGATTATCGGTTCCGCCTGTGAGGCGGGCGAACTGTTCCAGGCTGTCATTGACGGCAAAAGCCGGGAGGAATTGCTGCGTCTGGCGTCCTTCTATGACTTTTTGGAGATTCAGCCCCTGTGCAATAACCGGTTTATGCTGGACAAGGGTCTGGCCGAGGATGAGGAACAGCTGCGGGACTTCAACCGTACCATTGTCAGTCTGGGCAAGGAGCTGGGGAAACCCGTCGTTGCCACCGGCGACGTCCACTTTCTCAATCCCGAGGATGAAATCTATCGGCGGATGCTCCTGGCGTCCAAGGGCTTCGAGGACTGTGACCGGGAGCTGCCCCTGTACTTCCGCACCACCGACGAAATGTTGGCCGAGTTCTCCTATCTGGGGGAGGACGTGGCGCGGGAAATCGTCGTGGAAAACCCCAACCGTATCGCCGATATGTGCGAACTGCTGCGGCCCGTTCCCCATAACCTATTCGCCCCCTCCATCGAAAATTCCGTGGAGGATTTGAAATCCCTGGTCTATGGCAAAATGCACCGGCTCTATGGTGAAAATCCGCCCAAACTGGTCACGGACCGCGTGGAGACGGAGCTCCATGACATTATCTCCTGTCACTACGACGTGATCTATATGTCGGCCCAGAAGCTGGTCCAGAACTCTCTGGAGCACGGCTATCTGGTCGGCTCCCGTGGTTCCGTCGGTTCGTCCATTGTGGCCTATATGTCCGGCATCACGGAGGTTAACTCGTTCCCGCCCCACTACCGGTGTCCCAACTGCAAATACTGTACCTTCGACGTGCCCAAAACCGCCGCCTGCGGCGCGGATTTGCCCGACGCCGACTGTCCTGAGTGCGGGGCCAAGCTGGACAAGGACGGATTCAATATCCCCTTTGAGACGTTCCTGGGCTTCGGCGGCGATAAGGTCCCCGATATCGACCTGAATTTCTCCGGTGAATATCAGGCACGGGCTCACGCCTACTGTGTGGAGATGTTCGGCGCCAGCCATGTGTTCCGCGCCGGTACCATCGGTACCGTGGCCGAGAAAACCGCCTACGGCTACGCCAAAAAGTATCTGGACGAGCGCCATCGCACGGTGCCCAAGGCCGAGGAAAACCGTCTGGCCGCCGGCTGTGTCGGCGTCAAGCGCACCACGGGCCAGCACCCCGGCGGTCTGGTGGTCATTCCCCAGGAAAATGAGATTTGGGACTTCTGTCCTGTCCAGCACCCGGCCGACGACCCCAAATCCGATATCATCACCACCCATTTTGAATACCACTCCATGGAGGAAAACCTCCTGAAACTGGACATGCTGGGTCACGATGATCCCACCATGATCCGCATGATGGAGGATTTGACCGGCGTCAATGCCCAGGAAATCCCCCTGGATGACAAGGATACCATGTCCATTTTCACCTCCAGCAAGATTCTGGGCTTTGAGGATGACCCGCTGTTGGGCCCCGTCGGCACCTGTGCCATTCCCGAGTTCGGCACCAGCTTTACCCGCGGCATGCTGGTGGACACCCAGCCCCATGAATTTGACGTTCTCATTCGTCTGTCCGGCTTCTCCCACGGCACCGACGTTTGGTTGGGCAACGCCCGGGACCTGATCGTGTCCGGTACGGCGTCGGTTAAGGACGCCATCGGCTGCCGCGACGATATCATGAACTATCTGATTGCCAACGGTATGCCGGAAAAGCGGTCCTTTAAGATCATGGAATCGGTCCGTAAGGGCAGGGGACTGCCCGAGGGCGCGGAACAGGAGATGATCGATGCCGGTGTGCCTACATGGTACATTGAATCCTGCAAGAAGATCAAATACCTGTTCCCCAAGGCCCACGCCGTGGCCTATGTGATGATGGCGTTTCGGATTGCCTGGTTCAAAGTCCATGAGCCTTTGGCGTTCTACGCGGCCTATTTCTACCGCCGCAGCCAGAAGGGCGGCTTTGACGCTGCCATGATGTGTCACGGCATCGATCTGGTCAAGGAGAAAATCCAGGAGATCAACCACAACCCCGACGCCACCGACAAGGACGACGACTTGAAAACCACCCTGGAAGTCTGCTATGAATTCTACCTCCGGGGCTTCGACTTCCTGCCCATGGACCTCTATGAATCCGAGGCATTGAAGTTCAAGATTCAGGACGGCAAACTGCTGCCGCCCTTCGTATCGGTGTCCGGCCTGGGCGAAACCGCCGCCTGGGACATTGTCGAGGGCCGCAAAGGCAAACGCTTTATCTCCATCGAGGAATTTTCCGCCGCCTGCCCCAAGGTCTCCAAAACCCACATTGAAAACCTCCGCGCCGCCGGTGCGTTCGGCGACATGCCTGACACCAGCCAGGTTTCGTTGTTCTGAGTTCGGACAGAGGGAGTTTCGCGCCTTGCGAGGCGCGGGTATTTCGCCCGTTGCGACGGGCGACCGGGGGCGCTGCCCCCTGGACCCCTGCGATTTTTTGAAAAAAATCGAGTAAAACTTTTAGATTTTGGGGGAGTTTTGTTTTAAATGATTTGGTGCGGTGGGCTGGAAGGCGTGCGGCAGCGCCCTCAATCCATGCTTCGCATTGTTGCGGTGAGAGGGCCAAAGGCCCCACAGCCCCGCCGGGAGCGGGTTCCGTATGTTCTCGTAGGGCGGGGGCTTGCCCCCGCCGCGTTAACCCCCCAACGATACATCCCATCTTCCCATGGAGGAACTTGATATGAACCGTTATGTCCGCATCATAACCGTGGTATTGGTAGTCCTGGTAGGCGGCTTTTTTGTCTACCGCTCCACCAGCAACAAAATTGAACAGCTGCGGGGCAGCCAGGACAGTCTCAGTCTGGAGCTGGCCGACCGCTGGGGAGCGGGTCTTCCCGACGGCTACACCAAGGAGGTGGACGACCGTCTGGAAACGGACGGCATCCTGTATGCCCAGCTGACCTACAGCAAATCCATTGCCGATCTGCTGGCCAAATGGGAACCGGTGGACGAGGCAATGGCCGCGGACTTTACGGCCATTGCCCCCGCTGACGCCCCCACGCCGCCGGTGGGGGACTGGCTGGGCTACCAGCTGACCGACGGTGACGCCCAATTGGTTCTGCTCTATGACCCTGTCCATTACATTCTGTATGTGGCGGAATCACAGCCCAAATAAAAACCATTGCCCCGGATTCCCAAGGGAATCCGGGGCAAATTTCATCGGTTATTGTGCTTTGTAAACGAACGCGTTGGGCAGCAGCCGTCCCTCGGGAAGGGCCGTGTTGGAACACTGGGTCACATATTCGCCGTCATACCAGAGGATGGAGCTGGTGCCGCCGTCCAGGTTCAAAGCCTGCATACAGCCATGGTCCAGCAGGATGGGGGCGCAGTCGTCCACGGTGATGCCCACGGACTGGACCAGACGGCCCTCAACGACCATCATCAGGATTTCGCCCTTGTCGGACTGACCGATGAGGGTCCGGGGATTCAAGGCGTTGTAGCCGCTGGTAGCCAGCACTTTGCCGTCTACAATCAGGGCCGGGGTAAACTCCACGGCGTCGGTGGTGTCCTCATGGACCGGCGCCGACGCGTCTACGATATAGAGGTAGTTGTCCTCCCGCAGCTCCACCCGCTTGTAGCTCCAGCCGTAATGAGACCCCATACCCTCACCGTTGGACATGCAGTAACCGGCCAACAGGCCGCCGTTGCCCACGCCGTCCGGATCGATAAAGCCGCTGCCGGTCATGGCCAGGACGCCGTTGTTGTTTTTCGCAATGGTACCGGCGTACTGACCGTAAGAGCCGATCCCGTCGGACATCTCCACAGACAGGCGGCTGGGGTCCTTGGCTACGGCCAGGACGCCCCGGTAACCGCTGCCCTTGACCCGGACCAGAAGAATCTGGTTGGGCACGTCAATGGCCAGCACCTGTTCGCCCATGGTGGTCTGGATGGAGGTGCCCTCGTCGTCCAGACCGGCTTCATTGATGTAAATTTCATCCCAGCCGTTGTCCAGCGCTTCGGGATGCTGCTTTAAGTAGGCGTCCATGGAGTTGGGGTCAATTTCCCAGAACAGTTCATAGAAGGCGGTCTTTTCCGGGTCCTCCGTCACGGTGTTTTCCGGTGTGGTGGGTTTGGGAGCGGTGTCAGTGGATTGCTGGTTGTCGGCCCAGTTGTCCGACGAGTTGTGTTCCGTCTGCTCCTGCATGGCGGCGGCGCGGCTTGCCATGGCCTCTTCAATGACGCCCTGAGGAATAAAGGCTTTGGCCAACCACTGATGGCGCATGGTGTCCATGGCCGTTTGAATGTAGATCTCCCGCCATTTGGCGATAAAAGGAATGTCGGAATAGACGCAGACAAAGTAGCCGCACTCCAGCACGGCCAGAATGGTGAGGATCACCATAATGAGTTTCAGCGGCGAGCGCTGCTTCTTTTTCCGCTCCTTGGGGGCGGAGGACTGAGGGGCGGCCCGTCTGCTTTTGCCGCCAAATAGCTTCACCTGACTCAAGATGTCACTCCAATCAAATGTTGTCGGTTCCGGTCGAAAAAACCGTCACGCACTATGATACCACGATTGCCGGGTGGTGTAAATACGGTTTTGCCGGGGAAATGTTAAGAATGTGGAAACAATGCAGCCAGTTTCTGGGGAAGGCGCCGAAGGATGGGATTTTCATTTACATTTTGGGGGAAAGCGATTATAATGGTAGATATCCATAAAAGAAACAGGAGAAGTCAGTATGATTTTTACGGTAACGTTGCATCCGGCCCTGGATAAAGTCTCGGTGGTGCGGGACTTTGAGGTGGACGGTGTGGGCATGACGGAGCGTTCCCGGCAGTCGCCGGGGGGGCAGGGCATCCAGATATCCAGCGTGCTCCAGGGGTTGGGGGCTCGTACCGTGGCCATGGGCCTGATCGGCGGCGCTGCGGGAGACTGGATTCGCGACCAGTTGGATTTGCTGGGCGTGCCCAATGACTTCACCTTTACCGCCAATGAAACCCGGACCAATCTCACCATTCTGGACCCGGACAACGACACCTGCACCCGGATTCTGGAGCCGGGCCAGCCGGTGACGGCGGAAAATCTCCAGGAGCTGTGGGAAAAGCTGGAGGAACAGGTCCGGATTGGGGATACGGTGGTCTTTGCCGGGAAGAATCCTCCCGGTGTCACGGACCATCAGCTGGCTGATTGGATTACAATCCTCCGGGACCGGGGTATTCGGACGGCCTTGGATACGACGGGCATGGCCATGAAAATCGGTGTGGCCGCCGGTCCCACGGTCATCCGGCCTGACCGGGCCCAGCTGGAGGCGTTGTGTGAAAAGGAGCTGCCGGACCGGGAAGCCCTGGCGGCGGCAGCCCGTACCGTGGCGGCTAACGGCGTGGAACGGGTGGTGGTGACGCTGAGCCACCGGGAGGCGCTGTTTGTCACGGCAGGGGAGAGTTTTCATGTTTGTGGTCCCATTCTGGAGACGGCGGCAGCTCGCGGCGCAGCCGACGCGCTGTTGGCCAGCGTCCTGTGGGACCTGGAGCAGGGGACGGCATGGCAGGATACGGCCCGGCGGGCCGTGGCCGTCAGCATGGCCCACGCGGCCTGTACCAGTGGCGCACCGGTGACAATGAACGACGTGGCGGACCTGTATACCCAGATGGTTGTAGAGCCGTTTTCCTAAACATAGACGGTTTTTGACAGAAAAAGTTCCAAAAAATCGCCCACAGGCGTACCGGAAATGGGGTATGCCTGTGGGCGTTGTTTGTTATGCACAGTACAGGGATTTCAGCTGTTCCATCAGGTCGTATAACCGTTGGTCGGCAATCTGATACTCCACAAACTGGCCGTGCTTGGTGCTGTCCACCAAACCCGCCGCCCGGAGCTTTTGCAGATGTTGCGACAGGGCCGGACCGGTGATGTGTGGGACGGCCTCGCCCAGTTGGCCCACGGTTTTGGGGCCTTCCAGCAGGGCGCAGAGAATCAGCAGCCGGTTTTCATTGGCCAGCTGCCCCAGGAGGGCCGCCACGGCCTTGGCCTGTTCCCGCAGCTCAGCCATGGCCGCAGCCCTCCTTGGAACAGGACGCGCAGCTGCCGGAGCAGGCGGGGGGCGGTGTTTTTCCGGCCCGCAGCTTGCAAATCCATTGGGTCATGGTGCCCATGGGGCAGAAGACGCACCAGGAGCGGGGCTGGAATAGGACCATGACAATGAGACCAATGAGGGTGGAGGTCAGCATCATACCGTAGAAGCCGAAGGCGAATTGGGCCACCCAAGGGGCAAAGACGGTGCCGTGATAGGCCCAATCCCAGGGGACCCGGAAGGTCCAGAACAGCTTGACGGCGGCGCTGACGGAGTTGGCGCCGGAGCCCACCAGATACGTCACCCAAAGCATCTGAAAGAACATGGCAAAGAAGAAAATCAGGAACCCGTACCGGAACCACTTGGAGCCAATCCAGCGGGGGGTAGGGTGATTGCGGGACAGTTTCAGCTTTTTGCCCAGGAGGGTGAAAAATTGCCCCCGGTCACAGTAGCGGTTGCAATAGAGCTTGCTGCCGCCGAAAATAGCGATAAGCAGGGGGAGACAGAAGAAAATCATACCGATCCAGGCAAAGAGAATGTTGAAGAAGCCCAGGGCGAAATAGATGGGCGTCACAATCCACAGATAGTCGTACCAGTGTTTTGTCTTGTTCATACGGCGGCCTCCCGGTTGTTGAGGACAATGGCCCCGGCGGGGCATTCTTTCTGACACTTGCCGCAGCCGATGCACAGCGTACCGTCCACCACGGCGGTGACGCCGCGCCAGACGGAGACGGCGCCCTTGGGGCAGACCTTGCAGCAGCTGCCGCAGGCCACACAGCGGCCGCTGTCAACGGCGGCCAGTCGTTTCGATGGCATAATGGGTTCCTCCATAAATAATTAAGCAATTAAGCAATCACTAATATAATAGACAGAACAGAATTTGTCAACCCCAATTGGATGAGGGATGGGGCAAAGGAATGTGGGAGGGTAAGCGTTAAACGTAACGGCGCATAGACAATCCCAGCTCCGAAATGATTCTCAGAGCTGGGATTGTCTCATCATTT
>CALWXC010000015.1 GCA_944385415.1 uncultured Oscillospiraceae bacterium | reverse complement strand
ACTCAAGAAATTTCGTTGGCTAAATCTTGTACTTTGAACAAAATTTATCCGCCAGTTTTTCGAAACTGGCAAAATCATTTGTCCAAGGTGCTTCGTCATGTTTTCACGTTGTTTAATTTACAAGGTACACACGAAACTTTCGTTTCTGAACATTTCGCTCGATTTCATCCGCTTTGCTTTCGCTTGGCGTCCGTCGTGCGGAACTCTTATATCTTAGCAGATCGTTCAGCGTTTGTCAAGAACTTTTTTCAAAATCTTTTGAATTTTTTTCTTGATTTTCGCTCGATTCGCTCGCACCCGTCAGGTGCCTAGATATAATAGCAAGCCGCAATTGAAATGTCAACACCTTTTTTTCATTTTTTCAAGATTTTTTTAATTCGGCCAAAAACAGTGTCGTTGCCGGCACGATAGCGAGAACTGCCAGATTGCCAACAATCCATCCCCAGTTGGGCACCGACGGCACCAGCCATAGGAATGCTGCCGCCAGCGCGGCGCTGCCCCATACGGTTTTATGGGCCGGCGCATTGGGCGCCGCACAGGTCAACGCCTGTCGGGCCGCCGCCAGCAAAAAGGCCAACAGACAGCAAAAGCTGATGGACAGCAATGCGGAGATTACCACCTCAAACCGTTCCATAACACCCAGCACGGAAATACTGCGGCTCATGAGCCAGAAGGCATTGGACGACGCTTGCGCCAAGGGCAGTCCCAATGCCCCCACACAGACCAGGCTGACGGCCACGCCCGCCCCAGCAATGAGCAGGTACCACCGAAGCCACGCCGTTTTCTGTTGGGTCAGCCCATCTCTTAAATAGAAGGCCGCCGCCGGAATCAGCAGCACCGTCAACGGGCCCAGACTTTCCATTGCCGTACCATCGGGCCGCAGGGAGCGCAGCTCCACATCTGTGGTACCAAAGGCCAGGACCAGAGAAATCATCGGCGCCACCGCCAGAAAGAGCGTCGCGCCAAACCGGCAGGTAGCCGCCGCCCCCTGGGACGATGCCACAGCAGCCAGAATCAGCAGCACCATGGGGATTAATGGAAACGCATTGTCTCTGGGAAAGGCTGTTACGGCCATGGACGCCGTCAGAGCCGCAATCAGTACCAGCCACAGCCAGGACGCCAGTGCCAGCCACTTGCCCAGCATCTTCCCCCATGCCGTTGTCAACAGTTCTGCCGGACCCAAGCCCTCGGGCAGGGCTGTAGGACCCATGCTTCTATAAATATAGAATAGGGGGATTGCTGCAACAGCAGCCCCCAGCAGTACCCAAGGCCATGATACGGCAGAGCACACGGTCACCAGCGGGGCAGCCAGGGCGGCGGCCAGCAGAGCGCACAGCTGCCGGGGTGAATAGCTATCCATCATTGCTCAGTCGATACCTCCCGTCTGTTTCCGTCAGCGGCGGCAATGTTACCGTCCGCTCCTCCAACCATGCCGCCTGTAGGTCCTGCAAGGTTTTGTCGCCCTGGTGAGTTGCCAAGTACGCCGCCGCGCTGTCGGCTTCCACATTGCCCTGGCCCAGATAGACCCGGGCCGCGGGCCGCAAGGCCCGGTCATTCAAAACCTGGTCCAAGTGGGTCTGGGTATCGCCGCACAATACAATATGGGTCACCGTGTCGAAAAAGGCCACGCCGGGGGCCGTCTCGGTCAGATCTTCTACGGCCTCGGCCCAGGTCCGGCCCTGTCCTGCCAGATCATTGCCGCCGTCCAGATACAGCAGTCCGTCCCGCTCCGACAGCACCAGCACCTCCACCGGCAGCAGATCGGCCACATCCCGCGGTTTCACCGGCAGCCACCCCGCCATGGCAATCAGGGCCACGGCGATGGCCAGCAATACTATTTTTTTCACGGCTTGCCCTCCTGTCCCGCATCTTCCGGCTTCTGGTTGCGGGTAACCAGCCGCTTGCGCAGAATGGCCCCGCCGCCGCTGGCCGCCGAAAACGGCGCCAGATAGGCCGCGCCGTAGGATTGCAGTCCCGCCAGCCGGGCTACCAGCAGCAGCACCGCCGCCGTCAATCCAAACAGCCCCGCAATACTGGCCGCCACAGCCAGAACCAACCGCCAAATCCGAATGGCGTCGGCAAAGTCCCGCCCCGGCAATGCAAAGCCGCAGATTCCGGCCACAGAAACGGCAATCAGTGCCGCCGGTGAAATCAGCTTGGCCTCCACCGCCGCCGATCCGACCACAAGGCCGCCGATGATGGACACCGTCTGTCCAATAGACTGGGGCAGCTGCAAGCCCGCCTCCTGTAGAATCTCAAAGGCCAGCAGCAGAAACAGCACCTCTATAATCGTGGGAAACGGCACATTCTGTTTGCTTTCAATGACGCTTTGCAGCAGCGCCGTGGGCAGCATTTCCTGATGGAACGCCGCCATGGCCACATAGAGCCCCGGCAGCAGCAGCGTCACCAGCAACGCCGCGTACCGCAGAACCCGCAGGGCCGACGCGCTGACAAAATCCCGGCTCAGATCTTCGGGGGAATCCATGAGCCGACCCAGATTGACGGGGGCCAGATAGGCCAGAGGCAGACCGTCAATGAGAATCCCTACCCGGCCTGCCAGCAGGGCCGTCACAAATCGGTCCGTTCGCTCCGTGTACTGGAGCAGCGGGAAGGCGGTTTTGCGGCTGCCGGTGAGATATTCCTCTGCGGCGGCGGTGGTGGCCAGGGAATCCACATCCAGGCTTTTGAGCCGCTGCACCGTCTTTTCAATCAAGTCCGGGTCCGTAACGCCGTCCACCCAGGCCACCGACACGTTGGTGGCCGTCTGGGTCCCCACCACCAGCTGGGTAAAGCGCAGCCTCTCCGAACGCATATGGCGGCGGATCAAACCGGTGTTAATGCGCATATTTTCGTTGAATGCGTCTTTTGCCCCCTTGACGGTATTTTCCACCTGGGGTGCGCCGGTGCTGCGGTTGACGGTGGTCTTGGCCTCAAAGGCCAGGGCCGTTTTTTCCCCGGGAAACAAAACCAGGGCAAACCCATTGAGCAGCTTGGACAGGGCATCGGCGCCGTCGGTGACCCGGACGCAGACGGCGTTATAAACGGCGCCCCGTTCGGCCCGCTCCACCAGCTGTCCCATGGTAGCCCCGGTCAGTGCCTGGGCCAGGGGCCGCAGAACGTATTCGGAGATGGTACCGCCGGTGACCAGTCCATCGATGAAATACAGCCGCAGGCGCCAGCCGGCGGCCTCCACCTCCCGGGCCACAAAATCCCCGGTCTCTCCAAAGGCCGCTTCAATGGCGGCGGCAGTCAGTTCCATTCGTTTCACCTCCTGGTAAGCATGCCCGCACCGGTGTAAAAGTATACATTGCGCCGGCACACCTTTCGCGGTATAATCACTGCGAGAGGAGGGGTTTCATGGCATTTCCCTTTTTTGCCCTGTTGTCCCGGATGCGCTACATTCAGCGCTGGGGCCTCATGCGCAATACCTTCCAGGAGAACATTCAGGAACACAGCCACATGGTGGCGGTGCTGGCCCACGGTCTGGCCATGATCGACCGGGAACTGTGCGGCGGCAATGCCAACCCGGACCGCTGCGCCGCGGCGGCCCTGTTCCACGATGCGCCGGAGATTCTCACCGGCGATCTGCCCACGCCCATCAAATATGCCAACGACGACATCCACACCGCCTACCGTCAGGTGGAAGAGGTCAGCGCCCGCAAGCTGCTGTCCATGCTGCCGCCGGAAATCCAGGCCGGATACGAGCCGCTGCTGTTGGAGACAGACGACGCCGTGCGGCAAATCGTCAAGGCCGCCGACAAGCTGTCGGCCTATATCAAATGCGTGGAAGAACTGAAGGCCGGGAATCAGGAATTTGCCACAGCGGCAGCCCAGACCAGGGACGCGCTGGAACAGATGGATCTGCCCTGTCTGCGGTATTTTATGGAGCACTGTCTGCCGTCCTTTGCCGAAACCCTCGATCAACTACAAGGAGGAACTTGAACTATGCGCGCTATCGTCACCGTTGTCGGCCCGGACCGGGTCGGCATCATCGCTGAGGTCTGCACCCAGCTGGCACAGCTGAACATCAACATTATTGACATTTCCCAGACGGTTATGGAGGGATTCTTCACCATGATGATGGTCACCGACACCTCCAAGGCCAACAGCGATTTCGATACCATCGCCGATGTTCTGGCCCGCAAGGGTGAGTCCATGGGCCTGTCCCTCCGCATCCAGCGGGAGGACATTTTCCATGCCATGCACAAGGTCTAAGGAGGTCGTCATGCTCAGTCACAACGATATTATGTCGACCATCGACATGATCGACCATCAACACCTGGACATCCGTACCATCACCCTGGGATTAAGCCTGCTGGACTGCGCCGATCCCAACGCCGAGCGCTGCGCCCAGAAGATCTACGACAAGATCTGCCGCCATGCGGAACAGCTGGTGCCCACCGGCGAAACCATCGAGCGGGAACTGGGTATTCCCATTGTCAACAAGCGCATTTCCGTCACTCCCATCGCCCTGGTGGGCGGAGCCAGTGAAACGGAGAACTTCGCCATCTTTGCCCAGGCCATGGACCGGGCAGCCCATACGGTGGGCGTCAACTTCATCGGCGGTTTCTCAGCCCTGGTCCACAAGGGCATGACCAGCGGCGACCGCCGCCTGATTCAGTCCATTCCCGAAGCCCTGTCCACCACGGAGCTGGTCTGCTCCAGTGTCAACGTGGGCTCCACCAAGGCGGGCATCAATATGGAAGCCGTCCGCTGGATGGGCCAGATCATCAAAGAAACGGCGGCCCGCACCGCCGACCAGGGCGGCATGGGCTGCGCCAAACTGGTGGTGTTCTGCAATGCCGTGGAGGACAACCCCTTTATGGCCGGCGCGTTCCACGGCGTGGGCGAGCCGGAATCGGTCATCAATGTGGGTGTTTCCGGCCCCGGCGTGGTAGCCCACGCTTTGAAGGAAGTTCAGGGCAAGCCCCTGGATGAGGTGGCGGAACTGATTAAAAAGACGGCCTTCCGCATTACCCGGATGGGCCAGCTGGTGGCCCAGGAAGCCAGCCGCCGGTTGAATGTGCCCTTCGGCGTGGTGGACCTGAGTCTGGCCCCCACGCCGGCCATCGGTGACAGCGTGGCCCGGATTCTGGAGGCCATGGGCCTGGAGGTCTGCGGTACCCACGGCACCACAGCGGCCCTGGCCCTGCTCAACGACGCGGTGAAAAAGGGCGGTGTTATGGCGTCCAGCAGCGTCGGCGGCCTGTCCGGCGCGTTTATCCCCGTCAGTGAGGACGAGGGTATGATTGCCGCCGCTTCCTGCGGTACGCTGACGCTGGACAAGCTGGAAGCCATGACCTGTGTCTGCTCTGTGGGTCTCGATATGATCGCCGTACCCGGCGACACCACCGCCGACACCCTCTCGGCCATCATTGCCGATGAAGCGGCCATTGGTATGGTCAACACCAAGACCACCGCCGTCCGGCTCATTCCCGCTGTGGGCAGCAAAGTGGGCGATATGGTGGAGTTCGGCGGCCTGCTGGGCAGCGCCCCGGTCATGCCGGTGCATCCGGAATCCGCGGCGGAACTGATTGCCCGCGGCGGCCGCATTCCTGCTCCCATGCAAAGCCTGAAAAACTGATACGAGACCGCACTTGGACTGTGCTGACCAACATTGTTTCCCCATCTGTGCAGTTTGGGCCAAAATATTTTTGTTGTGTTCCTGTGCGGATTGGAACTGATGTTGCTCAGCCAGCCCTTTTTTGACTTTCTGTAGCGCTGTCTCAAACCAATTATAGAAAAAGGAAACGAGAGAGAAATGCAAACGAAGATCGTAACAAGACGCAGGATTCTGCATACCCTGTTGGCCGGTTTCCTCAGCGGTGCACTGCTTTTTGCCACCGTGCCGCTCCCGGTTGCCGCCCAGGACAGCATTCCGGGAATCACACCGCCATCCAGCTGTGAAGTCATCCAGTATGGAACATCTGGCAGAAATCAACCACTGCTGGCCTACCGTTTTGGGCACGGAAGCAATGTGCTTTTCATGACATTTGCCATGCACGGCTTTGAGGACAACTGGGACCGTGACGGGAACGCGCTGGTCTATGCGGCGCAGAAGGTCATGGAGCATTTGGACCGTTCTCAGCAGCAGCTTTTGGATCTGGATTGGAGCGTGTATATTCTGCCCTGCGTCAATCCTGATGGTCTTCTGATGGGGTACAGCAGCAATGGCCCGGGACGCGGCACCATGTCATATTTGGACAGCAGTAATACGCTGTGCTTTGACCGAGGTATCGACATAAACCGCAGCTTTCCCTACCTCTGGCGTCCATATGACAATACACGCTATTTTAACGGTGATCGTCCTCTTTCCAGTCTTGAATCCAAGGCTTTGGCCGACTTTGCAGCGGAAATTCTTGAAGAGGGATACCGCGCTGCCATTGCAATTGATGTTCACGGCTGGACACAGCAGCTTCTCACCAATGATAACCAGGGAACGCTGTATCAGATTCTCCATAATCAGTTCCCACAGAATTCCTATACCACATTAGAGCATGCCGCCGGATACTTTGCGTCCTATGCAGCGTACAATTTGGGCTATACAGCCTGTCTGCTGGAATTCCCCTGCGACGTCTATTCTGAAAGCCAGTTTCAGACCAGCGGGTACAGCGAACAGCTGTGCAGCGGCATCTCGGAAATTCTACAGCAATATGGGATTGATACGGGCCACAGCGCCCAATGTCCCTCCATATGCTTTACCGATCTGGAACCACTCCATCCGTACCATACCGCTGTAGATTATGTATTGGAAACCGGCTTGCTGCAAGGAACATCCTCCACGACGTTTTCTCCCGACGGCACAGTGGACCGCGCCATGTTGACAACCATTCTGTGGCGGGCCGCTGGATATCCCGCGCCGCCGCAAACAGAGCCTGCGGATTTGGAGGACGACGAAATGGAAGAGCCGCCTGCGGCAGACCCCGAAGGTCTGGAGGAAGGTGGTCCCACATCGATGGAGGACGACGGCAGTCTGGAGGGCAATGGGACGGAAAGCCCGTCTGTACCGGGCCCGGAAGCCCCGGCGGCAGACAGCACTCCACTGCCGGAGGATGGCGAGGAAGCGCAGTCATCCCAAATCGACCCGGTCCTGCCCCAGACGGGATTCTATGATGTTGCGGAAGACAGTTGGTATGGGCCTGCCGTACAGTGGGCCCATGCCAATGGTCTGGTCAACGGCGTGTATCCCCAATCTTTTATGCCGGATCAGCCGGTGAGCCGCCGTGATCTTTCCCTGTTCCTGTACCGGTACGCACAATACTGCGGAGTGGATACCTCGCAGCGTGTCAACCTGTATCAGTATTCGGACTACCGTTCTGTTGGGGAGTTTGCCGCAGACGCCGTATCCTGGTGTATTGCGACGGGGCTTCTGCCGGCTGTCTCCGAAGGGCCAGAAATCCAGCCCAACACACCGGTGCAGCGGATTGAACTGGCACAAATCCTTATGCAGTATCTGTCTATCGTTTAAAATCCAGCCTTTGGCACCGCCCCAATGCGGGTGGCGCCGAAGGCTTTTATTTTCCCTGTCCATTTCTTGACATACCTAGATAACCCAGGTATACTATACCTAGATAATCCAGGTATATAGGAGGGATGACCATGAGAAAGACCGACCGCGCCGCCGCCCCCGGCGGCAACGCCATGCTGGTGCTGGCGCTGCTAAGTACCGGCGAGATGTACGGCTATCAGATAATTGAGGAACTGGAACGCCGTTCAGAACGGGTGTTCCGTCTCCAGGAAGGGACTCTGTATCCCCTGCTCCACAGTCTGGAAAAGGACGGTCTGGTGACCGCCCGCAATGCCCAGGCCCCCAGTGGCCGCCCCCGCCGGTATTACCGCATCACCGCCGCCGGGCAGCGTGCCCTGGAAGAAAAGGAACGGGAATGGCGCGTCTATGCTGGCGCTGTCCACGCAGTGCTGGCCGGGTGTACCCCATGACCCGGCAACAGTGGCTGGATGCAGCCACTTCCCAAATCCAGTTCCCGCCAGACCGGAAACGGGTACGGCAGGAGTTGGACGCCCATTTGGAGGACCGCATGGACGCCGCCCAGGCGCGGGGGATGACTGCAGAGGACGCAGAATCCCACGCCCTGGCCGCCATGGGAGACCCTGCAATCATTGCCCCGGAGCTGGGACGGCTGCACAGTCCCTGGCTCGGACGGCTCTGGTGGACCATGCGGGCCGTGACCATCGCCGCGTTAATCGTAACTTTTCTCGCCCTGACAGACTCCAGCTTTGGGGACAATTTTTTGGGCCATGAACTACCATCCATAGCAGTTCCGCCGGAGCAGCAGATCTACGGCCATATGGTTTACTCCCGCACAGGTCTATGGGAAGATCTGGACCTTGGTACCGTCAGCGGTTACCACTTCCAGGTCCCCGTGGCTTATGTCCAGCGGTTAGAAGTGCGCGGGGAAGCTGGCTATGAGACGTATTCCATGGAATTGCAGCTGTTGGCAAGTACCTGGCGGCTGTGGGAACCGTGGGAGCCGGACATAAACTGTATTTCCATCACCGACAACACCGGCTGTACCTACCTGCCCGGTGATGCTTCCCAATCAACGGAATCCTTTGTTCCATACTTTTATCTCAGTGCCACGCACAACGGTCCAGGCCGCAGCGGTATGAATCTCTATCTGAACCATATGCCGCAGACGCCGGAGTGGCTGGAGCTCACCATTGGAGATGCGATTCTGCACATTGATCTGCAAGGAGGTGGCGGAGTATGCCCCTGCTGACCCTGTCTGACCGCCGGGGCTACCGGCGGCGTATCCTCCTGGATTTGACGGTGCTCCTGCTGGCGTTGGTACTGCTTTGGGGCGGTGCGGGCTTTCCCCTGCCCCAGTCTCTCCGATTTCACGCCATGGAACGCCGCCGGTTATTGGAATCTTCTCAGGTGGTGCTGGAAACAAAGCTGCCCAGCGGTTGGCACATCACCGTCGGTGTCACCGATGACCATATCCACGCCGCAGGTACCACACAGGACCCGGCATTGGACCAGTTTTACCGGTGGGAGCGCAACGGCAAGCCCCAGCTGATTTTACTGCCCAATGACTACGCCGCCGCCCCGGTATTCGCGGCCGTGGACGCGCCATCCGAAGCCGCTGCCGCAGAATTGTCCATCCTCCTGTCCCTGCAAGGTTCCACAGACATTTCAGCCCAGTATATGGCGGCAGGGAAATTGGATAACGGGCTGTTTCTCTTTACTCTGGAGCCTCAATTTACCGGCGACCACTCCACCCTGGCGCAGGCAGAATCGCTGTGGTTGCGCCACGGCTACCAGTCTCTCCATTACCAGCAGCCCGCTCCCTACACGCTGACCTTTTTGGATGACAGCGGCGCGGTGCTTGCTGTGGTACACAGCGAAAATATCCCTTGAGTCCTTTTTCTTTTCTTTGTTTATTTTAACAAAGCACCTTCCGGTATTCTTTGTAATTTTATGTCTTTTGTACAATTTCTTTCTCGACATGCGCTGTGGGCCATGCTATAATAAATAGCAGTCTGAACCACGGCCTGCTGCGATTTTGCGGCAAGGGAAAGGAGACAAGAAAATGAGCAAACACAGAAGAAACCGGATTTTGTCGGCGGTGCTGAGCGCAGCCCTGGTGCTGTCCCTCTCCACCACCGCCCTGGCGGCGGAAACCGGCGAGGTCCATCTGACCATCATCGGCACTTCTGACACCCACGGCAATGTCTGGGGCTACTCCTACGAAGATATGAAGGAGAGCACCGGAGACGGTCTGGCCCGGGTTTCCACCTACGTCAAGGAGGTTCGGGCGGAAAACCCCAACACCATTCTGGTGGACGCCGGCGATACCATCCAGGGCACCATTATGACCGACGATCTCTATGCCAAGAACACGGCAGATCACCCGGTACCCGCGGCCCTCAACTACATGCAGTACGACGCCTGGGTTCTGGGCAACCATGAATTCAACTTTGGCGTGGACAACCTCAAGGCTATTCTGGCCCAGGCTGAGATGCCGGTTCTGGCCGCCAACGTCAAGAACGCCGACGGCTCCTATCTCACCGGCGCCGGCTACACCATCGTAGAGCGCGGCGGCGTCAAGGTGGCCATCATCGGCGTGACGACGCCCAACATTCCCCGTTGGGACGGCACCAAGCAGGGCGTAGCCGATCTGACCTTTGCGTCCATGGCCGACGCCGTGGCCGAGTGCATCGACGAAATCGGCTCCAGCGCCGATGTCATTATGGTTTCGGCCCATGCGGGTCTGGACGCTGAATACTCCACCGACGGCGCCGATGCCGCCCAGACCATTCTGGATCAGTGCCCCGAAGTGGATGTATTGCAGCTGGGCCACACCCACACCACCTACATCAACAATGACGGCGCCATTCCTGTCGGCGAGACCAAGAACAATGCGGGCGAAGTGGTCCGCTATGATCTGACCCTCAATGGCAGCAAGGAGATCACCGCCGCCACTGTGGAAACCGTGTCCATGAAGGATGTGGAGCCGGATCAGGGTCTGCGGAATGTTCCCGCCATTCAGGCCGCCCAGACCAAGACCGTTTCCTTTATCCAGGACAATGTGCTGGGTCATGCCGCCGCCGACTTCCAGCCGGTCAATGAGATCAACGGTCTGCCCGAAGGCCGCCTTCAGGATACCGCTGTCATCGATCTCATTGGTACCGTCCAGCTGGAAAACTCCGGCGCCGATGTCACCGCTGTGGCCCTGTTCAAGGACACCAGCGATCTGAAGCAGGGCGACCTCAACTACGGCAACCTGTTTGACATTTATAAATACCCCAACGTGCTTTATACGGTCAAGGTCACCGGCGCGGAAATGAAAGCCTATATGGAGTGGGCCGCTGCCTGCTGGAATCAGTGGCAGCCCGGCGATATGAACATCTCCTTCAACCCGGACAAGCCCGGCTATCTCCATGACCATTTCATCGGCCTTAACTACGAGGTCAATCTGTCCAAGCCCGCCGGGCAGCGCATTGAAAATGTGACCTTCCAGGGCCAGCCCCTCTCCGACACCCAGGAGCTGACCCTCTGCGTCAACGACTACCGCTACACGGGCCTGAAAAATGAGGGCATCATCTCCGGTGAGAAGCTGTGGGAGTCCTCCGCCTCGGTTCGTGACATGCTGTTGGTCTACCTGGGACAGCACGATCCCCTGGAGCCCACCGTGGACAACAACTGGAAGATCACCGGTGTGGACCTGCAAAAGGACAATCCCCAGCGTGCCGCCTACATTGAGCAGATTAATTCCGGTAAACTGGCAGTCCCCTATAACAAGAGCATCAATCTGAACGAGGCCAACAATGTGGTGGTCAACGGCCAGCTGTTCTCCGCTGCCAGCGCCGTCAGCAGCGGTCTGGGCGATACCACCTTCTTCCGTCTGCGCGACCTGGCCGCCGCGTTCCAGGGTACGGAAGCCGCCTTCAATGTGGACTGGAACGGCAGCGTTGTGCTGACCCGCGGCGGTACCTATACGGGTTCGGCCCTGCCGGACCGCACGGAGGGCAGTGCCATTACCTACTCCACCCCCACCGTCCTGGTGGATGGTAAGCCTGTAGAGATCACAGCCCTCTACATCGAAGGCAACTACTATGTCTCCGCCGACACCATCAATACGCTGCTGGGTACCCAGGCCACAGAGCAGAACGGTGTGCTCACCCTGACTGTGGATCTGGCCAGCGATGCCGGTAACGGCAACGCCGGTTAACCCTTTCGGCATCTATCGTTTTCTCTTTCGGGGCAGGGTTTCTTCCCTGCCCCAATTTTCTGTATGCAGTCATTTCCTTTTCAGCGTAAAACCGGGCGTGCTGCCATGGCAGCACGCCCGGTTTTACAATATATGTGCTATGTACTGCACCGTCTCCAGCAGCTCACTGGGATTCCCGGCTCATTTCGTTGAGCTGTTCAAAATGGATGCCCAGCTGTCGGGTGGCCTGGGCAATGTCCTGGGCCGCGGCGGAAATCTCCTCACTGTTGGCCGTTAAATGGTTCAGCCGCTCGTTTACCTTGTCGGTGACCCGGCACAGGACTCCCACGTCTGCTGTCAGCTGTTCCAGTGTCTGGCTGATTTCGTCCTTGTTGTGATTGCTCTCCTGGGCGGTCTGTTTGCTGGCCTCGCTGAGGGACCGTACCTCACTGGCCACCACCGAGAATCCCTTTCCGGCCTCTCCGGCCCGGGCCGCCTCCACAGAAGCGTTGAGCGACAGCAGCTGCGTCCGCAGGGCCAGCTGTTCAATGCCGTTGTTGTTCTCCTCCAACCGCTCCAGCAGCGCCCCAACCTCACCCAACACCTGGGTCAGCTTGGCGCTGAATTCCACAATCTCCTGCATATCGGTGGTGATGCTGATGCTCTCATTGGCGTTGTTGGTGTTCTGCTCCGTCATGGCGTTGATGGACCCGCTGAGCAGGGCCAGCTGTCCGTCGGCATCGGCCACCATCTCACCGATTCTGCGGTTTTTGTCCAGGACGGCCTTGGACATCTCCTCGACTTCCTGTTTTTCCTGCTCCACCTGGTGCTTGATATAGTGAATGCAGCCGTCGGGCTTGTTGCATCCGTTATAGATGGCCGTGGCCATTTCCTCACAGGTGGAATAGCCGCAGGCGCCGCAGTTGATCTTTTGGCTGGCCGGGGTGGTCTTTTCCATCTGTGCGTAGATTTCCCGCAGCCGCGCCCCATCGGGATGACAGATCTGGTTTTCCCGGGACCGGTCCGTATAACGCCGTGTGAAATCCTCCAGCCGCAGTTTGGCAAATGTACGGTTCAGCTGCTTCCACCGGGACTTGCGGCTTCTCCAGGAACTCCAGGGGCCCCTGCCGTTGGCCTGTCCGGCGGCCCGGCGCTGCTGAACCGCATAGAGCATGTCGTCGTTGCCCCGCTTTGTTTCCTCCACAGCGGGGCCGTCGATGCAGCCGTGCTCACAGTTGAGCACGTCCAGCAGCATCGGCAGAGATTTGCCCGCCTTGACCCGTTGGGCATACCGGCGCAGTGTCTCATAGACCGCCCGCTCGCCCTCGCTCTGCTGCACAAACACCTGCTCTCCGCAGAACCACCGGATGTTCTCCTTCAAGCCGCCCGGCATGGGGTACACCGCACCCAGTCCAGCGGGCCACTCCTCCTCCACCGGATTGCTCTGTATACGATTCTGGCGCAGATACTGGAGCAAGTGATCAAATGTCAGATTATACTGTACATAGCCATGGGTATTGGGATCATCGATCTCCATTTTCTTTGCAATGCACGGCCCAAGAAAGGCCAGTTTATCGGAGATTCCCATATAGTTTTTGGCATAGATGGCAGCGCACAGCAGGGGGCTCTGCACCGGCATCAGTTTGGGCAGCAGCTCCGGCAAAAAGCTTTCAATGTACCGGACCACCGCCGGGCAAGGCTGCGCAATGCCGCCTTCCATGTGGTTCTTCTCGATGTAATTCAAATAGGCCCAGGTGGTGATATCGGCACCAAACCCAACGCTGAGCACATGGTTTACGCCCATTTTCTTCAACGCGCCCAGAATACGCTTGTATTCACCGGGGTAATTGGCTTCCAGCGCCGGAGCATACAAAACTGAAATCTTCTGCCCTGCCCGCAGGTCTGCGACAAACTGTTTCAAATCATCCTCAAATCCCCGGGCATGATGCTCACAGGCATCGAGACAGGAGCCGCAGGCGATACATTTGGAGGCATCCACCTGAATGCGCTGCTCATTCTCCCCCAGCTCCACCACATGGTTGGCCGTCAAAACCGGACAGGCGGAAATACAACGATTGCAGCCAATGCACTGGTCCGTTGTATAAATCAGCTCTCGCATCTCTTCCATCCCCTTTCTTTTGCGTTTTCTCTTTTCTGTTTTCTGTTTTCTTTTCATAAAACGCCACCCCATGGAGTTCGTGACTGTTACTGTTTTATTATACACAGTCATTCATATCTTTTTCAATATATATGAAAGAGTTTACACAAAAAAATTACAATTCATGGGGAAATTCCCATATGTTAGTATGGTTTTAGTCCATTCTGTACAGTTGGCGGGAATGGGCCATTATTTTTATATTTTTCGTTGACAACCCGTGGCTTTCGGGGTATGATACAGGTAATATGATATGGTAATTGCGATGAGCAGGAGGAGTACACGGTCTGACCCGTCCTCAGAGAGCGGCCGGTTTTGGTGAAAGGCCGCGGCGGAGGAGCGTGGAAAATCACCTGGGAGCATGCCGCCCGAACCTCAGTAAGGCGCGCCGGCTGACGGCCGATATCCCGTTGACCCCATGACTGTGGGGCATGAGTGGCCGGAAGTTTTCCGGCAACGAGAGTGGTACCGCAGAGGTTCTTGCCTTTGTCTCTTGGATAACAAGAGGCGAGGGTTTTTTTATTGCCCAGATTGCCAAATTTCAGATAAGGAGCATCACAATGGACTACAACAAGACCATTAACCTGCCGAAGACCGACTTCCCCATGCGGGCCGGTCTGCCCGCCCGCGAGCCGGAAATGCTGGAGCGCTGGAAGAAGATCGACGTCTACAACGAACTGCTGAAAAAGAACGAGGGCAAGCCCCGGTTTGCCCTCCATGACGGCCCTCCCTTCTCCAACGGCGGCCTGCACATGGGCCACGCCCTGAACAAGTCCATCAAGGACTTTATCACCCGCTCCTACGCCATGCGGGGCTACTACACTCCCTATATCCCCGGCTGGGACAACCACGGCATGCCCATTGAATCCGCCATCATCAAGGAGCAGAAGCTCAACCGTAAGCAGATGAGCGTGGCCGAGTTCCGCACCGCCTGCCACAACTACGCCCAAAAGTATATCGACATTCAGATGGCTGGATTCCAGCGCATGGGCGTCATCGGCGACTGGGAGCACCCCTACAAGACCATGGACCCCGGTTTTGAGGCCGAGGAAGTGAAGATTTTCGGGGAAATGTATAAGAAGGGCTATATTTACAAGGGCCTGAAGCCCGTGTACTGGTGCCCCAAGGACGAGACAGCGCTGGCCGAGGCCGAGATTGAGTACCAGGACGATCCCTGTACCACCGTCTATGTCAAATTCCCCATGCACGATGACCAGGGCAAGCTGGGCCAGTTTGACCACAGCAAGCTGTTCTTCGTCATCTGGACCACCACCATCTGGACCCTGCCCGGCAACCTGGCCATTGCCCTGCATCCCGACGAGAGCTACGCCCTGGTGAAGAACCCCAACGGCGAGGTCTATGTCATGGCCGAGGCCCTGACCGAGAAGGTCATGGGCATTGCCGGTATCGAGGGCTGGGAGATTGTGGAGACCCATCCCGGCTCCTTCTTCGAGAACATGCTGGCCGACCATCCGTTCCTGCCCAAAGCCTCCCGTCTGGTGCTGGCCGACTACGTCACCATGGATTCCGGTACGGGCTGCGTCCACACAGCGCCCGGCTTCGGCGCCGACGACTACCAGACCTGCCTGCGCTATGGTATGGACATGGTAGTACCCGTGGATGACCAGGGCCGCCACACCGACTATGCCGGTAAGTATGCCGGTATGAAGACCGAGGAGTCCAACCCCGTCATTCTCGAAGACATGAAGAAAGACGGCAAGCTGCTGGCCTCCGAGGAAATCGTCCACTCCTACCCCCACTGCTGGCGCTGCAAGGGCCCCATCATCTTCCGCGCCACGCCCCAGTGGTTCTGCTCCGTGGACGCCTTCAAGGACGCCGCCGTGGCTGCCACCGACGATGTCCGCTGGATTCCCGGCTGGGGCAAGGACCGCATGATCTCCATGATCCGCGAGCGCAGCGACTGGTGCATCAGCCGTCAGCGCCGTTGGGGTCTGCCCATCCCCGTGTTCTACTGCGCCGACTGCGGCAAGCCCGTCTGCGACGATACCACCATCGGCGCCGTATCCAAGCTGTTTGCCGAGAAGGGCTCCAACGCCTGGTATGAGATGGAGGCCGGTGAGATCCTGCCCGAGGGCTACACCTGCCCCCACTGCGGCAAGTCCCACGGCTTCACCAAGGAAGAGGATACCCTGGACGGCTGGTTCGATTCCGGTTCCACCCACTTTGCATCCATGAAGAAGGATCAAGGCTTCTGGCCCGCCGATATGTACCTGGAAGGCCTCGATCAGTACCGCGGCTGGTTCCAGTCCTCCCTGCTGACGGCTGTGGGCGCACTGGGCCAGGGTGCCCCCTTCAAGGAGTGCGTCACCCATGGCTGGACCGTGGACGGCGAGGGCAAGGCTATGCACAAGAGCCTTGGCAACGGCGTAGACCCCGCCGACATCTTCAAGAAGTACGGCGCCGATCTGCTCCGTCTGTGGGCTGCTTCCGCCGACTACCATGTGGATGTCCGCTGCTCCGACAACATCTTCAAGCAGCTTTCCCAGAACTATCTGAAATTCCGCAACACGGCCCGCTACTGCCTGGGCAACCTGGACGGCTTCGACCCCAACAACCTGGTCAAGCCCGAGGACATGCTGGAGCTGGACCGCTGGGCCATCACCAAGCTGAATGCTCTCATTGAGAAGTGCGAGGCCGCCTACAAGGACTATGAGTTCTTGACCATTACCCACGCCATCAATGACTTCTGTGTCGTGGATCTGTCCAACTTCTATCTGGACATCATCAAGGATCGTCTCTACTGCGATGAGAAGGACGGTGTCAGCCGCCGCAGCGCCCAGACGGCCCTGTATCTGATCCTGGACACCATGACCAAGATCTTTGCCCCCATCCTGGCGTTCACCTGCGACGAGATCTGGCTGGCCATGCAGCATCGCACCGGCGATGACGAGCGCAATGTGGTGTTCAATGAGATGAACAAGCCCTTCACCGCTTATGGTCTGGATGAGACCGCCATGCAGCGCTGGAGCGTCCTGAGCCAGCTCCGTACCGGCGTCAATGCCGCTTTGGAGGCCGCTCGTGCCGACAAGAAGATCGGCAAGTCCCTGGAGGCCTGCGTGACCCTGGTCACCGACAAGCCCATTGTGGAGAGCAACCTGGCCGAGACCCAGAACCGCTTCGGCAGCCAATGGGCCGACCTGTTCCTGGTGTCCACCGTGGAAGTCAGCGACAGCGCCGAATTGTACGCCCAGGGCGCTGAGACTCCCATTGAGGGCGTCCATGTCCTGGTCCGCGAGGCCGAAGGCGTCAAGTGCCCCCGCTGCTGGAAGCACACCCATTCCACCCATGCCGACGGCCTTTGTCCCCGCTGCGCCGCCGTGGTGGAGACTCTATAAAACCCATAAAAACTGCCATGAGAGCCTGCGGGCTCTCATGGCAGTTTCCTTGTATTGACTTTTTCTTCAAAAGTGGATATACTAACTACAGAGAAGGGGTGCTGCCGGCAGACGGTTGTTCCCTTACTTTACGGTATAAGAAGTAACCGCAAGCTTGGGCGCTGGGCGGTTACTTCTTTTTTGGTCTCTGAAAGAGCCCAATGATGCCGACCACCAGAATGCCGATCTGAATGATATCAGAAAATGTAACATACTGTTGCACAACATCACCCCCTTTCGCAAGGGGGCAAGAAGCACCCCCTTCGGAATCGGGGGAACAACCGCCTACCGTAAACTGGCAGCACCTTATGCCCAGTATAGCGAATTCTGTTGAAACTTGCAAGAATTTTAAGGAATGGAAGAACCATGACGGCTATTTTTTTCGATTTAGATGATACGATCTATTTGCGTTTCGACCCCTTTGACCGCACCTGTGCCGTGCTGCTGCCCCACTTGACAGAGGACCAGCGGCGGCGTGCTTTCCGCACCTGCCGGGACCGGGGCGACGAGGTCTTTCCCGCAGCCCAGCGGGGTGAGATTTCGGAATCGGAGATGTACCGTTATCGATATCGTCAGGGTTTTGCCGACGTGGGTGTGACCATCGATGATCCGTTTGCCTGGGCTTTTTATGAGGAATACATTGTCCAGCAGCGTACCATAGCCCCCTCCCCTGTCATGCAGTCCATCCTGGCTGTAGCCCAAGAGAAATTTGACCGGGTGGGCATTCTGACCAACGGTGAATCGGCACGCCAGCGGAAAAAAGTACAGCAACTGGGGATTTTACAGTGGGCCGAGGATTCGCTGGTATTTGTCTCCGGCGACGCCGGACGGCCCAAGCCGGACCCCTATTTATTTGAACTGGCCATGGCGGCCACCGGGCTTCCGCCGGAACAGCTGTGGATGGTAGGCGATTCCTACGAAGCCGATGTCTGCGGCGCTGCTGCCTGCGGTTGGCATACGGTTTGGCTCAACCGGGACGGTGCACCGATGCCCACCGGCGGCATTGCACCGGATGTCATGGTGGAGAGTGAAGCGGCGCTCCTGTCGTGTTTGGAGTGTTTCGCTTTCCCGTTTGTATAAAAATAATTTTCATCCTGCCCTTATGTTTCTGTCGAAAGCTGTCGATAAACAAGTATTACAGTGGATAAAATCGTGCTATTTTTTAGGGATTTTTCTCTTCACTTTCGGAAAGGGCTTGTCGATGATGTGTAGAAATTGTACAGCTTGGCAGCGGCAAGCTCCGCTCCCCTATCCTGCACTGAATTAAATCACGGGATAATCACGCCCTTTTCTATACTGAGAAAAGGGCGTTTTTATATAGGTTCTCTTATTTATTTATATAGATTTTATAAAGGAGTGTGAACACAGCAGTGATGTGACAGTACATCATTTATTCTGTTTGAGATAAAGGAGAGATAAGGTTGAAGAACTTGAAATTGAAATGGAAACTTCTGGTTTCCTATGGCGTTATTTTTCTGGTTTTGCTGGTCTTGGGCATTACCTCGCTTTCTGTCATGAACATGATGTCAAAAAAAAGCGTGGAATATGCCAAAGAAATTGTTCCCGTGGTGGAAGAAATCGGATTGGCCAGAAGAAACATGATTTCTGTCCAGCGCTATCTGCTCAACGCCATGATTGCAAACAGCTCTGAGGACTATCAGAGAATCCAGGAATCCATGAATACCGACCGGGAAGCGCTGTATGCTTCTCTAGACACCATTGAGGCAATCAACCCGGACTATGCCACCTCCATTGATTCCATCCGGGAAAAGCTACAGGGTGTGTCGCAATACAATGCGCAGATCATGGAACTGAGCCAGGACTTTGAAAATGCGCAAGCCAAAGAGCAGGCCTATGATATCTATTTGAATACCTATGCTCCCGCTTTTAATGAAGCGGCAGATATGATTATTGCGCTGAACGATGATACCAATCAGTATGTGGCTTCTCAGGAAAACCTGGTAAAAGAGGTACACACCATTGCCGTTGTGATTGTCGTTATCATTCTGATCTTGGGTCTGGTGGCGGTTGTTGTGTTCACCGGCCTGATGCTCCGTTATATTTTGACGCCCACCAAAAAACTGTTGGAGGGTTCGGAAGCACTGGCACGGGGCGATTTTCAAAATGCCTCGGTTGACTACGCCTCCGAGGATGAATTCGGTACCCTTGCAACGAGAATCACCGGTGTTATGGGCCGGATTGTGTTTATTACCAAGGACCTGCAAGCCGGTCTGCGGGCTATATCGGAAGGCCAGTTTAATGTAAAAAGTACGGATGACAGCCAGTATGAAGGCGAATACCATTATTTGCGCGATTCCGTCTATCATCTGATCAATATGTTGACCGATGTAATGCACCAGATTCATATTGCATCCGACGAAGTATCCAGCGGTGCGGAGCAGGTGTCCAACGCTTCCCAGGCGTTGAGCCAGGGTTCCACGCAGCAGGCCTCCAGTGTGCAGGAGCTGGCCGCCACGCTGGCCGATATCTCCCAGCAGGTGGATGAAAATACCCGTCTCGTTGACGAGACAGAACACAGTGTCAAAGCGTCCGTCGCAGAAGTGTCTCTCGGTACCGGCAGAATGCAGGAGATGCTGGTGGCCATGCAAAACATCAGCACCACCTCTTCGGAGATCGGCAAAATTATCAAGAGCATCGAGGACATTGCATTCCAAACCAACATTCTCGCTCTGAACGCAGCAGTGGAAGCCGCACGGGCCGGCAACGCCGGAAAGGGCTTTGCAGTGGTGGCGGACGAAGTCCGCAGACTGGCTGCCAATACAGCGGAAGCCTCCCAAAACACCGGTGAGCTGATCTCCAAGGCATTGCAGGCGGTGGAAAACGGCAAGTCCATTGCAGATGAGACAGCCGCCTCTTTGGAGCGAATCAACACCATCATCGGGCAGCTGGCCGAACAGGCAGAAAAAGTTTCCGCCAACTCCCAGGCCCAGGATACTGCCATCAAGCAGATCTCCATTGGTGTGGACCAGATTTCCGCCGTGGTACAGAACAACTCCGCAACGGCGCAGGAGAGCGCAGCGGCCAGCGAGGAGCTTTCCGCACAGGCAAACATTTTGAAAGAGCTGGTGGCCAAATTCACCGTCGAGAATTCGGCCTTGCGTTAAATCCCGGCAGTTCTGCTTTCATATGACTTAAAAAATCCCGGAAACCTGATGGTTTCCGGGATTTTTATATGGTTTAAAGATGTGCCGCAACCTGGTCGCCCATGGCCACACAGCCCAGTAATGTGCAGCCCGGCTGCATGATGTCGCCGGTGCGATAGCCCTCGTTTAGGACCTGCTGAACAGCGTTCTCGATGGTGTCGGCCTCCTGGGCCATGCCGAAGGAGTACCGCAGCATCATGGCCGCCGACAAAATGGTGCCCAGGGGGTTGGCCTTGTCCTGACCTGCAATATCGGGGGCAGAGCCGTGGATGGGCTCATACATACCGCAGGTGCCGGAGGACAGAGACGCCGAAGGCATCATACCGATGGAACCGGTGAGCATGGATGCTTCGTCGGACAGGATATCACCGAACATGTTCTCCGTCACCAACACATCGAACTGGCCGGGATTCTTAATCAGCTGCATGGCGGTGTTGTCCACCAGGATATCACTGTATGTCACGTCGGAATATTCCTCCGCCAGCTTGTGCATGGTGGCCCGCCACAGGCGAGAGGTGTCCAATACGTTGGCCTTGTCCACAGAGGCCAGCTTTTTATTGCGCTTCCGGGCTGTCTCAAAAGCCACCCGGCCGATGCGCTCAATCTCATGCTCGGAGTAGGGCATGGTGTCGGTGGCTACCTTCTCGCCGTCCACTTCCTCCGTCTTTCTGGGGCCGAAATAGATGCCGCCGGTCAGCTCCCGGACAATCAGCAGATCGATGCCGTTGCCCACCACCTCGGGCTTCAGCGGAGACGCGTTGGCCAACTGGGGGAACAGCTTGGTGGGCCGCAGATTGGCAAACAGGCCCAGTTCCTTGCGGACGGCCAGCAGCGCCTTTTCCGGGCGGATATTGGCGGGACAAGAATCCCACTTGGGATCGCCCACCGCGCCCAGCAGCACGGAGTCTGCATTCTTACAGACGGCCATATTCTCGTCGGTGATGGGGACGCCGTACTTGTCAATGGAGCAGCCGCCAATGTCCACGTCTTTGTAATGGAAGGTGTGGCCGAACTTCTCCGCCACCTTGTCCAGAACCTTGAGGGCTTCGCCCACGATTTCCGGGCCGATGCCGTCGCCCCGGAGGACTGCAATGGTCTTTTCCATTTCTTAGCCCTCCTTGAGGGAGGCCAGCAAGCCGCCCTTGGAAATAATGTTCTGGATAAAGGGCGGGAAGGGCTGGGCCTGATACGTTTTGCCAGTGGTCACATCGGTGATGATGCCGGTATCAAAGTCCACAGACACCTGATGGCCCGCCTCGATCTCGTCGGCTGCGGCCTCGCACTCCAGAATAGGAAGGCCAATGTTGATGGCATTGCGGTAGAAAATCCGGGCGAAGCTCTTGGCGATGACGCAGCCGGTGCCGCAGGTCTTGATGACCAGCGGGGCGTGCTCCCGGGAGGAACCGCAGCCGAAGTTCCAACCGGCCACCATGATATCGCCGGGCTGGACCTTCTTCACGAACTCCGTATCAATGTCCTCCATGCAGTGCTTGGCCAACTCCTGGGCATCGGAGGTGTTCAGGTACCGGGCCGGGATGATGACGTCGGTATCCACGTTGTCGGGGTATTTGAAAACCGTTCCCTGTGTGTTCATAACTGTTAAACCTCCTTGGGTGCGGTGATGTAGCCGGTCAGTGCGCTGGTGGCCGCTGTGGCGGGGCTGGCCAGATAGACTTCACTCTCCACATGGCCCATACGGCCCACAAAATTCCGGTTGGTGGTGGCAATGCAGCGCTCGCCTGCCGCCAGGATGCCCATGTAGCCGCCCAGGCAGGGGCCGCAGGTGGGGGTGGAGACAATGGCGCCGGCGTCGATAAAGGCCGTCACCCAGCCCCGCTCCACGCACTCCCGCAGAATCTGCATGGTGCCAGGGATGATGATACAGCGGATGCCGTCAGCCACATGGTTGCCCTTGAGGATATTGTACGCGGCCTCCATATCCTCCATGCGGCCATTGGTGCAGCTGCCGATGACCACCTGGTCGATCTTGATATCGCCCAGGTCGGCGGCGGGCTTGGTGTTCTCCGGCAGATGGGGGCAAGCCACCACGGGAACGATCTTGGACAGGTCGATCTCGTAGGTCTTCTCATACTCAGCGTCCGCGTCGGCAGTATAGACCACGGGCTTGCGCTCGCTGCGGCCCTCCAGATAGGCCATGGTCACGTCATCCACGGGGAAAATGCCGTTTTTCGCACCGGCTTCAATGGCCATGTTGCAGATGCACAGGCGGTCGTCCATGGAAAGGGTTTTGACACCCTCGCCGGTGAACTCCATGCTGCGATACAATGCGCCGTCCACGCCGATCATGCCGATGATGGTGAGAATCACATCCTTGCCGCTGCAATTGGCGGGCAGTTTGCCGCTGAGGCGGAACTCCAAAGCCGTGGGAACCTTGAACCAGGCGGTACCGGTGGCCATACCAGCGGCCATGTCGGTACTGCCCACGCCGGTGGAGAATGCACCCACTGCGCCGTAGGTGCAAGTGTGGCTGTCGGCGCCGATGATGCAGTCACCGGCCGTCACAACGCCCTGCTCCGGCAGGAGTGCGTGTTCAATACCCATCTTGCCCACGTCGTAGAAATGGCTCACACAGTGCTGGCAGGCAAATTCCCGGCACTGCTTAGACTGCTCGGCAGCCTTGATGTCCTTGTTGGGCACAAAGTGGTCCAGGACAATGGCAATGCGGTCCTTGTCAAAAACCTGGTCGAATCCCGCCTTGCCGAATTCCTTGATGGCAACGGGGGTGGTGATGTCGTTGCCCAGAACCAGGTCCAGCTTGGCGGAAATCAGCTGGCCCGGAACAACGGTGTCAAGCCCCGCGTGGGCCGCGAGGATTTTTTGGGTCATGGTCATTCCCATGGTTTACTTTCCTCCCTCAATGGTGCGGTTGATGGCTGAGAACAGCGCGTTGATGGACGAGGCGATGATATCGTCATGGATACCGGCGCCCCAGACCTTCTTGCCGTCGGGCAAGGTAATGCTGACATAGGTGATGGCCTGAGAGGCGCTGCCCTGGGTCAGTGCGTGCTCCTCATAGGTCAGGTCGGAGAACTGCAAGTGCAGCTGCTGGCGAATGGCGTTGGCCACGGCGTCCAGGCGGCCGTTGCCGGTGGCCGTCAGGTTCATGGCCTTGCCGTCAATCTCCACGGCCACATCAGCGGCCATGACGTCGCCTCTCGTAAAGTGGTAGTCCACCAGCTTTACATGGTTATTGATATTGACATACGTGTTGGTGAAGACGTCCAGGACTTCCTGGGGCGACAGCTCGGCATGGGCATGGTCGGACACACTCTTGACCGTGTAGCCCACGTCCTCCCGCATCTTGGCGGGCAGCACATAGCCGAAGTTGTGCTCCAGCAGATAGCCGATGCCGCCTTTGCCGGACTGGGAGTTAATGCGGATGACGTCGGTCTCGTACTGACGGCCCACATCGCCGGGGTCAATGGGCAGATAGGGCACGGTCCAGGTGTCGCAGCCCTTCTCCTCCCGCCACTTCATGCCCTTGGCAATGGCATCCTGGTGGGAACCGGAGAAAGCAGCAAAAACCAGCTTACCGGCGTACGGCTGACGGTCATAGACCTGCATCCGGGTGACCCGCTCATAGACCTCGCAGATCTCCGGCATATTGGAAAAGTCCAGTTCCGGGTCCACGCCCTGGGCGTACATATTCAGGGCCAGGGTGATGATATCCACGTTGCCGGTGCGCTCGCCGTTGCCGAACAGCGTGCCCTCGATGCGGTCGGCGCCGGCCAGCAGGCCCAGCTCCGAATCCGCCACGGCGCAGCCCCGGTCATTGTGGGGATGCAGGGACACTTCCACGGCGTCACGGTAGTGGAGATTGTCGCACATGAACTCAATCTGGTCGGCGTAGACGTGGGGCGAGGACAGCTCCACGGTGACCGGCAGATTGATGATGGCTTTCCGGTCCGGGGTGGGCTTCCACACGTCCAGAACGGCGTTGCAGATTTCCAGCGCGAAGTCCATTTCCGTGCCGGTAAAAGATTCCGGAGAGTATTCGTACCGGTAATTGGTGCCGGTCTCGGCGGCAATCTTCTCAAAGAGCTTGGCGCCCTCCACGGCAATCTGAATGATCTCCTCTTTGGACTTGCGGAAGACCTGTTCCCGCTGGGCCAGGGACGTGGAGTTGTAGAGGTGGACCACGGCGTTTTTGCAGCCCTTGAGGGCGTCGAAGGTCTTGCGGATGATGTGCTCCCGGCTCTGGGTCAACACCTGGACGGTCACATCATCGGGAATCATGTCATTTTCAATGAGGGTCCGCAGGAAGGTGTATTCCGTCTCGGAAGCCGCGGGGAAGCCCACTTCAATCTCCTTGAAACCCACTTTCAGCAGCAGTCGGAAAAATTCCAGTTTCTCTTCCAGGCTCATGGGGATCATCAGGGACTGGTTGCCGTCCCGCAGATCCACAGAGCACCAGGTGGGCGCGTGGTCAATGTACGTCTTGTCGGCCCACCGGCGGGTGGGCTTGGCCACGGGGAAAAATTGCCGTGTGTACTTCGATGCGTTTCTCAAGGGAAGCTCCTCCTCTTATCCTCCAGGCGGCGGACCGCCCCATAAAATTTCAGTTTATATGATATGTAAGCCCGCTTCGGTCAAGGCTTTCTTGATGCTTTCGATATGTTCAAAGTTTCTGGTCTCCAGATTGACCCGCAGATAGCAGCCGTTGACGTCGGAGCCCTCGTTGGAGTGCTCATGGTGGACGGCGGTGACATTGCCGCCCTGCTGGGCGATGACCTTGGCCACCTTCAACAGCTGTCCCGGCTTATCTACCAGCTCAATGTTCAGCTGGCAGCTGCGGCCCGACATCAGCAGGCCGCGGGAGATGACGCGGGAAAGAATGGTCACGTCGATATTGCCGCCGGACAGAATGCACACGGCCTTCTTGCCCTTCAGGTCGATTTTATCAAACATGGCAGCGGCTACAGCCACAGCACCCGCACCCTCGGTGACCAGCTTGTGCTGTTCCATGAGGGCCAGAATGGCAGCGGAAATTTCATCATCGTTGACCGTCACAATGTCGTCCACATAGTGGGAGCACAGATCATAGGTCAGGGAGCCGGGCTCCTTGACGGCGATGCCGTCGGCAATGGTGAACACCGATTCCAGCCGCTCAATGTGGGCGTCGTGGATGGAGTTGCGCATGGACGGCGCACCCTCGGCCTGGACGCCGTACACCTTAATATTGGGGTTCAAGCTCTTGATGGTAAAGGCTACGCCGGAGATCAGACCGCCGCCGCCGATGGGGACAATGACGACGTCCATGTCCTTGACCTGTTCGGCCAGTTCCAGGGCAATGGTGCCCTGACCGGCGATCACGTCGGGGTCATCAAAGGGGTGGATAAAGGTATAGCCCTTTTCGTCCCGCAGTTCCAATGCCCGGCGGTAGGCGTCGTCGTAGACGCCCTCCACCAGACAGATCTCCGCGCCATAGCTGCGGGTTGCCTCCACCTTGGAGATGGGGGCGCCGTCGGGCAGGCAGATGACGGACTTGATGCCGTTGCGTTGGGCGGCCAGGGCCACACCCTGGGCGTGGTTGCCGGCGGAACAGGCGATGACGCCCCGCGCCTTCTCCTCCTCCGTCAGCTGGGTCATTTTATAGTAGGCTCCGCGAATTTTAAAGGAGCCGGTAATTTGCAGATTTTCGGTTTTCAGATACAGCTCCCGGCCGGGGCGCAGCTTGGGAGCATAGAGGACATCCGTCTGACGGATGACATTGCGCAGTGCATAATTGGCCTTGTAGACCGTGTCCAGAGTCAGCTGTTTGGGGGTATTTTCCATAGGTATCGTGCCTCACGTTCTCATGCTGTTGATAAATTGCTCCGCGGCTCGGGCCGACCGGCTGCCCCGCCGCAGGGCGAAGGCTTCGGCTTCCCGGTCCAGATCGGCCTGGTCCATATCGATGCCGCAGCGTTCGGCCAACCGGTGGACAATGTCCAGATACAGGGGCTTGTTGGGCCGCTCAAAATACACCGTCAGACCGAACCGCTCCGACAGAGACAGCAGTTCCTGGAGGGTGTCGTTGCGGTGGATATCGTCGCCGGTCTCCCGCTCGGAGAACCGTTCCTTGACGATGTGACGGCGGTTGCTGGTGGCATAGATGACGGCGTTGGGGGCCTTGGCCGAAGCCGAACCCTCCAGAGCCGCTTTCAGCATGCTGAAGCAGTCGTCGTTTTGATTGAAAGAAAGATCATCGATAAAGAGAATAAATTTCAACGGATTGCCGCGAATGCGGCCCAGGACCATGGGCAGCTGGTACAGCTGGTCCTTTCGCAGCTCGATGAGCCGCAGGCCCCGGCGGGAAAGCTCATTGACACAGGCTTTCACCGTAGAGGATTTGCCCGTACCGGCGTCGCCGCACAGCAGCACATTGGCAGCCGGGCGTCCTTCCAGCAGGGCGATGGTGTTGGCGAGGACCTTCTGCCGCTCGGCCTCGTATCCCACAAAGCGGTCCAGGGTAATCTCGTCGGCGGATTCCACCGGAACGATTTCCGTGCCGTCAATACGGAACATGGCCGCCGTGGAGAAGATGCCGTAACCGTACCGGCCCAGGTAGAGGAGCCGCTGGTTGTATTCCTCGCGGAAGTCCGCGCCGTGGGTTTCGTATTGGGGCAGATAGCCGCCGTAGTCGATGCCCGCCCACATATCTTCGGTGGTCAGGGCCGACAGGGTGGACAGGATGGACAGTTCCGCCCGGGCGTTGGCCGCGGCAGCAGGGGCCACCGTACCGGTGCGGGCGAAGTGTACCACCACGGCGTTTTCGTCGGAGAAGATCAGCCGCCGCAGATAGGCGTCCAGACAATATTCATCTCCGGCCAGGGCCGCAACAAACCGGCCGTAGCTGTCCAGCCGGTCATTGAGGTCGCCGCTCAGCAGAAACTGCCGCAACGCAGCCATACCCGGCTCCGCCAGCAGGCCCCGAAAAACCGTAAAGGCCGACAAGCCGTGGGCCAGGGCCGTCAGACCCGATGATTCCATGGTGGATTCCTCCTTTAGCAACATGGGGCGGGGCGAACCCCGCCCCATGGATTCAGTCTACAAACTGGTTGATAATTGCGCCCTTGTCGGCAGAGCTGACCATGGACGCATAACGGGCCAGACAGCCCTTGAGACCGGTCTTTTTCCGAATCTCCGTGGATGCCTTGCGGCGTGCCAGCTCTTCCTCGCTGACCTCCAGGGTGATAGAGTAATTGGGAATATCAATAGAAATGCGGTCGCCGTTCTCCACATAGGCAATGAGACCGCCGCGGACGGCCTCAGGAGAAACGTGGCCGATGGACGCGCCGCGGGTTGCGCCGGAGAAGCGGCCGTCGGTAATCAGGGCCACATCCTTATCCAGGCCCATACCGGCGATGGCCGACGTGGGCGACAGCATTTCCCGCATACCGGGACCACCGGCGGGGCCTTCGTAGCGGATCACCACCACGTCGCCCTTGACAATTTCGCCAGCGTAGATGGCGGCAATGGCCTCCTCCTCGCTGTTGAAGACCTTGGCAGGGCCGGAATGCTTCAGCATTTCGGGGGCCACGGCGCTGCGCTTGACCACACAGCCGTCGGGAGCCAGATTGCCCCGCAGAACGGCAATGCCGCCGGTCTGGCTGTAGGGATTGTCGATGGGCCGGATGGTCTCCGGGTCCCAATTCTCGGCGTCAGCGATATTCTCGGCCATGGTCTTGCCGGTGCAGGTCATGACGGAGGTATCCAGCAGATTCTTCTTCGTCAGTTCCTTGAGGACGGCGTAAACGCCGCCGGCCTCATTGAGGTCCTCCATATAGGTGTGACCGGCGGGAGCCAGGTGGCACAGGTTGGGGGTGTGCTCGCTGACGTCGTTGGCCATGTTCAGGTCCAGCTGTACGCCGCACTCGTTGGCGATGGCGGGCAGATGGAGCATGGAGTTGGTGGAGCAGCCCAAAGCCATGTCGGCGGTCAGGGCGTTGCGGAAGGCGGCGGGGGTCATGATATCTCTGGGGCGAATATTGTCGCGGACCAGATTCATGATCTGCATACCGGCCTCCTTGGCCAGAATGGTGCGGGCGGAGTAGACGGCGGGAATGGTGCCGTTGCCCCGCAGGCCCATGCCAAGAACTTCCGTCAGACAGTTCATGGAGTTGGCCGTATACATGCCGGAGCAGGAGCCGCAGGTGGGACAGGTGTGCTCTTCAAACTCACAGAGTTTTTCATCCCCGATCTTCCCGGCCTTATGGGCGCCTACGGCCTCAAACATGGACGACAGGCTGGTTTTCTGCCCACCGACGCGACCGGCCAGCATGGGGCCGCCGCTGACGAAGATGGTGGGAATGTTGAGACGGGCCGCAGCCATCAGCAGGCCCGGCACGTTCTTGTCGCAGTTGGGGACCATCACCAGGCCGTCAAAGCCGTGGGCCAGAACCATGGCCTCGGTGGAATCGGCGATCATGTCCCGGGTAATGAGGGAGTATTTCATGCCAGTGTGGCCCATGGCGATGCCGTCACAGACGGCAATGGCCGGGAACACGATGGGAGTACCGCCCGCCATGGCAACGCCCAGTTTCACCGCCTCCACAATTTTGTCCAGGTTGATATGGCCGGGGACAATTTCGTTGTGGGAGGAGACGATGCCGATGAGGGGCCGCCGCTGTTCCTCCCGGGTCAAACCCAGGGCATGGTACAGGGAGCGGTGGGGGGCGTTGTGCACGCCCTCCACAATGGTATCTTTGATCATGGAACCGCCCTCTTAGTTGTTGATGAGCTTATCCTCGTCGCTCCAGCTGTAGAGCTTGCGGATCTCACGGCCCACAATTTCGGAGGGATGCTCGGCGGCCACACGGCGCATGGTGCGGAAGTGGACCTGGCTGCCGGCGTCGGACATATCCAACAGGAAGTCCTTGGCAAAGGAGCCGTCCTGGATGTCGGACAGAATCTTCTTCATGGCCTTCTTGGTGTCCTCGGTGATGATCTTGGGGCCGGTGATGTAGTCGCCGTACTCGGCGGTGTTGGAGATGGAGTAGCGCATACCCTCGAAGCCACTCTGGTAGATCAGGTCCACAATGAGCTTCATCTCGTGGATGCACTCGAAATAGGCGTTTCTGGGGTCGTAACCGGCCTCCACCAGGGTTTCAAAACCGGCCTGCATCAGGGCGCAGACGCCGCCGCAGAGAACAGCCTGCTCACCGAAGAGGTCCGTCTCGGTCTCGGTGCGGAAGGTGGTCTCCAGCACACCGGCGCGGGCGCCGCCGATGCCCAGGGCATAGGCCAGACCGATCTGGAGGGCGTCGCCGGTGGCGTCCTGATGGACGGCAATCAGGCAGGGCACACCCTTACCGGCCTGGTACTCGCTGCGGACCGTGTGGCCGGGGCCCTTGGGGGCAATCATAATGACGTTGACATCCTTGGGAGGCACAATGCAGCCGTAGTGGATGTTGAAGCCGTGGGCGAAGGCCAGGGTCTTGCCCTCGGTCAGATAAGGTGCAATGCTCTCCTTGTACAGCTTGGCCTGCTTCTCATCATTGATCAGAATCATGATGATGTCGGCGTTCTTGGCGGCGTCGGCGGCGGTCATGACCTGGAGACCGGCGGCCTCAGCCTTGGCCCAGCTCTTGCTGCCCTCGTACAGACCGACAATGACTTTTACGCCGGAGTCGTGGAGATTCAGGGCATGGGCATGACCCTGGGAACCATAGCCGATGATGGCCACGGTCTTGCCGTTGAGCTTCTCCAGATTGCAGTCCTGCTGATAGTAGATGTTTTGCATGATATGTCGTCTCCTTTTGGATTTTATAGGTGAAATAATTGGGAATTATCGGTCGATGGTGTTGTCGCCCCGCTCCAGGGCCACGGCGCCGGTGCGGCACATCTCCAGAATGCCCAGGGGCTTCATGACCTCGATAAAGGCTTTGATCTTGGAGGGCTCGCCGGTGACTTCCACGCACATGGCGTCGGTGTTGTAATCGATGATCTTGGCCCGGTAGATTTCTGCCGCCGCCATGACCTCGCTGCGGTTTTCGGGGGTGCTGCGGACTTTAATGAGCATCAGCTCCCGCTCCACGGAGGTTTCGCTTTCCAAAACCTTGACCCGCTTGACATTGTGGAGCTTTTTCAGCTGGTTGACCAGCTGTTCCCGTGCATAGTCATCGCCGTTCATGGTGATGGTCATGCGGGAATAGGCGGGATTTTCCGTCTCACCGACGGTGAGGGAATCGATATTGAAGCCCCGGCGCATAAAGAGACCGGCCACACGGGTCAGAACGCCGTATTTGTTTTCCACATAGACAGAAATGACAGAGCGCATGGCGTTAACCTCCTTTGGTGGTGATCATGTCATCGATGGAGCCGCCGGGGGGCAGCATGGGCAGCACAAATTCGTCCATATCGATGAGGGTATCGATGACCGTGGGGCCGTCGTGGGCCATGGCCTCGGTGAAGGCGGCCCGGAACTCGTCGATGTTGGTCGCTCTCGCGCCCTTGGCCCCGAAGGCCTCGGCCAGCTTGACAAAATCGGTCTTGCGGTTCAATACCGTGTTGGAATACCGCTGGCCGTAGAACAGTGTCTGCCATTGACGGACCATACCGAGGACGCCGTTATTCATCAGGACGATGACAATGGGGGTGTTATAGGAAACCGCCGTGGCCAGTTCGTTGAGATTCATGCCAAAGCTGCCGTCACCAGTAATCAGCACCGTCCGGTCACCGGTGGCGATCTGCGCACCGATGGCCGCGCCCAGACCATAACCCATGGTACCCAGGCCGCCGCTGGAAGCGAAGCGCCGGGTCCGGCCGAAGTCCACATACTGGGCTGTCCACATCTGGTGCTGGCCCACGTCGGTGGCAATGATGGTGTCGTCATCTTTGATCTCGTTGATGACGTCAAAAATCTTTCTGGGGGTCATGGCATCACCGGCCACCCGCTCGGCCTCGTCGGCAATGCGCCGCTCCTCGGCCTTGAGGGCTTCCACCTGCTGCCGCCATGCGGGACGCTCCTTCTTGGCGCAGCGCTCCAGAATGCGGTTGAAGGAGGATTGAATTTCACCGATGATACCCAATTCCACGGGAATGTTCTTGTTGATCTCCGCCAGGTCCGTGTCCAGCTGAATGATTTTCGCGTTGCGGGCGTATTTGGCGGTGTTGCCCGTGGCCCGGTCGCTGAACCGGACACCAACGCCAAGAATCAAGTCGGCTTCATTGTTGGCCATGGAAGAAGCATAGTGACCGTGCATGCCCTGCATGCCCAAAAAGCGGTCGTAGCTGTTGGCCAGGGCCGACAGACCCATAAAACTGCATCCAATATAGCCGTCGATTTTTTCGGCCATGGCCATGATCTCTTTCGTCATGCCGATGCCCGCCGCGCCGCCGCCGATGTAGATATAGGGCCGCTGGGCCTGATTGATCAGCTCCACCGCCCGGTCAATGAGGTCGTCTCCGGCCTCGTCCTGGGGCGCGAAGGGCACCACCGGCTGGGGAATATACGTACATTCGGCCACCTGCACATCCTTGGGAATATCGATGAGCACGGGACCGGGGCGGCCGGATTTGGCAATCTGGAACGCCTCCCGGATGGTATCGGCCAGCTCCTTCACATCGGTGACAAAGTAATTGTGCTTGGTGATGGGGATGGTGACGCCGGCAATGTTGATCTCCTGGAAGCTGTCCCGACCAATCAGGCTGGTGGGGACGTTGCCGGTGATGGCCACCAGGGGGATGGAATCCAGCATGGCCGTGGCGATGCCGGTGACCAGATTGGTTGCGCCGGGGCCGGACGTGGCGATGACAACACCCACCTTGCCGGTGACGCGGGAATAGCCGTCGGCCGCATGGGAAGCGCCCTGCTCGTGGGCCGTCAGCACATGATTGATGCGGTCGCTTGCCTTGTACAGCTCATCGTACAGGTTCAATACCTGACCGCCGGGGTAGCCGAAAACGTCGGTGACGCCCTGCTCGATCAGTGTTTCCACGACGATCTGCGCACCCGTCATCTGCCTGCCTTTTGCCGTTTCCAATGAAATCCCTCCAAACATTTGAAAAACATACACACATATAGCAAAAGCGCCTCCGTCTCGCTGCTGCTTTGACAACAGCCCAAAGAGACGAAAGCGCAATTCCAAACTGCGAACCCTTCCGCGGTACCACTCTTCTTCATCCCCTGTGGGATGCACCTCCGGTGCCAACACACCGTTGCTCTGTAACGGGAGTTCCCGTCTGTCACTACTTTGCTTGATGCGCGGTTCGTGGCAGCCACTCCATGGCCAGTTTCAACAGTTCCGCCCGGCGCCTTCCACCAACCGGCGTCTCTCTTTGCGGCAGCTTGCTGTCTACTCATCCATATCCTTGTGTTTGTGTGATATAAACATGGTCAGTATAGCACCGCCTCCCGAATTTGTCAACACGGTAAAGTGACAAAGATTTAAAAAATTTCTCGCGGGATTACCAGCTTTCCGGCAGAGTCAGCAGCAGGTCTGGAAAGGTCAGGTGGGGAAACCGGCGGGAGAGGTTGTCCAAATGGGACAGCCGCAGCCGGTCGGAAAACTGTCCGGCCTCGATGGCGGCCACGGCGTCCGGCGGCAGCTCCATAATCCGGGCCATTTCCTCCACGCTCATCTGGTGATCCAACCGCAGCTGGCGGAGATTGCAGGATAAATTGCGGTCCATTTGCAGCATTGCAAGCAATTCCAGATCCATGGTACCACCTCATAATAATAGTAATTTGATATCATTATGATACTACTCTAATTGTAGAATTTCAAGTTTTTATACTGTTAAACTTGTAGCATAATAGTAACGGAGTGATACCATGAAACAGCGGAAAATTCAGACCGCTCTGCGGCTGACAGAGGAAATGCACTACAAGTTGACGCAGATTGCGCAGAATGAGCACCGCTCGTTTAATGCACAGCTGGAGTATTGGGTGCAGAACTGCGTAAAGGACTATGAAAAGGAACACGGCGAAATTCCCTTTGACCTAGAAAAGACGGCCATTGAGTAATTATTATACGAGGAAGTGAGATCATGAAATCAGAACGGATTCAGACCGGGATTCGCTTTTCACCGGAATTGCTGTATAAAATTACAGTAGTCGCCAAGAAAAACCATCGCTCACTCAATGCACAGCTGGAACATTTGGCTCAAATTTGCGTGGACGCCTACGAAAAGGAACACGGCGAAATTCCCTTTGATCTGGAAAAGACGGCCATTGAATAACATATGGGCACAAATTTATGAAACAATACACACTGTATTTAGACGAAAGCGAAACCCACCAATTTGATGCGAAACGGAAGAAAAACGTTAATGCGCATTTTTGTATGGCTGGTATTATCGTAGAAGATGCCGATATTGAACCGTTAGACCGCAGCCTGTGCCAACTGAAGCGTGCCGTATGGCCGGAACTGCCAAATCCGGAAGCCGTGATTCTGCATCAGATGAACATTTTGAATGCCGATAAGGGGCGGCTGGATGAAACACTCTACCCGGAATACAAAAAGTTTCGGCATAAGCAGCAGCAAAAGCTTTTTTACAGCGAGCTAAAAAAAGTCTTTGTCAGTAATCCCATTACCATTCTCGGAAGCAGCATTCATCTAGAGCACCTGCAATCCTATTACGGTGTGCAAAATCGGAATAAACCGGATCGATATCTGGTAGCCATGCAGCTTCTTTTGGAAAATTACTGTCATTTCCTTTGTGCGCAAAATGCCCGCGGACGGATTATCTATGAGTACATAGAACTACTCGCCAATGAAAAGTTACGAGACCGATACTACCATATCAAGCTGATGGGCTCCATGTATATCGCCCGCGCTACAGCTGAACAGCGTCTGTTGGGTCTGGACTTTGTCCCCAAAACCGATAATGTAGCCGGATTGCAAATTGCCGATTTTGTACCCAATGCTTTTGCTCGGGATCATGCAGGGTATACACAAAGCAAATATAATATTCTCAGTACCTTGAAGTACCATTGTTATGACGGTCTGTTGCAGCAGCCTGGCCGATTTGGCGTAAAATATATGCCATAGGTACGCATATTGACATAAAAAATATCATATGCTATACTATGGTTGAAGGATTGGGAGACGCCAGTTGCGTTTCATGCTTTGTATGGAGATAATCACTGGAATAGCCACAAGCTATGTACCGAGAAACGTACCGTCGGCAACGAACCTGATACCAAAGGAGCTACCGCACAGGTGGCTCCTTTGTATTTTGGGTTTTTTGTATTGATATAGCTTTGCCCCGGATTCCCTAGGGAATCCGGGGCATTTTTACACTATTTCACAATCTCAGCACAGCTTCGCGCCGGCGGGGATGGCGTCGCTGACCATAATCAGGTTCAGCTTTTCCTCGCCCTGCTCGGTGTGGACGGCGGAAAGCAGCATACCGCAGCTTTCCTGGCCCATCATCTTTCTGGGGGGCAGATTGGTAATTGCCACCAGCGTTTTCCCGATGAGGTCCTCGGGCTTGTAGTACATAGCGATGCCGGAGAGAATCTGCCGGTCGGTGCCGGTGCCGTCGTCCAGGGTGAACTTCAGCAGCTTGTTGGACTTCTTCACCGGCTGGCAGTCCTTGACCTTGACGGCGCGGAGATCGCTCTTGCAGAAGGTATCGAAATCCACCTGCTCCTCGGCGTAGGGCTCAATCTCCAGGGCGGGCAGGGCGGCTTTGCGGGCAGCGGCCTCGGCCTCCTCCAGCTCCGCCAGAGCCTTGTCCATGTCCACACGGGGGAACAGGTTGGGGCCGTCGGTGACGGTGGCCGCGGCAGGCAGCAGCCCGTACTGGTTCAGGCTGTCCCAATCGTACCGGTCGGCGCCGATGCGCTTCATGATCTCCGCTGAGGTGGCGGGCATAAAGGGCAGCAGCAGCGCACCGCAAATGCGGATGGTCTCCAGCAGGTTATACAGCACCCGGGCCAGTCTGGGCTTGTTGGCCTCGTCGCGGGCCAGGACCCAGGGGGCATTCTCGTCAATATACTTGTTGGCGCGGGAAATGACGTTGAACACCTCGGACAGGGCGTTCTGGAACGCGTACTTCTCCATCTGGGCCTCGTAGCGGTCCCGCAGACCGGACACCATTTCGATGAGGTTGGCGTCCAAAGCGTCATCGGCCACCTGCTCGGCGGGCAGCGTGCCGCCGAAATACTTCTGGGCCATGGCCACGGTGCGGCTGACGATGTTGCCCAGGTCGTTGGCAAGGTCCGTGTTGATGGTCTGAATCAGCAGTTCATTGGAGAAATTGCCGTCGGAACCGAAGGGGAACGTCCGCAGCAGGAAGAACCGCAGAGCGTCCACGCCGAACATCTCAGCCAGAATATAGGGGTCCACCACATTGCCCTTGGACTTGGACATCTTGCCGCCGTCCAGCAGGAGCCAGCCGTGGCCGAAGACCTTCTTGGGCAGAGGCATGCCCATGCTCATGAGCATGGAAGGCCAGATGATAGAGTGGAACCGGACAATCTCCTTGCCCACAAAGTGGACGTCAGCGGGCCAGAACTTGTCGTAATCGTTGTACTTGTCGTTGTACAGACCCAGGGCGGTGGTGTAGTTGAACAGGGCGTCAATCCACACATAGACCACATGGCCGGGGTCGAAGTCCACGGGCACGCCCCAGGTGAAGGAGGTACGGGACACGCACAGGTCCTCCAGGCCGGGCTTGATGAAGTTGTTCACCATCTCATGGACGCGGGACCGGGGCTCCAGAAAATCGGTGTTTTCCAGCAGGTCCTGAATCTTATCAGCGTACTTGGAAAGCCGGAAAAAGTAGGCTTCTTCCTCGGCATCCTGGACCTCGCGGCCGCAGTCGGGGCACTTGCCGTCCACCAGCTGGCTCTCGGTCCAGAAGGATTCGCAGGGCTTGCAATACTTACCGGTGTACTTGCCCTTGTAGATGTCGCCGTTTTCATACATTTTCTTGAAAATCTTCTGAATAGCGGCCACATGATAGTCGTCGGTGGTGCGGATAAACCGGTCGTTGGAAATGTTCATCAGCTTCCACAGGTCCAGCACGCCGCGGGGACCGGTGACAATATCATCGACAAACTGCTGGGGGGTCTTACCGGCCTCCCGCGCCTTGTCCTCGATTTTCTGTCCGTGCTCGTCGGTGCCGGTCAGGAACATGACGTCATAGCCCTGCATCCGCTTGTAGCGGGCCATGGTATCGGTGGCGACAGTGCAATAGGTGTGTCCGATGTGCAGACGGTCGGACGGATAATAGATGGGCGTTGTAATGTAAAATTTGCCCTTGTTCGCTTCACTCACAGGTAATTCCTCCACAAAAAATCAGTTACCGTTAGTATACCAACGGATGAAAAAAATAGCAAGAAACCAGCGTGATTTTTTCCCGGTTACGACGCCCGGACCGCCAGCTGCCGGGCCTGCAAGGCCGCCGACAGCAGGAACCGCCGGGTCTCGCCGGTGGTGAAGGTGACGGAGACGATGCCGCCCTGCCGGTCGGTGACGGTGCCGGGGCCGTAGATCAGATGGTGGACGGCCACACCAGCCTGATACTGGCTGTCATCGGGGGCAAACAGTTCCTCGGCAAAGGATGACGCCAAATCGGCGCTGCGGAACCGGAACACATCCAGTTCGTTTTTGGCACGGGTCATGGCCACATAGAACAGACGCCGCTCCTCCTCCAAATCCGCTGCCGCCTGGGCCTCGGACTGGTTTTCCCTGGGCAGCCGGGGCAGCAGGCCGTCGGCCACATCCAGCAGAATCACCCGGTCATATTCCAGGCCCTTGCTGGAATGGATGGTGGACAGAATCAGGCCCCGCTCTCCCCCGCCCTGGCGAATGATCTCCCGCAGAACCGTCAGCCGTTGGAGCAGTGCCGAAGCCGATGGTTCCGCCGAACCCAAGGACGCCAGAATATCCAGCTTACCCGTATCGGCTCCCCGCTGGGTCAAATAATCGCCATAGCCCATGGCGTTCTGAATGCGGCGAATGGCCGTCTCGCCGTCGTCGGTGGCCAGGGATTCCCAGTGGACCGCCAGATTGCGGCACTGGCGGCGCATCCACTGGCTGCCCAAATCACTGTCGGCCAGATAGGATACGGGCAGCGTTCCGGTGCCGCGGCAGGCCCGCACCGCCGCTTCGGCGTTCTGTTTGGAAATGCCCGCGCCCAATTTGAAATAAACCCGCAGAAAGGCGTCCCCGTCCTCCGGGTCCTGGGACAAATGGATGATGTCGGTCACATCCCTTAAAATCCGGTGCGTAAAAAAGCCGCAATCCACCTGACGGCACCGGTACGGCAGCCCCTGCCGTTCCAGCCGGTCGATAAGGGGCAAGGCGCTGTCGTTGTCCCGGTACAGCACCGCCGTATCCGACGGCAATTCCGCCGCCAATTCCAGCAGCGGCGCGTACTGGCTGTCCCGGTCGGCCACAGTGATGGCCTTGAGGATGGCGCCGCCGTCCCGGACCGCCGCCATATTCTTTTCCCGGCGGCTTTTATTCTGGGCAATAAACCGGTTGGCCACCCGGACCAAGTCGGGCAAAGACCGGTAATTCTGCTCCAAAAACAGGATTTTGGCCCCCGGATGGGTGTCCTCAAAGTGGACCAGCGCCGACGGGTCGGCGGCCCGGAAGCCGTAGATAGATTGGTCCTCGTCGCCCACTAAAAACAGGTTGCCCCCCGGTCCGGCCAGCAGGTCCAGAATGGCGTGCTGGATGCGGGAGGTATCTTGGGCCTCGTCCACCAGGATGTAGGGATACTGGGTGCGGAACACCTCCAGCACCGCCGGATAGCGCTTGAGAATCTGAAAGGCATACACCAACTGGTCGTCGTAGTCCATACGGCACTGTTCCCGCAAAACCTGGTTGTACCGGCGGTACAGCGCTGGAAACTCCACGCCTTCCAACTCCCCGTCGTCGAAGTCCTCCGGGTCGGTCATGGAATTTTTGATGTAGGTAATGGCCGTCTGCAACGCCTTGACGGTGTTTTCGTTGGCAAATTCTCCTGTCTGTTCCCGGCACAGCTGTCCCAGCAGCGCCGCCTGGGGGCCCGGCTCCAACAAGGAGAAGGCCTGCCGCCCCAGCATCCGCTCATACTGGCGGATGACCGTATGGCACAGGCCGTTAATGGTGCGGAATGCCAGCTGTGCCGCCAGTTCATCCCCGAACCGGGCGGCAAACCGTTCCCGCATATCCTTGGAGGAAGCCACCGTATAGGTCATGGTCAAAATATTGGACGGATGGACGCCGTACACATAGATCAAACAGGCAATGCGCGTGACCAGCGCCGTGGTCTTGCCGCTGCCCGGTACAGCCAGCAGCAGCACCGGCCCCCGGTGGGTCTCCACGGCAGCGGCCTGCTGTTCATTGAGGTCCGGCGCCAGCTGCGCCCGAAAGTCTGCAAAGGTCATAGTCTGCTCCTTTGGTCGCTTTTACAGGATTCTTTTTATTATACTGCGGTTTTCCTCCCCGGGCAAGCGGCAGCGCTTGACAGGGCCATATTTTTTCGATACCATAAATGGGCTACTGTCAATGTAATACATTGGTGTAAAAAAGGAGAAAACGCAAAAGATGAAACGAGAAAACTTCCAATCCCGGCTGGGATTTCTGCTGGTCAGTGCCGGATGCGCCATCGGCATTGGCAACGTGTGGAAATTTCCCTATGTGACCGGCGCCAATGGCGGCGGCGTCTTTGTACTGTTCTACCTGCTGTTTCTGGTCATCATGGGTGTCCCGGTGCTGACCATGGAACTGGCCGTGGGCCGGGCCAGCCGCAAAAGCGCCGTCCTGGGCTACAAGGCACTGGAACCCAAGGGCAGCAAATGGCACATCCACGGCTGGGTGTGCGTCCTGGGCTGTCTGATTCTGATGATGTACTACACCACCGTGGCCGGCTGGATGCTTGGGTATTTCTTCAAGTTCCTGACGGGACAGTTCACCGCTTCCATGGACACCGCTGCCGTAGACGGTGTGTTCAATGCCATGCTGGGCAATCCCGCCGAAATGGTCCTTTACATGGCCATTATTGTAGTGGCTGGGTTTGTTGTCTGCTCCTTCGGCATTCAGAAGGGATTGGAGCGGATTTCCAAGTGGATGATGCTGGCCCTGCTGGCTCTGATCGTCATTCTGGCCGTCAACTCCATTTTGCTGGACGACACCGGCGAGGGCCTGAAGTTCTACCTGCTGCCCGATTTTGACCGGGCCATGGAGGTTGGTCTGGGCAATGTCATCACCGCCGCCATGAATCAGGCGTTTTTCACCCTGAGCCTGGGCATTGCCGCCATTGAAATTTTCGGTAGTTTTATGAGCCGGAACCACAGCCTCACCGGCGAGGCCGTCCGCATCTGCGTGCTGGATACCTTTGTAGCCATTATGTCCGGTCTGATTATTTTCCCCGCCTGTTTCGCCTTTAACGTCAAGCCGGACAGCGGTCCTCCCCTGATTTTCCAAACGCTGCCCAACGTCTTCCTGAACATGACCGGCGGCCGTGTTTGGGGTGCGCTGTTCTTCCTCTTTATGACCTTTGCCAGCTTTACCACCATCATTGCGGTCTTTGAGAATCTCCTGTCCAGCGCCATTGACAACTTTGGCTGGAGCCGCAAAAAGGCCGTTGCCATTCATCTGGTGGCCGTTTTTCTGCTGAGCCTGCCTTGTACCTTGGGCTATAACCTCTGGAGCAGCATTCAGCCGTTTGGCATGGCCGACATTCAAACCTTTGAGGACTTTGTGGTCAGCAATCTGCTGCTGCCCCTGGGCTCCCTGGTGTATCTGCTGTTCTGCGTCAGCAAATGGGGCTGGGGCTTGGACAAGTATCTGGCCGAATGCAACACCGGCACAGGGCTGAAAATGCCCCGGTGCTTTAAGTTCTATTTCCAATTCATTCTGCCTATTTTGGTGCTGGTCATCCTGATCCAGGGCCTCATCTGAACCATTACCGCCACATTACGCACAACGGGCGCGCTGCTTTTGGCAGCGCGCCCGTTTACAATCTGTTGGAATGGGATACTCAGCGTCTCTCGCCGACCACTTCCACCTTCAGCAGGTTGGTGGAGCCCGGAGTATCCACGGGGACACCGGCGGCGATTACCACCAGGTCGCCGTTGGTCACCATGTCGATCTGCTTGGCGCAGTCGATGGCGTGGCGCATCAGGTCATCGGAGTTCTTCTGCGGCTGGGCCAGCACCGGGAACACACCCCAGTTCATGCTCATCTGGTGGTAGGTCCGCTCCACATGGGTGGCAGCCACCACAGGCATAAAGGGACGGAACTTGGACATCCGGCGGGCCGTGTGGCCATACTTGGTCACCACAATGATGGCCTTGGCATGGACGTCCATGGCCATGGTGCAAGCGGCGTCGCAGACGGCGTTGGTCTTGTCGGCCGGCTCCAGGTCAAAGCGGATCTTGCGGTTGGCCAGCATATCAAAGGCGTCCTTCTCGGCCTGGGTGGCAATCTTGGCCATGACCTGAACAGCCTCCACAGGATACTTGCCGGCAGCGGTCTCGCCGGACAGCATAACGGCGCTGGTGCCATCAAACACGGCGTTGGCCACGTCGGTGATCTCGGCACGGGTGGGGCTGGCGCTGGTCATCATGGAATCCAGCATCTGGGTGGCGGTGATGACAATCTTACCGGCCTGGTTGCAGCGGCGGATAAATCGCTTCTGGAGACCGGGCAGGCGCTCAAACTCAATTTCCACGCCCATGTCGCCGCGGGCCACCATGATGCCGTCGGACTCCCGGAGAATCTCGTTGAAGTTTTCCACGCCCTCAATGTTCTCGATCTTGGAGATGATCTTGATGTCGTGGCCGCCGTGGTAGTCCAGGAACTTCCGCAGGGAGATGACGTCCTCCTTATTGCGGGTGAAGGACGCGGCGATGTAGTCCACGTTCTGCTGGATGCCGAACAGGACGTCGTTCTTGTCCTGCTCACTCAGATAGGGCAGGGACAGGCGGGAATGGGGAATGTTGATGGACTTGCGGTTCCGGACGATACCGCCGTGGACCACCACACAGTGGACCTCGGACTCGGTGCAGTGATCGACCCGCAGCTCCAGCTTGCCGTCGTCGATGAGGATGCGCTCGCCGCCCTTGAGGTCCTTGGGCAGATCCCGATAGGTGATGGAAGCCCGCTCGGAGGTGCCTTCCACGTCCTCAATGGTCAGGACAAAGGGCTTGCCGTCCTCCAGAGTGGCCCGGCCGTCCACAAACTCCTTGAGACGGATTTCGGGACCCTTGGTATCCAACATAATGGCCAGGGGCATATTCAGCCGCTCCCGGACCGTGCGGACCAACTGAATGCGGCCGCCGTGCTCTTCATAATCACCGTGGGAGAAATTGAGGCGGGCAACGTTCATGCCGCTGCGTACCATCTTCTCGAGGGTCTCCTCATTGCTGCAAGCAGGGCCCATGGTGCAGATAATTTTCGTTCTACGCATACGTTCGAATATCCTTTCCAAACACAATTTCAAATTTTAGATCAATATTCCACTCATATATCATAACAGATATCACAGAAAAATTCTGCACAAATTGAGAAAAAGTTTATAAATTTTTTGTATGGAGTTCTAATAAAACTGTTGTGTCCACGGTGGGCATTTACACTGGTTTTGTCCTTTTATGATAGACACTTGTCTACTTTTTCAGTCGCCCTCCACCATCCGGTAACCCACGCCCATCTCAGTGAAAATAAACTGGGGTTTACCGGGGTTTTCCTCAATTTTCCGGCGGATATTGGCCATGTTCACCCGGAGAATCTGGTTGTCGCTGCTGCCGTTGGGCCCCCATACGGCTTTGAGCAGCATATCGTAGGTGAGCACCCGCCCGGCATGCTTGGCCAGCAATGCCACAATGCGGAATTCATTCTGGGTCAGCTTGGCGTCCCGTCCGTCCACATAGACGTGACGCTTGTCAAAGTCCACCACCAGGGGCCCTGCGGTGAATTTGCCCGTCTGGGCCATGGTCCCGTCCAAACTGCTGGTTCTGGCATGGCGCAGGGCCGTCCGCACCCGAGCCAGCAGTTCGCTGGTGCCGAAGGGTTTCGTCACATAGTCGTCGGCGCCCAGGTCCAGCGCCTCCACCTTGTCGTATTCCTGGGTCCGGGCCGACACGACGATAATAGGCATCTGGGACCACTGGCGGATGTTGCGGATGATCTCCTTGCCGTCCATATCCGGCAGGCCCAGATCCAGCAGAATCACTTCGGGACAATGGGATGACGCCATCATCAGACCATCGGCGCCATTGGCAGCACGCAGAACCGCATAGTCGTTGGCGGAGAGAATGGTACTCATAAAGCTGGCAATGTTGGGCTCGTCCTCAATAATCAGAATCTTTGGTTTCACTGTCATACGGTTTCGTCCTCCAAGGGTAGGGTAAACTCCACCGCCGCGCCGCCTTTGGGGCGGTTATAGGCGGCCATCCGTCCTCCGTGGGCCCGGATGATGGTATTGCAAACGCTCAGGCCAATGCCCAGGCTGCGGCGGCTGTCGCTGCGTTCCCGGTCGTCGTGGGAAATGGACTGTTCAAAGAGTCGGTCCAGAATGGCCGGTTCAATCCCACAGCCGTCATCCTCCACCCGGAACACGGCCAATGTCCCCCGGCGTTCCAAAATCAGGTCAATATGGGTGGCGTTTTTGCCATGTATGATGGCATTTTCCAGCAGGTTGATCAGCACCTGTTCAATGAGCATGGCGTCCATTGCTACCATCAGCAGCTCGTCCGGTACGGAAACGGTCACATCCCGCTGCGGGAACCGTTTATGCAGCCGGTCCACGGCGGCGCTGACCACCTCTTCGGCCACCTCCACCTGCTTTCGCAGCCGGGCCTCGCTGGTGCCGTCATCCATCCGGGTCACTGACAGGAGATTTTCCACCATGCGGATCAGCCATTGGGCATCCTCGCCGATTTCCCTGGCCAGCTGCCGCCGTTCCGGCTCCGTCAGCCGTCCGTCATCGTCGGCCAGGGCCGAACTGGCCCCCAGAATGGAAGTCAGCGGCGTCCGCAGATCGTGAGAAACCGCCCGCAGCAGATTGCTGCGCGTTTTTTCCCGCTCCGCCTCCACCCGGAGACTGCCCTGGCGCTTGATCTGCGTGGTCATGGCGCTGGTGGCCACGGACACAGCCAGCATACAGAGAATGGTCAGCGGATAGCCGGAAATGGTGAAATTAAAGGCGAAATACGGAAAGGTAAAAAAATAATTGACGGCCAGCACGCACAGACAGGAGGCGGCAATGCCGTAGAAAAACCCCGTGGTAAACCTGGAAATCAGGAACACAGCCAGCAGATACAGCTCCGCCACATAGTGGCCCCGAGGGTCCATCTGCCACAGGGCCAGGCACAGCAGAGACACCCCCAGCAAAATACCTGCCGTCACCGCCGTATCCCGCCGGGACAGGTAGAGCCGCTGCACCAGGGGGCGCAGTTTGCCGGTCTGCATGGGGGTTCACCGCCTTTCTGAAAAGTGGAACCATTATACCAGATTTTTGACGGAAAAAACAGAGGTTTTGCACGTTAAGAAGTTGTTAATGCACCGTGTGACGGGTCCGCGCATTTGGCTGAACCACTGTCCCGCCAATATGGAAAAGGCCGCCGTCCCACCCGATGAAGTGGGACGGCGGCCTTGGGGTTAACTTCCCCGGACCCTGCAATTCTTTGACACTCCCTTGCTGTGTGCTCCTATTTGGTCCGAAACAGCATTTGTACCAGTTCCTCCCTGGTGACAAAGGATTGATACTTTTTCTCTCCGTCGCTGCCGCCCTGGACAATATTGGCCTTTTCGGCCCAGGCTCTGGCCTCATTGGACCAGGCGGATGGGGCCAGCTTGGCCCGGTTGGTCAAATAGCGGTCCATAAAAGCCGCGAATTCCTCATAGGTCACAGGCTTCTCCTCCTTTTTGAGAGAAAATTGGGTGATGATGGCGTTGGCAATGGCTTGGGTTACCGCATCAAATTTCGTGGTATACACCAACATATCATCGGGATCGTCAATAAAACAGACCTCCAGCAGCGCCGACCGGACACCGGCTCGATGAGCGGCGTTGATGACGGCCCAGTTGTACCGTTTCAGCCCCCGATTGGTGAGCCCAACGGCGGCAACGGCCCGGCAAATCTGTTCCTCCGCCGCCGTTTCTGCCGCACTGGTGGGAACAAAAATCTCCACGCCCTTGGTTTTGCCGTCCTTTGGTCCGGCAGCCGAAGCATTGAAGTGGATCTCCAACACAAAGTCGAAGTCCGGCAGTGGGACCTGTTTGTTCAACTGGCCCGTGCGAAAGTCGCTGAAGGCGTTGCGGACGGGTGGGTACTGGGTGACATCGCAATACCCTTTCAGCAGCCGCACCAGAGCGCCCACTACCCGCCGGGTCTCCACGGCCTCCTGAAATACACCGGACACGGCCCCCGGGTCTCCGGCCCCATGGCCGGCAATCAACAGCAGTTGCATGGTCACGCCCCCTGTTCCGGCTCATTGATGGGCCGCAGCTTGGCAATGCTGCCCAGAATCGACAAGACTCCGGCCATCAGTGTGGCCGAAATGACACCTTTCCAACTGACATCAAAAAACGTGGCCATGGTGCCCATGGTGGCCAGCGCCGTCTGCGCCATGGACTGGATGGCCCGGATGCAGGTATTGTAAATCCATAGCCTTTGTTTGTTATTCACAGGCGATGCCTCCTTTCACAAACTGGCGGCACCTTGTGCCGCCGTCCAGTCTATGACAAAAAGCGTCCTCTTGTGATTCGTCACAGCAAAAACCGCACATTCAGCAGGGAAAAACACGCGGGAAACGGCCGCATATAATTCCAAAATCCCAGCCCCCGAAAGCCATAGGACGCTGCCAGATCAAATTTGGCCAGACAGCTGCGGGGGTCCTCAAACCAGACCTCATGGACCATGCCCCGCTCATCGGTATAGTGGAAATACGGCGTCTGTGCCTTTTCGTCAAATTGGATTTCCGCCCCCATGCGGACCGCCAGAGCCACAGCCTCCGGATTGGAAATGCTGGTGGCCCGGCTCTCTCCGGTGATGAAGGGCAGCGTCCAATCATAGGCGTAATTGGGAAAGCCCATAAAGATTTTTTCCGGCGGTATCTCCGTCACAGCGTAGTCCAGCACCCGTTTCACAGCATCGATGGGAGCCACGGCCATGGGCGGGCCGTAGGTATAACCCCACTCATAGGTCATCAGCAGCACCGCATTGGCGGCCTCCCCCAACAGCCGGTAATTGTGGCCCTGGTAGAGGACCCCGGCTTGATCCGCCGATGTCTTGGGAGCCAGAGCCACCACCACTTCCAGTCCCAGCCCATTGGCCCGCTGACGCAGCAATGCCACAAAATCAGCGTAGGCCTCGGCCTGTTCCGGGAAAATAAATTCAAAATCCACATCAATGCCGCCGTATCCCTTTTCCAGCGCCGTACCGATGGCAGCATCGGCCAGGGACGACCGGCTTTCATCGGTGGCCAGAGCCACGGCCGCCCGCTCGTTGGAAAAAGTTCCGTCCTCGGTCAACGTGGACAGATGGAGCCACGGCGTCACGCCGTATTGGTCTGCCCACCGCAGGAGCGTTTCGTCGTTTAACGGTACCAGTCCCCCGGTTTTTGACACCCCATAGGTAAAGGGGGCCAGAAAGGTGCTGTAGGGCAGAATGGTTCGCAGCACTGATTCCTGCACATCCGGTTCGGCATATCCATTGGTTTCCAATTTTGTATCCGGCGTATCCTCCCAGGCAATGACCAACACCTGACCGGGAAACAATGCGGCACGGCCCTCCAAATTGGGATTGTTCCGCAGCAGCTGCAGCGGGTCCGTGTCATATTGCCGGGCCACACTGTAGAGGGTTTCCCCGGAGCGGACCGTATGTAGAACGCGGGGCTTCAAGATTAAAAGACTCTGTCCCACAGCCAGAGCAAAGGGCGGTTCCAGCCCATTGACCCGGGCGATCAGCCCCGGCGACACCCCGTATTTCCCGCCGATGGCCGTCAAGGTCTCCCCGGCCCGTACCGTATGCAGCTGCATGGCAATCTCCTCCCATGGTTTTTTTCATCCTATGAGAAGCCCGTTTACAAGGTGCCGTTCTTCCGGTATGATAGACAAAATCCTACAAAAATTTCACTTCAGGAGGTATTGTATATGGACCTTTCCCCTTTGGGCCCGTGGCTGCCGCTGCTGGAGCCGGAGCTGCAAAAGCCCTATTTTGCAGAATTGACCCGCCGGGTGGACGAAGCCCGCTCCACCGTCACCGTCTACCCGCCGGAACATGAGGTGTTTCGTGCCTTTTCCCTGACACCGCCGGATCAGGTGCGCGTGGTCATTCTGGGACAGGACCCCTACCATGGAGCGGGAGAAGCCAACGGTCTGGCCTTTTCCGTCCGGGAGGGCGTCAAAATTCCGCCGTCTCTGCGCAACATGTTTCAGGAGCTGGACAGCGATCTCCACTGTCCACCGCCGCCCCACGGCGATCTCACCGGCTGGGCCAAGCAGGGCGTACTGCTGCTGAACACCGTGCTGACTGTGGAAAAAGACCAAGCCAACAGCCATAAAAACTTTGGATGGCAGACCTTTACCGATGCCGTTGTAAAGACGCTGGCTACATTTCCCCAGCCCATGGTCTTTGTCCTCTGGGGCAGTCAGGCACAAAAAAAGTGCAAATCCATCGAATCTTCCCCCCATTTGCGCTGTATTTTGGAATCTCCGCATCCCAGTCCCCTTTCCGCCTATCGGGGCTTTTTCGGCAGCCGGGTTTATTCCAAAATCAACGACTTCCTGTTGGCCAATGGCCAGACACCCATTGACTTTTCCATTTAATTCATAAACAATCGCGGCAAATCATCCACAGCCATTTGTGGATAATTTGCCGCGATTTTGATTTTTCCAAAAAATATCTGTTGATTTTAGCCAAAATCAACAGATATTAAAACTAATATTTTGTTTTATCAGAAAGTTATTCACATCTGCCAACAAGTTTTCCACACAATGTGAGTAAGTTATTGACACCTGTGAAAAACTCCTGTGGACAGATGTCTGTTTTTACTTGTGATACCGGCTGCCGGCCTGAATGGATTCGGCCCGATACAGCTGTTCCAAAACCATAATCCGCGCCAGATGGTGGGGAAACGTCATGGGCGACATGGACAATCGAAAGTCCGCCCGCTGTTTGACGGCGGGTGCCATGCCGAACGAACTGCCCAAAATCAAACAAATGGAGGATTTTCCCGCCGATTTCACGGTTTTCAGCTGATCGGCCAGCTGTTCCGACGACAGGAGCTTCCCCTCCGGCGTCAGGACGCAAACCCAGGCCCCCTTGGGAATTTTGGCAAAAATCTGCTCCGCTTCCCGCTCCAGTCCCGTCGTGATTTCCGCTTCCGAGGGGTTATCCGGCAGCCGGTATTCCGGCAGCTCCAGCAGGTCCAACTTGCAGTAGGCCGACAGCCGCTTGGTATACTCCTTGCAGGCTTCCAGATAGAATTTTTCTTTCAATTTTCCCACGGTGAGGATTGTTACATGGAGCATAAGGCCCTCCTGTCCATGGATTTCGCCCGCTGCGGCGGGCGACCAAAGGCGCTGCCTTTGGAAACCGCAATTTTTTTGTAAAAAAATTGCGTAAAAACTTTTATAATTTATCAATTTCTCACACAAATCCGCGCCATGTCCAACACGGGCATGGCGCAGAGAAAGGTTTACTCGTTTTTTATCAAAAAATCGCAGGGATTTGGGAGCGCCGCCCCCAAAAACAGCCAAATTTACCGCAAAAAGCCCTCGAGAATCTTCTCTTCGGCTTCCTCTGCCGTCAGGCCCAGCGTCATGAGTTTTAACAGCTGATCACCGGCAATTTTGCCGATGGCCGCCTCATGAATCAACCCCGCGTCCACATGGTTACAGGAAATGGCGGGGATCGCCTTGACCTTGGCTTCCCCCATAATGATGGCGTCGCAGCTGACGTGTCCAAAACAAGGAGCGTTGCCCTCCACCCGCGGATAAAACACCTGAACGGAATTATCCTGGGCCACAGACCGGGAAATCACCCGGGTTTTGGAGCCTTCACCGTTCAAAAACACGTCCATTTCACTTTCGGCGTACTGGTTGTCATGGGTCAGCAGCTTTTCGGTAATGACAATTTCCGCGTCCTTGCCCAAAACAGCCTTGGTGTACCGCTTGGTATCATCCACACCCTTGATCTGGGTGGTGTCCAGGGTGACGGAAGCCCCCTCCTCCAGATAGAGGATGGTTTCCGGATTCAGAATCCGCTTGCCGCCGCCTTCGCCCTCGCCGTAGTGGGTCTCGGAATAGGTTACTTTTGCGTTTTTGCCCACATAAAAGGTGTGGACGCCATCGTGCTGGGAGTCGTCGCAGCCGCAGTTGTGGATACCACATCCGGCGACAATGTTGACCTCCGCGCCCTCTCCAATATAAAAGTCGTTGTAAACCTTGTCATGGAAACCGCTTTCCGTCAGCACCACGGGAATATGGACGCTTTCATGCTTGGTAAAGGGGGCAATGTGGATGTCGATGCCGTCTTTATCGGTTTTGGATTCAATCCGGATATGCTCGGAGTTGACCCGATGGGCCTTTTTGCCGTCGATGCGGATGTTCACCGCACCATCGGTCTCGCCGTTTTTCATGGCGGCGACCACTTCCAGAATGTGCTTTTGTACGTCGTTCAGCATGTTCCGTTTACCTCCAGCCGGTTGCAGCCCGAAACGGTGTCTGCGAGAATTTGAGGATAGATTTTTTCGGCGGGGCCCCGGTCCTTTACATGGCCGTCAGCCACCAGAATAATCTCATCAGCCAGGCGAATGATCCGCTCCTGGTGGGAGATGATGAGAATGGTGGCCTCTTTTTTGGCGTGGATTTCGGAAAAGGTCTCCGTCAGACGGGCAAAGGACCAGAGATCGATACCAGCCTCCGGCTCATCGAAAATCATCAGCGGACATTTCCGGGCCAGAATCGTGGCGATTTCAATGCGCTTGACCTCGCCGCCGGATAAGCTGGCATCCACATCCCGGTCCAGATAATCCCGGGCGCACAGGCCCACCTTGGTCAGGTAGGAGCAGGTTTCGTCGTGGTTCAGCTTCCGGCCGGCGGCAATGGACAGAAGATCGGCCACCTTCATGCCCTTGAACCGGGGCGGCTGCTGAAATCCGTAGGAAACACCCAGCTTTGCCCGCTCCGTCACGGTTTTGTCGGCCAGCTCCGTGCCGTTCCAGAGGATGGAACCGCCGGTGACGGGGGCCAGACCCATAATGGCCCGGGCCAGGGTGGTTTTACCGCCGCCGTTAGGGCCGGTGATGACGATGAATTTCCGGTCCTCCACCGTCAGATTGATGTCTTTTAAAATGTCGGCTCTGCCGTTTTCGTCGTTGACAGTCACCGAGAGATTTTTGATTTCCAGCATCTGTTCATAACCTCAACAATCGCACTCGAATTTTGTTGGCACAGTTTGCCGATATTGTAACACAGTCCCTTTTTCTTTGCAACTGCGGCCGCCGGTTTTCCAGGTTATAGACAAGGGCCTGTGGATAACTACTTGCGGACCACCGCCTTTTGTGATAGAATAGGTTGATTTTATATGCCCATTTTTACTGGGGGAAAGGAGGGGCCCATGCCTTCTGCCGCGTTTATCTGGGCCAAGGTGCTTGGCCATATTGAAAATAAAATGGGTGCTGCGGCCACATCCGCCTGGTTTGACGATACCAATGTGGTGGAGATCACCGACCATCAGCTGATTCTGTCCACACCCTACGAATATCAGCAGGATGTGATCCAGCGGCGCTGCATGGAATACATTCAGGATGCCATGCGGGAGCTCTACAACCAGGAGGTTGAAGTGGTTGTCCTGCTGGAAGAGAATGTGGAAGAATACAAAAGCCGCATGGAAAAGCCCAAGTTTGTGGAGTTCAACCCGGAGTTTACCTTTGAAAAGTTCGTGGTTGGCTCGTCCAACCGGTTTGCCCACGCGGCGGCCGTGGCCGTGGCCAACAACCCCGCCGGCGCGTATAACCCCCTTCTGATCTACGGCCCCTCGGGCCTGGGCAAAACCCACCTGCTCTACGCCATTGCAGCAGAAATTCACAAGCAGCACCCCAACTATAATATTGTGTACATCAAGGGCGATCAATTCACCAATGAATTGGTGGCCGCCCTGCAGGAAGGCCGGAATATTGAGTTCCGCAGCAAATACCGCAACGCCGACCTGTTTTTGATGGACGATATTCAATTTATTGCCGGCAAGGCCTCTACGGAAGAGGAGTTTTTCCATACCTTCAACACCCTTTACGAGGCCAAAAAGCAGATTGTCCTCACCTCCGACCGCCCCCCTGAGGAGATGCTCAAGCTGGAGGACCGGCTGAAAACCCGATTCCAGTGGGGTCTTCAGGCCGATATTATTCCGCCCGACTACGAAACCCGTATGGCCATTATCAAAAACAAGGCCACGTCTTTGGGATTGGATATGCCCGATGACGTCTGCGCCTATATTGCGGAGAATGTCACCTCCAACGTGCGGCAGATTGAAGGCACCGTGAAAAAGATTATGGCCTATCAGAAGCTCAACGGCATGAATATTGATGTGCCGTCGGTTTCCCGCGCTATCAAGGACATGTACAAGGGCAAAACGGAAGCCCTTCCCACCCCCAGTCTCATCATTTCCGAGGTCAGCCGCTTCTATTCCATTCCGGAGAGCACCCTCCGGGGCACCCTCAAGAACAAAGGCACCGCCGAAGCCCGCCAGGTGGCCATGTATCTTATCCGTCAGCTGACCAATTTGAGCCTTCCCGACATCGGCCGCGAATTCGGCAAGGATCACTCCACCGTCATTTATGCCATCCGCAAGGTGGAAAAAGCCATGGATCAGGGCGGCGTCCTGGCCGAAACCATCCGCGACATCACCGCCAACATCAATAACCGGCTGTAATAAATGCGACTATGGGGTATTTCGCGCCTTGCGAGGCGCGACCAAAGGCTCTGCCTTTGGAAACCGCGATTTTTTGAAAAAAATCGAGTAAAACTTTTAAGATTTTGATTGAATGTTTTATAATGCAGTGCCACAGAAGAAATACGGCAATGGTGTGAGCGACTGCACATTTCTGAAAAGTACCGGGGCGTTTTTTGTCGGCTCTGGCAATGGATTTTGTCGCGCCAAAAGTTTTCCACAGCGGCTTGTGGAATGTTAGGTAATTTTTGTGGAAAATTTGCGGTTTTTTGAAAGAAAAAATTTTCTCCACAGTGGATTGTGAAAACTTCCTGTGGAATGCACAGGGGGCTGTGGAGAAAAAACCGTTGATACGACAGGGCTCGCGGCAGTTTTCCACATAAATTTCTTCTACGACTACTGCAACTACTAAAAAATCCTTTCTTTCTACTAAGAGAGACAACACGGAGGAACTGTTCATGAAATTTGTCTGTGAAAAAGCGCTTCTGGTTTCTGCCATCTCTGTGGCTTCCCGAACGGTAGCCCCCAAGAGTCCCATGGCGGCCCTGGAAGGCATTCACGTCCATGCCGGCATGAAGTTACAGCTCACTGGTTATAATCTGGAAACCGGTATTACCGTTTCGGTACCGGCGGAGATTGTGGAGACCGGTACCTGTATTCTGCCTGCCCGCCTGTTTTTTGATATTGTGCGGAAGCTCCCCGATGAGGAGGTCACCGTCTCTGTGGACGACAGCTACAAGGTGTCCATCCGCTGTGGCATCTCCTCTTTTACCATTACGGCCACCGACGCCGAAAACTACCCGGAACTGCCTGATGTGGAATACGCCAACGGCGTTTCCATTCCCCAGCGGGCTTTGAAGGAGCTGATCTCCGGCACCATTTTTGCCGTGTCGGAAAATCAGACCCGCCCGGTCCACACCGGCTGCCGATTTGAAGTGACGGAAACGGACATGACTGTGGTGGCCGTGGACGGCTATCGCCTGGCCCTGCGCCGGTTCTATTTTGACGAAGCCGCCGGCCGCGTCATGACCTTTGTAGCCCCCGGCGCTGCATTGAAAGAAGTGGAAAAAATCCTGGGCGACACCGACGAGGAAGCCCGGTTCACCCTGGGCAGCAAGCATCTGATGTTCCAGATTGGAGACGCTACGCTGGTTTGCCGTCTGTTGGAGGGCGAATTCCTGGACTGGCGTCGGGTGCTGCCCACAGAAAATCCCATCAAACTGACCGCCAACGTGGAACAGCTCAACGCTTCCATCGAGCGTGTGAGCTTGATCGTGTCTGAACGGCTCAAGAGCCCGGTCCGCTGCGTCTTCTCCGACAACAGCGCTGATTTCAAGACCGTTACCACCATCGGCGCAGCCCACGATGTGTGCCCCGTGGCCGGCGACGGCAAAAACCTGGAAATCGGTTTTAACTGCCGCTATCTGCTGGACGCTCTGAAAGCTGTTCCCGCTCCGGAGGTCACGTTGGAACTGAGCAACGGATTGAGCCCAATTGTTCTGACCCCCACCGACGGCAGGGATCAGTTTGCATATATGGTTCTGCCGGTTCGGTTAAAGGAAAACATGTAAAAGCAGATCGGAACATTTTGTAAAGGACGATTGGTTATGAAAGTTCGCGTCACCAGAAAACAATCGGATACCCCCATTCCTGTGGCCATTCACACGGAATTTATTAAATTACAGGACTTTTTGAAGTTCTGCGACGCGGTTTCCTCCGGCGGCATGGCCAAGAATTTCATTCAGAACGGGGAAATTGCCGTCAATGGAGAGACGGAGACCCGCCGGGGCCGGAAGCTGTATCCCGGCGACGTGGTCTCCTTTGGCCCCAACCGCTGGCAGGTGACTGCCCATGAGGCTTGAGCAGCTGCGGCTGCGGGGCTTTCGCAACTACGAATCGCTGACGGCCGACTTTGTCCCCGGCGTCAACCTGATTGTCGGGGACAATGCCCAGGGCAAGACCAACCTGCTGGAGGCCATCACCTATCTGTCCATGGGCCACTCCTTTCGGACCCGCAAGGAGCAGGAGCTCATCGGCATGGGGGCGGAGTTTGCGGAGTTGGAGGCGAAACTGTTCTCCCAGGGACGGGAACAGTCCATCCGGGCCGTTTTGTTTCCCGGCCGCCGGTCCCGGCAGCTGTACATCGGCGGCGTCCGCCAGAAAACGGCGGCGGAGCTGCCTGGTATTCTCACCACGGTGCTGTTTTGTCCCGAGGACCTGCTGACGCTGAAAATGGGCCCGTCGGCCCGCCGCCGGCTCATGGACAACGCCTTGACCCAGCTGCGGCCCGGCTATGAACGGGCGCTGACCCAATACACCCGTCTCCACGACCACAAAAGCCGGATTTTAAAGGACCGGTTTCAAAATCCGTCCCTGTTGGAGACGCTGCCGGACTTCAACCTCCGGATGGCCCAGGTGGGCGCCATTTTAATCGCCTATCGGGCCCGGTTTATGGAACGGCTGGCCCAGCTGGCTGCCGATTTTCACCAGGAGTTTTCCGGCGGAAAAGAGCATTTGACCGTCACGTATCAGACGGTTTCCAATATTCCCGACCCTCTGGCCCCCCAGCAGGAGGTGCTGCAAAAGCTGCTGGAGCACCAGCACAGCCACTATCGGGCGGAGCTGGAATCGTGCCAGTGCCTTTCCGGCCCCCATCGGGACGATTTTGACGTTCTGTTGGATGGCGTCAGTCTCAAGGGCTACGGTTCCCAGGGCCAGATCCGCACGGCGGCCATTTCGCTGAAGCTGGCCGAGCGGGAAATTTTCCGGCGGGACACCGGCGAAGAGCCGGTACTGCTGCTGGACGATGTGCTGTCGGAGCTGGACCCGGCCCGGCAGGACTTTATTCTCAACCGCATCGCCTCGGGCCAGGTGTTTATCACCTGCTGTGAGCGCAGCCGCGTGACGGAGATCGGCAAGGTGCTGACCATCGAGCACGGCGCGCTGCTGGAAGGAGCGTGACCGGATGTATTTACCCATCGGCAGTGACATGTCCCTGCGGGACTCGTCCATCATCGGCATTTTTGACCTGGATAATACCACCAGTTCCAAGGATACCAGAGCCTTTTTAAAACAGGCCGAGGACGGGGGCCAGGTGGTCACCGTCACCGATGAATTGCCCAAGGCTTTTATTCTGACCCGGGAATTTACCATGGACCGGGTGTATCTGACCCAGTTTTCCACGGCCACCGTGGCAGCCCGCTGCGAAGCAGCCGGTCAGAAACCAACCAAGTAGGTTTTCCAACCATCAAGTTAGGAGCGCATAGCATGGCAGAAGAATTGAATCCCCTGCTGGAGCAGGAATACGACGCGGCCCAAATCCAGGTCCTGGAGGGTCTGGAAGCGGTGCGGAAACGTCCCGGTATGTATATCGGCTCCACATCCTCGTCGGGCCTGCACCATCTGGTTTACGAGATCGTGGACAACGCCATTGATGAAGCCCTGGCGGGCTTCTGCACGGAAATCACCGTTACCATCAACGAGGGCAACACCATCACTGTCACCGATAATGGCCGCGGTATCCCCGTGGATATTCAGGCCCAGACGGGACGGCCCGCACTGGAGGTTGTCTATACGGTGCTCCACGCCGGCGGCAAATTCGGCGGCGGCGGCTATAAGGTTTCCGGCGGTCTCCACGGCGTCGGCGCCAGCGTTGTCAATGCTCTGTCCGAATGGCTGACCGTCCAGGTCCATCGGGACGGCAAAATCTATGAGATGAAATTCTCCCGCGGTAACATCACTCAAGAAATGAAGGTCATCGGCACCACGGACCACTCCGGTACCACCGTCACCTTCAAGCCCGACGGGGAAATTTTCGATGATCTGGTCTATGACTACGAGATTCTGCATACCAGAATGCGGGAGCAGGCGTTTCTTAACGGCGGCCTTCGCATTACCACCACGGACCGCCGCCCCGGTATGGAGCAGCAGGACACCATGCACTATGAGGGCGGTATCCGGCAGTTTGCCACCTGGCTCAACCGGGCCAAAACGCCTCTGCATCCCGAGGCCATCTACATGCAGGGCCAGAAGGGCGACGCCGTGGCAGAAGTGGCCATGCAGTATAACGACAGCTACAACGAGACCATTCTGTCCTTTGCCAACAACATCCATACGCCTGAGGGCGGTATGCACGAAACGGGCTTTAAAACGGCCCTGACCCGCGTTTTAAACGCCTATGGTCAGAAAAACAACATCATCAAGACCGATGCCGACAAGGTCAGCGGCGAGGATTGCCGTGAGGGTCTCAGCTGTGTTATTTCTGTCAAGCTGACAGAGGCTCAGTTCGAGGGCCAGACCAAGGCCAAGCTGGGCAATGCCTACATTCGTACTCTGGTGGACAACATCGTCAATGAGCAGCTGACCACCTACTTTGAGGAGCACCCCCAGGTGGCCAAGGTCATTCTGGAAAAGGCCATGATGGCCAATCGGGCCAGAGAGGCCGCCAAAAAGGCCCGCGAGTCCATCCGCCGCAAGACGGCGCTGGGCGGCAGCGGCATGCCCGATAAGCTCCGCGACTGCAACGAGCGCAACCCCGAACTGACGGAACTGTATATCGTCGAGGGTGATTCCGCCGGCGGTTCTGCCACCCAGGGCAGAGATTCCCGATTCCAGGCCATTTTGCCGCTTTGGGGCAAGATGCTCAACGTGGAAAAGGCTCGGGCCGACAAGGTTTACGGCAATGACAAGCTGCTGCCGGTGATTACCGCTCTGGGCGCGGGCATCGGTGACGAATTCGACCTGAATAAACTGCGGTATCATAAAATCGTCATTATGGCCGATGCCGACGTGGACGGCGCCCATATCCGGACGCTGCTTTTGACCTTCTTCTTCCGGTTTATGCGGCCACTCATCGAACACGGCTATGTCTATGCTGCCGTGCCGCCCCTGTTCAAGCTGACCAGAGGCAAGCAGCAGCGGGTAGCCTATGATGACGTGGAGCGGGAACGCATTGCCGCCGAAATGCGCGGCGATAACCCCAACGCCAAGGTGGAGATCAGCCGGTACAAGGGCCTTGGTGAGATGGACCCCCACGAGCTGTGGGAAACCACCATGGACCCGGCCACCCGGACCCTCAAGCGCATCGATCTGGAGGACGCGGTCAAGGCCGACGAGACCTTTACGATCCTCATGGGCGAAAAGGTGGAACCACGTAAGGAATTCATCGAGAAAAACGCAAAATATGCGGTAAATCTCGACTACTAAGTTGCCAATTGCCAACAAGAAAAGGAAGGCACATACATGAGCAAGAAACCACAATACGATCCCGAGGAGATTCGATTCCCGGATCAGACCATCGTCTCCGCCCCGTTGGTGGAGGAGATGGAGAAGTCCTATATCGAATACGCCATGTCGGTCATCGTGGGCAGAGCACTGCCCGACGTCCGCGACGGTCTCAAGCCGGTCCACCGGCGCATCCTCTACGCCATGTACGAGGACAATCTGACCCATGACAAGCCCTTTAAAAAGTCGGCCACCTGCGTGGGCGACGTGCTGGGCCGGTACCATCCCCACGGCGACGCCTCTGTTTATGACGCTCTGGTCCGTCTGGCACAGGATTTCTCCATGCGCTACCCCTTGGTGGACGGCCACGGCAACTTCGGCTCCATCGACGGCGACCCGGCCGCTGCTTATCGTTATACCGAGGCGCGGCTGGCCAAAATTTCCGCTGAAATGCTGCGGGACATCGAAAAGGACACGGTGGACTGGGACCCCAATTTCGACGAGACCCGGAAGGAACCCAAGGTGCTGCCCTCCCGGTTCCCCAATCTCCTGGTCAACGGCTCCGCCGGCATTGCCGTCGGTATGGCCACCAACATCCCGCCCCACAATTTGCGGGAGGTCATCGGCGCGGCGGTGGAGGTGCTGGACAATCCGGAGGCCGAGTTGATTGACCTGATGGAGCACGTCCAGGGCCCCGACTTCCCCACCGGCGGCACCATCATGGGCCGCAGCGGCATCCGGGCCGCCTACGCCACGGGCCGCGGCCGCGTCATGGTCCGGGCCAAGACAGAATTTGAGGAGTTCAACAAGGACCGGACCCGGATTATCGTCACCGAGATCCCCTACCAGGTCAATAAGCGCATGCTCATCAAGAACATGGCCGACCAGGTGGAGGACAAGCGGCTGGAGGGCATCTCCGATATCCGCGACGAGTCCGACCGCAACGGCATGCGCATTGTTATTGAGCTCAAGCGCGACGCCAATCCCCAGGTGGTGCTCAACCGCCTGTTTGCCCAGACCCAGCTGCAAACCACCTTTGCCATCAATATGCTGGCCTTGACCGAGGTCAACGGCAAATTGCAGCCCAAAATCCTGTCTCTGCGGCACATTCTCGACGAGTATCTCCACTATCAGCGGCAGGTTATTATCCGACGGACCCAGTACGATCTGCGCAAGGCCCAGGAGCGTGCTCACCTGCTGGAAGGTCTGCTCATTGCCCAGGACAACATTGACGAGGTCATCCGCATCATCCGCACCAGCTACGACGATGCCAAACAGCGGTTGATGGACCGGTTCTCCCTGTCCGACGTCCAGGCCCAGGCCATCTGCGATATGCGGCTCATTGCCCTCCAGGGTCTGAACCGGGAGAAGCTGGAAGCCGAGTACAAGGAGCTGGAAGAGCGCATCGACTACTATAACCGTCTGCTGGCCAGCGAGGAGATGCAGAAGCAGGTCCTCAAGGAAGAATTGCTGGAGATTGCCGAAAAGTTCGGCGATGAGCGCCACACGGACATTGAGGACGTGGAGGACGAAATCGACATTGAGGACCTCATTGAGGAGGAGGAGTGCTGCTACACCCTGTCCCGTCAGGGCTACATCAAGCGCATGCCCGCCTCCACCTACCGGACCCAGCGCCGTGGCGGCCGTGGCGTCAACGCTCAGAATCTCAAGGAGGAGGACTATGTCCGCTCCATGGTGACGGCGTCTACCCACGATTATCTGCTGTTCTTCACCAGTACCGGCAAGGTCCACCGCCGCAAGGGCTATCGGATTCCCGAGGCGGGCCGGACGGCCCGCGGTACGGCCATCGTCAACATTCTGCCCCTGGAGCCCGGCGAACAGGTGACGGCCATGCTGGCAACCCGGGAATTTGGCGAGGACAGCTACCTGTTTATGGTCACCCAGGGCGGTACCGTCAAACGGCTTGTGATGGAGTCCATCCATACGGCCCGCAAGGCCGGTATCCGGGCTCTGACGCTGGAGGAAGGCGACAAGCTGATCTCCGTGCTGAAAACCAATGGCAGCGACCAGATTCTCATTTGCACCAAGGACGGTATGGCCCTTTGCTGCGATGAAAACGACGTTCGTCCCATGGGCCGCGACGCCCAGGGCGTCCGGGGCATCCGTCTGGAGGACGGCGACCGGGTCGTGGGTGCGGAGCTGTACCAGGAGGGTAAGCAGCTGCTTGCTGTCACGGAAAACGGCTATGGCAAGCGTACCAACGTGGAAGAGTATCTGCGCACCGGCGAAGACGGCACCCGTCAGCCCCAGAAGCGCGGCGGCAAGGGCCTGAAAGCCTACAATCTGACGGAAAAGACCGGCCCCATTGCCGGTGTCCGGGTGGTTTGCGACGATGACGACGTGATGCTCATTGAGGACGGCGGCGTCATGATCCGCATGGCCGCCTCCGATATCAACATCTACAAGCGCGATACCCAAGGCGTTATCGTCATGCGTATTGATGATGGCAACCGGGTCATTGCCCTGGAGCGGGTGGAAAAGGAAGAGTCCGGCGAGGAGACGGAAGAATAACCGTTTGCCGGGCGAAGAAATGGGGGAGAATTTATGGCACAGAACACCAACGGCACATCCATCGGCTGTGCCACCGGGATTATCCGGGGCATCGGCATTCTGCTGCTGATTGCCGGTCTGGGCAACGCCTTTTCCGGCGAGGGAGCGCCGAGCTTTGTTGTGGCCATTGTCGGCCTGGTGATGCTGTTTGCCGGTTCTGGTAAAAAGCAGCGCCGGAAGGAGACCCACGAGGCACTCCGGCAGGCGCGGCAGCTGTACCGGGAGCCGATTCTCCAGGCCAAACGGGAGGTCAAAGAGGCCGTGCGCATGGCGGAGAACAGAACCCAACAGCGTGCGCAGCAGTGGCAGCCCCGACAGCAGGCGGCGGCACCGAAGAAAACCGCGCAACCTTGCCCCAATCCGGAACCCCATCGCCATTATGAATTGCCCCGTCAGCCGCAAAGTAATGGGGCGCGGCTCATTGAAAACCGAAAAACGCTCTATGAAGCGGGATTGCTGACCCGGGAGGAGTACGACGCCGAGGTTCGGAAACTCCGGGGCCGGTAATGCGGAAAATGCACCACGAGGTGACGCTATGGAAAAAACACTGGGCGTTTACGTCCATATCCCCTTTTGCCGCAGCAAATGCGAATACTGCGACTTTTACTCCCTGGGCGGCGGCCGCAGCAAGGAGCTGATGGACCGTTACCTCCATGCGCTGATTCTGCACATCCGGGAGACGGCGGCCCTGGCCCCTGATTATCTGGTGGATTCGGTGTATTTTGGCGGCGGTACGCCCTCCTTTTTCGGCGCCGACGGCCTGAAACGAATTCTGGCGGAAATCCGCAAGCGGTTCAATATGGACCGGGACTGTGAGGTGACCTTTGAGGCCAATCCGGAATCGGTCAACGCCATGACGCTGCACAAGCTGCGTTCCGCCGGATTCAACCGCATGAGCTTGGGCGTCCAGAACGAGGCCGACGAGGTTTTGAAGGCACTGGGCCGTCCCCACACCTATGAGCAGGCCGTTTTTGCGGTGGAAAACGCTCGAAAGGCCGGTTTTGAGAATATTTCCCTCGATTTGATGTATGGTTTGCCCAATCAGACCAGAGAGAAGTGGATGCAGACGCTGCGGACTGTTTTGGATTTGCGGCCTGATCATCTGTCCTGTTACGGCCTGAAAGTGGAGCCGGGAACGCCGCTGTATACGTACTACGAAAGCGCCAATCTGCCCGACGACGACACCCAGGCGGATATGTACCTTTACGCCGTGGAAACGCTGGAGAATTTCGGCTATGCCCAATACGAAATATCCAATTTTGCACGGGAGGGTATGGCCTGCCGTCACAATCTCAAATACTGGACCGGCGGCGAATATATCGGCTTCGGCCCCTCGGCTTCGTCGGATTTTGCCGGAAAACGGTTTACGGCAGCGGCCAACCTGGAGACGTATCTGAAAGGCGTCCACGGCGGCGGCGTGATTTTGTCGGAGTGCGAGACCATCGCGCCCCGGGAGCGGGCCGGTGAATATCTGATGCTGCGGCTGCGGACCAGTCAGGGCATCAACGGTGACGAATATGAGAGCCGGTTCCTGCTGCCCTTTGATATTCTGGAAAAGGGCATGCGTTTCTATGCCGAAAAGGGGCTGGCTGTCTGCGAGGAGGGCTGTTGGCATCTGACGCCCAAGGGATTCCTGCTGTCCAACCGGATCATCGGCGGATTGCTGGAGCTCCAGGAGCGGTCTCAGCCGCTGACCCGCCGGGGTCGATAAGTTCGTATAAGTTAAAGAAATTAAAGTTTTTACTCAATTTTTTCACAAAAAAATTGTGAGGTCCAGGGGCAAAGCCCCGGTCGCCCATCGTCCCCAAGCGCCATCCGCAGATGGCGCAATTCCCGGCCAAAGGCCATGGTCCACGCTGCCGCCCCCTCAGGGGTGGACAGCGTAGACCATAGAATCCAACGAATCCGGGGAATTGTATGGATTCCGTAAAAAAATCAGGAATTTTTATTGACATTCCCTATCTACATGGGATATAATATCTCTCGTATCGTTTCCCTTTGGGGAAATTATGCCTAAATTTACTCGCTGCGGCCGCACTGGGCGGCTGTTGAGCATGATTCTGACTCAGGAGGTGTACCACAATGGCTACCGTTCGTACCTATCAGCCCAAGAAGCGCTACCGTTCCAAGGTCTGCGGCTTCCGCAAGAGAATGTCCACCGCCAACGGCCGTAAGGTCCTGGCCCGCCGCCGTGCCAAGGGCAGAGCCAAGCTGTCCTACTGATCCCGGCTAGCAGAATACTGCTCGAGAAGCGAATGATTAGAGGGGTGAATGGAAACCTGTTTCTGTTCGCCCCCTCCGTCTATTTATAGGAGGCAGAAATTCCATGGAATTTTCCAAGTCTCTGAAGCTGAATCACCTGTTTCGCCGCCTGTACCGCAAGGGACAAAGCGCCGCCAACGGCTATTTGGTGCTATACTGCCGCCGCAACGGTTCCCAGACCAACCGCATCGGCTTGACCGTTTCGGCCAAGCTGGGACATGCCGTGGTTCGCAATAAGCTGCGCCGCCGTCTGCGGGAGATCTACCGGCTCCACGAAGGGTCCTTCTGCCGCGGCTATGACATTGTAGTCGTGGCCCGCAGCCGTGCTGTGACCGCATCGTACCAACAGCTGGAGCGCTCCTATCTGGCACTGGCAAAAAAGCTTCATTTGCTGGAAGGTGACGTATGAAACGCCTGCTTTTAGCGCTCATTCGCTTTTACCGCCGATTTGTCTCGCCTGCCTTTCCGCCGCAGTGCCGCTTCAGCCCCACGTGTTCCCAGTACGCGATGGAGGCGATTGAGAAGTACGGCGCCTGGAAGGGCGGTTGGCTGACCATTCGGCGGCTTCTGCGCTGCCACCCCTTCTATAAGGGGGACTACTTCGATCCGGTTCCGTAAGGGACCTGTCCCTTTGGAGCCACACAGGAAAGGAAGAATACTTTGACTTCAATTGCTGACATCATTCGGATCCCCTTTGGCTATATGCTGGAGTTTCTTTACAACTTCTCCGGCAATTACGGCCTGGCCCTGATCCTCTTCGGCATTGCCATCAAACTGATTCTGCTGCCGGTCAGCGCCAAGAGCAAGAAAAGCATGATGAAGATGTCCCGTATGGCCCCCCGGGTCAAGGCTTTGGAAGCCAAGTACGGCGACGATAAAACAAAATATCAGATGGAGGTCATGAAGCTCTACAAAAAAGAGGGCGTCTCCACCACCGGCGGCTGCCTCTGGGCCTTCGTTCCTCTGCTGATTCTGATTCCCCTGTATCAGGTCATCCGCGAGCCCATGGTCTATATGATGCACCTGAGCCGCGAAGAGGCCACCGAAATTGTCAATGTCATTAGCCATCATGTGAACCTGGGCAGCAACAGCTACTATCATCAGTTGGCCGCCGCCAGCTATCTGGGCGAGTACGTCAACGAGGTCAAGGCTGCCGTTCCGGCGCTGGCCAATGTGGACCTGTCCCCCATTAACTTCAGTTTCCTGGGGGTCAACCTGGGCAAAATTCCCACCTGGCAGTTCTGGACCCTCACCGGTTGGGCGGAGATCGGCCTGTTCCTGATGCCGGTCATTTCCGCCGCGTCCCAGTGGTTCTCCATGGTTGTGATGCAGAAGTTCAACGCCTCCGTGGCCACCAACAACCGCGGCGAACAGGACAACGATGCGGCTTCTGCCGTTAACCAGTCCATGAAGACCATGAATTTCATTATGCCCATCATGTCTCTGTGGATTGGCTTCTCCATGCCCGCCGGTATGTCCGTCTACTGGATTACCCAGGGTCTGTTTGGTCTGGTGCAGGAGTTCTTCCTGACGAAGCATTACCGCAAGGTGTATGACGCCGAGGATGAAATCCGCCGCCAGGAGTACGCAGAGGAGGAGGCCCGGGAGGCCGAAAAGGAGCGCCTGCGGGCCGAACGCCGCGCCAAGCTGGGCGATGTGGCCGACCCTAACACCTCCAAAAAGAAGCTGGCTGCCAAAGAGAAAGCCGAGCGGGCCAACCAGGTGGAGGGCAAGCTGACGGCGGAACAGAAGGAAGCGCTGCGTCTGGCCAAGGAAAAGGCCGACGAGGAGCGTCACTTCTCCGGCATCGAGGACCGGCCCTACTGCCGCGGCCGTGCCTATCAGCCCCAGCGCTACGGCCGGAATACCAGCGAACCCATTTTGGAAGAAGAATGAGACTCTGCAACAGCTGACGTTTATAGCAAGGAGCAGTGAATATGGAAAAGTTTATTATCACCACCGGTAAGACGCTGGATCTGGCCATTGCCGCCGCTCTGGAGGAGCTGAAGCTGGACCGTACCAGCGTTTCGGTGGAGGTTTTGGAGCAGCCCAAGTCCGGTTTCCTGGGTTTTGGCGCCCAGCCTGCCAAGGTCAAGGTGAGCTATGAGGCCGATGAGCCGGTGGCCGTTCCCGCCGCCGCCCTGTCCTCCGCCTCCCGCAGTAAACCCAAGACCCCGAAGACCGCAGAACAGTCCAAGGCTGAGATCAAGTTTGAGGCCAAACCCGCTCCCGCCCCTGCGCCCAAAACGGAGACACCCGCCGCGCCCAAGGTTCAGCGGACCGAGCGGAAGCCGGAAAAAAAGCCTGAGGCGCCCAAGCCCCAGGAGCCCAAAGTGGTCAAGGAGTATCCCGTGGCCGAAGCTGGTTCCACCGAGGAGCGTATTGAGGTCTTTGTCAAGGGGCTGTTGGAGCATATGGGCTCCGATGCCGTGCCCCACGCTGTCAAGTCCGGCGATGATGTCTACAATGTGGATCTGGTGGGTAACAGCCTGGGTATGCTCATCGGTCACCGGGGCGAGACGCTGGACGCCATCCAGCATCTGACCAACTACGTGGTGAACCGGGAGGCCGGAAAGCGGGCCCGCATCAACATCGACGCCGAGAGTTACCGCCAGAAGCGGGAGGAATCCCTGGTCCGTCTGGCCAATAAGGTGGCCGGTAAGGTGGTGCGCTACCGCCGTAACATTACGTTGGAGCCCATGAACGCTTACGAGCGCCATGTGATCCACGCGGCTTTGCAGGACACCCCTGATGTGACCACCTATTCCACGGGCACCGAGCCCAACCGCCGCATTGTGGTGGCTTACAGCCGCTACCGCAGCACCGACAAATAAGTGATGCCCCCTGCGCGTTGTGCGCAGGGGGCATTTTTCAAATTTGCGCGACCCGCCTTCGGCGGGTAATACACAGATTTGTTCCACAGCCTGTGGAACAAATCTGAGGATAACTGCAACTCCGGCACCGGCCCTTCCGGTGCCGGAGTTTTGATTTCACCGAAATTCCATCGGAATCGGGAATTATTTAAAAAAAATGACCGTTCCCCGTCAAAGGCGGGGAACGGTTTTACTGTTGAGAATTCCACAGTTTTTAAAAACCTGTGGAGTTTTTCACAGGCTCAGTCCGCATTGGCCCGGAACAAGAACGTCACGACCTGAGCCCGGGAGCAGGGAGCGCTGGGAGAGAACATATTGGAACTGGTGCCGCCGGTGATATTGTTGGCGGCAGCCCAGGCCACAGCAGAAGCATAGTAGTCAGTGGGGGCCACATCGGAAAAGGCATCGGTCACCTTGGTGGCCGGACTGCCGGCGGCGCGATAGAGGAAGGTTACCACCTGGGAACGGGTGCAAGTGGCGCCGGGGGCAAAGGTGGTGGAACTGGTACCGCCTGCAATATTGTTTGCGGCGGCCCAGATGGCGGCAGCGTAGTAATAATCATCGGCGGTTACATCGTCAAAGGGATTCTGATAGGCGCTGACGTCGGGACTGCCGGCAGCCCGATACAGAAAGGTAATGACCTGGGCGCGGGTGCAGGCTTCGTCGGGCGAGAAGGTGTTGGCGCCGGTACCGCCAGTGATGCCCTGTTCCACGGCCCAGCTGACGGCACTTGCATAGTAGGCGTCGGCAGGCACATCGGTAAAGGCCGTCTGTTGGGCGGGCTCCTCCGGCGTCTCGGTGGTGGAAGGCTCCACCACATGGAGAATGGTGGAGACGGTCTCCAGCTCCGGTGTGACGGGAGAGCCGCCCATATAACCGGATACGGCGTAATAGCCGGGCTTGGCAATGTTCAGGGGGCCGGAGTAGAGCTCATAGGTCACGGTGGGATTTGCTTCCCAGGATTCCTGGGATACGGTCAGATCGCTGAACAGGTTGGACAAACCAGTGTCACCGGTCACATAAACCTGTCCTTCCCGAAGCTCCGCCTGGAGAACCTCCAGAGATTCCACCTTATGAAAAACGACGGGCTGACCCACCGGCACCTCATAGACGGTCTTGGTATCGCCTTTTTTCAGGTACATGCAGTCGTCGCCAATGTAATCTGCTCCGACGGTGACGGTGGACGTGGCGGTGATGCCCTGTACGGTAAAAACGTCCCGTTTCCCGCCGGTGTAATTGTGCTGAATGGTGACACTGCTGACAGCCGTGGCCGAAAGGGTCAGCCCCAGGGTAATGGACAGCGCCAGAGCGGCAGAAAGCAGTGTTCGGAATGGCTTCATGGTTTGCTTGCCTCCTATTACAAAATAGTTACAGACTTGGTATCTTCAAATTGTCTTCGTATCTCTTCATACACATCGACATGTTCAGAATGAGGGTGTTATTTAATTTGCTTTCTCACTTAAGCGGGGTGTTTACATAACAATAAACGTGTTCCACTCCTGCTTCGGCTGTAAATAGATAGCTATCAGGGCCATCCGGCGGGAGCGTAGCCTCCCAGGTAAGCGCATCGATCTGCCGCAAAACAACGTTGTCCACATCACAGGCAACATCCGCCTCAATGGTGGTCGTAAGCAGGGCAGTGTCTTCCTGTTCCATTTTTCCTGATATAGTAAGCTGGTAGATAAAAACGCCCGGCTCGAACCAGCCCGTAGTCTTGCAGTTTCCACTATATGCGTCGGTATAAATCGCAACACTGTACAGCCCAAGATTTTCTCCGGTTTCCGACCCATCCAGCAGGTCCCGGATCAGCAGCGTATAGGTTTCCTCGTCGGTGTGGAGCGTAAACATCGTCAACCTTCGCAGCAGCGGAGCCTCTGTTCCGGGCAGCTGTACCCATTCTGTTACGCAGCTGTACGCACAGTCGTAAAACTCCCAGGAGCGAATGGGCCTTTGCAAAAACTCCACCAGCGCTTCGGCCTGTTCCGGCAAGTCCGGCACCGTCTCCTTGGCATAGTCTGAGTAGAGGTCGTATATACCGCCGCTGTCCTGATTGGCCGCCAAATCCAGCAGGCGCTCCAATGTCCCCTCCTCGCAGGTCTCTCCCGGATAGGAAAGAAACAGGCCCATCCCATCCTCTTCCAAATTACCATAGGCACAGACAAACATTTTTATGTCATAAAGACCATTCTCATCGTCATGCCATCCCACGGGGATCACTGTTATACTGCTGAATCCCTCATTGTTTGTATCAAAATCATCCGTTGGAACATCGCTAATTCTGCAAAGATACCGCGTCCTGTCTGTATAAATAAAAAACTCCATAGTTCGCTCTTTTCTCACCCCCTCCTCTCTGGAGTGACCGCTGAAAAGTTCGTCGCCTGTACAATACTCCCAGGAAACCATCTCCTCATTGACAAATGTAATAAATTCCTCAATTTTTTCCCGCAGGTTGTCGGACCGCTCTCTTGCAGTCTGAGAGAATACCTGATAAATGCTGTC
>CALWXC010000014.1 GCA_944385415.1 uncultured Oscillospiraceae bacterium | reverse complement strand
GGCTTTTGTTTACCTTGCTGCCATTGCTATTTTGTTGTTTTAGAACATATCTCCCGTTTTTTCAAACAAGGCCTAGTATAACTTCCATTAAAAGCTAATTGTATAGTTGTATTTTCAAAAACTAGTAAAGCAGATATTATCGTTATTAATTTAATCCGCAGAAAGTTTGTTAATATCCATTATCCTATTTATTATCTTGACGACGGAGCTGATAAACGATAAAATAATTGTATCCCAAACTCTTTTGAGAGGCGTGTTGCTATGGAAACTAAAGAAAGAAACCTATTTGATACGGACATATTTTCAGCCGACCCGAGTCGCCAAAAAATTGAGTGGCGTAAAAAAGCATGGTCAATTCCTGACCTTCGCGGGAGTAAGCATGACTGGTTTATTCTGACGAGGGAACTTCTGAAATTGGTAGAAAATGGGCGAGCGGTAGAGCTAGATAGCTACCCCCAGATAAACTCTATTTCTAATTTGCAAACATGGCGTACATATGCCGCATTTCTGAAGGGGATGGGACTGGTAAGAAATCAGGCTGGTGTATTGTCTTTAACCGAGATTGGCGTCGCTTTTCAACATCAACCAACACAGTGTGCGTTTGCAAATATAATTCATAATAAAGTCCGCCTATTTGGCGAAGTTCTCGCGATTGTTCGTTATGCACCAGCAACTGTCGAAGAAGTGGACACACTGCTACGCAAAAATTATAATTTAACTTGGTCTAACTTAAGTAATACGCGCAGGAGAATGGATTGGCTTGAGGTCTTGGAACTCATACAGGATGTTGGCAACAGGAAATGGGCTATCACAAAAGCAGGAGAAGAAGTTTTAAGTGGATGGCTTCTCATTTCTCCAGAATCTTTAGGGGATACTGATGGTAAAACAGGGAAAGTGGCAGTGTCTGATCCGCCTCCCGAAATCGCCATTCTTCTTCAAAGGTTATCTGACACTCCAGAATTACATAAGAAGCGTTGCACATATAACATTTGGGCGCCGAGTCCAAATCGAATTGAAAATCTTCGCTTGATTATTCAGTTTGCCTCTGAACGAGTCAAACGAGGAGACTTTTTTCAATTCATTGAAAGCCAATTTAATCTCAAAGAGAGTAGTGTTGATTCTATGATGCCTTTCTTAAAGGCATCAGGACTTTTGGAAGAAGTTGGCCGGAATATATACCAGGCTACCGCTGCTGGTCAGGCTTGGCTTAGAAGCGGCGATGATCTGGATTTTATACGAATCCTTCACGCAAATATGAAGTTCGTGGGCGAAATGGTCGTTTCTGCAAAAGACGATATTATTCGTAATGATCTATATGCAATTGCGAAAAACTATGGTATAAACACTGAAAAGGCTCGATGGATTGCTGGGTTCTTAATTGAAGCAGGATTGTTAGAGGAGCCACAGTATCTCCATTTGAAGGCAACCCAAACAGGTATGCTTTTGGCTTCCAGTTTGCCGCTACAAGGAGAGCCGTCCGAAAAAGTTGATAAGGAAAGCATTTCCCTTGATAAGAACCAAGCAGACAATGCGATCTCTGACGAGGAACAACTCTTTGAGCGGCTTCATTGTGCATCATGCGACCCAATGGCAGAAGGAAAGGCATCAGGTGTAGCATTTGAAGAAGAAATTGCAGAAGTTTTTCGATACATGGGGTTTGATGCAAAACGGATTGGCGGAGCAGGCAATACGGATGTAGTTGTACGCTGGAAGGACAATGAAGGCAAAAGCATTACGGCAATTGTTGATGGAAAATCTAAAACCAGTGGCATGGTTTCCCATACAGATATTAGTGATGTAGCGATTGACACACACAAGGAAAAGAATAACGCTGATTATGTAGCAATCATTGGTCCTGGGTTCAGCGGAGACACAATTCGAAATCATGCAAAGAAAAAGAATTTTGCGCTTATTACTGTCACAGAATTGGTGGAGATTGCTCGCTCTGCTCATTCACTTGGCTTAAGCTTACAAGAAATTGCGTCTTTGTTTATTGTTCCAAATGGACTTTCACAAATTGATGAGCTTATATCTAGCAAGCAGAGAGAACTGGACATAATTTCTGAAGTGGTTGCAAAACTTTGCCAGGAACAAGAACTTCTGGGTAGCCTATCCCCCAGAGATTTGTTTTTACTCCTGAGGACGACAAATGTTTCGCCGTCAATGGACGAATTACTTCTGGTGTTTAAAACTCTCTCTCAACCTGAAATTGGTCTATTGGCACCTGTGAATTCTGCTAGCTCTGAAGAAAATACGACATATATGCTATATAATGGAGAGAAGGCAGTGAATAGGCTACATGCACTCGCAAATGCTATAGAGAAGGGCCTTTCAAGTTAATAAATGCGTTCTAGGAAAGGACATTGGTGGCAACACCATGGCAACAAAAAATCAGATAGCCCCTACTATCTGAATAATGAAAATAATGCCAATACTCTGAGCTAAACCCCATAAGCAAATCTGTTTAGAAAATTTCTGGCAGGAGCGAGTGGGAATGAAAAAATCAACACCGGAAACCCTTGCTACATCAAGGGTTTTGAGGTTTTCAGTCTGGTTTTTTCATCCTTTTCCAAACCGAAAAATCATACTGAAATAAGTCGAATTAGCGGGGTAACGAATCCGGTAGATGGAGAGTGCCAAGTTACAGCACAGATTATAAGCGATGACGTGTCCAAAGATTTTTCGGTTACAGGCGTTCTCTTGTTTGCTGAAGACCCGGACCTTGGGGAGGTGCCGTATACATATCTTGTCCTGGAGTCCGCCCCGGAGCCCATTAAATCCAGCGCTTCCACCGTCGGTAAGTTTGCGATTTTTGTGCTCGTAGCCGCAGTGGGAGCTGTGGACAATGTTATTCTGATTTTTCCAGCGAGGAAAAGCAAGTATGTATCCCAGCGCACGGTCTATATTGCTTTGCACGGCAAATCAGCACAGGGAAAACAGGGCATATGCTGACCATGCCGGAGCACCACAATTTTTTAAAAGAATATGCCGCATGGCGGATGGAAAATCCGCATCCAACCCATAAATTATATTTTGAATACCCCGCTCCCATGGAACTATTGAATCAAGTCTTGATGGCTCCGGTTGCCAAAAGCAGTTTGAAACAGCCATATTTGAACAGCGATAACCAATATCTGTCCCCCAAAGACAAAAAAGCATGGTACCTGGATGAAAAGGCTATGCTGGATGCTTTCTGTCAAACTGTATAACGGATTTCGCGGTATCCGCTCCCGCAAGAACCCGATGACAGCGGCGCCGGACTGTGCTATACTGACAAGGTACGGTTTCCGTACACTGCTATTTACCAAAATTGCGATGGATACAGCAAAGACGAAATTGATTAAAGGAGTGCATACCATGGCACAAACCATTCCAAACCGCAAGGAACTGGCAAAAGAGTACACCTGGAATCTGGCCGATCTGTTCCCCAGTGACGATGCCTGGCGGGCAGAATATGCCCGTATGCGGGAGACGCTGGCCAAACTGTCCGACTATCAGGGACGGTTGGGCGAAAGCGCCGAAACGCTGCTGGCGTTTCTCCAGTTGCAGGACAAGCTGGAGGAGGACGGCGACCGGCTCCTGTCCTACGCCTTCCGCAAGACTGACGAGGACACCCGGAATCCGGTCTATCAGGAAATGAGCGCCCAGGCCCATCATCTGCTGGTGGAATCGGAGCAGGCGTTGGCCTTCCAGACGCCGGAACTGTTGGCCATCGACACCGGGCGTCTGGAATCCTTCTATCAGGCGGTCCCGGCTCTGGAGCACTACCGGCTGCTGCTGACCCGCATTCTCCGCAAAAAGGACCACACCCTGTCCGGAGAAGGGGAGGGGCTGCTGGCTGCCGCCGGCAGCATGGGACAGGCTCCCGGCAACATCTTCTCCCTGCTGAATAACGCGGACCTGACCTTTGATGACGCGGTGGACAGCCAGGGCAACCGCCATCCCGTGTCCCACGGCAACTATGGCCCCCTGCTGGAATCCCCGGACCGCACCCTGCGGGAGTCGGCGTTCCGCTCCCTTTACGCCGGTTACGGCAAGTTAAAGAACACCTGCTCCGCCGTTCTGAGCGCCCAGATGAAGCAGCTGCAATTCTTTGCCGAAGCCCGCCGGTATCCCTCGGCCCTCCATGCGGCTCTGGCGGAGACGGAGGTCCCGGTGGAGATCTATCACAATCTCATTGAGACGGTCCATAAGCATCTGCCCACCATGCACCGCTATGTGCGTCTGCGCAAGCAGCTGCTGGGCGTGGACAAGCTCCATTACTACGATCTCTACACCCCCATGGTGGCCGACCAGCGCATGGAGGTCCCCTTTGAGCAGGGCAAGGAGCTGGCCCGTGCCGCCCTGGCTCCTCTGGGCGAGGACTATCTGCGGGTGCTCAACGAGGGCTTTGAGAACCGCTGGCTGGATGTCTACGAAAACCAGGGCAAACGCTCCGGCGCCTATTCCGCCGGTGTCTACGGCGTCCATCCCTATGTGCTGCTCAACTACACCGATACCCTCAGCGACGCCTTTACCCTGGTCCATGAGATGGGTCACGCCCTCCATTCCTACCTGTCCAACCACCACCAGAGCGTCACCTACGCCGGTTATAAAATTTTTGTGGCGGAGGTGGCCTCCACCTGCAACGAGGCCCTGCTGATTCACCATCTGCTGGACGGCGCCCAGGACCCCAAGCGCCGCGCCTACCTGATCAATCACTTCCTGGAGCGGTTCCGGGCTACGCTGTACCGGCAGACCATGTTTGCTGAGTTTGAACTGTGGTGCAGCGAGCAGACCCGCCAGGGCAACGCCCTGACGGCAGATGCCCTTTGCACCAAGTACGCCGAGCTGAACCGGCTGTACTACGGCGAGGATATCGAAGCCGACCCGGAGATTGCACTGGAGTGGGCCCGGATTCCCCACTTCTACTACAATTTCTATGTGTATCAGTATGCCACGGGCTTTGCGTCTGCCGTGGCCCTGTCCCGCCGGATTCTCCGGGAGGGTCAACCGGCTGTGGAGGACTATCTGCACTTCCTCAGCGGCGGCTGCTCCGCCGACCCGGTGACGCTGCTGCAAGGTGCCGGCGTGGACCTCTCCACCCCGGACCCCATCGATGACGCTTTGCAGTATTTCAGCCGCCTGCTGGACGAGATGGAGTCCCTGATGACGCCGTAAAAAAGACAAGATTCCATACTGCAAAGACACGGAAAAAACCGCTTTAACGGGAAAAAACGTGACGAATGTCCAATTTTTTTGTTGATTTTCAAAAAAAGTACACTTTTTGGTTGCATTTTTCTAATTTTTTTGATAAAATGAAACAGATTCCACTGAGGCAGCCGGACAGACGGCGTTCCGCCGCTCTGTCCGGCTGTCCCGGCCAGAAATCCACGGTATGAAACCGGAAAGGAAGAAACGCATGAAAAAGAGAAAACTACTGTCTCTGCTGCTGACGGCTGTTCTGGCAGTCTCCATGGTTGCCTGCGGCAATCAGGAAACCGTCACCAACAATGCGCAGGACAGCGGCAACACCCAGACGGAGGGTACCACCAACACCGAGGGTACCACTGAGGAGAGCACCCGTCCCACGGAGCCTACCGGCCAGCTGGTCATCGGTACCATCACCCAGATGGGCAACGATTTCTACGATGCCAGCTTCTCCAACAACGCCACCAACTACAAGACCTATGACCTGATCCACGGCTACAGCACCGTTGTGGCCGACATGGAGGGCGCGCTGCTCTATGACCCCACTGTTGTGGCCAGCCATGAGACCACCGAGAACGAGGACGGCACCAAGACCTATACCGTCACCATCAACGACGGTCTGACCTGGAGCGACGGCACTCCCATCACCGCCAAGGACTACGTCTTCCAGCTGCTGCTGGAGAGCTCCCCCGAGATGAACGGCGTGGACGGCTATCCCAGCCAGGCCGGTTACTCCCTGGTGGGCTATCAGGACTTCTTCGACGGCAAGACCGAGAACTTCGCCGGTGTGCATCTGGTGGACGACATGACCTACTCCGTCACCGTCCGTGCCGAGGAGCTGCCTTTCCACTACGATATCTATTACGCCACTGCCGCGCCCCGTCCCATGCACGTCATCGCCCCCGACTGTGACGTGGTGGATTCTCCCGAGGGTGCTTCCATCACCGGTGACTTTACCACCGAACTGCTGCTGAAGACCATCAACGATCCCTCCACCGGCTATCGTTACAACCCCACGGTCACCTGCGGCCCCTACCTGTTTGAGTCTTTCGACGTGGCCAGCGCCCAATGTACGCTGACGGTGAACCCCACCTATGCCGGCGACTACCGCGGCGTGAAGCCCGCCATTGAGAAGCTGGTCATCAAGACCGTCAAGAGCGACACCATGATCAACGAGCTGAAGTCCGGCTCCGTGGATCTGCTGTTCCAGTGCAGCGGCGCTGACACCATCAACGCCGGTCTGGACCTGGTGGATGCCGGTGAGGCTCAGAAGAACACCTTCTTCCGCAACGGCTACGGCAAGATTCAGTTCGACTGCAGCCAGTTCCCCACCGATTCCGCCAATGTCCGCCAGGCCATTGCCTACTGCCTGGACCGCAATGAGTTTGCCCGTCAGTACAGCGGCGGCTATGCTGCCGTTGTCCACTCCTACTATGGTCTGGCCCAGTGGGAGTATCAGGAGTCCAAGGACTGGATCGACCAGAACCTGAACACCTATGAGAAGAACCTGGACGAGGCCAAGGCCCTGCTGGAGGCCGACGGCTGGACCCTCAACGCCGACGGCACCCCCTATTCCGGCACCGGCACCCGTTACAAGGATGTCAACGGTGAGCTGAAGCCCCTGGTCATCGAGTGGGCCAACACCGACGGCAACCCCGTTTCTGACCTGCTCTCCACCATGCTGCCCGAGGCTATGACCGAGGTGGGCATGGAGCTGAAGGCCACCACCATGGACTTCCCCACGCTGCAGTCCGCCATCACCCACAGCAGCGACAAGATCTACAACATGTACAACCTGGCCGTTGGCTTCTCCACCGTCAGCTCCCCCTGGTACTACTACTCCACCGATCCCCAGTGGATGCAGGGCGGCTACAACAGCAACTGGATTGTGGACCAGGAGCTGGCCGACGCCACCGCAGCCATGAAGCCCATTGCCTATGAGGACACTGAGGCTTGGCTAAGCGCCTGGCAGACCTTCATCGACCTCTGGAATGAGAAGCTGCCCGACATCCCCCTGTACTCCGATGAGTACTACGACTTCTACTCCAACAAGCTGCACGGCTGGCAGTCCACCTCCGTTTGGGAGTGGTCTCGTGCCGTTCTGGATGCCTGGGTTGACGCCTAAGATTCATCCAGTCTAACAATCGTCCGGCGGAGCCCCGCATTGTGGCCGGGTTCCGCCGGATTTCCAGTGTTGCGGCAGATTCCGCAGCCCCGGCTGTATGGGTACTGGGCCAAAAGCCAATCCCCAAAATTTTGAAATGGAGGAACGGTGAATGGGAAAAGGTAGATACCTGCTGAAGCGATTGATTTACATTATCTTCGTCTTCTTTATCATTTCTATTCTGATGTTCGCGATTTATAAATCGATGCCCGGCGACCCCGTTGAGATCATGCTGGGCGACAGCAAAACCACTATGAAACCCGATGCGTATCAGGCTCTGTATGACAAAACGAGGGAATCCCTGGGCCTGGACGAACCCCTGCCGGTGCAATATCTGAGCTGGATGGGCAATATGCTGACCGGTGAATTCGGCTATTCCACCCAGTATAAGCAGGAGGTCATCAATATCATTGGCGCCCCCATGGCCAATACTGTAATTTTGAATATTCTGACCATGTTTGTGGTCTTTATCATTGCCGTCCCCCTGGGTATTCTCACTGCGGTGCGAAAAAACGGCGTTTTTGACAAGACGGTCCAGGTTCTGACCATTGTGGGCTACAGTATCCCCACCTTTATCATTGCCCTGTTGGCCATCTTCCTGCTGGCTGTCAAGATTCCCATTTTCCCCATCAGCGGCGTCCGCTCGGCCGGTTCCACAGCCACTGGATTGGCCGCGGCATTGGATATGCTGCGCCATATGGTGCTGCCGGTGCTGGTCATGTCCGTCTCGGGCATCGGCGGCATCACCCGCTATGTCCGCGCCGCCATGATCGACGTGCTGCGCATGGATTACATCAAGACGGCCCGGGCCAAGGGCCTGCGGGAGAAGACCGTCATCTATATCCACGCGTTCCGCAACGCCCTGATTCCCGTGGTGACCATTACCACCTGGTGGATCATCGGCCTGTTCGGCGGTTCCATCGTCATCGAGTCGGTGTTCCTGTGGCCCGGCCTCGGTAAAATGCTCATCGACGGTCTGATGCAGCGTGACTTTGCGGTGGTGCTCACCATGCAGATGTTCTATGTGGTCCTGTCTCTGGCAGGCAACGTCATTATGGACATCGCCTATACGCTGGTGGACCCCCGCGTGAGACTGGAAAACTAAAGGAGGGAAGACGATGCGTAACAACAAGAAGAAAACCCGACGCTCCACGGCGGCAACAGCGGCCCAGCGGATGGTTCTGGGCGGTCTCCCTCAGGAGGAAGAAGAGATTTTGCAGAGCCCGCTGCAAATGGTCATCAGTTCCTTTGTCCGGGACAAGATCGCCATGATCGGCGTGATCCTCTTCACCTTCATTTTCCTCTGCTGCGTGTTCCTGCCGTACTTTTTCCCCATTGACCTGTACTACCAGGACGTGACCCAGGCCAACGTGGCCCCCGGTTTCGGTATGCTCAGCGTGCCCACCCAGCTGAAGAACAACGCCCAGGATTTGTCTGTGGGCAGCTCCTTCTCCGTGGGCCTGGACAAGGACGGCAACGTCTACGAGTGGGGCACCTTCCCCAATGAGAAGCTGAAAAACATTCCCAGCACCAGCGAGACCGGCAAGCTGGTCCAGATTTCCGCCGGTCTTGACCACATTGTGGCCGTCAATGAGGATGGACAGGTCTTCACCTGGGGCAATGACCGTATGGGTCTGGCCAGCATCCCCATGGAGCTGCGCTCCGGCGGCAACGACATCAAGCAGATTCTGGCCGGTTACCAGATCTCTCTGGCCCTAACCGAGGACGGCGAGATGTACAACTGGGGCAGCGATTACCTGTTGAGCATCACCTATCCCGAGGGCGTGCAGGGCAATATCGACAAGTTCGCGGCCAGCACCAACATCGTCATGGCCCTGACCAAGGACGGCGAAGTGGTGCCACTGACCAACAAGACCTCCGCCTACACCAACATTCCGGAAGAAATCCAGGGCAATGTGGTGGATTTGGCCCTGACCGACGAGAGCGCCGCCGCCGTTACCGCGGATGGTACTGTCTACGCCTGGGGCAACAACATTAAAAAGACCCTGGACATTCCCGAGGAAATCCAGGGCCAGGTGGTTTCCCTCACCGGCGGCCGGTACCACTATACCGCCATTTTGCAGGACGGTACGGTGTACAGCTGGGGTGACAACACCCATGGCCAGGCCGACGCGCCCAGCGGTACCACCGTCGCTTCGGTGGACAGCGGCTACTATGCCAACTACGCCATCACCCAGGATGGAACCGTGGTGGCCTGGGGCCTCAAGGGCTATCTGATGGGCACCGATGCACTGGGCCGCGACCTGTTCCGCCGGATTCTGGTGGGCGGCCGGATGACCATGACCGTCGGCGCCATCGCCGTTATCATCTCCTCCTTTATCGGCATTGTCATCGGCGGCATCTCCGGTTACAAGGGCGGCAAGGTGGACAACCTGCTGATGCGTCTGACGGAGATTGTCTCGTCCATTCCGTTCCTGCCATTCTGTATCATTCTGTCGTCGATTCTCGGCAATAAGATCAGCGAGACCCAGAGAATCATTTTGATTATGTGTATTTTGGGCCTGCTGTCCTGGCCCGGCATCGCCCGTCTGGTCCGCGGCAGCGTCCTGGCGGAGCGCGAGCAGGAGTTCGTCACCGCCGCCAAGGCGCTGGGCGTCCGGGAGCTTGGCATCATCTTCCGCCACATCCTGCCCAATATCATCACGGTCATCATCGTCAACGCCACGTTGAGCTTTGCCACCTGTATGCTGACCGAGTCCTCCCTGTCCTTCATCGGCTTTGGCGTCAATGAGCCCAATGCCACCTGGGGCAATATGCTGACCGGCGCCCAGAACGGCCAGGTCATCGAGAATTACTGGTGGCGCTGGGTGTTCCCGGCTCTGATGCTGGGCATCTGCACCATCAGCATCAACTGCATCGGCGATGGCCTGCGCGACGCCATTGACCCCAAATCGAAGGAGAGGTGACAAGCCATGAGTCTGTTGGAAGTCAAAAACCTGCATACTTATTTCAAAACGAAAAAGGGCATCGTCAAGGCTGTCAACGATGTCAGCTACTCCCTGGAAGCCGGTAAGACCCTGGGCATCGTCGGCGAGTCCGGCTCCGGCAAGAGCGTGTCGGCCATGAGTATCATCAAGCTGCTGGACGGCAACGGCTACATTGAAAGCGGCGAGATCACCTTCAACGGCCGCAACATTCTGGAGGCCAGCATCAAGGACCTGCACCACATCCGTGGCAATGAGATTTCCGTCATCTTCCAGGAGCCCATGACCTCTCTGAACCCGGTGTTCACTATTGAGCGCCAGATCGGCGAGGTTCTGCGGCTGCACCAGAACCTGGACAAGAAGACAGCTTATGCAAAGGCCGCGTCTCTGCTGGCCGACGTCAAAATTCCCAACCCGGAGCGGGTGGCCAAGCAGTATCCGTTCCAGCTGTCCGGCGGTATGCGCCAGCGCGTCATGATTGCCATGGCCCTGGCCTGTAAGCCCAAGCTGCTGATTGCCGACGAGCCCACCACGGCGCTGGACGTCACCATCCAGGCGCAGATTCTGAAGCTGATGAACGAGCTGAAGCAGCAGACCGGCACCTCCATTCTCTTCATCACCCACGATTTGGGCGTCATTCACGAGATGGCCGATGAAGTGGCGGTCATGTACTGCGGACAGATTGTGGAGAAGGCCGACGCCAAGACCATTTTCCACGACGGCACCCATTCCCATCCCTATACGGAAGGTCTGATGATCTCCATTCCCCGGCTGAATACCCCCAAGGACCAGCGGCTGGAAGCCATTCCCGGCTCCGTGCCCAACCCCCTGTATCTGCCGGAGGGCTGCAAATTTGCGCCCCGCTGCAAGTATTGCACCGAGAAGTGCAAAGCCAGCGAGCCGGCCTTGCAGCAGATCGGCCCCAACCATTATATCCGGTGCTTCTATCCGGAGAAGGCGGTGAGAAAAGAACATGCAGAATGAAACTCGTAAGGTGCTGCTGCGTGTCCGGGACGTCAAGCAGTATTTCCCTGTGAAAAAGACGAAGCTGCGGGAGAAGCAGCGGTATGTCCGCGCCAACGACGGCATTTCCCTGGATATTTACGCCGGTGAAACGCTGGGTCTGGTGGGCGAGTCCGGCTGCGGCAAGTCCACCCTGGGCCGGACCCTGTTGCAGCTCTATCCCCAGACCGACGGACAGGTTCTCTACTACAAGGACGGCAAGGAAATCGACCTGAAAAGCCTCTCTAAAGAGGAAATGCGCGTACTGCGCAAGGATTTGCAGCTGATTTTCCAGGACCCCTATTCCTCGCTGAATCCCAGAATGACCGTGGGCCAGATTATCGGTGAGGGGCTCGTCTCCCACGGCGTATTCAAGCGCGGCGACCCGGCCATGCGGGACTACATCTTCAAGGTCATGGAGAATTGCGGCCTGGCCACCTATATGTTCGGCCGCTATCCCCACCAGTTCTCCGGCGGCCAGCGCCAGCGTATCGGCATCGCCCGCAGCCTGGCTCTGAATCCCTCCTTTGTGGTCTGTGACGAGGCCGTGTCGGCTCTGGACGTGTCCATTCAGTCCCAGATTCTGAACCTGCTTTCGGATTTGAAGGAACAGCAGAACCTGACCTATCTGTTCATCACCCATGACCTCAGCGTGGTCAAGTATATCAGCGACCGCATCGGCGTCATGTACCTGGGCAATATGGTGGAATTGGCTCCCACAGAGGAGCTGTTCGCCAATACGCTCCACCCCTATACGGAGGCCCTGCTGTCGGCCATTCCTGTGGTGGACGAGAACGACAAGCGGGAGCGCATTCTGCTGGAAGGCGATATTCCCAGCCCGGTCAATCCGCCCTCCGGCTGCAAGTTCCATACCCGCTGCCGCTATTGCCAGCAGAAGTGCAAGGAAGAAGTTCCCCAGTGGACTGATGTGGGCAACAACCACTATGTGGCCTGTCACTACCCCCTGCACCATAAGGAGTGAGTTCCCATGCTGTTTGGGAAAAAGATCAACCGGGTCGTCAATGTCCGGGAGGCAGAGGAGCGGTTTGAAGAAGACCGCGCCCAGCTGCCCCTGGAGAAAAACGACCGGCTGGCCATGATTTTGGCGGCATTGGCGGTTTTTGTGCCGGTGTTTCTCATCATTGTCGCCATATTGCTGCTGGTGTTCTACCTGTTTTTCTTCCGATTTCTGTGAGACAGGGGAGCGCGGCGTTTTCTGATAAAACGGTGCGTCCTCGACAGTTCTGGAGCGAATTCCCCAATCATACAGCAAGCCCCCTTGCGCTGCAAGGGGGGCTTTTTGGCGCTGTTCATGTTGGCGGAATGGAAATTTATAGGTTGCTATTATCCCAAGTCTTCTTCCTCAATAGACTTTAGGGTCCGATTGTCAATGGTTTTCCATTCTGTTCGCCCGTTTGCGTTTCTGCCCATCACCACGGCAGCAGCCAAAGAAGGACTTGTGAATATGTGATCTTTGAGAAAACGATATTCTGAGTCAATGATACCTTTTGTGATCAGACTGGTTCTCAGCTGCAATAGGTTGGCAGACATGCTGGGCACTGTGTTGATAGCGATGGAAGAGCCTTTTAGTACAGCAAATCCATCAGAGACAACTACACCGGTTGCGTCAGCACCGCATGCAGCCTTGATGTAAAAAAGAACTTGATTGTTTTGCCGCTTCATGGAACTATCTTCCAAGGTATCAAAGGTTTTGTACCCCAAGGCATTGACAAGCAGTTTTGTATTGCTGATGAATTCTTGCAACATGGCCTCATCATACTCAGAAATGGAAGAACAGGTTGGAATATTGCTATTGACCACAATAGATCGCTCAGCATCCTTTGCCAGCAAATAAAATTTGTTCTCAAGGTACTTTACATGGGCCTTGTTAAGCAAATTATCTTTACTAATGACAACAATGCAGTCATTCCAGTATTCGGTATCTTTTAAGTGTTGTTTTAACCGGGTCAGCATTTTTTCTGCTTCGCCAATATACACGGTATCAGAATTGCTGTCATCTTTTCCTAATAGAAAATAAACCCCCGTGTATTCTGAGTCGCTGCGCTTGGCAAATTCCATCAATTCATTTCTGGAAATTTTATATACGCGTCCATTCCAATTAGAAAGTTCACACATAATACGTCCATTGGGATTACCATCAAAAATATATAGTTGGATTGTTTTGCTGAATGCCAAGAAAAACACCCTCTTTTCTGACTAAATGTTGAGGCAACACCGCACAATTGTGTCTGCGGACCTGGTAGGCCCTTTTGCCCCAACTGTGCAGTTTGGAAATTTTGAAATACATCCAGTATTCCTGCGATTTCCAAACTTTCATTTGGAGCAAAATGACTCGCCCAGTTCTCTTGCCAAATTATGCGGTGTTGCCTTGAGATACACCGACGCGTGAAACGCGTAGCTGTCCGATTCAAACCGGGCGTCACCGCAGTACCCAGCAGACAACCACAATTTACAGAAGCAGCCTGGCCCGGTCCCGCTTTCCCAGACAATGAAACGCCCCTCCGAACAGGCGTTCGGAGGGGAAAAGGGGATTAATCGGCAATCATGGAATTGTAGAGGTCGATCAGTTTGGAGCAGGCGGTAAAATAGGCGTCATAGGACTCACTGTAGTCCTCCTGGTTCCGGGCCGCCGTCATAAAGCTCTCCAGGGAGGTGTTTACATTGTTGGCAGCGGTGGTGAAAAGCTCCACTTCGGCATCTGCGGTGACGCTGTCGGGCCACACGATCTGTACGCTCTCCGGATCGGCCAGGGCTTCGGTCAGACCGGCATAGGCTTCCTGGTGCTCCGTGTACAATGTCTCCAGATTGGTCATGTCCAGCGGGGGCAGGGTCCCGGTCTCCACAGTGGACAACTGCTCCCAGATCTCCGTGTCAATGTCATTGGAGACGCTGACCATAATCCGGCTGTAATAGGCGATGTCCCAGCCCTCGGACTGGAGCCGCTCCAGCTCGTCGGCCTCTGTGGCTTCGTCCAGTGCGTTCATGGCTTCCATAAAGGGCAGGGCAACTTCATCAAAGGCGCCGACGGCCTCATAGAGCTGGGTGTGCAGCTCGGCGGCCTCGGTCAGATCATCTCCGCCGTACTGCTGATAGCTGATATACCAACTCAGATCGCTCAGAATTTCGCCCATGGTGTTGAAGGGCTCCTCCAGCTGCTTCAGCAGCTCATCCTGCTCGGGATAGTCGGGGTCCTCATCGCAGTAGCGCAAGGCATCCGTCATGATGTAGGAGCTGAAGGTGTAGTAGTCAAAGACGTCATTCAGCATGCTGTACTCTGCGCCATCGACCAGGGCAAACTCCGGCTGATACTGCACCACAGTGAAGTAACCGGTCAGCATATCGTCCATTTCATAGACGCTGTTGAGCACTTCCAGATAGGCGTTGTATTTGCTGTAGTCAACGGGCAGATCGGCATCGGCTTCCTCCTCCGCGGTATCAGCGGCATCGGTGGTGGCGGCATCGTCGGAGGTGCTGGTGCCGTCGGTGTCCGAATCGGTGCTGGTCTGGCCGAAGGAACAGCCGGACAGCAGAAGCGCCAGGATCAAAACCCAAGCGCCAAGCAGACGGGGGAATGTGGTTTTGGTGATTCTCTTCATTCTTTTTCCTCCTGAACGGAACCCAGTCCCAGGGAATCCCGGCTATGGCTGCCGCAGCAGCTCGTCCAGTTCTCCGTGGGTAAATTCATAGGTATCCTCAAATTTTCGATTTCCCCGGACGGGGAGATAAATACAAAGTCTTACAACCCGGCGTCCGCAGTCGGGGCACCGGTAGGCGGTCAGCTCGCAGACGTACACGCCGGGCATGAGTTCGCCGGACACCCTGCGCAGATTTTCCAGATAATACGCCGGATTTTTGTGGGCACGGTAATGGCCCACCGTCATGGGGAGCGTATAAATCCGCTGAAAGGTGGTGTCCATGGGGACCTGACACGTTCCGCACCAGTCATCCCGCAGGACGGCTTTCAGTTTTCGGAACAGGCCCATATCAGTTGGCCCCGACGCCGGCGTTTTGCAGCAGCCGGACCATCTTCAGCTTTCCGACCCATGTGCCGGATGGCCGTGCGGGTGCGGCAGGCCTGGAGACGGATTCCGGAGCGGAAGCGGCGCGGGCTGCATGCCGGTTCCAGCAGAGAAAGCCCAGCCCCACCACGGCCCACACCAGGGCGGCACAGCCCAGGGCTGGCAGCAGCAGCAACAGAATGAAGCCGCTCAGCAACAGGGTGGGGTATTGAATCAGTACGATCACCCAGCCGCACAGGCCGCCGATGCCGTTCATGCACAGCCACAGAATCCAGCGATTTAAGTGGAGGCGGCGGGCGAAAATCGCGCCTGCCGGAATAAAATAGGCGGCTGCAACCAGGGGCGTCCCCAAGAGAAATACCAGCCACTCTTGCCCCATGGAAAGGCGAAAGAGCAACAGAAACGCGCCGATGTAACAGAGCATCGACGCCAGAACCGCGACAGCCTTTTTCAAAAGTGGTTCCCCCTCTCCGCCGACTGTCAGGCATAAAGTTCCCATGATCCACGGAACATCATACCAGAGAATTGATGCAAAATCTACTGTATCTTGAAAATCGTGGAATGCTCGTGGGCATACGCCGGGAATGTGCTTGCCGCGCCGCCTCAGGGGGCGGCGCGGCGGCTGACGGCGGGCTTCACGGCGGCGGTTCTCCGGACCGGCGGGGCGTCTTCCGGGCGAACGCCGTAAATCTGGGCCAGGGCCAGGATTTTGGAGGCCCAGTTGGCGTGGGTTTTAAATTCGTTCATTCTGGCGGCGTCAACGCTGCGGGCCACCATGGGCGCGTTGTCCAGATCCCAGGACAGAATGCTCCGGGCGTCGGCGTAGTCCCGGGCCGTCACCTGCAAAGCGCGGTTGACAATGGGGATTTGTTTGGGATGGATGACAGTTTTTCCGATAAATCCATTGAGGGCGTCGAGACGCAGCTCCCGTTCCAGCCCGGTGTCCCAGCCCGGTCCGGCGTAATACTCCCATACGGGGCCGGAAATCACATAGTCGGCAGCGAAGGTGGAGACCACATCCATCAAAATCCGGGCCACCGGCTGCAAATCGTAAATGGTGTCGGAGACGCCCCGGCGTAGGCCGAAGACATGAGACAGGTCGTTGCCGCCCACCCGCAGATTGAGAATGCGGGCAGAGACCGGCTCCAGTTCCTCCTTCAGTCGGGCCAGCTGCTCCAGCCGTCCGGCGGGGGCCGTCATGGCGTGGGATTCAAAAATCGGCATATAGAAAAACTCGGAGGTCTGGGAGATGTCCTCCATGGCGGCCAAATACGATTGGCTGTTGTCTGTATAGAATTTGGGCAGGATAAAACCCGTGAGCACCTGGGAGACACCGGACAGGCGGTCTGCCATGTGACGCAGGTGCAGGGGAGAGCGAATGCGGACAAAAATACGCGGCAGATAGAAGCTGTGTTCCGCGTGCAGGCGTTGAATCTGTTCCAGGGTGCGAAGCAGCGCGTCCTCTGCCTCCGCCAAATGGGCGTCGTTGACCGTATCCTCCAGGCAGAAGGCCAGGGAAAACGGCGTGGGAATGGCATTGTGTAGCAGCGTGGTCACGATGGAATCGTGCAGGCCCGCGGGACAGTACAGCAAAGCGCCCACCGAATATGCGGCAAGGCTGTGAAACATGGGAATCCTCCTGGAAGACAAAGTTTCTCCCATTGTAGCACATGGAGAGAAAATTGTAAAATAATTCTTACCTTCTTCGCTGGAAACATCCGAGATCTTGTAGACGCACTCGGGCTTGAATACGGGCATGAGGTGTAGTATAATGGGAAAAAATCAGGAAAATGATTGTAATTGAAAGTTGTCATATAATCTTTGCTGTTGCGATGCTTTTGAGGATGAAACACAGCAATTACATGCTTTTTTGTTGCAGTAATTGCGCATGGGAAAGAATAGGGCCGCTATGTTTCAACTTGGAACTTTATCAAAACTTAACGACTTTTTAACACCCCTTTCCCAACGGCGGGCGCCGTGCGTCTATTTTGTACGGGTGGAAGGGTTTACCGAGGATCTGCCCAAGGGGGTCAAAGGGTTTTATCAGGAGGCCCGGCAGAACGGCGTTATCATCGACGGGCGCATTCCCAATCCCACGCCGGAAAACCTTGCGTACTTCCAGGAAATGCTGGGGAACGGATTTCAGCGGAACCGGCCGTTTATGGACGACCAGCTCCGCCGGTGGCTGCCCCGGCTGTCTCCGGCCCAGCGGGGGAACATTGTGGCGTCTATGGACGCCATGCTGGACTCCCTGGCCCGTCAGGGCAAAAACGAGAACATGCTCCACAATGCCTATGTCAAATACCTCTGCTGGCTGTATTTCAAATTTGAACGGATTCTGGCGGCGCTGGGCCAGGACCGCTTGCCAAAAATTCTCTATGATGGCGCGGTGAGTGCCTACGAATTGCAGCTGCTGACCATTTTGGCTGGAGCCGGGGCGGATATCCTGATGGTGTGCCGGGATGTAGAGCAATACCGCCGGGCAGACCCGGCGGACCAGTGCTCCACCCGGCTGCCACAGACCAATCCCACCCCGTTTCCCGATTGGTTTACGCTGAAATGGGTGCAGAAGGAACTGGAACAGGATTGGAACCGCCAGCGGCTGTATGGCACGCTGCCCACGCTCCAGCCGTGTACCAACGCCTGGATGCGGTCGCCCGCCCTGCGGGAGGTGCTGACGGCGCCGCCAGCCCGTGGAGAGGACCCCCATCTCTTTTACAACGCCTTTCTCTTGCAGCACGGTGTGGAGGACCGGCTGCTGTTTTCCAATGATCTCTTTGCATTCTATCAGGAATTGGAGCGGTCGGAACGTCCCATCTGTCTGGTGGACCAGGCCATTCCGGCCCCCACGCCGGAGGAAATCGCCGCCATCCGGCGGCAGAATTATACGACGCTGGACCAGATGATTCTGGGCCTTTCCCAGAACCTCCGCTATCCGGCCCAGGCGGAATTGCAGCGGCTTATGGTCAAGGGCTTTGTGGATCTGCTCCTGGAGGAGGGACAGGCCCCGGACGGGTCCCTGCTGAAATTGACCAACCGGGCGGTGTATCTGCTGGTCTGGCTGAAACGGTACCAACAGACGCTGTTCCCTGCGTGGACGCCGGGACAGGTGCCGGTGTTCCTGCTGTTCGGCAACTGCGGCAGCCGGAATGAAGCGCTGTTTCTCCGGCTGCTGGCCCGGCTGCCGGTGGATGTGCTGGTACTGGTGCCCAACCGGGCCGCGGTGCCGGTGCTGGAAGACCCGGCATTGCTGCGACTGACCTATGACGATTCTCTGCCCATGGAGACGTTCCCCACGGCCTCCTCCCAACGGCGGGTGGCAACCGCTGCCTACCAGGCGGAGCGGGACCTGGATTCTGTGATGTATCAGGATTCCGGTATGTACCGCAATCAGCAGTACGCCAGGGCCGAAGCCGTCACATTACAGACCATGTACGAGGAAATCGCCCTGCTGTGGGACCAGGAACTGAAATATCGCCCCTCCTTTTCGGTGTCCGGTGACCGGGTGACGGTGCCGGTGCTGCTGGAAAAGGTGTGCGGCGTCAAGGACGGGGACGTCCGGCGGTATTGGAGCGAGATCAAAAAGCTTCTGACCCCCGATACGGTTTTGGTGGACCGGCTCCCGTGGCTGTCTCCCACCGATGAAAACCCCATCAAGCCCTTTGTGACCCAATTCTTGAAAAACGGCAAGCTGCTGCGGGACAAAATCCGGAACCACAAATCGTACCCCTATGGGATTCTGCGGAAGGAGATGCAGGAGTTCCTGCTGGATCAGGTGCAGTGTTTACTGGACCAAAAGATCATCGCCGGTACCTGGCAGAACGGAACCGAATACACGATCCTTTCCACGGCGCTGAACCTGCCCAAGGCGGTCTTGCGCATGGTGCAGAAGTTTGACTTTACCAAAAAGAACCCCAAGCTCCTGCTGATCAATCCCACGGAGCAGGTGCTGAATCTGGAGGAAAGCATTGTGGTGGCGCTGCTGAACCGCATGGGCTTCGATGTGCTGCTGTTTATCCCCACAGGCTTTGAGTGCGTGGAAAAATTTTTCCCGCCGGACTATATCCATGAGCAGCAGATTGGCGAATACGTCTATGATTTGACGGTGCCCAATTTTGCCGCCGTTTCCACCCAGCAACCGAGTATCAACCCCCTGAGAAAACTGTTTGGAAGGTGAGGATTCTATGGCATTGGATTTCAACAGACCCGGAGCGCCCGGTTCCGCAGCGGAACCCGCAGCCGTGCCGGCCGTGCAGGAAGAGACGTACCAGAAATACGACATTGTGGCAGACCGGCAGCAGATGAACCAACAGCTGACCAATTCCCCGGAGGTGGACCGTCTGGCCAGCCAGATTGAGGTTTACAATCTGGAAACCATTGTATCCTTCGGCGCCGAGGCGGCGGAGGAGATCTCCAAGTGCTCTGACGTGGTTCTAAACAGTATGAACCTGTCCCAGCTGGACGAGTCCAGCGCCATGCTGACCACCCTGGCCAAAATTATGGACAAGTTCGACATTGAGGAGATCAAGGAAAACCCTGGCTTTCTCAACAAGCTGTTCGGCAACCTCCGCAAGCAGCTGGACAAGATTCTGGCCAAATACCACACCATGGGTGAGGAAGTGGACAAGATTTATGTGCAGCTCAAGCAGTATGAAGCGGAGATCAAGCAGTCCAACCGGAAGTTGGAGGATATGTTCCAGGCCAATGTGACCTATTACCACGAGTTGGTGAAATACATTCTGGCCGGTGAGCAGGGCTGTCGGGAAATTGAGGCGTATATCGCCCAGCGCCAGGCCGATATGGAGGCCAGCGGCGACAACTCCATTCAGTTTGAGCTGACTTCGCTGAATCAGGCGCTGATGATGCTGGAGCAGCGGACCCAGGACCTGCGCACGGCGGAAAACGTGGCCATGCAGGCCATCCCCATGATCAAAACCATGCAGTTCAGCAATATGAACCTGGTGCGCAAGATCAATTCGGCATTTATCATCACCCTGCCGGTGTTTAAACAGGCGCTGACCCAGGCCATCATGCTCAAGCGCCAGCGGATTCAGGCCGAGGCCATGGCGGCTCTGGATGAAAAGACCAACGAAATGCTCATCCGCAATGCACAGAATACGGCAGAGCAGGCGAAGATGACGGCCCGGCTGGCCTCCGGCAGCTCCATTAAAATCGAGACGCTGGAGAAGACGTGGCAGACCATCGTCTCTGGCATCGACGAGACGAATCAGATTCAGGAGAACGCCCGCAAACAGCGGATTGAGGACCAGAGACGGCTGGAAACCATCAAAGCCGATTTCAATAAACGCTACCACATGCCCAATCAGCACTGATTGCAGTTATATAGAAATTGTGTGCAAATTATCAGGAGGAGGAATTTTACTATGCCCATCAATCTGACAAAAGGACAAAAAGTAGACCTGACCAAGGGGAATCCCAGCTTGACGAAAATCGTCGTGGGCCTGGGTTGGGACGTCAACGCCTTTGATTCCGGCGCGGCCTTTGACCTGGACGCTGCGGCGTTCATGGTCGGCGGCAACGGCAAGTGCCCCTCGGAAAAGGAATTTGTGTTTTACGGCAACCTGGAGCATACCAGCGGGTCCGTGAAGCACATGGGCGACAACCTGACCGGCGAGGGCGACGGCGATGACGAGCAGATCGTTGTGGACCTGAGCAAGGTGCCTGCCAATGTGGAGCGGATTGCCTTTACAGTTACCATCTACGACGCCGAGAGCCGTCACCAGAACTTCGGCCAGGTTTCCAACGCCTACATCCACATTCAGGACCTGGTCGGCGGCGCGGACCTGATCCGCTACGATCTGGGCGAGGACTTCTCCATTGAGACGGCCATCGTCGTCGGTGAGCTGTACCGCCACAACGGCGAGTGGAAGTTCAACGCCGTCGGCAGCGGCTTCCAGGGGGGCCTTGCAGCCCTGTGCGGCCATTACGGCATTGAAGTGGCATAACCAAACAACAATTCAAAACATTCTTACAAGATAGGGAGGACACAGTATATGCCTGTCAGTCTGAAAAAGGGTCAGAAGGTCAGCTTGACCAAGGATAATCCGGGCCTGTCCAAAGTGGTTGTTGGTCTGGGTTGGGACGTGAACGCCTTTGACACCGGCGGCACGTTCGATCTGGATACGGCGGCGTTTTTGCTGGGGGATTCCGGCAAGACCACCCGCAGCGAGGATTTCGTTTTTTACGGCAACCTGAAGCATCCCTCCGGCAGCGTGGAGCATCTGGGCGACAATCTGACTGGTGAGGGCGCCGGTGATGATGAGCAGATCAAGATTGATCTGACCAAGGTGCCTGAGAATATTTCCCGTATCGCTTTCACGGTCACCATCTACGAGGCCGAGGAGCGGCGGCAGAATTTCGGACAGGTGAGCAACGCCTTTATCCGTATTTTCGACGAGGTATCCGGCCAGGAGCTGCTGCGCTATGACCTGGGCGAGGACTTTTCCATTGAGACCGCGGCGGTCTTCGGCGAGCTGTACAAGCACAACGGCGAGTGGAAGTTCAACGCCATCGGCAGCGGCTACCAGGGCGGTCTGGCTGCGCTGTGTGCCAACTACGGCGTGGACGTGGAATAAGGAGGAAAGGCTATGGCGATCAGCCTGGAAAAAGGGCGGAAAGTCAACCTCGAAAAAAAGCAGAGCAATGGTCTGGGTGAAATTCTGATTAATTTGAATTGGAACACCAAACCGGCCAAACAGGGACTTTTTGCCGCGCTCAAAGGCGGCGGCAAGGGAATCGACCTGGATTTGGGATGCCTGTTTGAACTCAAGGACGGCAGAAAGGGCGCGGTCCAGGCACTGGGCAACGCGTTCGGCTCGTTGGACTATCCGCCGTATATCGCGTTGGACGGCGATGACCGGACGGGAGCCGTCGCCACCGGCGAGAATCTGCGGATCAATGGCAACAAAATTGCGGAAATCAAGCGTGTTCTTGTCTACACGTTTATCTATGACGGCGTGGCCAACTGGCAGCAGGCCGACGCCACCGTGACCATTCGGTACCCCGGCGCGGAGGATCTGATTGTCAAAATGGATTCCTATCAATCCAATGACATCATGTGCGGACTGGTTCTCTTTGAGAATGTCAACGATGAGACGTTCAGCGTTGAGAAAATTGTCCAGTTCTATCCGGGCCATCCGGCGCTGGACCGTGCGTTCGGCTGGGGTATGCAGTGGCAGGCAGGAAGGAAATAAGGAGGAATAACCCATGTCAATCAGTTTGCAAAAGGGCCAGAAAGTCAGCCTTTCCAAAGAGGGCCGCGAGGGTTTGAACCGCGTGGTTGTCGGTCTGGGCTGGGATGAGGCCAAGAAGAAGGGCGGCCTGCTGGGCGGCCTGTTCTCCGGCGGCTCCAACCAGAATATCGACTGTGACGCTTCGGCCATTATGCTGCGGGGCGGAAAGCTGCTGGACCGGAACGACATTATCTTTTTCGGCAATCTGACCCACGGCTCCCGGTCAGTGCAGCATATGGGTGACAACCTGACCGGCGCCGGCGAAGGCGACGACGAGCAGATTATCATTGAGCTCAACAACGTTCCCGCCGAGTACGACCGCATTGTGTTTGTGGTCAACATCTATCAGGCTGTGGAGCGCCATCAGCACTTCGGCATGATTCAGAATGCGTTCATCCGCATTGTGGACGCCCGTAACAATCAGGAGCTGTGCCGGTACAACCTGTCGGAAAACTACGACAATATGACGGCCATGATTTTCGGCGAGGTCTACCGCCACAACGGCGAGTGGAAGTTCAACGCCGTCGGTCAGGCCACCCAGGACCCCGGCCTGGGCCAGCTCTGCGCCAGATTTACCTAATATCCATAAAATAACCAATCATTGGCAAAGAGGAGCGAATGATACCATTCCTCCTCTTTGCCGTCGTATCGAGGTGAATGCCCATGCATTTTAACGGACTCAACCAATCCCAGGTGGAGGAATCGAGAAGGAAATACGGCAGCAACGTGATTCCTGACTCGGAACCCACCACCTTTTGGGCGGAATTCAAGGAGACCTTTAAGGACCCCATGATCCGCATTCTGCTGGCCATTGCGGCGCTGATGATCATCATGTTTGCCTTTGGCTACGCGGACATTTACGAACCGGCCGGTACCATTGTGGCGGTGCTGATTGTGGCTTTTGTTTCGGCCAAAACCGGCGTGGCCAGTGATACCAAGTACCGCCAGCTGAAAGACAGCACAAAGAAAGACCAATGTAAAGTTTACCGGGACGGCGTTGTGGTCGTCATCGATGTGGACGACGTGGTGGTCGGCGACAAGGTCCTGCTCCAGGCCGGTGACAAAATCCCGGCGGACGGCATCCTGATTGCCGGACATTTGAAAGTGGACAACTCCGCCCTCAACGGCGAGGCGGAGGAATGCCCCAAGTACGCGGCGGAAACGGAATTGCAGCTGGCCGATGAAATCACCGGCGACACCTTTGTGGACAAGCATTCCCTGTTCCGCGGCGCGGTGCTGTTTGACGGCGAAGGCGTCATGGATGTCCAGAAGGTGGGCCTTGCCACCATGATGGGCAAGATGGCCGAGGAGATGCAGGAGGACGAGCCCGATTCTCCCCTGAAGGTCAAGCTGGCCAAGCTGGCCGATATGATCTCCCGCTTCGGCTATATCGGCGCCATTGTCATCGCCGTGCTCTACTTCGGCTACTTCATTCTCCAGGCCGGCGGCCCGGCGGCCTATTTCTCCATGGAAATGGCAGAGATCATCAAGGACGTGGTGGAAGCCGTATCCCTGGCCGTGGTTATCATCGTCTGCGCCGTGCCCGAGGGCCTGCCCCTGATGATCTCCCTGGTGCTGATGCAGAACACCAGCAAAATGCTGGACCACAATGTTCTGGTGCGCAAGGCCGTGGGTATCGAAACGGCCGGTTCCCTGAACATTCTGTTCAGCGATAAGACCGGCACCATCACCAAGGGCCATCTGGAGGTGGTGGAGTTCTTCACCGCCGACGGTACCGTGATTCCCCTGAACATGATGGCCGAACACCAGAACATCCAGCAGCTGGTGAATCTGGCCATCGGCAAGAACTCCCAGTCCATGTTTGACGCGGAGGGCCGGGTCATCGGCGGCAACGCCACCGATCAGGCGCTGATGAAATTCCTGGGGGCCGAAGCCTTCCACGCCATGGAGAATCAGTACACCGCCGACGCGTCCCAGAGCTTCAACTCCGCCAACAAGTTCAGCCAGGCCCATATCCGGGAGCTGGACAAGACGTTCTATAAGGGTGCGCCGGAACGGCTGCTGGCCTTGGCCACCCGCTGTTTGACGGCGGACGGCTCCGAGCGTCCCATCCACATGGAATCCCTCAACGCCAAAATCGACGAGCTGGCCAACAAGTCCATGCGTGTGCTGGCCTTCGGCTACTCCACCCAGGCGCTGTGCGAAAACCGTATCCAGGACGATACGGTGATCATCGGCTTTGTGGCCATCCGCGACGATGTCCGACCCGAGGCACGGGAAGCCATTGCCGACGTGCAGAACGCCGGTATCCAGGTGGTTATGATCACCGGCGACCGGCTGGAAACGGCGGTGGCCATCGCCAAGGATGCCGGACTGCTCAAGTCCGATGACGAAGTGGCGCTGACCTCTGCCAAGCTCAATGAGATGAGCGATGAGGAAGTCAAAAAGATCATTCCCAGAATCCGCGTCATCGCCCGCGCCCTGCCTACGGACAAGTCCCGAATGGTGCGGCTGTGCCAGGAGATGAATCTGGTGGTGGGTATGACCGGCGACGGCGTCAACGACTCCCCGGCACTGAAGCGGGCCGACGTGGGCTTTGCCATGGGCAGCGGTACCGAGGCGGCCAAGGAAGCCGGTAAAATCGTCATCCTGGACGACAACTTCAAGTCCATCAAGGACGCCATCTGGTATGGCCGTACCATCTACCATAACATTCTCAAGTTCTGCAAGTTCCAGCTGGTCATCAATGTGGCCGCTGTGGTGGTCAGTGCAATCGCGCCGTTCTTCGGCGTGGAGGAGCCGCTGAAGGTGACGCACCTGCTGTTCGTCAACCTGGTCATGGACGGCCTGGGCGCCATCATGCTGGGCAACGAACCGGCCCAAAAGCGGTATATGACCGAAAAGCCCCGCCGCCGCGACGAGAGCATCGTCAGCAAGCCCATGATGGTGCAGATTGTCACCATGGGCCTGTGGCTGACGGTCCTCAGCTTTGTGTTCCTCAAGGCGTCGTTTGTGGATCAGTTCTTTGCCACGGAGGCACAAAAGCTGTCGGCATACTTCGTACTGTTCATCTGGAGTGCCCTGTTCAACGGCTTCAATGTCCGTGACGACCGGTTCGGCATTTTCAAGGGCCTCAATGGAAACACCGGATTTATGAAGGTATTTATCACCATTATTCTGGTGCAGGCCTTCATTGTCAACGCCAAACGGATTCCCATTTCGGTCTTCGGCGTGATCAGCAGTATGTTCAGCTGCGTCCCCTTCTCTTTGACGGGATGGTGCGTTGTGGCGGTGTTTGCTGTGACCATGATCCCTGTGGATATGCTCAGAAAGGTGATCACAGAAAAGCTGTCGTAAGCAAAGCGAGAGGGTACGCCCGCCGTTGGACGGGGTACCCTCTTTTTGATAGAAAGGGAGAAGCGTATGAAAAAGCTGGATTATAATTCTCCGGTGGTGCTGAGCCTGTTCTTTCTGTCCGCCGCCGCCCTGCTGCTGGGCACGATTACCAACGGATGGACCACCCAGGCGTTATTCAGTGTGTACCGGTCCTCTCCGGTCAATCCGCTGACGTATGTGCGGCTGGTGGGCCATGTGCTGGGCCATGCCAACCTGGAGCATTTCCTGGGGAATATGCTCCTGCTGCTGGTTATCGGACCGCCGCTGGAGGAAAAGTACGGCAGCGGCCCCCTGGCCCTGGGCATCCTCGTCACAGCGGTGCTGTCCGGCGTTCTGCAAATCCTGCTGTTTCCCGGCTCGGCGCTGCTGGGAGCCAGCGGCATCGTGTTTATGATGATTATGCTGGCATCTCTGTCCGGCATGAAGAACGGAAAAATCCCCCTGACGCTGATTTTGGTGGCGCTGCTCTACCTGGGACAGGAAGCATATTCCATCATCTTTGTCCGGGACAATGTGGCCAATTTGATGCACATTGTCGGCGGCGCCTGCGGCACGGTTTTCGGCTACGGCGTCACCCCCAAGCAGCGGCTGACCAAATCATTTTGAGGAATCAATCACATGCAACAGTATACCAAGGAAGATGTTTTGCGCATTGCAAAACGATATCGCAACACAAAACGGTCCTATCTGCTGGTCAATCCCCTGCAGGCCAAGCACCTGCCGGTGGACCCGGACACGGCGCTGGAACTGATGGAAACCCTGGGAGCATCCCTGCGGCAGTCCTATCCGTCGGCCCGGCTGGTCATCGGCTTTGCCGAGACGGCCACGGCCATTGGCGCGGTGGCGGCGGCCCAGCTGGCCGGGGACTGTTTCTATGTACAGACCACCCGGGAGGACTGCCCGGGTGACCAAAACTTTCTGGAATTTCAGGAGGAGCACAGCCACGCCGTGGAACAAAAGCTGTGTGGTGATGCTCTGGAAGCGGGCCTGGCCGCCACGGATACGGTGATTCTGGTGGATGATGAAATTTCTACCGGCAAAACCATTCTCAATATGGTGGAACAGATGGCCGCCCGGTACCTGTCCCTGCGGGAAAAAACGGTGGTGGCGGCCTCCATCCTCAACCGGGTGACGCCGGAACAGGAGGCGCGGCTGCGCCAGGCGGGGATTGTCTGCCACTGTCTGGTCCGGCTGCCCCAGGCCGATTACGACAGCCAGGTGGCGCGGTACACAGTGGAGGAAGCGCCGCAGCCGCCTCAATGGACGCCGGAAACGCCGTTCCAATCGTGGGCGCTGCCCGGTGCCTTCGACCAGAATCCCCGGCTGGGCGTGCGCATCGGGAACTATGTGGCCCAATGCCGGAAGATGGCTGACGCCTTTCTCCAATGGGCTTCGCTGCCGGAAGGGGGCCGGACCTTGGTCTTGGGAACGGAGGAGTGTATGCTGCCGTCCCTGATTCTGGGTCAACAGCTGGCACGGCGGCCGGGGAGTGGGGCGGTCCGGTGCCACGCCACCACCCGCAGCCCCATCGGCGTCAGCCAAGAGCCGGGGTATCCGATTACCTCGGGGGCCCAGGTCCGCAGCTTCTACAGTGACGACCGCAAGACGTACCTCTACAACCTGGAATCCTACGACATGGTGGTGGTGGTATCGGATACCATGCGGGAAGACACGACGGCGCTGTGCAGCGTATTGTCTGCCTTGCCGGACCGGGAGACCACGCGAGTTTTCTATATGCAGGGAGGCAGCCATGTTTGGTACCTATAAACAGGACGATGTGACCATTCTGTTGAAAGATCTCACCAACTGCATCGAACCTATGGACACCCTGGAGCGGGAACGGCGCATTCAGCAGGGCGTTCACTATTCGGAAATGCTGCCGGTGGAGTACGAACCGTCGGAGCAGTATCTTCGGGCCTATTTTGACGCTGTGGAGCGGTACGCCGCCATGACGGCGGATGCCGTGGCCTCTGTGTGCCAAAAGCTCTGGCAGCAGAAAGGGGAGCGGGTGGTCCTGGTCTCCCTGGCCCGGGCAGGCACCTCCATCGGCGTGCTGTTGAAGCGGTATTTCCGGTTCCGCTACGGCGTGGATGTGCCCCATTACACCATTTCCATCATCCGTGGCCGGGGTATTGATGAAACGGCCATGGCGTATATTTTGGAGCGCCACCCGGCGGAAACCATCCAGTTTGTGGACGGCTGGACTGGAAAGGGGGCCATTCAGGCGGAGCTGTACCGGGCCGTCACCGCTTACAAAGGGGTAGACGGACGGCTGGCCGTACTGTCGGACCCGGCTGGTCTGACGGATTTGTGCGGCACCAAGGACGATTTTCTCATTGCCAGCTCCTGTCTCAACTCCACGGTCTCCGGTCTGCTCAGCCGGACGGTCTACCGGACTGACCTGATCGGGCCGGAGGAATTCCACGGCGCGGTCTTTTATGAATCCTTGCGGCCCAAGGATTTGACCTATCAGTTTATCGATGCCATTGCGGCCCATTTTTCCAGCGAGCAGCAGCCGGAACCGGACCCGGCGCCCAAGTCCATCAGCGCCTTGGAAGAAGTGGAGCAGATTCGACAGGAATTTTCCATTTCGGATCGCAATCTGGTGAAACCCAGCATCGGGGAGACCACCCGGGTGCTGCTGCGTCGGGTGCCGTGGAAAATCCTGGTGCACAGTCTGGATGACGAGGCCTATCTGGGTCATATTTACGCTTTGGCAAAGGAGAAAGGCGTGGAGCTGTGTGAGTACCCCCTGGTCAATTACCGGGCCTGCGGACTCATTCGGACCATGGCGGATCAATGAGTATGGAACCAATGCTGTTTGCCAGTGATCTGGACAATACGCTGCTCTTTTCCGTGTCCCACCGGCAGGAGGGGGACCGGTGTGTGGAGTGGCTGGACGGAAACGAGCAGGGATTTATGACGCCTGAAACCATCGTCCTGTTGGGAACGATCCACGGGCTGACGCGGCTGATTCCGGTGACCACCCGTTCCGTGGCCCAATATCTGCGCATCCGGTTCCCGGTGACACCCGATTACGCGGTGGCGGCCAACGGCGCGGTCCTGCTCCATCACGGACAGCCTGACGCGGCATGGGCGGCGGAGACCGAAGCACTGCTGTGGCCGTGGCTGGCGGAATTGGAGCGGATGGAATCGCTGATTCCCCAACGGCTGCCGGGCCGCCGTCTCCGCCGCATTGACGGGGCGTATCTGTTTCTGTCCTGCCCAAACCCGGAGGACGCCGCGTATTGCCGGTCCTGCCTGACGGATACGACGCTGTTGGTGGAAACCACGGGGCGGAAACTCTATCTGTTTCCGCCGCCCATCAACAAGGGCGCGGCGGTGGCGCGGCTGCGGCGGCGGTTCGGCCCGCCCGCAGTCATCGGGGCGGGGGACAGTCCCATCGATGTGCCCATGCTGCGGGAATGCGACTGGGCCATTGCGCCCAAGAACGCCCTGGTGGAGGGGATGGACCGGGACCGCGTGGCGGTCTGGGACGGCCAGGGCCGTTTCCCGGACTATGTGCTGCAACAGGCTGCGGCCTTTGCGCGGGCCGGACAATAGGAGGAGAAAGCCCATTATGAATCCGTTTTTCAACCAATTTCAGGTGGTGCGCCTGGACACGGCCGACCATCCGGTGGAGGAATTTTTCCAGCGCCCGGGCCGGTATTCCAATTTTAAAAAAGAGACGTTTTTTCTGCGGTGGACGGCGGGGCAGGACTTTGATGCGTGGGCGTCCCTGTGCCGCTCCTGGCAGAACGATCGGTCCGGCTACGTCTATGCCGAACAGCTCCACCGTCTGGATACGACGGCGGCGGAACGGTACCGGGAGCGGTACAGCCAGGGAAAGTGCAATCCGTCCTTCCACTTTCAGAATCTCCTCTGGGAGGAGACGTTTACCGGCACCCTACAGGAAATTCTGGACCTGTTCCGGCGGGTGCGGAATTGTACAGAGGATTCCATTCTGCGGAATTTCGCCGTGAAGCTGCTCTATTGGATTGACTGCTATTTCCCTAAATTGTTTGTGGAAACCACAAAATTGACCCGGTTTCCAAAATTTGTGTGCAGCGGTACCGTGGGGACGGCGGAATATCTCTTTTTGTACCTGCTCTACCGGCTGGGCTGTGATGTGCTGTACCTGGGGAAAGAACAGGACGTCTCGGTGCAATCGGCGGAATTGCTGGCCCTGTCCCAACGGGTGGAGCAAACGCCGGTACTGCCCCGGCAGCAGACCGCGGCGGAGACGGCCCGGCCGAAACCGGTGATGGTCCAACAGCGGCCCACCCTGTCCCGTGCGTCGCTGCAGCGGGCAGACCGGGTGGCACCGGTTCCCCCGGTGCAGCCCCAGCCCCACCCGTCCCTGTCCCGCGCGTCGTTGCAGCGGCCGGACCGGGCCGCACCGCCGCCGGTGCAGCAGACCCCACCGCAGCCGGTACGGCAGACCGCGCCGCAGGCGGGTGCGCAGCGGCAGCCCATGGAGTTTGAGGAGCTGGCCCGCTTTGCGTCCTCGGTGGTTATGCTGAAAGTGTTTGACCAGAACAAGGAGTGTGTCAAATCCGGTTCCGGCATTATCATCAGCGACCAGGGATACATATTGACCAATTTCCATGTGGTGGCCGGCGGCGCCTATTACGGCATCGTGCTGGAGGAGGAGTCGGACGTCTTCTACACCGATGAGCTGATTAAATACCATCCCGAACGGGACCTGGCGATTCTGCGGTCCGACAAGCGGCGGCCGCCCATTCCTATTTTGGACCCGTCGGAACGGCTGGTACGGGGCCAAAAGGTGGTGGCCATCGGCAGCCCCTTGGGCCTGTTCAACACCATATCGGATGGCATCGTATCCGGATTCCGGGAGCTGCGGGAGACCTCCATGGTGCAGTTTACCGCACCGGTTTCACCGGGCAGCAGCGGCGGCGCGCTGCTGGACCTGTACGGACGGCTGGTTGGCGTCATTACCGCTGGATTTGACGATGGTCAAAACCTGAATCTGGCGGTGGACCATACCACCATCCGGCAATTCCTCGGCAATCTGTTATAGGAAAAAAGGCCGTCTCCCAGGGATGGGAGACGGCCTTTTTTATTCCTGCCGCAGCCGTTCCACCACGGTGGAGCGGGACGCCCGGCGATAGCTGACCAGGGGCAGCAGAACACCCAGCAGCAAAAACACCGGCAGCAGGGCCACAATGGGCAGAATGGTAAAATGGTAGGTGAAGAACCAGAACATCCGCGAGATGGCCCCAGCCAGCAGGGGGGCCGTGACCACGGTCAGGGCCAGAGAAAGGAGCAGGGACCCCAGGGTGTAGAGCAGACCCTCCAGAATCAGCATTCGTTTGAGCTGTGGACCAGTCATACCGATGGATTGCAGCACCGCAAATTCCCGGCGGCGGACGGTGATGCCCGTCAAAATGGCGTTGAAGAAGTTCAGCACGCCCACCAGACCCACAATAAAGCTCAGTGTACCGCCCAACAGGGCAAACATATTGCGGAAGCTCTCAAACTCCCCGGCATAGGTGGCCTTGCTCTCATAGTCGAACTGGGGATTCTCATTCTCCGTGTAGTCCGCCAGGAAGGACTCCATGGAAGTGGTGGCCTCGTCGCTCTCCATGTCAAAGGTGTAGTACATAACAGAATCGGTGCCGCTGTCCCGGCAGAAGGTCTCGGAACCCATGATAAATTCGTCCGCGCCGTAGTATCGGTAGCTCAAGGCGGAGGGCACTGTCACCAGCGCTGCCACAGTGTAGTCCACATCCCGGTATTCTGCCACCCGGCTGCCCCAGTTGGTAACGTCAGGGGCGGGAACGTTCTCCCAGTCGCCGTAGACCTCGCCGGTGTCAAGATTGTAATACTCCTCCCGCTCCACATAGCGGATGGTCACCGTATCGCCCAGCCGGGCCCAATGGCTGTCCATTTCCGCCTTGCCGTAGTCATCCTCGGAGTATACGGCGGCAATGGCATTGCTGCCCGGCTCATACAGGGCCGACAGATCGCCCTCCAGCACCGTCAGATAGTCCAGCGCGAAGGGGTCCATGCCGTAGAGCTGCACCCGGTCCACCAGACGGCCGTCCGGCAGCCGTTCCATGGAGGCAATCCGCATGTCCAGCGTTTCCGGCGAATCATACTTGCTCCAGACAGAACGGTAATAGTCCTCGGTGACAAACTCCACCGCGTCAAAGGTTTTGCCGTAGATTTTGCCCCCGGCCTCCATGCCGCCCTGGGCGTCGATGGTGTCCATGACCGATTGGGGCACGGCCATATCGGTGTTGAACGTATCGCCGCCGGTCTGGAACTGGCCCGCGTCGGCCACGATAAAGTCACTGGCCGTAAACTGTGCAATATACTTGTTCATATCAAAGCCGTTGGTAAAGGTGACCGCCAGATGGAGCAGCACCACGGCCAGCGACAGCGACAGAATGGTGATGGTGGTCTTGCCGCGGCTGCGGCCCAGATTGGCCCAGGCCATGGAAAAGAGGGACACGCGTTTTTTGGCCCGGCGTTCCCGGCGGCGGGCCACCGTACCCTCGGTGTAACGGACGGCCTCCACCGGAGAGACTTTGCCCGCCATCCGGCCGGGACGGCGGCAGGAGATCAGGACGGTGATCAGCGCAAAGGCCGCCGAACCCACAAAAATCCAGGGATTTACGGACACCACCGTGACAATGCCGTCCAAATTGCCCGCCACCACCGGCGTCAGTACGCTGCCCAGCAGCCAGCCCAGCACCAGGCCCACGGGGATGCCGATCACGCTGAGGGACAACGCCTGGATACGGATAATGCGCCGCAGCTGCCGGGGCGTGGTGCCGATGGTTTTCAACAGGCCATAAAAGCGAATATCGCCCGCCACGGAAATCTGAAAGACGTTATAGATAATCAGGTATCCCGTCAGCAGAATCAGCACCAGAACGGCGAGGATCCCAAACAGGGTGATGGGGTCCATACTGCTGGAAAGCTGCGCGCCGGTATACCCCCAGTTGACGCCGATATTGATGTAGGTTTCGCCGGGAGTGTCGGACTGATAGCCATGGTTTTCCAAAATTTGCAGCAGGTCCCGCTCGATGTGGCGGGAGCCGTTTTTGAGCATGACATTCATGGTGTAATTGCCGGTCATCCCGTCGCTGCCCGGCGGCGTCACGCCCACTTCGTCCAGCACAGCTTCCACACGGCTCTGGGGTACAAGAATATGATTGGCGATGATGACATCGTCATACTCCCACCAGCCGCAGAGAGTGAAGGTCTGGGTGGTTTCGTGGCCGTCCACAAAAAAGGTCACGGTAAATTCCGCGCCCAGTTCCGGCTCCACGCCCAGCAGTTCCAGAACGTGGAGGTCGGTGGCGGCTTCGTTGGTGCCCTCCTGGGGCAGACGCCCTTCCACCGGGTCGCAGTACATCCAATGGGCCGTATTGGCGTCACAATAGCTTATTTCCACATGGGATTTGTTGAACGGGACATCCGAGGGCATTCCCAGGAATTGCCGCATGCCCCGCTGGGCAATAAGGGGATCGTCCTGCAAGGCGGCGTATTGTTCTTCCGTCAGGTCCTTAAAGGTGCCGTGGCTCCAGCCGCCGGCCTGGCGGAAATTGGACTGCTGGAATCCCTCATTGATGGACAGGGCAATGGTAAACAGAGACGTAAACAGCACCGCTGTCAGGGCGATGGCCAGAATGGCTACCAGATTGCGGGCCCGGTTGGCTGCCAGGGTCCGAAAGCTGAGACGGCGAATACATTTGCCGTTGGCAACACGCATTTCGGCACCTCCTCAGCCCGTGACAATGCGCCCATCCTCAATGCGGATGATGCGGTCGGCCAGCTGGGCAATCTCTTCATTGTGGGTGATCATCACCATGGTCTGGGCAAAGCGCTGCCCCGTCACCTTCATCAAACTCAAAACGTCCTGGCTGGTTTTGCTGTCCAGATTACCCGTCGGCTCGTCGGCCAGAACAATAGCCGGTTTGGTGGCCAGGGCCCGGGCAATGGCCACCCGCTGCTGCTGGCCGCCGGAGAGCTGACTGGGCAGGCTGCGGAGCTTCGATTCCAGACCCAATGTGTCGATGACAGCCCGGACATAGTCCTCATCCACCCGGTTGCCGTCCAGCTGAATGGGCAGGATGATGTTTTCCCAGACGCTGAGCACCGGCACCAGATTGTAGGACTGGAATACAAAGCCGATTTTCCGGCGGCGGAAAATGGTCAGCGCTTCGTCTTTCAGGGAAAACAGGTCCTTTCCGTCCACGGTGACGGAGCCCGATGTGGGCCGGTCCAGACCGCCCAGCATATGCAGCAGCGTGGACTTGCCGGACCCGGAGGTACCTACGATTGCCACAAATTCCCCCGGCTCCACCGCCAGATCGACGCCATCCAGGGCGCGGACCTGGGTTTCCCCGTCGCCGTAATATTTTTTCAGATTGGTTGTCTGTAAGATTGCCATGGAATACTCCCTCCATACAAAAATCTGCGTCTGTCCTTGGACAAGATCAAGCATACCACATCAATCTTTCCAGATCCTTTCGAGAAGATGACAGTTTTGAAAGATTTTCCCCAAGAGACGGCACGGGTACTATTGGGATGACAGCCCCACGGGTACGCAGACCAGCAGACGGAACACATCCTTCTGGCATCCGGCTTCCAGGGTACCGCCGTAGCGACGGGCGATTTCACCCATGCCGGGCAGGCCGAAGCCGTGGGCGGCCTTATCGGACTTGGTGGTGGAAAGGTCTGACGGCACCGAGCCGGAAACGGAATTTTCCACCTGGAGCATTAATAACCCCTTTTCCACCCGGCAGCGCAGATGCACCCAGGGGGATGGGCAGCCCTGGGCCCCCTCCCGGGCGTTGTCCATGGCGTTGCCCAGCAGGGCGCACAGGTCCGTGTCGGCCACCGGCAGCGCGGCAGGCAGGGAGACGGAGAACTCCGCCGGGATTCCAGCCCGCTCCAGCTCTGCCGATTTGGCCGACAGCACCATATTGGCAATCTCATTGTCACAGAAGCGCGTGGTCCCCTGGAGTGCATCCTGACGGCTCAGCTGTGCGGCGTAAGCTTTGGCGGCTGCCGTGTCGCCCCGCTCCAGCAGACCCAACAGGGCCGTCAAATGGTTGCGCAGGTCGTGGCGCAGCTGCCGGACCTGCCGTTCCTGCTGCTGCAATCCCTGATAATAGACCTCCCGTAAAGATGCCAGACGGCGGGACTGTTCCAACGCTTCATGTTGGGCAAGAACAAGGACCGCCGCCAGCAGGGCGGCGGAGGTCAGCAGCACCACCGGCAGAACAGCCAGCCCCATGGTCAAAGACAGCCGGAGCACCGCCGGGGAATCGTACCGGGACCCCGTCAGCAGCACTACCGCTGCCAGGGAACACAGAGGCATGGCGGCTAGTCCCAGGACCAGCTTCCACAGCCGGGGGGACAGGGAGACGGGTTCTCTGGTCAGCTTGGGGAGGAAAACCAGATACACGGTCCCCAGCAGGAGCGGGCGCAGCAGACTGGCAGCCGCCTTACCCCAGCCCGTATGAACCAGGGCATCCAGCACATACGTGTCCGCTAGGGCACTGACCGACATAATGAGACAGAACAGGATTGTGGACATAGCCAGACGGCCCGCGGTGCTGCCCTGGGTACACAGGAAAAACAGTGCCAGAAAGACCGGCAGGGTATAGAGCAGGTTGGGGTCTCCAATCCAGATGACCATGCCGCTGGTGCCGCACAGGGTACAGTAGAGCAGAACATTCCAGGGCCGTTTTCGGATGGAGACAAAGGGAACGGTCAGACGGTATAAAAACCAGCCGCCGCAGAACACGGCGGCAAAGGAGAACAGATTCCACAACAATCGTTCCATCTTCATTCCTCCAGTTCCGCCCGGGCCATAGCCAACAGGGTTTCCCGGCGGCAGGAACGGCTGACGGGAAGCCGGGTACCGTCTGTCAGTTCTACCTCCGCGCCGTCCATCTGAACCACAGCACCGGCCCGCACCAGATACCGCTGGTGAATGCGGACAAAGGGCGTCCTCAGCTGTTGGGCCACCTGGTCCAGCTTGCCGTAAAAGACGTATTGCCGCCCGGTGGTCACACAGGTGATTTGCCGCCGGTCGGAAAAGAAGTAGAGGATTTTCTGGAGGGGAATGCGGTAGTAACAGTCGCCGCTGCGGCAAAAGTAGGCCCGGTCCAGCTCCCGGTACAAAGCGGCCTGGGCCCGGTCCAGGATATCGCGCAGCTGTTCCGCCGTGGGCGGCTTCAACAGATACCCCAGCGCGCCCACCCGGTACCCATTATAGATCCGGTCGCCGTGGCCAGTGACAAAGACCAATTGCAGCCCGCTGTCTGCTTCCCGCAGGCGGCGGGCCGTTTCCGTTCCGTCCAGACCGCCCATCTCCAGGTCCAGAAAAATCAAGTCCAGCTCTCCGGCGTGGTTGCCCATCCATTGCAGCAGCCCCTCGCCGGAGGAAAACTCATAGAATTGTCCCGCTGTCTGCCTGGCTTCCAGCACCCGTTCCAGGGCGGAGCGCAGCAGAAAGCGGGCGTCAAACACATCGTCACAGAGACCGATACGCAGCATGGTTTCACCTCATAACCGGTTGTTTGCTGGAGATATTGTATCACGGCTCCGGCGGTTTCACCAAACCAAACTTGACCAGGAACGAACCGAATTTGACACTGCCCGCCGCCGGTGCGTCAATCATGACAGCCAATCGACCGGTTATGGCGACCCCGGTTGCGACGGGGGCCGTCCCGCCGTATGGTAAAGGCAGAGATACCGACAGGAAAGGAGCAATCCATATGCTGACTGTACAAGACCTCCACAAATCCTACCGGGTGGGGAAGCGGACCTATGAGGTGCTAAAGGGCGTCTCCCTGACGGTGGAGCAGGGACAATTTGTGGCGGTGATGGGGCCGTCCGGCTCCGGTAAAACCACACTGCTCAACTGCATCTCCTGTTATATCCCCGCCGATTCCGGCAGCATTCTGCTGGGGGATACGGAGCTGGCCCGGCTGGACGAAGGGGCCCTGGCCCAGGTGCGGAACCGGCAGCTGGGCTTTGTCTTTCAGGACTTTCTATTGTTGGACGGCCTGACGGTGCGGGAAAATATCCTGCTGCCCGCCATCCTCGGCGGACAGGTCCAGACCCAGACGGAAGCACGGGCGGACCAGCTGTGTGATGTGTTTGAAATCGCCGCCATCCGGGACAAATATCCGGCGGAGATTTCCGGCGGCGAGAAGCAGCGCACCGCCGTAGCCCGTGCCCTTATCAACCAACCCCTGCTGATTCTGGCCGACGAGCCCACAGGCAATCTGGATTCCAGGTCCTCCCGGGCCGTCATTGCCGCCTTTGAACAGGCACGGGACGTGTTAGGGGCAATGATTTTCATGGTGACCCACGACTCCTTCGCCGCCTCGTTCTGTGACCGGGTGGTGATTCTCCGGGATGGCATCGTGTGGCGGACGCTGGAAAAGGATGGCCAGGACCGGCCCGCGTTCCAGGACCGGCTGCTGGATGCCATCCGTGACATGGGAAAGGAGTGAGACGCTGTGGATTCCTTTTCCGCTGTATATGACCGGCTGCGCCGCCACAATCGGGGCCGGTACGCGCTTTTGGCCGGGTGCTGTTTTTTCTCTGTGCTGCTGATTACCGCCTATGTGTCCATGATGCGCTCGCCCACCATTCTGGCGGTGCTGCCGGAGGGCGGCGACAGCCGTAAACAGGTTATGATGATCTTTGTGCTGGCGGTCTTGGGCTGTGCCGTGTTTACCACCTACGCCGCTGGGCTGTTCTTCCGTCAAAAATCCTGGGAAACCGGAATTTTCCTGGCCCTGGGCGCGTCCCGCCGCCAGCTGAAACGCGAGCTGCGCAAGGAATTGGCTGTCCTGTCCATCGGGGCCTGCGGCCTGGGAGCCCTGTTGGGTGCGCCGCTGGCCTGGTGTTTGTGGCAGGTGTTTCGGGCGCTGGTGGTGGATACCCAGGAGATGGGACTCCGGTTTGACCCACAGGCCATGGGCTACGCGCTGGCCTTTGCGGTCTATGTGACTGCCATGCTGTTTTTCCAGGGAAGCCGCTCCGTGGGCAGAACCGATATTATGGACGTGGTCCACGAGAGCCACAAGTCCGAACCGGTCCGGGCTGTGCCCCGGTGGTACGGCTGGCTGGGCATTGTGCTGCTGGCGGCGGGCGGCTTCCTGGGCTATATCGTGCCGTCCTTCTGCGTGCAGGTGTTCCATTGGTACGCACCGGGGGGCTTGACCGCCATCTTCTATCTTCCGGCTCTGGTGGGGCTCTACATGCTGCTGCTCCACACGGTGGCCAACGGCTGGGGCGGACGGCGTCACCGTTACCGGGATATTATCTCCGTTTCCATGATGAAATTTCAGGGCCGCCAGACCGTAAGGAATATGCTGGTGATGACGGTGCTCCTGGCCGGGGCCTATTTTGCCAGCTTCTATGCACCCATGCTGGGTACCAGCTCCACCATGTCCATCGACGCCCGGCCCGTGGATTACGCCTACCATTTTCGGGCCGACCAGGACCTTCCCGTGGGGGACGAAGTCCGGGACATGGCGGAGGACTACGGTGTGGAGATCACGTTTTACGTCCAGGCACCCATGGCCCGGCTGGGCGTGGACGGCGAACGCCAGGTGGAGACGGAAGGCCCCCTGGGGACCACCTGGGAAAGCGTCTACTATAAACTGCTTCAGAGTGAACTGTTTCTGTCGGAATCGGCGTACCGCGCCTTGACCGGCAACACGGTGGAATTGGAGCCGGGGGAGATGGCGGCCATTCTGGACGCCACCGGCAGCAATCAGGGGGTGTTTGACGGAACGGCCACCCAGGTAACCAATGTGTGTACCGGGGAAAGCTGGGACATGACATTGACGGAATCCCTGCGCCATGACCTGTTATTCGGCCACTATGTGTTGGATGACGCCGACTTTACGGCAATGACCGCCGGATTGTCCGACGAGTGGCGGGAGGAGATGGTCTTTTTCAATGTACGGGATTGTGCATCGTCCTACGAGTTTGCCAAAGCATTGTTTCACCGCATTGTGGACCGCTCCGGCCCGGAGGTGGAGCAATTTGATAGCTGGGACCCGATTCTTCGGGAAATTGAACGGAAAGAGCAGGGCTATTACTTCCTGGACCGGGAGCACTTGCAGGAGAGCGGCCTGCCCGGCATCGATTATGAGCAGCGGGACAGCTCTGAGTTCCGACTGTACTGGCAGTACATGCCCAAGTTCCGGGTGCTGGACCAGGCGGATTTCGTCAAAACCATGGCGGTGTTCCTGATGCTGTTTATCTTTATTGCCATCGTCTGTTTTGCGGCGGTGGTGGTCATTGCCTTTACCCGCAGTCTGACCATTGCCATCACCAACCGGCCGGTCTACGACGATCTGCGCCGTATGGGCGCACCGGCGGCGTATCTGAATCGTTCGGCAGCCAGCCAGGTCCGGCGGGTGTTCCTGGTGCCAACCGTGGCCGGAACGTCCCTGATTTTCGCCTTTTATACCATGATTCTCTACTTCAACGACAACCGCTTTACGCTCAGCGAGGTCCTGGGACTGCGAAACTGTCTGGCCCTGGCCGTCCTGATCTCCCTGGGCCTGTACGGTGTCTACCGGCTGACCCGCCGCAGTGCCGCCAAGATCCTGGGGCTGTAACCGCAGAACCGGGGAGGGATTTTGCAGGCCACAAATACAGAAAACCGCCCAACGCTCTTTCGAGAGCTGGGCGGTTTTTCATGGTCAACCGTTGAGAATTTCCATAAATTCCTCACCGGTGATCGTTTCTTTTTCATAAAGGTACTTGGACAGAGCGTGGAGCTTGTCCAGGTGGTCCGTGAGAATCTGCACGGCCTTTTGGTGCTGCCGGCGGACCAGCGCCACCACCTGCCGGTCAATTTCCGTCTGGGTCTCCATGGAACAGGTCAGAGAAGTGTCGCCGCCCAAATACTGGTTGGTGGTGGTCTCCATGGCCACCATATCGAAATCCTTGCTCATACCGTACCGGGTGATCATGGACCGGGCCAGCTTGGTGGCCTGTTCAATGTCGTTGGACGCGCCAGTGGAGCTGGTGTTGAACACCACCTCTTCGGCGGCGCGGCCGCCGGTGTACGTGGCAATTTTGTTTTCGATTTCCTCTTTGGTCATGAGGTATTTGTTGCCTTCCTCCACCTGCATGGTGTAGCCCAACGCGCCGGAGGTCCGGGGAATGATGGTGATTTTCTGCACCGGAGCCGACTGGGTCTGACAGGCGGCCACCAGGGCATGGCCGATTTCATGATAGGCCACGGTCCATTTCTCCTGATCGGTGAGAATGGCGTTTTTCTTCTGATAACCTGCAATGACCACTTCGATGCTCTCTTCCAGATCGCTCTGGTTGGCAAAGGGCCGGCCGCTGCGGACGGCCCGCAGGGCCGCTTCATTGACAATGTTGGCCAGCTCCGCGCCGCTGGCGCCGGAGGCCATGCGGGCGATCTGGTGGAAGTCCACATCGTCGGCCACTTTGATTTTCCGGGCGTGGACCTTGAGAATGTCCTCCCGTCCCTTCAAATCCGGCAGCTCCACCGGCACCCGCTGGTCGAAACGGCCGGGCCGCGTCAGCGCCGGGTCCAGAGATTCGGGCCGGTTGGTGGCGGCCAGGATGATGACGCCGGTGTTGCCCTCAAAGCCATCCATTTCCGTCAACAGCTGATTCAGCGTCTGCTCCCGTTCATCGTTGCCGCCCATCTGGCCGTCACGCTTCTTGCCGATGGCGTCGATTTCGTCGATAAAGACAATGCACGGCGCTTTTTCCTTGGCCTGGCGGAACAGATCCCGGACCTTGGAAGCGCCCATACCCACGAACATCTCCACAAATTCCGAGCCGGACATGGAGAAGAAGGGGACGTTTGCCTCACCGGCCACGGCCTTGGCCAGCATGGTTTTACCGGTGCCGGGAGGGCCCACCAGCAGGACGCCCTTGGGCATGGATGCGCCGATTTCCCGGTATTTGCCGGGATTGTGCAGATAGTCCACAATTTCCGCCAGATTTTCCTTGGCCTCGTCCTCGCCGGCCACATCGGCAAAGTGGATGCCCTCGCTGGACTGGACGTAGACCTTGGCATTGGAATTGCCCATGCCGAACATCATGCGGTTGCCGCCGCCCTTGTTCATGAGCTTCTTGCTCATCAGCTGTCCAATGCCGATGAACAGCACCACAGGCAGAATCCAATAGACCACAATGGACATCAGCGGCGACATCTCTTCCACAATCTCCTGTCCGAAGATTGCGCCGGAGGCGTTGAGTCGTTCCACCAACAGCGGGTCGTTCATGACGCCGGTCTTGTAAATGGTGGTATTGTTTTGTCTGTAAACAGGATTTGATTTTCCTGCACCTCCACTTGACCGATCTGATGCTGCTCGGTCATCGTCAAAAAGGTGCCGTAGTCCACTTCAATGATCTGCCGCTGGGCCAGCCAGGGCATCACCAGAGAATTGAACAGCAACAGACAGAGCATGACGATCACATAATAATAGATCAGTGGTTTTTTTGGAGATTTGACTTCTTTCATCCGCAGATTCCTCCTGAAACTTCTGGACCCTTCCACGCGCCGCCCGGCAGAACCGGTGGAATGGGGGCACGGCAACGGGCTATCCTGTGCCGCGATGTGTGCAAGATACAATACAGTTTATTGTAGGGGACAGGGCGGCGCAGCGCCATGGACAATTTTTTGAATCTGTATAGACAAAACCCCGCATGTGTAAAAAACACATACGGGGCGGGGGTTCAAATCAGATTACCGGACAGCAGTTCGGCCAGTTGAACGGACAGCTGTTTGTAGTCCACATCCTTTCTGCGGCAGAGGTCCAGAATCACGCCGGTCATGCCGCAGGCGTAAAACCGCAGCACCACGGTCAAATCGGCTTGATTAAACTTCCAGTCCGGCTTCCGGGCAATGATAAACTGATGAATGCAGGTGCTCATGGCGGTGACGAAAAACGATTCCACCTGCTCCCGCTTCTGGGAGCTCATCAGCCGCAGCAGAACATCACCGTATGTGGTGGCTACGACGATAAATTCCTCAATGGCTTCCGCTTCCGAGGGAAGATGCAGGCTGTTGTCTGTGGCTTTTTGCGGCAGCTGTCGAATGGACCACTCCATCACATCGAGAATATCCTGGAAATGGTAGTAAAAGGTCTGCCGGGAGATGCCGCAATGCTCCACCAAGTCTTTCACAGTGATTTTGTCCACAGGTTTTTTCTGTGAAAGCTGGGCAAACGCAGCGGCGATTGCCTGCTTGGTGTCTGACGGCATCCGCACATCCTCCTTTGGTATCAAGCGGCAGGGGTTCTGTAAAAATCATATGATTGGTATTATACCCAATGGAGCGCGGTTTGTCCAGAGTGCCCCGGTGTGCCGTGGGGAGAAGCCGGGCAGGGGAGCGGTGCGGTTCTGCAACTGCCAAACCCGAAAAAGTAAAAAAATACCGAATCTGGACGCCCCGCCGCGGGATTGCCCATTGCATTCCGGCGGTGGCTGTGCTATACTCACGGCGAACAATATTGCAGAATAGGGCTCTGTGCGTCAAGTGTTCCGTGGATGGGGAGTTGCCACAGAAACGAAAAGCTCGTCTTACGATGCGGAGCCCGCACCCGTTGCAACATACAGATGAATCCATACATCTCGATTGTGAAGGGGAGTGCAGCCGTCTTCGGATGGCTGTGCGGTATTGTTGATTCCAACGGCTCACTCACATCGGGATGGTTTTTTTATGCAAAAACTCGCGTCTCGAACAGAAAAAAAGGAGGAACACGAGCATGATGGATCAGGACAAGATCAGAGAAGGCGTCCGGCTGCTGCTGGAGGGCATCGGCGAGGATGTGAACCGGGAGGGTCTGCTGGAGACGCCGGACCGTATCGCCAGAATGTGCCAACAGATATTCGGCGGTCTCTACGAGGACCCCGGCACGCATCTGGCCAAACAGTTCCAGGCGGTCAACAACAATATGGTGCTGGAAAAGGATATTCTCTTTTACTCCGTCTGTGAACACCACCTGCTGCCCTTTTACGGCAAAGCCCATGTGGCCTACATCCCCGACGGCCGGGTGGCGGGCCTGAGCAAGCTGGCCCGGACCGTGGAGGTCTTTGCCCGGCGGCCCCAGATTCAGGAGAACATGACGGCCCAGATTGCCGACGCCTTGGAACAGCATCTGCATCCCAAGGGCGTCATGGTCATGCTGGAAGCGGAACATATGTGCATGACCATGCGGGGCGTCCAGAAGCCCGGCAGCAAGACCGTCACCACCATTGTCCGCGGCGTCTTTGCCGAGGACCTGTCCTTGCAGCAGACCTTTTTGCAGATGGTGAAATAAGATGGACACCATGAAACGACTGGAGGCCGTCCGCTGCCACCCGATTTTTCAGCGGGAGTACGGGCAGCTGTGGGCGGCGGAAGCGGACCGGCAATTCTGCCGCCACTCCATGGAACATCTGCTGGACGTGGCGCGGATTCTGTATATCCTGGGGCTGGAGGACGGTGTGGACCTGTCGAAAGAGGTCCTGTATGCCGCCGCCCTGCTCCACGACGTGGGCCGTCAGGAGCAGAGCACCGCGGGCACGCCCCATGAGGTTGCCGGGGCCAGGTTAGCCGGGGAGATTCTCCGGGACTGCGGTTTTTCCGAGACGGAGACGGCGGCCATTCAACAGGCGATTCTCTCCCATCGGAAGACAGGGGCGGAGGATTGGCTGTGCCGCAGCCTGTACCGGGCCGACAAGGCGTCCCGGGCCTGCTATGCCTGTCCGGCGGCGGCGGACTGCAACTGGCTGCCGGAAAAGAAAAACCTGCAAATTGCATATTGAACCACGAGGAGTTTCGTTATGATTATTGGAAACCGCACCTTTGCGGACCATGGAAAGACGTACATCATGGGCATTCTGAATGTGACGCCCGATTCCTTTTCCGACGGCGGCAAATTCGACCGTCTCGACGCGGCCTTGCGCCATGCGGAAGAGATGGTGGCAGACGGCGCGGATATCATCGACATCGGCGGCGAGTCCACCCGGCCCGGCCACACGGTGATTCCCGACCAGGAGGAGATTGACCGGGTAGCGCCGGTCATTGAAGCCGTCAAAGCCCGGCTGGATGTGCCCGTGTCCATCGATACCTATAAGGGCCCTGTGACGGCGGCAGCTCTGGCGGCGGGGGCCGATCTGGTCAATGATATATGGGGCTTCCGTCATGACCCCAAGGTGGCAGAGCTGACGGCCCAATACGGTGCCGCCTGCTGCCTGATGCACAACCGCCGGGAGGCGGTCTATGACGACTTTTTGAAGGATTTGGTCCGGGACCTGGAGGGCTCCGTGGCCATTGCCGAAGCCGCCGGCGTCGCACGGGAGAAAATCATGGTGGACCCCGGCGTGGGCTTTGCCAAAACCTATGAGCAAAACCTGCTGTGCATCCGCCGGTTGGAGCGGCTGCACCAGTTGAATCTGCCCATTCTCCTGGGAACGTCCCGGAAATCGGTTATCGGTCTGACCCTGGACCTGCCCGCCGATCAGCGGGTGGAGGGGACGCTGGTTACGACCGTCATGGCCGTGCTCCAGGACTGCGCCTTTGTGCGGGTCCACGATGTCAAGGAAAACCGCCGGGCCATCACCATGACCGAGGCCATTCTGGGCCGGTAAGGAGGAAAACATGGACAAGATCACCATTCAAAAGCTGGAAGTCTTCGCCCATCACGGCGTGTTTCCCGAAGAAAACGTCCTGGGGCAGAAATTTGTGTTCAATCTCACCCTGTACCTCAGCACCCGCAAGGCCGGATGCACCGACGATTTGACCGCTTCTCTCCACTACGGCGAGGTGAGCCACTTTGTCCAGAAGTATGTCCAGGAACACACCTGGAAGCTGCTGGAAAGCGTGGTGGAGCAGCTGGCTCGTGCACTGCTGCTGGAATATCCCCTGTTGGAACAGGTGGACGTGGAGGTGGAAAAGCCCTGGGCTCCCATCGGTTTGCCCCTCCAAACGGTTTCGGTGGCCATCCATCGGGGCTGGCACACGGCCTATGTGGCCCTGGGCTCCAATCTGGGGGATAAGCAGGCGTATCTGGACGGCGCGGTGGCCCAGCTCAACGACCGGCCCGACTGCCAGGTGGTCCGGGTGTCGGACTATCTGGTGACAGCCCCCTACGGCGGCGTGGAACAGGACGATTTCCTCAACGGTGCCCTGGAGCTGCGGACGCTGCTGGAGCCGGAGGAGCTGCTGGACTGTCTTCATGAGATGGAAGCGGCGGCCAACCGGCAGCGCACCATTCACTGGGGCCCCCGGACACTGGACCTGGATATTCTGCTCTATGACGACCGGGTGTTGGACGGCCCGACGCTGCAAATCCCCCATAAGGAGATGCACTTGCGGGACTTTGTCCTGGAGCCCATGGCGCAGATTGCCCCGTGGAAGCGTCACCCGGTGACGGGAAAGACCGTGGAGACCATGCTGGCAGAGCTGCGGAACGGATAAATCAGACGCAGAAAAAACGCAGAAAAAACCCCGTTGGGGTTTACAGCGGAGCCGGAATGTGGTAGGATGGTTCTAGAGAATTGAATACCAGATCCGGCTTTTGTGGCAATGTGCGCGACCCGGTCCACGGACTGGACACGCATCCTTGTACTGAACAAGGGAATCGGGTGAAACTCCCGGACAGGCGCCGTACCGGAACCTCGGACGAAAGTCCGGGCGGAGGACGGATGCCTAGCTGTGATGGCGGAGGATGTCTCTTTTCTGCGAAAGCAGGTCACTGGCGGCGCAGCCGCTGGGAAGGCGAGGGACACCCGTTGGCAGGACGAACTGCCTGAACGCTTCAGTCAGAAGACCTACTAGGAGCTCCACCCCCGTTTGGGGACTGCTCTAAAACAACGCCAAAGGGAGCGATGCAGCAGCATCGGCTCCGGTATTCCAGAATGGAAACAACAAAAGCGGACGTGGCGACGTCCGCTTTTTTGCGGCCTTCGGGAGCGGGGACCAACCGGCCCCCGTCTTGCCTGACTTCCGAAGGGACGCGAGAGCGGGCAGCGGTATTCCGTATCTCTGGACGGTCGGGACGCCTGGGACGAGGCAGGCCCAGGGTCCCACGTCCCCGTGATATCCCCCTCTTTTCCACGGTCCGGCGGAACAAACGGTTTGTGCCATACCGCCGCTCCGCCGGACCCATCACGACCAAAAGCAAAGACCGCCGCGGAACTGTCCGCGGCGGTCTTTGCTGCAATCGATGAAATGAAATTATAAAAAACATCATCGGGTGATGATGGGAAATTTTCGTGGAAGATCTCCGGCCCTCTGGGGCGGTAGGACCGGACAAAAAGAAAAGCCAGGGCATTCGTCCCCGAATCCCTGGTCCTTACTTTTCGCTGTTGTAGGAACAATCGTCATCGTTGCCGAAGATCAGATCATCGATATCGGGAATGTTGTGATACATCATGCTGCATCCTCCTTTCGTTTCTTTATTTGCATCTAATTATACTTGTGCTTTATGAAAAAACAACGAATGAATCGTGAACAATTTGTTAAAATTGCGAAAAGTGGGAGCTGTGCAAATCACAGCTCCCATAAGATGTCAGATTGCCTTCACATAACAGCCGCAGGCCAGGGCGCCGTAACCGATGTGGCAGGCGACGCTGAGGCTCAGGGGGTCCATCTGGAAGTCCACGCCGGGGAAAGCGGCTTCCAGTTCTGCTTTCCAGTCCAGGGCTTCCTCCAGATTGCCGGAATAGGCGATGCCGAAGCCCATGCGGCCTTGGGCCAATGGTTCCGCGAAACGATTTTTCAGGTCCTTTTGAATGGCTTCGATCATGGTTCGGCGGGCGGCTTTTTTGCCGCGCACCTTGGCATAGGCGTCCAGCTTTTCGCCCTGGATTTGCAGGACGGGCTTGAGATTGAGGACCGTGCCGATGGCGGCGGCGGCAGGGGTGATGCGGCCGCCCTTTTTCAGATATTTGAGGGTTTCCAGACTGATATAAATGCTGGCCTGGAGCTTTTGTTCTTCCAGAATCGCGCGGATTTCCTCAGCACTGTGCCCGGATTCTGCCAGGGCCATGGCGTCACGCACGGATTGGCGCTGCGTGACGGAGATCCGTTGGTTGTCCACCACCACCACACGGCCGTCGTAGTCGTCGGCCAGCATCCGGGCCGACTGACAGGAGCTGCTGAGACCGCTGGACATGGGAATGTGCAGAACCGATTCATACTCCTGCAGCAGTTGGTCCCACAGCTGGGTCACGTCGCCCAGAGAGGGCTGGGAGGTGGAGATGTCGGCATCCTGTAAGAGCTTTTCGTAAAAAGCCTCCTGAGTCAATGTGATGTCTTCGAAATAGAGGGTATCATCGATAAAAAATGGCATGGGCAGCACGGAAATCCCCAGTTGCTTGGCTTCGGTCTGAGTGATACCGCTGTTGCTGTCGGTGACGATGGCGATCCGTTTCATGAGACGTCCTTTCTGGCGTGACGCGGCCAATGGCGGGTCACAGCGTGGATAGTATGGAATAGTATAGCGCGTTTTGCCCCCAAAGGCAACGGAAAAAATGGAACATTGTTGAAAAAGCTGCAAGATAAGGGAAGTGCAACCGTTCCTTTATGGCACATGATAGAGACAAAAAGAAGAGCATCTGCGAAAAACGCAGATGCTCTTGGCGGAGTGGGAGGGATTTGAACTATTTGGTAACAAAAAATAGGGGAGAAATAAGTGTTTTCTGACGAAAATAGTTCAAATTTTTACAGCGAAAAGGGCATTCTACGAAATAGCGTGCTTTACATCTCGCTCGGCGTAAGGGGAAAAATAAGGGGAAATACTATAATTTATTGCAAAATTTTGCAATAGGCCCTGCTTTATTGCTGGTTCACGACCAGCTCATAGGTCCGGTGACACATAGCCGTCACTTCCTCTTTGGTAACGTGAGACATATAGTCCATTTTCTTTCCAGCACCGGCAACAACGCCGTTGTTCTCAGCCCACTCCCGGTCGGCAGCTGACCACTGGCTCGGGGCCTGGGCAGCCTGTTCGGCCTCATAACGCTGGGCAAAAGCCTTCCACTGTTCGTATGTCATAGTTTCCTCCTGTTCCTGCTCCGGCCGCTGCAAGCCAAAGCCGTCAATGATACTCATGGCGATGGCCTCGACGATATCCGACTGTTTGGCTGCATAGATAGCCATATCGTCGGCATCATCAATAAAGCAAATCTCCAGCAGGGCCGAAGAGGTCCCAGCTTTCCGGGCCTGGTTGATGACTTCCCAGTTGTTCCGCTTTACGCCCCGGTTGGTAAGACCGACGGCGGCGATGGCCGCCACCATGGCCTGCTCCACTTCTGTGCCCGGCTCGGCGGTGGTAACGTAAATCTCCGTACCCTTGGTTTTGCCGTCGGTGGTGGAGGCCTTGACGGCGTTGAAGTGGATCTCCAACACATAGTCATACCGGGCGAACTGGGCCGTTTTGGTCAACTGCCCCGCCTTGTAATCGCTGTAGGCGTTGCGATCCGTAGGATAGGTAGCCACATCGCAGCAGCCATCCAGGGCCTGGGCCAGAGCGGCCACCACCTTGCGGGTCTCGGTGGCCTCCTGGAAGCCATTGCCCACAGCGCCGGGGTCACCGGCGCCATGGCCTGCAATCAGCAGCAGTTTCATTTTTCGCTGTCACCTCCAATTAGCTTATCCCCGGCGGCGTCCACGGCCTCCTTGCCGTTGGCCATGAGCTTTACCAGCCAGGCCGGAATGGGAGCGCCCATGCGCTGGGCGTTTTCGGCAATGCTGCCCAGCTCCGTAATGGCGTACCACACCAGCACCAAAGGCAGCAGCAAGCCGATCTCCGGCAGGGCAATCTCCACCATGGGCAGCTGCTCCATGATGATAGACAGTAAACCATCGGCAAAGGCGGCAATGATGACCACCACCACCTCGCCCATCTTATGCCAGATACCCTCCCGGGCCGTATGACTAGCCCATTCACCGTTTTTCATGGCGGCAGCGGTGCCGGTAATGTAGTCCAGGGCCATCAGCACCACCCAGGCCGCAATCAGCCAGCCCAGCCAGCCCCAAAAAGCGGAGAATGCTCCCAGTGCAGCAGTAAGTCCGGCTTTGACTGCCAGCATCCAATCAAATTCCATATGGTCCTCCTTTGTGGATGGGGCCGGTGTCCCGGCCCCGGTTGGTCAGCTGTTGACGATGGACAGGAACTTCTCCCGGTCACCGGCAACAAAGGCCGCGCACAGCGCCTTGTAGTTGCGGTCGATGATCTTGCCGACCTCGTCGTACTCCTTGGCCTGGGCAGCAGCGTCCAGGGCCTCCCACTTGGCCTTGGCTGCGGGGACGTCAATCTCCGCCAGGGCCTTGTACTGGTGCTGGGGATTGCCCTTGATACCCTCCACAAAGAGGTTGGGCGCGATCTCCATATCGCCGGTCAGATTGTCGCCGTCGGTGCGCTCCTCGTTCGCACACTGCCAGATGGTCCACAGATAGTTTTTCAGCATAGTTTTTTCTCCTTTCATTTTTCGGCGTATTCGCCGTTGCTGATTTATGTATAGTGCGGCTTCTCGCCGCCTTCGACTGCATAGCGCAGCCAGTCGAATACAGGAATAAAGATCAGGCACAGGATGTACCAAAGCAGGGCATACTGGACGCAGATTTGACCCCATAGGTTGAGGGGCAGATGGGAATAATCCCAGACGCCCAGGCCCAGCCAGGTATTGAGGATCAGCCCGGCCACCAACTCCGTGGCGGTAATGGCCACGGTGCAGATGGCAGCCTGGAACATCAAGGGCATCTCCCAGGGCAGCTCCGCCCCGAAGCGCTCCAGGGGGATGGATAGAAGGATGGCCAACACCAGCATGGTCCAACTGATCCGCTCTGGGTGGCCGGTGATGGACTTGTAGCCCACCTCCATCAAGAAGTACACCGTGCCGCCCCAGCTCCATAGGAGCATGGACAGGACACGATTACCCCACTGCGTCATAGTCCATCTCGATGGCCGCCAGGGCTTCCAGACTTTCGGCATCCCGCATGGCCACCTCCTGGGTCTGCTGGTAGGCCACCAGGGCTGTGACGCGGGCATCGATGGCAAAGGCCAGCTTACCCAGCTCCTCCAGGGTCCACTCCTTGCACACCTGGCCGGTACTGTTCCACGTCAGCGTGTACGGCGTGGAGGTCTGCTGTGCCAGCGTGGCCGACAGGATCTTGCCAGTCAGCTGCTGCTGTTTCTCTGCGGTAATGGAGTACTGCTCACCGTCGGTCCACTGGATAGGATGGGATTCCAGGTACGCTGCCAGATCAGCCTTACTCTGTGCAATACGCTGGGCCTTGACCTCCTCCAGGGGTGGCTGATACCAGTCGCCGCCCTCAAACTGGAACTTCTCCCAGGCATCCTCCTGAATCCCGTACAGGTGGATAGGGCCACCATCAGCCAGATACAGCGTAGCACTGTTTCCTTCCCGGATGGCTTTGATACAGTTATAAGTTTGATTTGCATAGGTTACTTTCATGCTCATTCCCCTCCATACAGTTTACCGTCATTGAAAATTACGCCGCCCTGCTCAGACTGGAACTGCACACTGGCGCTGATGGTCAACCCATTGGCAATTACAATGCCAGTCTCTCTGTAGTAAGAATTTCCGCATTTTACGCCAGTATTATTGCTGCTTCCAGACAAATTGAGAACGGATACAACGCCGGAGTTTACCAGCAGCGCATCCCTGCTGGCGTTGCTGATAGAACAGTTGTTAAAGAACACATAGCCATTGCGGCGCATCATTGGTCCATTACCACCAGCGGTTGCGTCCATAACCGAATTTTCAATGACAACCGATTTGTTGTCGCGGATGATCAGCACATGAGACGAGGCAGTCCCAGAAAAGTCCACATTATTGATGGTAAGCAGGACATCATTGGAGTAGATTGTGCCTGCATTGGTAAATCTGCCATGCGCTCCTTCCTCACCTTGCAGCGTCAAATCACCGTGGCAGAAATCCTGGATGTTCACAAGCTCATCAAACGTGCCGCTGAGGTTGATTGTGACAGATTTGCCGCCCAGGTCCTTGGGCAGTGTGGCCAGGGCAGCCGCCAGTGTCTTTTTGGCGCGCTCCGCACTCTTGCCGTCGCTGCTGTCGCTGCCGCTGTCTGCGTTGACATATAGCACGGTGGTGGATGCCACCGGCGCCGGCGCGAAAATCTGCCCCATGATCTGCTTGAGCAGCGACAGCGAAATGCGCTTTGTCCCCTGGGATGTCGTGGCGACAAAGCTGTCGTTGTCGGCCATTGCTGCCGCCTGGGGCAACTCATTGGTTTTGATGCTCATACTCAAACCTCCTCATAAAAATCGCACAGCATCGATCTGCATACCGTCGTCGGTGGTCAGCTCTGCGCCGTTGTCGGCGGTCAGGGCGGTGGAAATGCTGCCGCTGATGATCTGACTGGCAATCTGATTGACCGCCGTTTCCACCGCGGCGGCCTGAATGTTTTCAACGTCCGCCAGTGTGGCGAAGATCAGCGTCTTACTGATAACTGCCGTCACATTGGCCGCCGTGTCAAACACCAGCTCCACACCAAACTCGATCTCCCGCAGCTGGGTGGCTCCGGCGGGGATCTCCGCGCCGTCGGCTTCGCAGCCGTAGGCGTAGAGAATTTCGCCGTCGTCGGGGTCGGTGGCATAGAGGCCCGTCTCCCGCCAGGTAAAGGCATCCATTTCGGTGTTGACCAGCTGGCCCTTGATCAGGCACTGGTTGCCGTCATTTTTCACGCTGGCAATGGGCAGCTCCCGGACGGGGTTGACCAGTTGGGTCCGGTCTCTGGGGTCCTCGCCGCCAGGGAGCTGGCCGTCACCAATGCGCCACTTGGTCACGGGGATTTCCGAACCAATGGGCGTTTTGGCCAGCATGGCCGCACCGGCTTTGGTCAAAGTTAATTCGGGCAATTTGCTCATGTTTTCACCTGCTTTACAATGATTTTGTCGGCCTGCCGCATGACCATCCCCACCCGTACCGGGTCGCGGCGCAGCGGGCCACAGGAAAGAGGCCGCAGCTGGTAGCGGTCGCCCTGCCGGGGCGCAATGCCGCAGTATACGGGATTCTGCCGGTAACCGCTGCACACCACCGGGGCCAGCCGGTACCGGTCGCCCTGCCGGGCGGCAATGCCGGTGTAGATGGTGGAGGTGGTCGTGGCCTGGTGGATGATGTGGTATTCCAGGTGGGCCGGTTTGATCTCCTCAATGGTCTGCATCAGCTGATCCTGGTGCGCAACGCCCACGGTGTCCAGATACCGGAGATTAAAATAATATTGCTTCGGGTATTCCTCGACCACCACTTCTCCGTCGGTGTAGCTTTCGGCTACAGCCTGCATCATCGCCAATGTCACGGTCCCGAGGCCCCGCAGCTTGGCCAGAATCTTCGACCGGCGCAGATCATCCGGCAAGCCACTATCTGTGGGCAAGTCCAGCTGCCGCTCCCACAATGCCAGGCCCCAGGTGGCCGTCCCCACATTGCACTGGTCCAGGATTTCCCGCCAGTGGGCCCGGAGGGCTGCCGCCTCTGTGTCCTCGGCCTGCCAGATTGCCAGGGTCTCCGGCGATGCCTGCCACCACTTGGGATACTGGTTGGCAATCATGCGACTGTCACCTCCCCCAGCACCGGCGCTTGGTTATCGGCCAGGGTCAGATTGACCTCGCCGCCATTGACCGTCAGCGCCGTAAAGTCCTGGACGCCGTCAATGGACAGTAGCATATAGGCAATGCGGTTATAGATGACCGCAGAACTGACAAAGGCAATGGAGCGCAGATATTCGTCCAGCAGCTGGGAAAACTGCTCCTGCACCCCTTTGGCGCTCCTGGTGCCATCCAGTACGATGGCGGCGGCCACGTCCACGGTCAGCGTCTCCGCCGCCTCCACAGTGACCTCCACACAGATCGGGCGCTCCTCCTCAATGTGGGCCGCCACAGCGGCCACCTGCTCCGGGCTGGGCGGCTCCAGGCTGCTGCCCAGGACCACCACCTTGACAGTGCCGCCGCCGTTCCAGCAGGGAAAGACCTTGGCCTTGCCGATGCCCTCCACTTCCAGGGCCCACTTTTCATAGTGATAGGCGTTGCCGGAGGTGGCGGGCTTGCGCCAGAGATCATAGAGCCGCTGGACCAGAGCCGCGTCGGTCTCCATGTCGGTACCGCCCTGGGCAGCGGTGCTGCTTTGGACGGTGACGCCTGCGGAGTTTTGCAGGGTGGTGATGGCGTTTTCTTCCACGTTGTACTGCTCGCCCACGTCCTGGGCTGTCACAGCTGCGGTGGCGGTGCCATCGGACACGGTAACAGCCTTGTCGGTAGCAAAGACCAGGCCCTCTGCCGTCTGGACAGCGGTTCCTGCCGGGACTGTGGTGCCGTTGCTGCCCGCAAATGTGATGGTGGCAGTGGCCCTGGTGCCGGGTTTCCGCTCAATGCCGTACTCAGCGCAGCGGCGGTCGATGTAGATGCCGCTGGTCTCGTCCACAAAAGCCACGGGAATCATAGCATCGTGGTCGAAGTAGTCGGCGGCAATCTCCAGGGCCACAGCCCGAATCAGGGTATCGGTATAGCTGCCCTCCTGTGTGTCCAAATTGGACACCGCCAGAGATTGCTTCATGGACTGCAAAATTTCTTCAAAGGATTTCAAACGCGCACCTCCCCGTAAATGGTTTTGAGCGTGGCGGAGATTTGCAGCTCATCGTCTGCAAAGTCCACCACAATGTCCGATACCTCGGACACATAGGGATTAACCAGCAGGGCTTCCCGCACCATGCGGGGGGCTTCCGCCGTCTTGATATCGGAGGACCAGCCTTGGCCCATAAGGGTAGAGAGTTCGCTGCCGAACTGGCCGGAGTAGATGGCATGGTGATAGCGCATGGTCCGCAGCGCCGTCATGGCCCAGAGCCGCACGGCGGCGGCTCCCTCCACCTCCACGGGCCTGCCGTTTTTCCACACGGGCAGTCCCGTGTCCGGGTCGGCCATGATCTCCCGATAGAGGGGCAGGGTCTGGGACGGCTGGGGGACGCTGCCGCCCAGCATGGGGAACAAACTCATAGCGGCACCACCTTCATCAGAATGTACAGGGTCGAAGCGTCAGCCAGACAGAGCAGCCGGTCCCCCACTTTCAAGCCGTTTGCCAGCTGCTCATTGCAGCGGATGCCCTGGCCCTCCTGGAAGATCAGGCCGAAGACTTCAAAACGATACGGCGCATCGGGCCGCACAGAAATCACCTTGCCCTCGCACAGCTGCCAGCCGTCGGCGGGGTCGGGATTGCGGAACATGGTCACAAATTTCTGATAGGGATTCTCGTCCATGGATACCTCCTTACTCCGGCAGGTTGCCGACCTCCTGCTCGTCCATAATATTCTCGAAGTTCAGCACCAGCTTATTGGTGTAGATGCCGTCGGCCCAGGTGTGAGTGTCGCTGTCCACCCAGAACTTGCCCCACAGGCCCGTGTATGGCTCCTGGACGGCCACCATGGTTCCGGCGATACTGCGGGTGTCGCCTACACATTCCAGGGTAATCTTCTGGGTGGGGCCGTTGTCCTCCAGCAGGGCCTTGGCTTCCTCGGTGCTGTTGTCGGACTGCTTGATCACCCGCTGCATGACGCCATATTGCTGGATGTGGCCGCCGTTTTCCTGGGTGGTGACCAGCTTGTAGCTGTCATCGACGATCCGCACCCGGTTTACCAGATTTTCAATGGACTCGGTGACGGAGGCGCTGAGCAGATTGGAGCCGCCCTTGATGAGTAGGGTGTACTTTCCCTGCTCCTTCTTGCGGACCGTCAGCTTGTCCAGATCAAAGGCGATCCGGTACCGCTCGCCGGTGGCTGCTGCCGCTAACGTGTATCCGGTGGCCATGATCTTATAGAGGGACTGGCCCAGGAAATTGCGGGAAAACCGGTGGCCCGTGGACGCGATCGCGCCCAGGGACAGGCCGAACTCCCCGGCCAACTGCTGCACCACGGCCTCCGGGGTGGTGTTGGTGAAGCGGTAATAGCCCTGGTTATTGTTGAGGTAGACGCCCCGGTCGTAGCAGCGAATGGTTTTGGTGCGGGCGTCGGTGGCCGTCTGGACGGAGAACACAAAGCCGTCAAACAGCTGGTCCGTATCGCCCCAGAACGCCACATGGTCGCCCAGGTCCACCGTTGCCTCCGGCAGCTCCACGTCGGGCAGCGACACCAGATCAACCTCCAGAGACCGGGAACAGGATTTGATATCCCCGGCCCAGGTGCTGCGGCTGACCAGCTGGGTCAAATCCTGGGTGCCTTTGGCGTTGGTTCGCAGTAGCTTCATGGCGTCACCTCGTCCAGTGGATGGAGATGGTCTTGGGACCGTTGACCGTCACCGTCACATTGTCGCCCACAGCCTTGCGGCTCTTGCCGTCCACTGTCAGCGTGTCCACATACCAGGTGGGACTGGAACGCCAGCGCAGGGTGAAATTGGCCCCGGCAGGAACTGTGACCATCAGACTGGACTTGACGGTGCCGGACCCGCTCTTCCCGGTTTTGGGGTCGCGCCAGTCATAGGATGCCTGGCAGGCCGTCAGCGGGCTGCCATTGGACAGGCGTACCAGGTAGGTGCTGGGCTGGACGGTGGGCTTGACAACGGCTGACGTGCCGCCTCCGTCTTGTTTAGCCGCTGCCGCCACGGCGGTGGAGGAGGGCTGGGCCGACTGGGTGGCAGTGGTTCCCTGGAGAGTGGTCTTGTCGGGAATCTTGAGCACCTGACCGGTGTAAATCAGATTGGCATTTTTGATGCCGTTATAGGCCGCCAGCTTGTAGCAGAGCGTACCGTCGCCGTAAAATTTGCGGCAGATATTCCACAGGTTATCGCCGGTTTTTACTGTGTAGGTGGTAGCGCTGGTCTGCCGGTCTGTTTCCTCCCGGACGGCGGTCTTGGCCGTGGTAGTCAGGGTTTCCACCGTGGGGGCCGCCAGCGTTACATAGGGCTGCATGGTCAGAGTGCCGTAAATGTCGTTGGTGCCGTCCTGCTCGCCGTACTCCAGGTTGGTAAAATAGACCGGCAGATTGACCGAGGTGCCGGAGACGATAAACCGCAGCTTGGCCCGGTTCTCGATCTGCTGGAGCAGCCACGCCAGGATCACCGACTGCTCCGTGTACTGGACGCAGTAGGAGCGGTTACTGGACGGCAGGAACACGTCCAGGGTGATACTCTCCCGGGCGTCGGTAGTGGGCACAGTATAGGCACCCAGGGTGTAGACATCCACGGTCTGCACCTGTTTGCCTTTTCGGACGGTGTAGCTGGCCGGGGTCACCGGCAGGGTCATCTCCTGGCCGGTCTCGGTTTTGAACATCATTTTCCGCAGCATTACGACACCCCCGTCAGCATGGCATCCTGGAGCTTGGCCACCAGGGCCGACGCGATGCGGTCAATGTCGGCATCCTCCCGGACCACAATCTGGTCGGCCAGCTTGGCGATCTGGACGGAGCTGCCCCGGCTTTCGCTCCGGGCCTCGGCTGCCGTCAGCACCCGCTCGCCCTCATGGAGCAGGGCTGGGTAGTTGTCATAGGGCACCCGCTCCAGGCCGTAGGCGTGGGCCTTGGGATTGGCGGCATATGACGACGCAGTGCTCATGCCAAGGCGCTTCTGCGACGCTGCCGCACTGGACGATACAGCGGCGCTGCTTTGCTCTGCCAAAGAGATCGCGGCAGCGGTTGGCGTATTCATGTTGGCAACCATTCCAGCGGCACGGCCCTTGGAAAATTCCTCGCCCAGCTGATAACCCGCGTCCCAATAGGCATTATTGGCCGACGCATCATTGCGGACCGTCTCAATCAGGGACAATTCCGACTGTACCATCAGCTGTGCGCCCTCGCTGGCATTGTATTCATTGATAGCCTGGACTTTGGCTGCCGCCAGCATTTCACCGGCTTTCGCCAACGCCTCATCGGAGCCGTCGGCCATAAGATTCTGATAGTCTGTGCTATCGAAAACAGCAGTCATAGCGTCTCGAATCATCTGTTCCTTTTGGTTTTCGAGACTGGCTTCCCACGCGCCCATGGCATAATTGATTTCTTTCATCATCTCGCCGCTGTCGCTCTCCAGATAGGCAATCTGATCCTCCATGCCCTTTTTCCGGATGTCGTTGTATCCTTCACCGGAGGCGGCGTCCATTTCCGCCTGCATATCCTCCAGCGTGGAGCTCAGACCCGCAAAGGTCTGGGACTGCTGTTCCATGGCACCGCCGTACAGATCGCCAAGGGCGTTTTCGATCATTTGCACGGCTTCCACGCCGCCGATCTCGCTCTTGGAGATCATGTCGTAAATCTGGCCCTGGGTCTTGCCCAGGCCATCGGACAGGATACCGATGACATCCACGCCCCGCTCCTGGAAAATGTTCAAATATTCCAGGCTGGCCTTGCCGCTGGATTCCATGCGGCTCATGGATTTCGCCATTTCCGCCATACCGGCCTCGTCGATGCCCACGGCGCTGCCTGCGTCGCCCAGTTTTTCCATCAGGTTCAGCATCCGCTCCGGAGTATCGCCGAAGCCCGTGGCCAGGGCCCGGCTCATGCTGGTCAGCCCCTCATAGGTCATGGGGGTTTTGGCCGACATCTCCCGCAGGTCCTCCAAATAGGCTGTACCGATGCCCTCGCCCAGCAGCTGGTCAAAGGCCAGCGTATCCTGCTCCCGCTGGGCCGCCACGCTGCTGCCATTCTGAATGGATGCCGCACGTTCTTCCTTTATGGTATTGACAGCATCCTGCACATAGCTTTTAAATGCTTCATCCTTACTTTCAAATTCCTTGAGAGCGCCTGCCACAATGCCGCCCAGGCCGCCCAATGCCGCGCCGATGGCTGTACCCACCGGCCCTCCTAAAGCAGTGCCAATGGAGGCACCCATACCGGCGTAGGACAGAGCGTTGCTCACATATCCGCCAAAGGTGTCGCCGCCAAAGCTGTTAGCAAATGTGCCAATGGCCTGGGAAGCCAGATCGCCCACCAGGGCTGTGGCACCGGCAGCGCCCAGCCGCGACAGCAGGCTGTCTCCGGCAGCGCCATCCGGAGAAGGATCCGGAGAAGGATCCGGAGAAGGATTCGGAGACGGGTTATTACTGTTCCGGCGATTATCCACTTCCGTCAAATTGTACAGAGCACGGCGGGCGTCATTGGCTCTCTGCCGGACGCTTGCCAACGTCTGATTCAACTGAATATATTCCTCATTGATTGCGTTGACACGGCTTCTGTCTTCGGCGCTATTTGTTTCTGCAAAATCCCGCTCCGCCTCCCGCAGTTGCCGTCGGAGTGTGACCAGACTGGTTTGCAGCTGGCTTTGCGCCTCTGTCAGCTGCGACAGTTGCCGGGAATACTGCCGCGCCTGCCGCTCCGTTTCATCCAGAGAATCGTTGAAACTATCATTGGCATCCTCCATCCGGTTCAAATACTGAGACATATTATCTCTCAGTATGACCGCTATATCGGCCTCTGTCATGCGTTATCCTCCTTTCCGCTGCTCCGTTTCCCGGAGTGCAAAAGCATTGAGCAGCAGCCGTTCCCCGGCGGGCAGCGCATAGAATTGCCCCGGTGTAAGATGGTGCCGCACCCAGAGGAAATACAGCAGGTTTAACTCCGGGTCCTCATCTTGTTCTAATTTTTTTTTACGGCTTCCAGCCCAATCATACGATACCCGCTGAGCTGCTGGATACAGTGCGCCATGGCGGAGATCTCACCGGGCAGCAGCATGGCCTTGACCAGATCATGGGTTGTGACGCCATGGCGGCCCCAGCTTTCCCCCTCCTGGAGCAGCCCATACTGGACCGCCAGACGAACGTCCTGCAAGTTGGGCTCCACCACACCGGCCAGGACGGTCAATACGTCCATTTCCTCCATATCCGCCAATTCGTGGCACTTGTTGTAGCTGAGGCCCCGCAGCTTGAACACCACATCCCGGCCCAGCTCCTCGCTGAGCCGCAGAACCTTATAGTCCTGCTCCTGGGGCGTTTTCTGGACGTTCCGGGCGGTGCCCTCCAGCAAAATATCCAGAACACTCATGTGGGCTGCACCTCCTGGAGCCACTCCCGTTCGGTAAACGTAAAGGGAATGGTAATTTCGGTGGTGCCGCCCGCTTTCCAGTCCATGATGGCCTCCTCGTCCAGGCTGACGTTGTAGAACGCCACACGCTCCGCGCCGTAGGCGTCGGGGTCCGCCAGCTTGCCGATAATGGTCAGCCGCTCGTCAATGCCTTTCAGCACCTGATTGCTGTGGTTGGCCGTGCGGCTGAATACCTTTTTGATGGTGATGGAGCCGGTGCCCTTGGCGTTGACAATTTTGGTATCCACTGCCATCTGTCCGGCCATCTGCTGGTCTTCCTTGGTATAGGTGAATTTTGCCTGAAAGGCGCTGACCTCGGCCCAAAGTTCAGAGGCCACCCACACCTGCCCCCAGGTGCCGGACATGACCCGGTTTGCTGCAATGCTCATACTGCTCCCTCCTTATACGGTAATCGTAACCTTGATGTCCTCGATGCTGTCCAGAATCTGAATGGCGGCATAGAGAAACACCTCGCTGCCGGTGTTGGCCTGCTCGATCTGCTCCGTGGTCATGTTAGACGTGTCCACGCCGTTCTGGTCCAACCAGGCGGTCTGGGCCTCCACATCGATGCCCACCGTGAAGCCGGGCTGAATCAGTTCATCCCGGGCCAGGGTGGTAAAGTAATTGGTAACCGCCGTCTGGAGCAGCATCTTATTGTCGTAGCTGTTGGCATACTTGCCGATATAGTTGTCCCGGAACGCCCGCCGCAAATCGCTCTGGATCATGTCCATGATTTCGATGATCTTGATTTTCTGGTAGGCTTTGGATTTCCCGACAATGGTGGTCAGGCTGTTGACGGCCCGGCCCGTCTTGACCATATCGTCAAAGAACAGCAGGAACTTACCGGCGTCCACGGCGGCATCCATGTCCCACTGGGTCAGCCGCGTCACGTCCTCCACCTCCGTCAGCGGGGCGTAGGTGCAGCTGTAGGTCATGGGGGTGCCTGCCAGCATACCAGCCATGCGGGAGCAGTAGGCAGCGGCGTCAAAGGTGTCCTCACCGACTTGGATGCCGTCGGTGGTAAAGTTGATAATGGCCTCGTGATCGGCCTCGGTGTTGGGAAGCACCGCCTTGAAAATGGCGTGATTTTCCTCCCGCTGGGTGACAATCCAGTCCTTGACGGCGCTGCACTCCTCGGTGGTGATCTCCGGCGGGCCCGCCAGATAGTCAAACTGCTGGGTGGCCAGCCAGTCCAGGGCCTCGGTCAGATTCTCGGCTTCTTCGGGCAGCACATAACCGATGACCTTTTGCGTGGGCTTGACGTAGCCCAGAAAGGCCCGCTGCAAATATCCCTGGTTGGCCGCTGTCAGCCCTTCGGGGATTTGCAGCTTGGTGGTCATGGCACCCAGGGGGCCGTTGTTGGCGGCGTCCTTGACGATAACCGCTACCACACCCTTCTCGCTGCGGGCAATGGCCGTCTGGGCCGCCACGGTAAAAACAATGTCAATGCTCGGCATTCCCATGGTTGTATTCCTCCATATTCAGATTGATTTCCTCCATGATGCCCATGGGCGGCTCCACGATCTCCGCCAGTTCGGCGATCCCCACATCCCAGGCCAGTACGGCGGTCACATCGATCCAGTCCCGGCCGCCAGGGCTGCCGCCCAGCTGCTGCACCTTAAGGGCCCGGTCACCCACCTTGAGATACAGCGGCGCGAAAATACCCAGGACTTTCAGCTGCCGGACGTTGAGCACCTCCAGCTGGCTGTTGTGGTACTCATCCACCGCCACAAAGCAGACCACCCGGACCGTGAGCTGCAAGGTGACCGTGGAGACGGTGGACGCCGTCAGGGCAATGTCCGTAGTTTCCACCAGAAAGGACGGACGCTGGAACTTGGACGGCACCAGATTGGTGTAGACGGTGCTGTCGGGGTATCGCTCGGTCAGGGCAGCGGACACCGCTGCCACCACGTCGTTCTGTGTTACCATGGGCTATCCCTCCAGATAGGCGGCCAGCCGCCGTTCAACGGACTGTGCCATCTCCCGGGCCACCTCCTCCGCCACCGGCTGGGTATCGGCGTAGAATTTGAACGCCCTGGCCCGGGCCATATGGACCTCGGGCCGGTAGCGTTTGGCCCTGCCGGAGGGGAACCGGACCTTGTGGCCATTTTCAATGGCATTGGTGATATAACCCACTGCATATTCCTTGCCGGTTTGAGTAACAACAAACGTTCTCGGCTTGGGATGAATTGCCACATAACCGCCGCCGCTGCCCTTCTTCGTTTCCTGCCAGGACCGGACCTTGCCATGGATATCCCGCAAACCGCTGGCCGTTATGCTGCGGTCCAGGGCCTGCTCCAGTTGGTTGCTCGCCTGGTCCAGCAGCTGCTCCCGGACGGCCCGGAACTCCGCCGCCAGTCCGTGCAGCCGCTCGCCGATATTGTTGGTGTACCGGACTTCCAAACGCATTACAAGTCCCCCTTTCGCACGACTTCAAACTCATTTTTGTATCGGTCCAGCCGGTGGGCTGTCTGGACCTCATAGGGCACCCCGGCCACCTCCACCAGCCGTCCCTCCTCCAGGTCAATAACCTTGGGCGTCACCAGCACAAAAGCCGTGGTATTGACGGCCAGGGGCTCCAGCTGCTCATGCTTGATGTATTTTTCTGTCAGGACACCGGGAAAGTGCGGACCGTCCTCCACCGGGTCAGCCTGGCACTCCACCAGGTCCACCAGCGCCGCCTTTACGTCCAGGTGCATCCGGCCCCGGTCGGTAATGGCCGTCAGGAACAGGTGTTGCCCCTTCCAGGAGAGGGCCTGGTGGAGCGTCAGGGGCTGTCTGCGCAGCACCACAGCAGCATCCCGGGCACCCACGCCCACCCTGGAAAAGAGGTTGGTCCTGGCCGTCTGTTCCACTTGGGCCCAGGCTTTGCGGCTGGGTACCCACTGCCACCGCCCCGGCTCCGTCTCCTGTATCGTCAGAATCTGCACCGGTTCGCTCAACGTGCCCGCGCCCACATAGCGTGTGCCCATGGCTCAGCCCTCCCCGGTGTCCAAATTGGACACAATCGGCTCCGACAGTTTCAGCTGGTTCAGCATGGAGCGAAAGGCCGGGCTTTCCGTGGCCGTCCCGGTGATGACGGCATCCCGCAAATCAAAGTCCCGCAGCACCATAAAGTTGACACACAAATCATACTGGGCCCGGCGGGGCGTTCCCTCCGGCGGCTGGGCAATGCCCGCCTGGTCCATGTACGATACCGCTGCGTCATACAGCGTTTCCAGCGTTGCCTGCTCCTCGTCGGTGGGCTCCTCGATACGGCAGTAGGCCAGCAGAGACGCCAGCCGCTCCGGTGTCAGCGCCATGGTCAGTCACCGCCGCCGATCTTGCCGACAACAAAGCCCTTATCCACCACCAGATTGCCGCCCACAAAGGCGTCGCCCAGGATGGTCACCATGCGTTCCACGGCCTTGACAGACTCATCCAGGCGGATGGTGTAGTCACCGAACAGGCCCACCTCGAAGTTCGTGGGATCGCCGTACAGGATCTTGTCGTTGCCCACGGCCTTGACCAGGTCATAGGGCAGGATCACGCCGCCGTCCCGGATGGTGCCGCTGTTGGGATTGGTGGGGTCAGGCGTGATCTCCAACAGACGCTGCTTTTCGTTGGTGCCGCGCAGAGCGCCCAGGGCTTTGAGTGTGGGCTTGGTCAGCAGCAGCCGGGCACCAGCGCCCATGGCCTCGTCGCTGCCGTAGGCAAAGTAGAGGGCATCCAGGGTATTGACGTCCACCGCAGCACCCAGCTCCGCCTCAGCAAAGATATTAGCACCGGCCTTGTTTTTGGCAGTGGTGATACCGTAGAACACGGGGGTGCTGGGATCATCGCCGGTGACGATCAGGCCACCCAGACTGCGGCGCATAGCCCGCATGGCCATGCCCTGGATTTTCTCGTAATAGGCGGTCGGAGACAACCGGGCAATGTTCCGGTCCACAAAGGTGGTCACGGTCAGCTCGTAGGGCTTGATCTCCGCCACGCCAAAGGTGGGGTCAGTAGAAGTGGGGCGGGCCGTACCGGCGGTGGTCTCCACCTTGCCGCCCTTGGCGTCCAGCTCCGTAATGACATAGGGCTCCTGCCAACTGCCCAGGCCGGTCAAATCCAGTGTGCGGACCCGGTCCACAATGGAGGGCACCACATTGCCCAGGGGGTCCCGGATATCTGTACCAACGCCGGTGGGCTGGACGATGGTGCCGGTGGCCACCGTCACCTGGTTGTGCAGGGCGCGGCGCACCTCGTTAACCGTAAAGGTCACCTCGTCGCCCCGCATCAGCGCCGAGACACGCTCGTGGGCAATGTCCTCGGCCTCGCTGCCGGTGGGAGCCGGAGCGTTCAGCATCTGCCGGTCCTGCTCCGCAATGAGAGCCTGGATATCGGTAATCTCCTGATTGAGATTGGTGATCTGCTCCATGGCGCTCTGATAGCCGCTGTGGTTGTTGGCGTTCAGGGCATCCTCCGCCTGCTGAATGAGGGCGGTGCGCCGGTTCATCAGGTCGTACAGTTTCTTTTTCATAAGGTCCTCCCATCAAAAACGATTTTGTTCCACTGCCAGACGGGCCGCCATGCGCCAGTCCGGCTCTGCGGTCTGCTGGGGCTGCTGCGGGTTGGCCCGGTCGTAGGCCGCCCGCAAAGCGTCAATGTCGGGCAGTCCAAAGGCGTTGACCAGAGCGCCGGGGCTCATGGCCGTCTGGCCCTCCTGGCCCAAAATTTCGTCCACCAGGCCGTGGTCCAACGCATCCTGGGCGCTGAGCCATGTTTCGGCGGCAATCATGCGCCGCAGCTCGGCCCGATCACTCTTGCCCTTTGCTTTCAGTTCGTAGGCGTTGAGGATGGCCTCCCGCGTGGAATCCAGCATCCCAATGGAACGCTGGTGGGCCGTCCGGTCGCCGTCGGTGCGGGTGGCGGGCAGATGGACCATCATCTGGGCCACCGGGGAGATGGCTACCGTGTCGCAGCCCAGACACAAATAGCTGGCCGCACTGGCGGCCACACTTTGAATCTCAGCCCGTGTCGGGACCGTGCAACTTTTCAGCACCGAGTACATTTCCGCACCCGCAAAGACAGAGCCGCCGGGGCTGTTGATCTCCAGCACCAGTTCCTCACCCTCCGGGTTGTTGGCTACGGCGTCCCGCACCTGCTGGGGCGAAAAAGCCGTATAGCCGAACCAGTCATAGAGCCACTTGTCATCGTCAGGGGAAACGATGCCGTTGAGGGTCACTCTCATGTTGTTTCACCTCCGTTGCGGTTGGTATTGCGCTGGAGGGACAGCTCTTTCCAGATGGACAGCGGGACATAGTTCAGCGATGCCATTCGCTCGTCGCCGCCCTCCACGTCGGGCATATCCTCCAGCTGCATAATGTTGTTGACGGAGAAACCGCCGATCTCCCACATGGTTTTGTACCAGGCGCCACGGGCAGCGTTGTCGCCCCGCAGCTCGGCCATCATATTGATGCGCAATTCCAGGCCCGCCGCCACCTGTCCGGCAAAGAGCAGCTTCCAGGTGGTTTCCTCCTCATACTGGGTGACGATGGGGTGCAGGGTGGAAACAACGTACTCGATGGCGTTCTGCTCATTGCTGCTGTAGGACTGCTTGCCCTCCTGGAGCTTGTACAGAGGAATGCCAAAGTATCGGGCAATGTCCCGGATGGCCACCTCCTGGCTCTCGATAAATTGGGCGTCCCGGTTGCTGATTGCCAGGGGCTTGTAATCCAGGCCGTAGTCCAGCACCGCCAGCTTAAAGGCGTTGGTGGGGCCGGAGTGGACCCGCTCCCATTCGCTGCGCAGCTGGTCCTTGAGGGTGACGGCGGTGCCGTCGGCCCGCCGGAGGATGTCCCCGGTTTCGTTCTTGGCGTAGCCGCTGAGATCGGCGTCGGTTTTGAGGACGCCGCTGGGCTGGCCGCCGTGCTGATAATAGGACAGGTCATGCTGCTGCCGGGCCCGTGCCGATGCAATGACCTCGCTGGCCCGCCGCAGGACGGAAATGCCTTTCAGGCCGTCCCGGGTAGCTCCCTTGTAGTGGCAGATATCGGCGCTGGACAGGGTAAAGACGCTGCCGTTGTAGGGGTGGCAAACGTGATACCAGACCCGCCCGTTGGTGTCCCGCCAGGGCGTCACCAGATGGCCGGGCAGCGGAATCAACTCCCGGACCTGGGCCGTGTAGGGGTCTCGGATAATCCAGTCGTAGCCGTTGCCGGTGACCAGGCGGCTGGTCTCCAGCAGCTTCTTGCGGACAAACGGCGTCATGGCCTCGTTGGGCCGGACGTTGAGGACCGTCAGCAAAGGCAGGTCCACCCGCTCCCGGCTGGCCCGGTCCACGCAGTAGGTGGGTAGCTTGGCCATGGAATCGCTGAGAATCTCGATACAGCGGTCCACAGCGCTGAGCTTCCGGGCAAAGGTCTCATTGCCCGCTTCGCCCACCGGCAAAGCACCGGCGGCGGTCAGGGTGTCCACGGTGATGGCGTTCTGTACCCGCTGCATCCCGGAGGGAGACCGGGCCACGGCCCGCAGTCCGTTGGAAACGCTCACTGCTTTTCACCTCCGCCGCCCAGGATACTGAGCATGGCCCCGGCCATGGCCAGGATACCGGCGGCAATCATGCCCGCAGGGACATAGATCAGACCGATGCCGACGACCACCGCCGCAGCACCGCCAATCATCACCAGATCTGTGGCGTACTTCGACACACCTTTTTTCCAATCGTTCATACATACCTCCCGGTGTCCAAATTGGACACAATTTCACAAAGTAAAATTACCGCGTTGCAGCGCATCGGTCAGAGTCGGGTTGTTGCGCCGTACCAGGGCACGGGCCAGCGCATTCATGACCGCTGCCACAGGGTCAATGCGTTCGGTATCGTCCTTGTGCTTCTTGTTGAGTTTCACATCGCCAAAGTTATTGACCACCTCAATGGCATTGCCAAGGCACCAGATCAGCAGCGGATTGTACTCCAACACGATCTTGCCCTGGAGCAGCAGTTCCCGAAATCCCTTGACCGCCATATTCTGACCGGCACAACTCTGGGCAATTTCCACGCAAAAATCCTCGTTATTGCGCTCACTGCACATATGGATGGCCAAGTCGGTGGCGTTGTGGCCGTCGTAGTCCACCTCCAGCAGCTTCCAGCGAAGCCGCTTCTCACCATCCTGGAACCACTGATCCACGTAGCTGTTGTCTGTAACGTCGCCAGGGGTCAACGTACAGTGCCCGGCTTCCGCCCAGGCCAGATAGGGCACCCGATCTGTGCGCTCATGCCATTCGGCCCGATTGCGCGGCATAAAGCCACGGGCCTTGATGGCCACACGGCCATCGGGCAGAATCCAAACGGCCCCCGCGCCGGTCAGATCGCGGCGCTTACCCAGGTCAAACCCGCCATAACACTCCTGGCCACGGGTCAGCGCATCAAATTCCGCTGTGGGAATCTGTGCCGCTTTGGCCCGTTCCAACAGGTCAGCGTCGAGATAACTGTTGACCGCTGCCGCCTGCCATTGGCACATGCGGCGGGTAAGGAACTTTCGGATCTTCTCCGGGTCCTTGGAATTGTAGGCTGCATCATGTTCCAGGCGAATCTGCTCCAGGATGTAGCGGCTGTACTCATTGGGATAGCGCAGGCAGGGGTTCGGCTTGCACCACTGACTTTCGTCATGGGGATTGCCGTCCTCCGGCAGCTCCCGGATCATGACAAAGTAGGTCTCATCCACAATGGAATCGTCGTCCAGCACCTGCTTTGCATACTGCTCTTCCCGGTAGCAGGGCTTATTGTTGGCGTCGTCACCGGCAGTGGTAATTACATCCAATAGAGACTGGGGCCGTTTGCCAAAGGAGTTCAGGCCAATGTCGTAAATCTCCGAAGTGGGGTGCGCATGGTATTCGTCCACCTCAAAATAGCTGGGAGCGCCGGAGTCCTTGTTTTTGGTGTCCTTGGACAACGCCCGCATGAATCCGCCCCGCGTCCGGTGTGTGACCGGATTGGAGCGCGGGATCACCAATCGCTTGGCAATGTTGGGACTGTTCTGGGCAATCTTTTTGGCATCGTCAAACACACGGCGGGCCTGGCCACGGTCAACGGCAGCGCATTCCACCTCCGGCTCCTGCTCCCATTGGGCCAGTTCCGGTTGATACGGTGGGTACAGCACATCGGCGCACATATGGTAAAGGCATTTACCAGAATTCTCCGTAGACTTGAACTGTCCACGCCCCCGTTTGTTGTAGGTGCGCTTGAATCGCCGGGCCCCGGTCTCCCGGTGGACCCAGCCATAGACACAGCCCAGATCAAACACCTGCCAGGGCTGTAAGGTCACCGGCTGGCCTGCCTCCACGCCGCGAATCTGACGGAGTTGTCCGAACCATCGCACAATACGATCGGCGCGGGTGGTGTCGAATACATAGGGGAAATCAGCGCTGCCCTGGCGTTTGAGATCGTCCAAGTGGCGCTGACAGGCCAGAATCTCATACTTGCAGCACTGGGCCCGCAGCCGCCCCTGGGTTACCTGTTTCGCATAGACCGACACCGGATGATGCAGCCCTGATTGCCGCCGGGTTTTACCCTTCGCCAAACAACTCCGCCTCCTCTCCGGAGGCATCCGTTGTTGTGGCACTGATAAGCGGTGTATTGGGACAGCGCCCGGATGCCGTCAGGCCCAGATCATTCCCCGCCGCACGACACTGGCGAAAAAAGCGGTCCTGAATTGCCGACCACTTATCTGCCTCCACCATATGGCCGGAATTGATTGCTGCCGTCAATCGGTTGGTAGCCCGCAGATAGTTCTGTTCTGCAATCAGATAGCGTGCCAACCCATCCGCGTCCAGCACTGTCAAAATACCCATCTCAGCCAGTGTATTCGCGAGTTGGTAAAATTTGGATGTTAGGTTCTGACCCAGATAGATTGGTGGCTCCAGCGTGCTATTTTCCAGTTTGGGAACTTCCTGGGCTTCCCGCGTCTCCAGCTGTGCCTTGGTGTAATGGCGGCTGCCGGTGGCTCGCAAAGCTGCTACCGTTTGCCGTTTACGGGGCATGGAGCAGCACCGCCTTTTGTCCGGTAAACTGTTCCCACCGGGCAAGGATCACGTCTACAAACCGTGGATCGGATTCCATCAAGTATGCAACACGTCCCAGCTGCTCGCAGGCAATGAGCGTTGTGCCACTACCGGCGAAGCAATCCAGGACCGCCGCCTTGGGTAAGGTGGAATTTGCAATCTGATATGCAAACAGCCCCACCGGCTTCATGGTCGGGTGCTCCTCGCTTTTGACCGGACGGTCAAACTCCAGAATCGTTGTCTGCTTTCGGTCGCTGCACCATAAGTGCGCCCGGCCATCCTTCCAGCCGTAGAGGCACGCGCCATGCTCTTCGGCCCAAGTGGTCCCGCAATCCAGCGCATCCATATCCAGCTGGCCATGGAGACACGGTTCATGCTGCCAGTGATAATCCTGGCGGCTGAGGGTGGCGCTCTGCTTCACCCAGATCAGACATTGACGCACCTGGAACCCGGCAGCATGACAGGCATTGCGTACCGAACGTCCAGGTTCTCCGTCAGCGTGCCAGAGATAAAAAGACGAACCGGCTTCCAATGCCGCCTTGGCATTGACCAGCGCCATACGCAGAAATTCGCAGTAATCCTCTTCAGCCATAGAATCATTTTCGATTTTCAAATGGTCCTCCGTACCTCCGGTGTAATCCACGTTGTACGGCGGGTCCGTCAGAAGCAGCTGCACCTGTGCGCCATCCAGCAGCGCCGCCATATCCTCCGCTACGGTGGCATCGCCACACATGAGTCGGTGCGGCCCCAGCTGATAGATATGCCCTCGCTGACTGCGGGGTTGTTCCGGCAATTCCGGCTCAAATTCATCCTCCTGGATGTCGGTTGATTCCTCCAAGATAATGTCAGATTCATCGAAACCGGTCAAAGTCAAATCAAATCCGGCCTCCTTCAGCGACTCCAGTTCCAGGCTGACCAGTTCCTCGTTCCACGTGGCCTGTTCGGCCAGGCGGTTATCTGCCAGAATATATGCCCGGCGCTGCACATCCGTCAGATGTTCTACCAGCACACAGGGGACATCCGTCATGCCCTCGGCTTTGGCAGCCAGCAACCGCCCGTGTCCGGCAAGGATATTGTCCTGGGTGTCGATCAGCAGAGGGGCAACAAAACCAAATTCCCGCAGGCTGGCCCGTAACTGTAGAATCTGCTCCTCGCTGTGCTCCCGGGCATTCCGTACATAGGGAATCAAAACGGAAACCGGTCGCATGATCAGCGTCGTCGTTGTATTCATGGAATCACCTCACTATCTCCATACAAATCGTCATCCGGTGAGACATTGCCCGTCTGCGCTGCACGCTTCTGTGCCAGGCGGGCCCGCCCAGTCGGCGTCAACCCCAACTTCTCCGCATATTGGAGTATGGTCCGCTCCAAACTTTGGAGTTTGCTGTTGATCCCGTCAATTTGACCCAGTGCTTCCAGCTGCCGGGACAAATCCGGCAGTTTGGCAATCTCATTGGACAGCCTGGACAGCTGCTTCGAGAGCGTCTCCTCTCTAGCCAGCATGACGCAGTACACGCCCAGGGCCTCGCTGTCCAGATCATCCAGGATGGCGTACCCTTCCATGCGTTGCAGAATCTGTTTCCAATACCGTTTTGCCGCTGCATTCCCGGCCATGAGTTTTGGCATCACCAGACAAGTAGCCGCACCACGGTCTGGCATGATTTCCTGCTGGGCTTTCAAACGTGCCTGTCGTTCGGCCTCGGTCAGGTGCTTCTCCATCGCCTCCAGGGCCTTGATCGGGCGGGGCATGGTTCTTCACCTCCATAGGGGAAATTTTCTCACAGACGAGGCCGCCCGTGGTATTCCACCACCCCGCCCAAAACTTTCCTTGGGTGGGGGGTGGGTCATGGCCCAAAGGGCCTGTGCAGGTGCGCAGGCGTACACACAGACGCGCACAGCCGTGCGGCAGCGCGTGTGCGTAGCTTCCCAGCGCTGCAGCGTGTCAAAATCACACTGTTTTGCCGCACAATTCCCGCTGTTCCTGCATGGTCTTGCGGTTGTGGCACCGCTCGCACAGGCTTTGCAGATTGGTGGCATCCGTGAATAGCGCCCAGTCGCCACGATGGGGCCGGACATGGTCGGCCACTGTGGCCGGGGTGCGGATACCCTGGGCAGCACAGGCCCGGCAAAAGGGCTCCCGCAGGAGCTGCTGGGGCCGCAGGTTGTCTCGCCAGATGGGCAGCAGGTACCAGTCGTGGTACGCCGCTGAGCGTTTCCGTACTGGCTTAGGCTTGTGGCGGTCACACCAGCCGGTGCGCGTCAGTGCAGCGCATCCGGCATGGCGGCAGGGCCGCAGGGGTTTTTGTGCCATGGGCTATCACCTCCAGGCAAAACAAAAAAGCGCCTGAGCCGTGACGTTCCCCGGTGGGAAATACATCAGGCTCAGGCGCTGGACACTTTGGTCTCGGGCACAGGCACAACGGTTATTAAAAATTCCTGTCGGCAGCGTTTGCACTTGCACGGCAGATTCCGGACGGCGGTATCAGGCAAAATCATCAGGAGTTTTCCCTTGCCGCATTGGGGACACATAGCCCATCCGTCTTTGGGACTAATTGTAGCACAAATCAGATTCTCTTGCAATGGCTCTGTCCTCCATTCTATACTCTGGTTGGATTATTAAGAGGTGTTTCAAGTCAAAAAGAATAGGGGCCTTGTTCAGTTGCGCGGTCGCCTGCCCAGGTTATAGGAGTATCGCTGCGCCGGTTGCTGCTCCCGCAGAAAG
>CALWXC010000013.1 GCA_944385415.1 uncultured Oscillospiraceae bacterium | reverse complement strand
GATGAGACAATCCCAGCTCTGAGAATCATTTCGGAGCTGGGATTGTCTATGCGCCGTTACGTTTGACGCTTACTTTCATTCATCCAATACTTTCTCGGAAAACGGCTGCTAAAAAACACAGAGCCGGGTCTGCCGCAAGGCAGGCCCGGCTGTCGTTTAAAAGCGTTTAATATTTTTCGTAGCTGTCGGCGGGCGAATCGTAGGTTCTGTCGGGAGCGCGCTCCGGTTCCTCCATGGGATGGTTGGACAGACGGAACCGTCTGGTCAGGTCCTTGAGGAGCGTGGCCTGTCCCGTCAGCTCCTCGCTGGCCGCCGCGCTCTCCTCCGCCGTGGCGGAGTTGGTCTGCACCACGCTGGAAATCTCGTCCAAGCCCTGGGTGATCTGAGTGATCTCCTTGGCCTGCTGCGCCGAAGCCCCGGCGATGCCGCCGATGGTCTCGATGATCTCGTTGGCATACTGGGCCGTTTCCTCCAGCATCTGTTCGGTGCTGGCCGCCAGATTGCTGCCGTTTTCCACGGCGTAGATGGATTTTTGAATCATTTGCTGGGTGCTCTGGGAGGCTTCCGCCGACTTTCCGGCCAGGCTGCGCACCTCATCGGCCACCACGGCAAAGCCCTTGCCGGCCATACCGGCCCGGGCGGCTTCCACCGCCGCATTCAATGCCAGAATGTTGGTCTGGAACGCGATGTCGTCGATGGTCTTGATGATACCCTGAATCTCTGCGGAGGTCTCCTTGATCTCCGCCATGGCCGCCACCAGCTCCCGCATCTTTTCCCGGCTTTGGTTCAAATGCTCTCCGGCGGTACGGCCGTGGCTGCTGGCCTCTTCGGTGCGGCGGGCGTTTTCGCCGATCTCCCGGGATACGCCCTGGACCGCCGCCGCCAGCTGTTCGATGGAGCTGGCCTGCTCCGTGGCGCCCTGGCTGAGAATCTGGGCGCCGCTGGCCATCTGCTCCGCTCCGGCGCTGACCTCACTGGCCGCCGTATAGATGGACCCCAGCGTGTCGGAAATGCGTTTCTGGGTATTGAGCATTCCCTTCTGAACCTGGGCGAATTCACCGGTATACTGGTTCCGCAGTTTGAAATCGAAATTGCCCTCGGCCATTTCGCCCAACACCTGGGAGATTTCCCGGATATAGTCGATGTACAGCCGCAGCTGGGCCGCCATGGTCTCCAGAGAGGCGTTGACCCGGCCAAACTCATACTTGGCCTTCTGGTCCACCGATACGGACAGGTCACCGGCGGCAATCTGCCGGGCGGTGCGGTCCAAGGCGTTGAGGGGCTGGATAATGCGGTGGCGCAGGTACACCAGCAGAATCACAAACAGCGCCACAGAGAAACCGACACAGCTCCAGGCCAGGGTGGCGCCCAATGCGTCGGTGCTGGCCATCAGCGCGTCCTCGGAAGTCACGGAAACAATATACCATCCGCTGTCGGGAATCTGCTGGTACCAGGCCAGATACGTTATGCCGTCCTCGGTATAGGAACCGCTGCCGGTGCCATTTTTCAAAATCTCCTGTCCCAGCTGGGCCAGAGACGCGTTGGACTCCTCCACAATGTTCTGCTCCAGCAGCTTGCTGCTGTCCTCATGGGCAAGATAGACGCCGTTGGCATCCAGCAAAAATGCCTGACCGTTGGAAACAATGTCCAGATTGGCCACCATCTGCTGCATACTGGTCAAATCCACGTCCGCCGTGGCCACGCCCAGCAGCTTGCCGTTCTGGTAGATGGGGGCCGACGCGGTCACCATGGAAATCTGTGCGAAGCTGTCATAGTACGGCTCCGACCACACAACGCTCTGGGTGGTATTGGTGGCAGAGGTGTACCAGCTCTGGTCCGTATAGTAGACGCCGTCGCCCAGGGAGTAGTTGTCCACATACTGCACCGCGCCATTCTGCCGCATGCAGTAGGGGGAATAATACTCCCGGTCCGCCCGGTGGGCGTAGGGCTCGAACCAGATGCCGCCGCCGAAGGTGTCGTCATTACTGGCAACAAAATCCGTCAGAATGTCGTGATAGATGGCCTCATCCATCGCGTAGGTGACGCCCTGGGACGCCTGTAAGGCCTCCATCTGGCTGTGGGTGACCTCCACCGCCCGGGCCAGCGTCTCCGCCACCAGCTGATTGTTGGCCAATGCGCCGCTGATGTACTCGTTGGCAATCTCCAGGGACTGAGCCATCTCCCGTTCCGCGTCGCTGCGGATGATCTTTTCTGCCGACAGATGCCCGATGGCAGACAGCAGCACCATAGCCACAATCACAATGGGAACGACCACCAATATCATAGACGTCTGGATAGATCGGATTCCGTTACGTTTTCTCTCTTTCATCTTTGAACGCTCCTCGCTCTTTGCCGATTGGACATCGTGCCGCCTGCGGATCAGACATTGTATGATAAGCAAGAGATCCAGTTGTCCCATATTATTGTAGCACACGATTGCACATTCTGCCATGTTTTTTTGAAATTTCTCTATTATTACCCACTATTTGGTAGTTTTTACCCTTTTATTCGGTCGAAATGCTCCGTTGCAGCCCAGTTCCATCCAAGAATAAAACGCAAATTTTTCAGCAGAAATTTTATCGTGTTTTGGGGGTTGTACCGTAGTCTTCTCGATGTTCCAAGGGAAACCGCCATGGAAAATCCAGAAGGGACCCTCCCCTGCGGACCGCCCGTCCCCAAAGCCGCGGCCGGTTGAAAAAAACGAGCGCCGGCGGCTGCCGGCGCTCGTTTCCGCTGCCAAAGGGGTCAGATATGGGTGATGACGCCGGTGACCAGCTTCTTGAACTGCTTGGCCACCCGGTCGGCGGTCTCCTGGACCTCAGCATGGTCCAGACGGCCCTCGGTCATACCGGCGGCCAGATTGGTGATGCAGGAGATACCGCAGATCTCCATCCCCATGTGGCGGGCGGCCATGGCCTCGCAGGCGGTGCTCATGCCCACGGCATCGGCGCCCAAGGTCCGGCACATGCGGATTTCGGCGGGAGTCTCGTAGCTGGGACCGGTCAGCTGGAGATAGACGCCCTCGCGGACAGGAATATCCAGCTCCTTGGACACAGCGCGGATGGCATCCTGCATCCGGCGGCTGTAGACCTCGCTCATATCGGGGAACCGGAGACCCAGCTCCTCCAGGTTGGCGCCCAGCAGGGGGCTGGGTACGTTGGTGGCAATCTGATCGGTGATCATCATAAAGTCACCGGGCCGGAACTCGAAGTTGACGCCGCCGGCGGCGTTGGTCAGCATCAGTTTTTTGGCGCCCAGCAGGCCCATGAGCCGGGTAGGCAGCACCACGTCGGACATGGGATAGCCCTCATAGAAGTGGACGCGGCCCTGCATGATGACCACGGGCACATTCTCCACATAGCCGAAGACGAAACGGCCCTTGTGACCGGCCACAGTGGACACGGGGAAGCCCTCAATGGTGTTGTAATCCACCGTCTGCTCCACGCGGATTTCGTCGGCGTAATCGCCCAGGCCGGAGCCCAGGATCAGGGCCACTTCCGGCTGGAAAGAGACCTTTTCCTGCACGCTCTTGAGGCAGGTCATCAGCTTCTCATAGACAGGATTCATGGAAAAAACCTCATTTCTTTATTCAGAATCCACCACATTGGCCACAATCTGTTTCAGCGCCAGATATTGGTCCTGGTGGACAGAGAGCTTGGTGCCCTCCTTGGTGATCAGTCCCTGTTCGGCAAATTTTTTGATGGAGCGGTTGATGGTCTTGAGACACAGCCCGGTGGCGTTGGACAGGGACTGCTGGCCGCCGCGGACATGGAGAACGCCGTTTCTGGCGTACCGCTCATAGCGCTCCACAAAGAGCATGGCCAGCCGGTCGGACCCCTGCAAAAACAGCAGGGCCCGGCCCTTGCGGCCCTGTTCCAGCAGGTACTCGCCCACCAGACAGGCCTCATGCTTGAGGGCCTGGATATCGCTGCGCATCCACCGCTCAAAGGCGGTGCGGGTCAGCTTGACCATGGTGCAGCGGGTGACGGTCCGCAGGGTGGTCTTATAGGTGTCCAAATCCATAATGAACTCCATGCCGCCCATGGCGTAGACCTTGTCAAAGCGCATAAATTCATAGGTGATACCGAAAAACCGGTATTCAATGGCCTCGATAATGCCTTTTCCCACGAAGTAGATATAATCCACCGGGTCGTTCTCCCGAATGAAGACGGTGTTTTTTTCCATCTCCTCAATCTGGAACGACTCCATCAGCCACAGGGGCGCGGTTTTGAAATACTCCCGGAACTGGGCCTGCCGGTCCGGGTCCACCCCTTTGAGGAAGGGCAGGGCCTCGTCGATGGTTTTGTAGCCCACGGATCATCCCTCCTTCTGCGGGCAATGGGACGGTTAACCCAGCTGGCTGAGAATCGAGGTGCCGATGGAGCCCTGAGGCATGGCCAGACCGAAGTTGTCGGCAATGGTGGCGCCGACGACGGCAAAGCTGTTCTGCTGCTCCAACAGGCCGCCCCGGTCCATGGCCTTGGACCAGGCCAGCAGGGGCACATACTCTCTGGTGTGATCGGTGCCGTGGAACGTGGGGTCATTGCCGTGGTCCGCCGTCAGCAGCAGCAGATCGTCCTCCCCCAGCTTCTCCATCAGGACACCCAGGTTTTTGTCGAACTTTTCAATTTCGTGGCCGTAGCCCTCCGGGTTGCGCCGGTGGCCCCACTGGGCGTCGAAGTCCACCAGATTGACGAAGCACAGGCCCTTAAAGTCCCGGCCCGCCGCTTCGATGGTCTGCTCCATGCCATGGACGGAGCTGTCGGAGTGGAACGACTCCGTGACGCCCTCGCCGCAGAAAATGTCGTTGATCTTGCCGATGGCAATGACATCGAGACCGGCGTCCTTCAGCACATTGAGGGCCGTGGGGGCCGTGGGCTTCAATGCGTAATCGTGGCGGTTGCTGGTGCGGCGGAATTCACCGGGCTTGTTGCCCACATAGGGCCGGGCGATGACGCGGCCCACCTTCCACTCGTCCCGTAGCGTCAGCTCCCGGGCGATTTCACAGCAGCGGTACAGGTTTTGCAGGTCGAAGGTCTCCTCGTGGCCGCAGATTTGCATGACCGAGTCGGCGGAGGTGTAGACGATCATGGCGCCGGTGTTGATCTCCTCCAGGCCCAGCTCGTCGATGATGGCCGTACCGCTGGCGCTCTTGTTGCCGATAACCCGTTTGCCGCAGCGCTTTTCCAGCTCGGCAATGAGCTCCGGCGGGAACCCCGTGTCGGTGAAGGTCTGGAAGGGCTTTTCCGTAAAAATGCCCATCATTTCCCAGTGGCCCGTCATGGTGTCCTTGCCGTTGCTGGCCTCGGACAGCCGCAGGCAGCGGGCCATGGGTGCGCCGGTGCCGGTCATCTGACCGCCGGTGTGCAGATCCAGCAGGCCCAGCTTCCGCAGATTGGGCATGTCCAGGGTGCCCATATGGTCGAGGATGTGACCCAGGGTGTCGGCGCCCTCGTCACCAAAGCGGGCGGCGTCGGGCATCTGCCCGATGCCCAGGGAGTCCAGCACAATGGTAAAAATGCGGTTGTATCGTTTCATTGCGTATCCCCTTTGCGATAGGAAATTATGCCAGGTTGTCCGGGCCGAAGCCCAGGGGCAGCAGTTCTTTGAGGGTGTAGATGCGATAGTCCTCGGTGGAGACGGCCAGAATGATCTGGAAGGTCTCCGGGTTGCAGAACTCCATCATCACCTGACGGCAGACACCGCAGGGGGCCGTGTAGTCCTTGAGGACGCCGTCGGGGCCGCCCACAATGCAGATAGCGTCGAACTGACGCTCACCCTCGCTGACAGCCTTGAAGAAGGCCGTCCGCTCGGCGCAGTTGGTGGGACCATAGGCGGCGTTCTCAATGTTGCAGCCCGTATAGATCTTTCCGTCCTTGGTCAGCAGCGCCGCGCCCACCCGGAAATTGGAATAGGGCACATAGGAAAAGCGCATCTGATCAATGGCCCGCTGAATCAATTCCTGAATGCGGCTTTTGTCCATACGCGTTCCCTCACTCAATACCCCGTGGCCTCTTCCTGGCGGATGAGCTTCACGATGCGGCTGGTGCCCAGACGGTCGGCGCCCAGTTCCAGGAACTTCTCGGCATCCTCCAGGGAGGAAATGCCGCCGGCGGCCTTCATCTTTACGTTGGGGCCGATGTGCTTGGCGAACAACTCGATGTCGGCAAAGGTGGCGCCGGCCTTGGAGAAGCCCGTGGAGGTCTTGATATAGTCGGCGCCGGCCTTGGTGACCAGCTCGCACATTTTGATCTTTTCCTCGTCGGTCAGCAGGCACGTCTCAATGATGACCTTGAGAATCTTGCTGCCGCAGGTGGCCTTGAGGGTGCGGATTTCGTTTTCCACCAGCTCATAGCGGCCGTCCTTGAGCCAGCCGATGTTGATGACCATGTCAATCTCTTCGGCGCCGTTGGCCAGGGCGTCCTTGGTCTCAAATTTCTTGGCGGCGGTGGTCATATTGCCGTTGGGGAAGCCCACCACGGTGCAAACGGGAATACGGCCCTTGAGATACTCGGCAGCCTCCTTCACATAGCAGGGCGGAATGCAGACGGAAGCGGTGCCGTACTCCACAGCGTCGTCGCAGATCTTGCGGATTTCGTCCCAGGTGGCCGTCTGCGTCAGCAGGGTGTGGTCCACATGGCGCAGGATTTCTTTATGATCCATGGAAAAAACTCCTTTACTCGGTTATTTCTGTTCCCGGTCCTGATGGATCAGGTCCCGGATGGCTTCCACGGCCACCCGAATGGCCATGTCGGTGTCATGGGCTACAGGATTGGGGAGGTTCATCTTTTCCCGCTCCTGGTTGGCAACCACCAGGAAGCAGGAGCCCACCCGCACATGGAGATAGCTGCCGACGATGAACAGCGCCGCCGACTCCATCTCCGAAGCCATGCAGCCCAGACGCTTCCAGGCTTCCCACTTGTTCATCAGCTCGTAGCTGACGGGCTTGGTCTCCGGCTCATGCTGGCCATAGAACGCGTCCTTGCACTGGACCACACCGGTGTGGAAGGGATAGCCCATGGACCGGGCGGCCTTGACCAGGGCATTGGTCACATTGAGGTCGGGGACGGCGGGGAACTCCATGGGGGCGTATTCCCGGCTGGTACCCTCCATGCGGATGGCGCCGGTGGCCACCACCACGTCGCCGCTCTTGACGTCCAACTGCATACCGCCGCAGGTGCCGATGCGGATAAAGGTATCCGCACCGCAGCGGTAGAGCTCTTCCATGGCGATGGAGGCCGACGGGCCGCCGATGCCGGTGGAAGTGACGCTGACCTTGACGCCATCCAGCGTTCCGGTATAGGTGATATACTCCCGGTTGTCGGCAATGAGCACCGGGTCGTCGAAATACTGGGCGATCTTGGCGCACCGCTTGGGGTCGCCGGGGAGGATCACATAGCGGCCGATCTCACCGCTGGCCACCTGAATATGGTACTGGCGGCTGGCGTCCTCGGAATAATTTTTCATGGAAGGAGAGCTCCTTTCGCTGAGAGATGGGAAATTTGCTTACCGTTGGCCCTTATCGTAGGGGATGCCCTCGGCCTTGGGAGCCTTGGACTTGCCGGAGACGAACACCAGCACAATCAGGGAGATGATATAGGGCAGCATGTTGTAAACGGTGTTGGGCAGGTTCAGGGCCACCAGCACATCGAAGCCGGTGTACACGTTGGACAGTGCGCGGAACAAGCCGAAGAGCAGCGCTGCCAGACCGATGTTGACGGGTTTCCACTGGCCGAAGATCATAACGGCCAGAGCCAGGAAGCCGAAGCCGGCCACGCCGTTTTCAAACTTCCACTCGCTGACGCCGGCGGTGATGTAGACCAGACCGCCGAGGCCGCCCAATGCGCCGGAGATCAGCACACCGGCATACCGCATCTTGTAGACGTTGATGCCCACGGAGTCGGCCGCCTGGGGATGCTCGCCGCAGGCGCACAGCCGCAGGCCGAACCGGGTCTTGTAGAGGACGATATACGAGGCAATGAGCACCAGGAAGGCCACCAGCATAAACCAGTTGAATTCAAAGCTGCCGATGTTGGTGGTAAAGGCCTTTTTGGCCGTGCCATACGCCACGGTGGTGGAGACGTTGTTGATGTCCTCGGCCATGTTGATGGCGCGGACGATAACCACGGCGGCGGCGGGGCCCAGCAGATTCAGGGCGGTACCGACCAGGGTTTGGTCAGCGTTAAAGCGGATGGCCGCTACGCCCAGCAGCAGTGAGAAGAGCATACCCACCACGACGCAGGCCAGGATGACAATGAGGATCACCAGAGCCCCGTTCAGATCGGGGGGCAGATACTTCATGGTCAGTGCGCCGCCCAGGGCGCCCATAACCATGATGCCCTCCAGGCCGATGTTGATGACGCCGCTGTGCTCGGAGAAGCAGCCGCCCAGGGCCACCAGAACCAGCACCGAGGCAAAGATCAAAGTATATTGCAGCAGCAAGATCATTTGGCCTTGCCTCCTTTCTCTTGGGCCGCGGCCCGCTTTTCATCCCGCTTGTCCAGGAGCCGGCCCAGCCAGCCCTTGAAGAAGAAGACGAAGCCGCAGAGGTAGATGATGAACGCGGAAATCAGGTCGGAAATCTGGGCGCTGTACATGGATTTGTCCACGTAGCTGCCGCCGCTGGTGATGTGCTGGATGAAGTAGGAGGAGAAAATGGCGCCGATGGGATGGGAGCCGCCCAGGAACGCGGCGGCGATGCCGTTGAAGCCCATGGCGGGGATGCTGGTCATCTGGACCATCCACTGCTCGATGCCGCAGAGGAAGAACACTGCCGCGCCGAGACCGGCCAGCGCGCCGGAGATCATCATGGCCAGGATGATGTTGCGCTTTTCCCGCATGCCGCAGTATTTGGCGGCGTGCTTGTTGAGGCCGGTGGCCTTCAGCTCAAAGCCGAACTTGGTGCGGTCCAGGAGCACCCAGACGATGATGGCGGCCAGGACGGCAAAGAGGATTCCGATGGTGACATATTCATTGTTGGAGAAAATCTTGTCGAGGCCCACGTTGGGCAGCAGGGCGCTGCTGTTGGCGCTGGCCAGGGTTTTGGTGTACGGGGTGGACTGCTCCTTGACGGTGTTCAGGAGCATATTGACAGCATAGAGGCCGATCCAGTTGAGCATGATGCAGGAGATGACCTCGTTGACATTAAAGTAGGCTTTCAGGGCGCCGGAGATGCCGCCCACCAGGGCCGCGCAGATCATGGCGGCGATGAGGCACACATACCAGGGCATATTCAGGCCCAGGGCGCAGTAGAGGGACGCGCCCGCGCCGATGACGTACTGACCGGCGACGCCGATGTTGAACAGGCCCACCTTCCAGGCGAAGAGGACGGACAGGGAGCACACCAGCAATGCCGACGCCTTGACCAGGGTGGTGCCCAGGTACTTCAGGACCGCCACATGGCTGGGATAATAGAAGTAGTTCTTCAAAATGGCGGCGATTGCGCCGCCCGCACCGGCGGGATTGATGATCAGCAGCACCACATAGCCGATGAGCAGGCCGATGGCGATGCACAGCAGGGAGCCGATGATGGTCTGAACGCCGCTGTTGCGCAGAAGGCTTTCTCTCTTGCGGTCAGTTTGCACGGTCCTGAACCTCCTTTCTCTTGGAACCGGCCATGTAGAGGCCCAGTTCTTCCACACTTACCTGCTTGGGGTCGAACTCGCCCACGATTTCGCCTTCATAGAGGACGAGAATCCGGTCGGACACGTTCATAACCTCATCCAGCTCCAGGCTCACCAGCAGCACGCCCTTTCCGGCGTCCCGCTGGGCCACCAGCTGCTTGTGGATGTATTCGATGGCGCCCACGTCCAAGCCGCGGGTGGGCTGGACGGCAATCAGGAGTTCGGGATTTTTGTCGATCTCCCGGGCGATGATGGCTTTTTGCTGGTTGCCGCCGGACATGGACCGGGCCTTGGTGATGGGGCCCTGGCCGGAACGGACGTCGTACTGCTCAATGAGCCGCTCGGCATAGGTCCGGATGTTCTTGCGCTTGAGGAAGCCCATGGGGCTGGTGAACTCCGGCTCAAAATACCGCTGGAGCACAATGTTGTCCTCCAGGGTGTAGTCCAGCACCAGACCATGCTTGTGCCGGTCCTCGGGGATGTGGCTCATACCGTTGGTGAGCCGCTTGCGGATGGGCAGATGGGTGATATCGATGTTGTTCATCACGATTTTGCCGCCCTTGAGGGGCTCCAGACCGGACAGGCCATAGACCAATTCCGTCTGGCCGTTGCCGTCGATACCGGCGATGCAGACGATCTCGCCCCGGCGGACCTGGAAGGACACATCGTTGACGGCGTTGTTCTTATGGTGCTTGGAGGCCACGGTCATGTGCTGCACATCCAGCACCACGTCGCCCAGCTCCACGGGGGCCTTCTCCACGACGAAGTTGACGTCGCGGCCCACCATCATGGCCGACAGAGATTCCGGCGTGGAATCCTGGATGTCCACGGTGCCGATGTACTTGCCCTTGCGGAGGACCGTACAGCGGTCGGCCACCTGCATGATCTCCGCCAGCTTGTGGGTGATGAAGAGAATGCTCTTGCCCTCGGCGGCCAGATTCTTCATGATGGTCATGAGCTCCTGGATTTCCTGGGGCGTCAGCACGGCGGTGGGCTCGTCGAAAATCAGGATCTCATTGTCCCGGTACAGCATCTTGAGGATTTCGGTCCGCTGCTGCATACCCACGGTGATATCCTCAATGATGGCGTCGGGGTCCACGGACAGGCCGTACTGCTCCGACAGGGCCATAACCTTTTTCCGGGCCTCGGCTTTCTGGAGGAAGCCGCCCTTGGTGGTCTCCGCGCCGAGAATGATGTTGTCCAGGACGCTGAAGCATTCCACCAGCTTGAAGTGCTGGTGCACCATGCCGATGCCCAATGCGTTGGCGTCGTTGGGATCGTGGATGGTAACGGTCTGGCCGTCCTTGCGGATTTCGCCCTCCTCCGGCTGGTAGAGACCGAAGAGAACGCTCATCAGGGTGGACTTGCCGGCGCCGTTTTCGCCCAGCAGTGCGTGAATCTCACCCTTTTTCAGCTGTAAAGTGATATCGTCGTTGGCGATAATGCCCGGAAATTTCTTGGTGATATGCAGCATTTCGATTGCATACTGTTCCATTCTTTACATACACCCCCCTGTTAGTGTGCAGGTTTCTTTGGCAGCATCGCACAACTTCATCTGTGGTTCTGACCGCTTTTTTGTCAAATTATGCGGTGTTGCCCTTTTTAAAAAAGGGAGCGGGAACGCCCCACTCCCTTTCGGTTGCCGGTGATTTACTTGATGCTGCCGTAATCGTTGACAGTGATGGAGGTCGCGGGCATGGCGGTGATATCGTCGGAGACGGTGATCTTGCCGTCATACATATCCTTCACCAGAGCGCGGTAGTCCTCTTCGGTGTAGCTGTCGCTCCACTGGGTGGACTCGATGGGCAGCTGGACATAGTTCTCTTCCACGGTCTCGGAAATCAGGCCCAGGCTCTCGATCTTGCCCACGTGCTCGCCCCACTGGCCGTCCTTGATGGCGGTGAGCATGTTCTTGACGGTGGTGGACAGGCCCTTCATGGCGGAGGTAACGGTGATGCCGTCGCCGTAGGCAGCGTCGATGATGGGAGCCTGATCGCTGTCAACGCCGATGACCTTGCCGCCGGCCTTCTGGGCGGCTTCGGCAGCGGAGGTGTAGATGCCGCCGCCGCAGGCGAAGACGACTTCTACGTCACGGGAGTTGTACCAGGTGTCCATGTAAGCGGTGATGTCGGCGTCGCCGTAGAACTGGCCGCCCACGACGTACTCGACGATGACGTCGTTCTCGATGCCCATTTCCTTGGCAGCGGCGTCAGCGCCCTGCACATAGCCGTAGCCGAAGCGGGTAACGGCGGGAACAGCCATGCCGCCCAGGAAGCCCAGGTGCTTGTAGCCCAGCTTGACGGCGGTGTAACCGGCCATGTAACCGGACAGGGCCTCCTGATAGGTGGCACAGTAGACGTTGTCGGTGTTGTAGTACTGGGTCACATCGTAGTCATCGGGGTTGTAGGTGTAGCCCTCGCCCACGGCGTTCTCCAGGATGTCGCCAGCGCCCACGTCCAGGGCGATGAACTTGACATCGGGATACATCTCCGCCTGATCGACGACGGTGGCGGCGAACAGGTAGCCGGGCAGCAGGATCACGTTGGCGCCGGCGGCCACAGCCTGATCGACGCTGGCGTTACGGGCTTCGGTGGAGTCGCTCTCGGGCTTGTAGTAGTTGAAGGGAACGCCGTTCTCCTCAGCCCAGGCCTTGGCGGACTCGTAGGTGGTCTGGTTGAAGCTCTGGTCGGTGATGTCGCCGGAGTCGGTGACCATGGCAATGTTCATGTCGGTGGCAGCGGCAGTGTCGCCGGTCTCGCCGCCGGTCTCACCACCGGTCTCCGTGCCGGTCTGGGCGCCGGTCTCGGCATTGTCACTGCTGGGGGTGCTGGTGTCCTTGCCGCCGCAGGCAACCATGGACGTCAGCATGGCGATGGCAAGAAGCGCGGTCAGGATTCTTTTTTTCATGTGTTCATCCTCCTAAATTTTGTGTCAGAAACGGGTCTTATGTGTCGCGGACCATCCGGTCCGCAGATTCAACTGGACTGTTGTCTCTTTCTGGCTTGATTATAGCATGGCCTTTGCCGCGATTATAGGACTGGTGTCCTTTTTTGAAGATAAAACTGGTAATTCATTTACTATCGCTATTTTTAATACAATATTTCTGTGTATTATGTCCAATACTTTTGGGCTTCTATGCGGCTATTCCCCAGGAAATGGCGGGAATTTGGCCGTCTATCCGGCCGGAAACCGCCAAAAAAGCCGCCTCCACCTTGCGGCGGAGGCGGCGGCGTCCCATAAAAAAGGACTTCATTCCATTGCAGCAATACCCGAACGAGGTATGCAGGATTCAGAAGTTGGCGATGGTGTCCGCATCCAGACGGGTGAGAATCTCGCAGGCCAGCTTCACGGCGTTGTCGAAATCGGCGTAGGCGGACATGCCGTAGTGGGTGTGGGCGTAGCGGACGGGCACACCGATGACGATGACCGGCACGGCCTTTTCCGTCAGATGGATGGCGGCGCCGTTGGTGGAACCGGCGGCGCGAACGGCCTCCTGAACGGGGATGTTCAGCTGTTCGGCCAGATCCAGGGCGTAGCGCTGGTACCGGGGATTGGTGATCATCCGGGCATCCACATGGCGCAGCATGGGGCCGCGCTTGATGGCGGTCTGCACCATGTAGGGCTCCACACAGGTGTCGTCGGCGGGGCAGCCCTCAAAGACGATGGCAATGTCCGGCTTGATGACCTGGGACGTGACGGTGGCGCCGCGGACGCCCACCTCTTCCTGGGCGGCGCAGGCACCCACCACGTCCACCTTCAGGTCCTTGCCCTGGAGGATATGAAGCGTCTTGAGAATGGCGGCGCAGCCCAGACGGCAGTCAAAGCTCTTGCCCACCATCAGGTCGGTGTTCTCGTCATAGGTAAAGGTCACGTCGGGGGCCACGGGCTCGCCGATGCGGATGCCGTAGACCTCCATGGCCTCCTCCCGGGAGGTGGCGCCCACGTCCACGGTGATGTGGGACATGTCCAGCGGCGCCTTCCGCTCGGCCTCACTCATAAAGTGGGGCGGCTTGCTGGCGGTGAGGCCGGGAATGTATTTGCCCCAGCGGTTGCGGACCCAGACCTTATGGGCGGGAATGTTGTGGGTCACCCAGCCGCCCAGGGGAATGATCCGCAGGGTGCCGTTGGGGCAGATGGCCTGGACCATAAAGCCCACCTCGTCGCTGTGGGCGTCCAGCTGCACCACGGGACGGCTGCCGGTGTTGCCCTGGCGGCGGATGTAGAAGTTGCGCATGCGGTCCATATGGGTTTCGCCCAGACCCTCGGCATAGGGCCGGATGGCGGCCACCACGTCGTCTTCAAAGCCGGAGACGCCGTTGGCGTTGGAAATGGCCGCAATCATTTCCAGAGTGGTGTTCTTATCCATAGCGTTTCCTTTCCGGGCTCAGCCCAGCTTGACCTTCTTGAACTCTTCCATGAACTCCACGATGTAGTCGGCGGAAGCCTGCAGCATCTCGCGGCCCCACTCCTCGGTGGCGGTGTTGGGATGATCGGGCCCGATCCAGCCGCTGTCGGTGACATGGGTGATGCTTCTGGGAATCTCCACGGAAACGCCCTTGAACTCCACGGAACGGAAGCCGGTGGCCTTGAGGTTGTCGCTCAGGTGGTAGAACTTCAGCTCGCCGCCGATTTCGCTCTTGTCCACCAGGGAGGGGTCAATACCCAGAATGGCAGCCGTCTCCTCGCCGCCGCCGTGGCCGCCCTTCCAGGCGGGGTTCAGATCCCAGGCCATGAGCCACCAGTTGAGCATAGCCACCAGGCAGCCCTTCTTTTCATAGTCCAGGGCCAGACGCTCGATGGTCTTGATGTTGCCGCCGTGGCCGTTGAGGAAGACGAACTTTCTGGCGCCGTGCTTGTACAGGCTCTTGAAAATCTGATCGCAGAACTGATAGAGGATGTCGCAGTCGATGTCGATGGTGCCGGGGAAATCGGACAGGCTCTGGCAGGCGCCATAGGGAATGGTGGGGGCAATGAGGACGTCGCTCTTCTGCTCGATCTTCTCCAGCAGATGGTCGGGAATCAGGGTGTCGGTGCCCAGGGGCATATGGCGGCCGTGGCACTCGATGCTGCCGATGCTGATGAGGACCATGTCGTTGCTCTTGAAGTACGTTTCGACCTGGGGCCAGGTCATGTTGCTCAGTCTCATGGAAAATTCGTCCTTTCTGATTCAATAATGGGAGAATGCACGGTAAAATTGGGGCCGTCAAGGGTACTGACGGCCCCAAAGGTCGGTTACTGGGCGACCTTTACGGTATCCAGATTGTGGTAGCCGTTGGCGTCCATCACAAAACCTTCCACCTTCTTGCTGGCGCCCACGTTGATGGAGCTGTAGAAGATGTTCAGGTTGTTGTTGATGCTGTCCAGCTTGATGGCCAGCTCCTTGTAAAGCTCCTCACGGGTGGCCTCGTCGCTGGTGCTTCTGGCCTCTTCCACCAGGGCGTCCACTTCAGGATCGTTGATGAAGGAACGGTTACCGGCGGCACCCTGCTGGGAGGAGTGCTCCAGGGGGTAGTAGGTGTAGTCGGCGTCGCCGCTGGAAGTGGTCCAGCCAAAGTAAGCCATGTCGTGCTCACCGTTGGTGGTACGGCTGATATAGCTGCCGAACTCCAGAACCTCCAGGTTCACATTGACGCCAACCTGCTGGAACATGTTCTGCATGGCCTGGCACATCTCAATGCGGGACTGGTTGTCGTTGACCCACAGGGAGCAGTCAAAACCGTTGGGATAACCGGCCTCGGCCAGCAGCTCCTTGGCCTTCTCGGGGTTGTATTCCCGGACGCCGGTGGAGTAGTAGCCGAAGACGCCGGGGGCAATGATAGAGTCGGCAGGCTCGCCGCTGCCGGCATTGATGGTGTCCACCAGGGTCTGGCGGTCGATGGCGTAGCTCAGAGCCTCACGGACCAGGGGGTTGTTGAAGGGCTCCTTGTTCATGTTCAGGGAGATATACCAGCAGTTCAGAGAGGGAACCTCATACACGGTGGTGGATTCGTTCTCGTTGATGCGGGAGATGTCGTTGACGGCCAGATCGTAAGCCAGATCGACCTCGCCGGTCTCCAGGGCGATGGAACGCTGGGAGGCCTCGGGGATGACGCGCATGGTCAGATTCTCGGTCTGGGGCTTGCCGGCATAGTAGTCGTCAAAGGCCTTGAGGGTGATGTGGTCGCCCTGCTTCCACTCGACGAAGGTGTAGGGGCCGGAGCCGATGGGGTTGAGGATGAAGGCGTCCTCGTCGGCCTCCACCACAGCCTTGGGCACGATGGCGGCAAAGGGGATGGCCAGGTTGCGCAGAGCGGGGCCGTAGGGCTCCTTGGTCTTGACGGTGACGGTGTAGTCGCCGTCCACGGTGACGGTGTCGATGAAGTCAACGATATAGGAGACAGCGGCGGAGTTGATGGCACGCTCCAGGGAGAACTTGACGTCCTCGGCGGTCAGGTCGCTGCCGTCATGGAACTTGATGCCCTGGCGGATCTGGAAGACATAGGTCAGGTCGTCGGTCTGCTCCCAGCTCTCGGCGATCTGGCCCACGATCTCATTGGTCTCGGGGTCCACGGTCACCAGGGTGTCGAAAATCTGGCAGGTCACTTCCACCGAGGGGGTCTCCTTGCCCTGATGGGGGTCCAGAGAGGTCACGTCGGCGCCCTGGGCCCAGACCAGGGTGTCCTTGTAGCCGCCGGTGGAGGCGGTGTCGCCGGTGGTGGTCGTTCCGTCGGTGGTACCGGCGTCCTTGCTGCCGCAGGCGGCCATGCCCATCATGGTGCACAGAGCCAGCGTCGCGGCAACCAGCCGCAGAAGGTTCTTCTTCATGTTCTTTCCTCCTAAAATGCAGTTTGTCGTGGCCCTTGTGGGCCGGGTTCACAATCGCGTTGCAGAAACACGACAATGACAAAAGGATTAGAGCTCGCCCCGCTGCACCCGCAGGCAGGTGACGAAATGGTCCGGTTCCGGCTCCGTCAGGACCATGTCCTGACTGGTGCAGGCCTCGGTGGCATAGGGGCAGCGCTTGGCAAAGCGGCAGCCGGTGCCGGGGTTCACCGGCGAGGTGATCTCGCCCTTCATGGTGATACGGCTCATGGGCTTGTCCGGGTCGGGAATGGGAATGGCCGACAGCAGCGCCTGGGTATAGGGGTGCATGGGCTTGCTGAACAGCTTATCGGCCGGAGCCTTCTCCACCATCTGGCCCAGATACATGACCAGAATGTCGTCGGAGATATATTTGACCACCGACAGATCGTGGGTCACGAACAGATAGGTCAACCCCAGATTGTCCTGCAAATCCTGCATCAGATTCAGAATCTGCGCCTGAATGGACACGTCCAGGGCCGAAACCGGTTCGTCGCAGACGATGAACTTGGGTTTCAGGGCCAGGGCCCGGGCGATGCCGATACGCTGGCGGCGGCCGCCGTCCAGCTCATGGGGATAGGTGTTGATAAGGCGCGGGGCCAGACCCACCATGTCCATGATCTCCCGGACGCGCTTCTGGATGCCGTCCTTGTCCTTGCGGCTGTACAGCTTCTGCACCAGCAGCGGGGCCGCGATGGCCTCGCCCACGGTCATACGGGGATTCAGGGACGCGAAGGGGTCCTGGAAGACGATCTGCATGTCGCGGCGCAGCGCCTTCAGCTGGGCCTTGTTCATGGCCACCACGTCCTGGCCGTCGAAGACCACGGAGCCGGAGGTGGGCTCATGGAGCCGCAGGATGGCGCGGCCCATGGTGGACTTGCCGCAGCCGGACTCGCCCACAACGCCCAGGGTCTTGCCCCGGTCCAGGGTAAAGCTGATGTCGTCCACCGCGTGGAGCATGCCGTTGGGCACGTGGAAATATTTCTTTAAATGTTCCACCCGCAGGATTTCATTGGTGGTTTCCGCCATATCACTGCGCCTCCTTCTCATACCGGAAGCAGCGCACCTTGTGGCCGTCCTCCAGCTCATACATGTCCGGCAGCTCCGCACGGCACCGGTCGGTGGCGTACTTGCAGCGCTCGGCGAACTTGCAGCCCTTGGGCAGCGCCGTGGGGTCGGGCATCATGCCGTCGATGGCGGCCAGACGCTTGCTGTTGGTCTCCAGACGGGGCACGGAGCCGAACAGGCCCTCGGTGTAGGGGTGCAGGATGTTTTTATACACCTGCTGCAAGGTGCCGTACTCCACGATTTCACCGGCATAGATGATGGCCACGGTGTCGCAGTTCTGGGCCACAACGCCCAGGTCGTGGGTGATCAGCAGCATGGCCGTGTTGTTCTTGACCTTCAGGCCGTGGATCATCTCCAGGACCTGGGCCTGGATGGTCACGTCCAGGGCCGTGGTGGGCTCGTCGGCAATGAGCAGCTGGGGGTTGCAGGCCAATGCGATGGCGATGACCACGCGCTGCTTCATGCCGCCGGAGAACTGGTGGGGATAGTCGTCGTAACGGCTGGCCACAATGCCCACCATTTCCAGCATCTCCTCGGCCTGCTTCCGGCTCTCCGCCTTGGACAGGTTGGGATGGTGGGTGATGATGACCTCCCGAATCTGCTCGCCCACGGTCATAACCGGGTTCAGGGATGTCATGGGGTCCTGGAAGATCATGGAGATCTGACGGCCGCGGAGGGCACGCATCTCCTTTTCCGACAGCTCCATAATGTCGCGGCCGTCGTAAAACACCTGGCCGGAAACGATTTTTCCGGGGGGATTGGGAATCAGGCGCATGATGCCGCGGGCCAGGGTCGTCTTGCCCGCGCCGGTCTCGCCCACCAGACCCAGGGACTCGCCCTTGCGCAGCTGCAAGCAGGCGCCGTTGAGGGCCTCGGTGACGCCGTCATCCGTCGCATAGATGATGCTCAGGTCTCTAATATCCAATAAGATATCCGACATATCGGTATCGTACCTCCTCTTAGTCTCCAAAGGGTGCTCAGTTCTTCATGCGGGGGTCCAGGGCGTCGCGCAGACCGTCGCCCATGAGGTTCAGGGAGAGAATGGTCAGCATGATGCCGAGGCCGGGGATGACGGTCACATGCCAGGCGTCGCGGAAGTAGTTCCGGGCGTTGGACAGCATGGCGCCCCACTCCGGCGTGGGCGGCTGGATGCCCAGGCCCAGGAAGGACAGACCGGCAATGGAGAGGATGGCGCCGGCCAGACCCAGGGTGGCCTGCACGATGATGGGCGCCATGGCGTTGGGGACAATGTATTTGAAGATGATCTCCCGGTCATTGCAGCCGATGGAACGGGCCGCTTCGATAAACTCCTGATCCTTCACCGTCAGCACTGAGGCGCGGACCGTCCGGGCGAAGGTGGGGATATAGGCGATACCGATGGCAATGAGGACGTTGACCAGGCTGGTGCCCAGGGCGGCCACGATGGCCGTGGCCAGCAGCATGGAGGGAATGGCCAGCAGAATGTCCATAAAGCGCATGAGCACCGTGTCGATGACCTTGCCGTAGTAACCGGCCAGGGCGCCCAAAGCGCCGCCGACAATCAGGGAGAAGATAATGGCGATGCCGCCCATGAACAGGGAGTAGCGGACGCCCCACAGCATGCGCATGAGGATATCGCGGCCGTACTCATCCTGGCCGAAGGGGTGCTCCAGGCTGGGGCCCTTGAGGCGTTCCACCAGGTTCTGGCTGGTGACATAGGTGTTGTAGAATTCCTTCTGGGTCACCACATCGATGACCACGGTGGCGACGGCGATGAGGACCAGCAGACACAGGAAAATCAGGCCGGCCATGGCCGTGCGGTTTTTGCGGAAGCGTCTCCAGGCGTCCTGCCACAGAGAGCGTTGGGTGTTGGTTTTGGTCTTTTCCATGGCTGATCACCGTCCCTTCTTATACTGCGATTTGATGCGGGGATCTACAAAGGAGTAGATGATATCCACCACCAGGTTGACCAGGGTGAACATGGTGGCCATAACCACCACGCAGCCCATGACCATGGGGATATCCTTGGACTTGATGTTTTCCACCATCAGACGGCCCAGGCCCGGCCAGGAGAAGACGGTCTCGGCCAGCATGGCGCCGCCCAGCAGGTTGCCGAACTGCAAACCCACGGCGGTGATGATGGGAATCAGGGCGTTGCGGAGCATGTGCTGGAAGGTGACGACACGCTCGCTGACGCCTTTGGCCCGTGCCGTGGAAATGTAGTCCTGCCGGATGACCTCCAGCATGGAGGACCGGGTCATACGGGCCACCATGGCCGCCGAGTTCATACCCAGGGTCACGGAGGGCAGAATCAGGCTCAGGACCAGGGGGCCGAACCCGGATCCCATGCCCTGGGATGGCAGCCATCCCAAATGAACTGAGAAAATCATAACCAGCAGCAGGCCCGACCAGAAGTTGGGCATGGACACGCCCACCAGCGCGCCCACCATGGATATGTTATCCAATAGGGAGTACTGTTTTCGTGCCGATATAATGCCGATTGGGATGCCGATGACCAGCGCCACCAGAATGCCGCAGGCCGCCAGCAGGGCCGTATTGGGCAGGCGGTCGATGACCTGATCCCAAACCGAAATGCTGTTGCGGTAGGACAGGCCCAGATCACCGTGGGCCAGGCCGACCATATAGTCGACATACCGAACCAGCAGCGGATCGTTCAGACCCAGCTCTTCCCGCTTCATCTCCAGGGCCTCTGCCGTGGCCTGATCGCCAAGGATGATGGCCGCCGGATCGCCGGGGGACAGGTTCAGGATAAAGAACACGATGAACGTGACGCCGATGATGACGGGTATCAGCATCAGCAGTCGCTTGACGATGTACTTGAACATTTTTTGGACAACCTCCCATGTCTTCTGATCGGGATTCGTTTCGGACAGGCGGCCGGCTCCTGCTGCCCTATAACGTTGTCGAAATTATAATATAATTTTTAATAAATTGTCAACAATATATTTCTTTATAAAACACTCTTTCCTTTTCGTCGACTTCATATTATAATAAAAGGTGTCGAACAAATCGGGCCAATATCCACCCATTCATGCGGTGTTTGAACGGTTTTTCTGACAAATTAACAGTGAGATGCGAGGTATAGAGTTATGGGCACCATTGGAGGAATTTTTTCTAACGAATTAGCACTTTCTACTGCTAATGGATTTTTTTCGAGAATTTGTCCGTCCGGCAGCGACGTGTCTTTTATGATGTCGGGCCGCTGCGGCATCTACCGCTGCCTGCTGGATCTGGCCCGGCACGACACGCGGAAGGTGGCCTACGTCCCCATGTACACCTGTGAGACGGTGCTGGCTCCCTTTTTGAAAGCCGGGTACCAGCTGCGGTTTTACGAGGTGGACCGGCAGCTGCACAGTGTGTTTGACCCGGCGGTGCTGGACGAGATCAGCGTTTTGTCCCTCTGCGGCTACTACGGCTTTTCCAACTATGACCACGACTTTGTCCGGCGGTGCAAGGACCGGGGCGTGACCATCTTTGAAGACGCCACCCATTCCATTCTGTCCGCCGACGGCATCGACCCCCTGTGCGACTATGTGGCGGGCAGCTTCCGCAAGTGGATGGGCGTCCCCTGCGGCGGCTTTGCCATCAAGTACGGCGGCTCCTTTGCGGTGCCCTGCCTGCCGGTGGACCCCACCCATCTGGACCTGCGGTACAAGGCCATCGAAACCGGTGACGGCGACGTGTTCTGGGAGGGTGAGATGCTGCTGCGGCGGATCTTCGACTGCAACAGCGGCGACGAGACCTCGGAGCACATTCTGCGCTATGCGGATCTGGAGACCATTTCCCGCCGCCGCCGGGAGAATTTCCAGGCGCTGCTGGATGGGATGCCCCAGACGCCCCAGGGATTTTCTCCCGTGTTCTCTTCTCTTCCGGAAGGTACGGTGCCCAGCCACTTCGTGCTCTATGCCGACGACCGGCCCCATCTGCAGGAATTTTTGAAGGAACGCGACATCCGCTCCACCGTCTATTGGCCCAAAGCCGAGGTGGTGGACCTGACGGGCCACGACACCGTGGCGTACATCTACGACCATATTGTTGCCGTTCCCTGCGACCAGCGCTATACCCCTGCCGATATGAGACGCATCACTGACGCCCTGGGGGACTATGCGCGGGCGTCCCGCGCCTGAGGCCTCCCCGCCCATCCGATAGACAGAAACAGTGATAGAGAAAGGTCTGATGATATGAAGATAGCCGCCGACGCCCCCTGCAGCTACGCGGAGATCGCGCTGCACTATCTGCGGGAGCAGATCATCAACGGCGAACTCCGGGCCCAGGAGAAGCTGGTGGAGACAGACATCGCCCAGACGCTGGGGATCAGCCGCGGTCCCGTCCGGGACGCTCTGAAGCAGCTGGCGGTGGAAGGGCTGGTGGACTACCAGCCCAACCGGGGCTGTACCGTGGCGCTGCTGTCACCCCGGGACGCCTATGAGGTGTTCTATCTCCGGGGCAATCTGGAAAAGATGGCTCTGGAAAAGTGTAACTGTACCATCAGCGACGAGGGGTTGTTCATCATGGAAAACGCGCTGGCGGAAATGCGGTCCTTTTCCGATCAGGACCCCATGTATCCCAAGGTTATGGCCGACACCCGGTTCCACCGGCAGATTGTACTGGCCAGCCAGATGGACCGGCTGGCGAAGATGTGGGAGCTGCTGACGCCCCTCAACGGCGCCATGTTCCTGTCCATCCACAACGCCAACCACTCCCCCTTTGCCGACCGCATCGACCACCCCACCCGCGGCAATCTGGTTATGGCCCATGAACAGATTCTGGCGGCCGTTCAGAAGCGGGATTTGCAGGAAGCCTGCCGCGTACTGGACAGCCATTACACCAAAAACGGCGAGCGGGTCTACCGCCTTTCCCTCATGCAGGAAGCCGCCCAGGACGGCTAAGTTGTATTTATGCGTAAAACGGGTCTGTTGCAGATTGGATTCTGCAACAGACCCGTTTTACATAATGTGGCAGTCTGATTTTATTCCCAAACTGTTACGTGCATATGGTTTGCCGCCTCCCGCCAAGACACACTATGTCCCGCGCCGTGGCTGCAAAAAATGGAATCGGCAGGATTCTCCGTATCCCGCTCCCGGTCATACCCGGAAGCGGCGGCCACAGCCTCCCCATCGGAACAGACCTCATAGCCGTCCGGCTCCAGCTGCAAGCTGCCGCCGCCGCGGGTTTTCGTGGCAAACTCCCGGCTGAACGGCAGCATGGGGGCCACGGGACATCGGCCTGTCAGCCGCGTCCAGGCCCCCACCGTCTCCGGCAGGTCGCAGACACCGCCCATGCGGGAAATCTCCGTTTGCAGCTTGGCCGCCGTGGACGGGTCGGCCTGGATGGTGAACCGGTACCAGGGCTCCAACACGAGGTTTTCCGCGTGGAACAAGCCGTGGCGGATGGCCCGGTAGACAGCCTGCCGGAAATCGCCGCCCTCGGTGTGTTTATCGTGGGCCCGGCCCCCCAGGAGCACCACATTGACATCGGTCAGGGGTGCGCCCAGCATGGCTCCCACATGGGCCTTTTCCAACACATGGGTTTCAATGAGCCGCTGCCAGTTCAGCGCCAGATCATCGGTGGAACAGCGGCTTTCAAAGGTGACGCCCGCCCCTCTGGGATTGGGCTCCAGCAGCAGCTGGACCTCTGCGTAATGGCGCAGGGGTTCAAAGTGACCGCAGCCCCGGACCGGTTTGGCGATGGTCTCCCGATAGGCCACCGCCGGTTCCCCAAAGGTTACGTCCAAGTCGTACCGCTCCTTCACCGTCTGGGTCAGCACGTCCAGCTGCATCTCCCCTGCCACGGCCACATGGAGTTGATGGAGCCCTTCGTTCCACCGGACGGCCAGGGTGGGTTCCTCGTCCTCCAGCTGGCGGAAGATCTCCAAAAGACGGGTGGGGGCCGCGTCGGCCCGGACCTCCACCAGCAGGGGCGGCGGGGCCGCCGGTTCCCGATGGAGCAGCGTCTCCCCTGCCCGGTCTCCGGCCCGCAAATCGGAAAGGCCCGTCACCGACACCAGTTCCCCGGCCTGCGCTTCGGCAATCTGTTCCCATTTGCCGCCCATCTGGCGGCGCATCTGGTGGACCTTTTCGCCGTTTACCAACTGCCGGGGCCGCAGCGTTCCCGACAGGACCTTGCAGCAGCAGACCCGCTCCTGCTTGTCCCGCCGGATTTGATAGGCCAGTAATTTTAGAGGGCCGCCGGGGTCGTAGTCCGTCCGGCACAGCCGGTCCAGACCGTCCAACAGTTCGTCGATGCCCTCCCCTTTCAAGGCGCTGCCCCGGTACACCGGGAACAGACGCCGCGCCCGGAAGGCCCGTCCGGCAGCTTCCCAGCAGGCGCCGTCGTCCAGCGTCCCCTCCAGATACGATTCCAACAGGGCGTCGTCCGTCATGGCCACCTGCTCCCGCACTTCGTCGGTCAGTCCGCCGCTGAACTCGCAAAAGCCGTCGTCCCACCGGCCCAACTGTTCCAAAACACCGTCGGGGTCGGCTCCGGCCAAATCGGTTTTATTGAGGAAGCAGAAAACCGGGATACCCCGCCGCTCCAACAGCTGCCACAGCCGTTCCGTCCGGGCCGGAATGGGCAACGACGCGCCAATGACCAGAATGGCCGTATCCAGCGCCGCCAGACACCGCTCCATTTCCGGCGAGAAATCGCCGTGGCCCGGCGTATCCAAAAGAAAATACCGGTTGCCCCCATGGGAAAAAACGGCCTGGGCCGAAAACACCGTAATGCCTCTGGCCCGCTCCACGGCGGTAAAGTCCATACAGGCCCCGCCATCATCCACCCGGCCCACAGACCGCAGCGCCCCGCCCCGATACAACAGCTGTTCCGACAGGGTGGTTTTGCCGCCGTCCACCTGGGCCAGAATCCCCAACGTCACATTCACAGCGCCACCTCCCAGCCGTCGGGCACACCGTCCAGACAGAGGGCGGACCAATCCATATCCGGCGCGGCCTTGGGAAATGCGCCGGGGTCACAGGGAGCGCACAGCCGCTTCTCATACCAGTGGACGCCGTGCCACCGGCCCAGCTTATAGCCGCAGTCCGGCAGCACCGCCGTCAGCCGGTAGCCCATGGCCTCATGGAACCGGCAGCTGATTTGGTTTTCGCTGGTCACCAGACCGTACAGCACCTGATAGCCCTGCATGGCCCCCATGCGCTCCAACAGCGTGTAAAAGACCCGTCCCAAACCCTTTCCGGCGGCTTCGGGCCGCAGATACACCGACAAGTCGGCAGCCCAGCGATAGGCCATCCGTTCAAAGGCCCGGTCCAGATAGGCATATCCCAACAGGGTTCCGTCCTCCTCGGCCACCAGCCAGGGGCCGACGGCGGTGATGGCCCGGAACCGGTTGGTAAAGCCCGCCACCGTGGGAACGGTGTATTCAAAGGTGATGGGCGTGTTCAAAATGTACGGCCCGTAGATGTCCAGAATGGCGGGAATGTCCGATTCCCGCGCCAGTCGAATGCGTACCATAACTTCCTCCGTCATAACAAAAAGAGCGCCGCCGCGGCAGCGCTCAGCAATGCAGGCCCGTCCCCGGCGGCGTGTTGCAGCGGATCAAACGCCGTCACTGTCCGTCGGGATTGCCGGAACCGGGAAAATAGTCCGGAAACAGCCGTTCCGCCGCCTCATTGAGGGCGCGGCAATAGGCCCGGTAGCCTGCCAGCATGGTCCGGGCCTCGTCGGTCAGTTCCGCGCCGCCGCCATGGCGGCCGCCGGTGGACGACAGCAGCAGCGGGTACCCCAGCGATTCCTCGCAGCGGCGCACCACGGTCCAGGCCTTGGAATAGGCCATACCCATGGCCTGGGCCGCCGCCCGCAGGGATTTCCGTTCCGCCACCAGCTCCAACAGCTGGGCGATGCCGGGTCCGAAGCACTTGTCATCCGTATAAAGCTGTATCCGCACCACAGGGTGTAATTCCGTCTGTTTCATAGGTGTAGTGTACCACGGCTTTTTCCCGCCGTCAACCGTTGACCTCCGGCCGGATCAGTGTTATTCTTAGAAAAGAATCACGAAACGAAATGAGGATGTTTGTATGCTGGTATTGATTCGCGGCGCAGGCGATCTGGCCACCGGTACGGCACTGCGGCTCCACCGGGCCGGGCTGTCGGTGGTCATGACCGATCTGCCCCACCCCACGGCCATCCGCCGCACCGTCTGTTTTTCTGAGGCCATCGTCCATGGCCGCTGCACGGTGGAGGATATCACCGCCGTTGCCATTGCAACGCCAGAGCAGGCCGCCGCCGTTCTGGCCGAAGGCCACATTCCCATTCTGGCCGACCCAGAGGGCACGGCCATTGCCGCCCTGCACCCCGACGCTGTAGCCGACGTCATTTTGGCCAAGCGGAATCTGGGCACGAAAATCACCGACGCCCCCATTGTAGTGGCGGCAGGCCCCGGTTTTACCGCCGGTGTGGACTGCCATGCCGTGGTGGAGACCATGCGGGGCCACTATCTGGGCCGGGTCATCTACGACGGCAGCGCCCAGCCCAACACCAGCGTCCCCGGCCTCATCGGCGGCTTTGCCGGGGAGCGGGTTCTCCGGGCGCCGGCCGACGGCGTGTTCCGCTGCGTCCGGGCCATCGGTGACCAGGTGGAAGCCGGAGACGTAGTGGCCACCGTGGACGGCGTGCCCATGACCTGCACCATCGGCGGCATCCTCCGGGGACTGCTGGCCGACGGCACCCCGGTCCACAAGGGCATGAAATCCGGCGACGTGGACCCCCGCTGTGCCCTGGACCACTGTTTCTGTGCCTCCGACAAGGCGTTGGCCGTGGGCGGCGGCGTTCTGGAAGCCATTCTCCATTTTGCGTCAAAGAAAGGCGGGATATAAATGGAATCGGAAGTCAAACTGACCAAACTGGCCTCCTGTGCCGGATGCGGCGCGAAGGTGGGCGCGGGCGTTCTGGCCCAACTGCTGGAGGGATTGCCGGTCCATCGGGACGAGAATCTGCTGGTGGGCTTTGACAAATCCGACGACGCCTCAGTATACCGGATTTCCGACGAGCTGGCGTTGGTCCAGACGGTGGACTTTTTCCCGCCCATTGCCGATGACCCGTATCTGTTCGGCCAGATTGCCGCCACCAATGCCCTGTCCGACGTCTACGCCATGGGCGGCGAGCCGAAACTGGCATTGAATCTCCTGTGCGTACCGGAAAAGATGCCCAAGGACGCCGTTCACCAGCTGCTGCGGGGCGGATATGAAAAAGTCTATGAAGCCGGGGCCATCATCACCGGCGGCCACAGCATTCTGGACCCGGAGCCCAAATACGGCCTGGCCGTCACGGGCTTTGTCCACCCGGACAAGATGCTCACCAACAGCGGGGCAAAACCCGGCGACGTGCTGCTTTTGACGAAGCCCCTGGGCATCGGCATTCTGACCACGGCCGCCAAGGCCGATCTTTGCCCCGCCGACGCCCTCTCTCTTGCCCACACACTGATGACGACGCTGAACAAGAGCGCCCGGGACCAGATGGTGCAATACAACGTCCACGCCTGCACCGATGTGACGGGCTTCGGCTTCCTGGGCCACCTGCTGGAAATGGCCCAGGGCAGCGATGTCTCCGTCACCGTGGACACCGCCGCCCTGGATTTGATTCCCGCCGCCCTGGAGCTGGCGGAGATGGGTATCTTGCCGGAGGGCATGTACCGCAACCGGAAGTTTGCCGAATGCGCCGTGGACAGCGGCAGCGTACCCCTGGCCATCCAGGACATGCTCTATGACCCGCAGACGGCGGGCGGTCTTCTGATGGCCGTGGACCCGGCCGACGCCGACGCCCTGTTGGCGGCTCTCCAGCCGGTGGTCCCCAGCGCCCAGCGGGTGGGCGTCGTCTCAGCGTACCAGGACGGCCCCCGCATCAAACTGATCTGACGGCTTCCAAGGCCCGGTCGATGTCGCTTTCCGTGGAAAACCAGCCCCAGGAGAACCGAATGGTCCCTCTCGGGAAGGTGCCCAAAGTCTTGTGGGCCGACGGGGCGCAGTGGAGGCCGCAGCGGGTGAGAATGCCGAACTCCCGCTCCAGCGCTTCCGCAACTTCGGCATTGTCCCGGCCGGGGAAATCAAGGCTGACCACCCCCACCCGGTCCTCCAGTGTATCGGGGCCGACGAGGGTCACGCTGGGAATGGACCGGACGCCGTCCAGGAACCGGGCCGTCAGGTCCCGGTCATGGGCGGCGATGGCTTCAACGCCTGTCCATTCCAGATACTGCAGCGCCGCTTCCAGGCCGTAGATACCCGGCACATTGGGGGTTCCCGGCTCAAAGCGGTCCGGCATATAGGAGGGGATTTCCTCGGAATCGGACGCGCTGCCCGTACCGCCGGAGATGGTGGGCGTCAGCCGGGCCGCAAAGGCCGGGTCCAGCAGCAGCGCCCCCATGCCCGACGGACCCAGCAAGCCCTTGTGGCCCGGCACCGACAGGGCCGACAGACCCAGGGCGGAAAAGTCCACCGGAATATGGCCCGCCGTCTGGGCCCCGTCGAGGCAGAAGGGAATCCGGTGGCGATAGCAGATCTCCCCCACCGCCGCCGCGTCCTGGACCGTGCCGGACACGTTGGAGCCGTGGGACAGGACCACCAATCGGGTGTCGGGCTGCAAGGCGTTCTCCACGTCCTTGGGCTCCAGCCGTCCCACGGCGTCGCATGGGACTCTGGTAAACGTCACGCCCTGCTTGGCCAAGGATTGCAGGGGCCGCATGACGGCGTTGTGCTCCATGGAGGACACCACGCAATGGTCCCCCGGCCGGAGAAAGCCCGACAAAACCAGATTGAGACCCCAGGTATTGCCCGGCGTCAGGACGGCATGGGTCATGGGCGTAAAGTGAAACAGCTGGCACAGCCGCTGCCGCAGACGCAGCTCCACCATGCCCGCTGCCTGGGCAGGGCCGTAGACGGACCGGTTCACCGTGGCCCCCACCTCCTCCAGGTACCGGGTCATCTGCCGGAGCACCTGGGGCGGTTTGGGAAAGGATGTGGCGGCGTTGTCCAGATAGACTGTCTCCATAGGGGTTCCTCCTCCTGTGATTTTCTCCAGTGTAACACATGAGAACCAGAAAGTAAAACTTGCTTTTTCCCATACGATGCGTTATTCTCATACAAGAATAACAAAAGGCAGTTTCACGCCCTTTGGCAAGCGCATGCGGCGAGGGCCGCAGCCGCCATAGGCGTGGGGCCGCCTGAGAAAAGAAAGAAGGATGACAATGACAAAAAAAATACCGTGGCTCGTGATTCTCACGGGCGTCGTCACGGGCCTGGCGGCCCTGGTGCTGACCAAGGCCGGCAACCCCGGCAATATGGGATTCTGTATCGCCTGCTTCCTCCGGGATATCTCCGGCGGCGTGGGCCTGCATACGGCGGCTAAGGTCCAGTACATCCGCCCGGAGATCATCGGTCTCGTCCTGGGCGCCTGCATTATGGCTCTGGTCCGGGGCGAATTTACGGGCCGCGCCGGTTCCACCCCCGCTTTGCGGTTCGTCATCGGCGCCTTTGTCATGGTGGGCGCGCTGGCCTTTCTGGGCTGCCCCCTGCGGATGGTCCTGCGGCTGGGCGGCGGCGACTTGACCGCCATTGCCGGTCTGCTGGGCTTTATCGTGGGCATTCTGGTGGGCGTTCTCTTCCTGAAAAAAGGGTTTTCTCTGGGCCGTGCCTACAAGGTCAAAAAGTCCGAGGGCTTCGTCCTCCCGGCCATTATGATTTTCCTGCTGGTGCTGCTGCTGATCAAGCCCGCGTTTCTCTACTTCTCCGAAACCGGCCCAGGCTCCATGCACGCCGCCCTGCCCATCGCCCTCATCGCCGGTCTGGTGGTGGGCGCGTTGGCCCAGCGCAGCCGCCTTTGCATGGCCGGCGGCATCCGGGACACGGTGCTGTTTAAGGATTTCCACCTGCTGACCGGCTTTCTGGCCATCTTTGTAACGGTTCTCATCGGCAATCTGATTCTGGGCCAGTTTAACCCCACTAATGCCGTGCAGCCCGTGGCTCATCACGACTATGTGTGGAGTTTTCTGGGCATGGCCCTGGCGGGCTGGGGCTCCATTCTCCTGGGCGGCTGCCCCCTGCGGCAGCTGATCCTGGCCGGTGAGGGCAACGGCGACAGCGCCGTGACCATCCTGGGCATGATCGTGGGCGCAGCCTTTGCCCATAACTTCGGTCTGGCCGGCAACGCCGACGCCATGACCGACGGCGTCTTCACCGCCGGCGGCGTGGCCCCTGCTGGACGCATTGCCGTGGTCCTGGGCCTGGTGGTCCTGGCCGTCATCTCCATCGCCAATCTCTACAGAGGAGGAAAGCAGAAATGATCGATGCAAGAGGTCTCGCCTGTCCCATGCCCGTGGTCATGGTGCAGAAGGCCGTCAAGGACGGCGCCCCCGCCACGGTGGAGGTGCTGGTGGATAACCAGTGCGCCGTGGAAAATATCACCCGTTATGCCTCGAACCAGGGCTACCGCGTCTCCGTGCAGGAGCAGGAGAACGAGGAATTTGCCCTGACGCTGACCAAGTAATATGCGGTACGTCGCCACTTTCCACACCCATCTGAGCGCCATGCTCACCTGTCAGGCCCTCCAGGGCCATGATATTGCCGCCCGGATGACGCCGGTGCCACGGGCCCTCAGCTCCTCCTGCGGCACCTGCGTCCGCTATGAGGCCGCCGATCCCTGCCGCGCCCTGCTGGACGCGGACCTGGAAGCGGTCTACGAGGAACAGGACGGCTCCTACGGACGTTTGTTCTCCAACGACAGCCAATGACAGCATTTTTACCAAAGGCATCAAGTTAAACAATTTGATACCCATCATTTTGTACAGAACAGAGATCCTGCTTGTCACCCGTTGACAAGCAGGATTTTTCTGATATACTGAAGGCACAAACAACAAACAAGCACTTCAAACCAGAAAAGGAGGAGAGTCCAATGTACTAAACAGCCGCAGTCCAACCCCAATCCCTTTTGGTGGCATGCAGTTGGGAATAGCGCAGCCACAGCAGTCCTGATTTTGTAGGTCGCACCGCATGTTCCGCGTGTCGGATTACCGATGAAGAAGAATTGACCGGGCGTGATGGCCGTGTATCGGCAATGGGTTTGTGAACGATGGAACAATACCCCGCTATCAGACGTACCCGAGACAATTTGTTTCCCAGCGCGAAGAGCTGCCGTCGTTGACCACCATGTGAAGTTGCTGGATTCCATTTGGGGCAGTTGGCCTGTCAGACTGTAATCTCAATCAAGTACGAATATCCACAGATCGCTTTTGTACCTCGAGTGGATCACAGCCGATTCCATCTTTGTTGTTTGTTGGATATAGATGTTCGGTGTTTTCCCGCAATGGTCCTTACCGTATGGTATTGATTACGCGACTACGGTTCCATCAGTAAACAGTAGAATTCGAACGTACACAAAGAGAATAGGAGTTTTACAATTTGAATATTGATGTTATTTAGCACCCGGCAACAGTCTTATGTTGTCGGGTGCATCTTTGTTATATCGGCAACTCTCCATCATTGTGTCTGCGGTCCTCGGCGGATCTTTTGCTCCCACTGTGCAGTATGAAACGCTCGAAATACATCCAGTATTCCTTATCTCCTCTGAACCGCGAGAATTTTGCAGGGCGTCACGGTTTTTCTTGCAAATGGCCACAATTCCTGATATGATACACATATCATTCAATACGACAATGTAGTAAAGGAGCGCATTCCAATGATTACCGTCCACAACGGCGGCCATTTCTACCGCAATGGCCAGTTCCTGACCGAAGAGGCCGGCATCGCCGCCGGTCTGCGTCCCGATACCGGCAAGACCGGCACCATGGCCTATGGCGTTCTGTCCCAGCACAACACCTCCGGGTCCATGGACTTCCTCAAAATCAAATTCGACGCCATGGCTTCCCACGACATCACCTATGTGGGCATCATCCAGACAGCCCGTGCCTCGGGTCTCACCGAGTTTCCCCTGCCCTATGTGCTGACCAACTGTCACAACAGCCTCTGCGCCGTGGGCGGTACCATCAACGAAGATGACCACGTGTTCGGTCTCAGCGCCGCCAAGAAGTACGGCGGCGAGTTTGTCCCGGCCCACCAGGCGGTCATTCACAGCTACATGCGGGAGATGTACGCCGGCGGCGGTAAAATGATCATCGGCTCCGATTCCCACACCCGGTACGGCGCTTACGGCACCATGGCCATCGGCGAGGGCGGCCCGGAGCTGGTCAAGCAGCTTCTGAACAAGACCTATGATATCGCCTATCCCCGGGTCATTGCCATCTACCTCACCGGTGCGCCCCGGCCCGGTGTGGGTCCCCAGGACGTGGCCATTGCCCTGATTGGCGCGACATTCTCCCAGGGCACCGTGAAAAACGGCGTCATGGAGTTCTTTGGCCCCGGTGTGGCCAATCTGGCCATGGACTACCGCAGCGGCATCGACGTTATGACCACGGAAACCAGCTGCCTCAGTTCCATCTGGTGCACCGATGAAACGGTGAAAAAGTCTCTGGAAGCCCACGGCCGCGGCAGCGACTACAAGGCCCTGTCCCCTGCCGACGGCGCCTATTATGACTGCGTCATCGAGGTGGACCTCTCCAAAGTGGAGCCCATGATTGCCCTGCCGTTCCATCCCTCCAACGCTTTCACCATCCGGGAGTTCAATGCCAACCTGGAGGACATTCTCCACAAGGTGGATGAGGACACCATGCTGAAACTGGAGCTGAAGACCAAGCCTGAAAGCCTGCTGCGGAAGATTCACAACGGCAAATTCTACGCCGATCAAGGCGTCATCGCCGGCTGTTCCGGCGGCACCTATCAGAATCTGCGGAAAGCCGCCCAGATTCTGGGTGGTACCCCCATCGGCTCCGACGCCTATTGGCTCAGCGCCTACCCGGCCAGCCAGCCCGTCATGATGGAGCTGGCCCGCACCGGCGATCTGGCCAAACTCATGGCCTCCGGCGTCTCCGTCCGTTCGGCCTTCTGCGGTCCCTGCTTCGGTGCAGGCGATGTGCCCGCCAACGGCGCGTTCTCCATCCGCCATTCCACCCGTAACTTCCCCAACCGGGAGGGCTCCAAGCCCGGCGACGGCCAGGTGTCCTATGTGGCGCTGATGGACGCCCGCTCCATTGCCGCCTCCTCCCTCAACGGCGGCGCCATCACCTCCGCCATGGATTTGGGTCTGGAGCCGGACGAGTCCTATGTGGAGTACCACTTCGACGATTCCGCCTACCGCCGCGTTTACCACGGCGTGGGCCATCCCCAGAAGGAGGCCCAGCTGGTCTTCGGCCCCAACATTGCCGACTGGCCCAGCCAGATTCCCATGCCGGAGAACCTCTATCTCACCGTGGCCTCGGCCATCTATGACCCCGTCACCACCACCGATGAGCTGATTCCCTCCGGCGAGACCTCCTCCTACCGTTCCAACCCCTTGAAGCTGTCGGAGTTTGCCCTGAGCCGCAAGGACCCCCAGTATGTGGGCCGTGCCAAGGCCGTACTGGCCGTGGAGCAGCTGCGGCGGGAAAACCCCGACGCCCCCGAAGTCGCCGCCGCCCTGGACGGCCACGACGCCAGGACCACGGGTTTGGGCAGCGTGGTCATGTCCATCCGGCCCGGCGACGGTTCTGCCCGGGAACAGGCAGCCTCCTGCCAGCGGGTTTTGGGCGGCTGCGCCAACCTGTGCGAGGACTTCGCCACCAAGCGGTATCGCTCCAATGTCATCAACTGGGGCATGGTGCCGTTCACTGTGACGGACATTGCCCAGTATAACATTCAGCCCGGCGACAAGCTGTACATCCCCGGCATCAAGGCCGCTCTGGAGTCCGGCGCGGAGTCCATCGACGCCACCTTGACACAGAACGGCGTCTCCACCACCATTCCCCTCAAGCTGGAACGCCTGACGGCGGAGGACCGGGAGATCATCCTCTCCGGCTGCCTTATCAATTATTACGCAAAATAAGCGCAAAAAATCGTGGATGCCCAAAGCATCCACGATTTTTTAGTTGCATCGTTCAAAACAGATCATTGAGATTGCCAAAGGTATCGGTCCAGTTGTCCAGTCTGTCTTCCACAGATTGACCTGCTATGTACATTCCCCCGGTCGCCTGTTCGCACAGCTTGCCGCCAGTCCAGACGGTCATGGAGATCACCGCCGCCAGGAGGACCGCCGTCATGGTCAGATGAGCGCCGGTCATGGGCACACCAAAGATTTTCACCAGCAGCAGCGTGATCAGGCCGCACCAGAACACCGCGCTGAGGAGCAGCGCCAGGACCGCGCCCATGGCCCATCCAAAGAGAATGAACAGCAAGGCCAACAGCAGAGCGGCGCTGCTGAACACCGTATTCACACCCACCGCCAGAAGGACATAGTAAAAGCCTGCATTGACCCGGGTCAGCTTGATCTGCACGAAGACCGCCAAAACGGACAGTGCCAGCGCAATGACGGCAATCCGCGCCCCCATGATCCAGGTGGTGAAAAACGGCACATAGATATCGGTCCGGCCGCCGGAAGCTCCGGCAACCGATTCCGCAATGGCATGGAGCGATTTACTGCTGGCCACAAACAGCACAAGCCCGGCCAAAATCACATGGAGCACCATCATGGTCACAGCCAGCGCCGAATCCCGCGCCTTGAGCACGCCGGTGGTCGTCTTGATGGGGTCACGCCAGTAGTCCCGCAGGAAAAACGCCAACCGTCCCAAGGGTTCTTTCAGTTTTTTCCAATATAGATTCTCTCCTGGGGGAGCCGCCTGAAACATGGGCAGATCCTCCGCCATATCCGTTGGAGTGCAGCGCTCCGGGGCCGCAGCCTCTCCCGCAGCCTGCGGCTCTGCCACCTGTGCGTTCTCCTGGGTCGTATCCAGCGACGTTGTTTCTTCCTGCGCCGTCTGACAGTCGCATACGCCGTCCTCCGGCAGTGGTTTGCCGCAGTATGTGCAAAATCGCTCCATGATGGTTCCTCCTTCTTGCTTGAAATGCCGCTGTACCGTAAAAATGCCGTGCATGGCTTTCCCATTTCAGCGGTTCTGCCTGTGTATGATACATTATCATAATACCATGGCTGTGCCCTGTCAATCTTCGACTGGTTTCTCTCAAAAATTATAGGTGATATTTCGCCGTTTGTCCGATTTTCCTTGACAATTCACCATGGTAAATGGTATGATAGGTTCACGCCGCTGTGGCGAAACAGGCAGACGCAAGGGACTTAAAATCCCTCGGTGGCAACACCGTACCGGTTCGATCCCGGTCAGCGGCACCACGTCGGAGCAAAGTCCGCTTTGCTCCGGCGTTTTTTTATCTTTATGACAAAAAACGTCGCCATCTGTTTTTCTCGCCACAATCTCTGGTCCCAAATCAGCAAAAACAGGAGGGATTCCATGCAAAAAGTAGTCTACATCAGTAACAGTCGTGATTATACGGAACAAAATGATATTAACGATAACAAATATCTTGTGCGCATCAACAAACTATTGGAAGAGGGCTGGGTCATATCACAGATGAACACCCAGACGGTAGAGGTGGACCCCAAGCTGGAACACTATCTTCACAAGGAAACGCTGGTATCCTTTGTGATTCTCGAAAAGCCCGACTGAATCCGCTCTTTCCATTTCCATCTGCGCTCCCGTCCCCTGTTGGGACCGGGAGCTTATTTTTTATAGGTTTCGCAAGAAAAATATCAGAATTTTTCCCTGTTTACCTACTTGACATCTCGGAATACTGGTATATAATATCAATAACAATACTTATTATTGCAAGGAGGCAATGACAATGAGCATTAAGGGAACACAGACCGAAAAAAATCTGCTGGCCGCCTTCCAGGGCGAGTCCATGGCCCGTAACAAGTACACCTTTTTTGCCCAACGCGCCAAGCAGGAAAATCACCCGGAAATCGCTGCCCTTTTCGACAGCCTCGCCACCAATGAAACCATGCACGGCAAACTGCTCTATCAGAAGCTGACGGGTATCGGCAACACTACCGAGAATCTCCAGACCGCCGCCAGCGGTGAGTATGGCGAATGGAGCAGCATGTATCCCGAATTTGCCGCCCAGGCCCGTCAGGATGGGTTTGAGGACATTGCCGTTCTCTTTGAAAATATCGCCAAGATCGAAAAAGACCACGAAATGCGCTTTATGCAGGCTTTGCTCCAGCTGCAAAGCGCCGGTGCCCCTGCCGAAGCCCCCAGCGCCGCCGCCCCCAAGGCTGTGACAGTTCAGGGTTACCGCTGTCAGTTCTGCGGTGCCACCTTTGAGCATCGCCCCGACGTGTGCGAGGTCTGCGGCGCCATCGGCTCCTTTGAGGAGACCTCTTTCAAGAAAACCGTGTAATCCCCCTTTTTTGAATTTCCATATATAGAAAAAAGCAGCATGGCCGACCATGCTGCTTTTTTCTGTATATACGGTCAGACTGCCGGTGCTTCCTCCACCGGTGTTTCCTCCGGTTCCGGCTGCGGTCTGGGACCGCCAAAGACAAACTTGACGCTGCCTGTGGGACAGGCTTCCACGCACTTGCCGCAGGCCGTACACCGCAGGGGATTCACACGGGCCAGGGCATTGTCCATCTTGATGGCGTTGTTGGGGCAGACCTTGGTACACTTGGTGCAGCCCATGCAGCCAGCCTTGCAGACATCCACCACGGCTTTGCCGCGCTCCAGGTTGGAGCAGACGTTGATCACCTGCTGTTTGGCCGAGAAAATACCGATAACCCGGTTGGGGCACACGTTGGCACAGAGGCCGCAGCCGATACACAGGTCCCGGTCCACCACGGCCACACCCTTTTCGATACGGATGGCGTTGTTGGGACAAACGGCCATACAGTCACCGTTACCGAGACAGCCGAACGCGCAGGCGTCCGGTCCGCCGAACAGCAGCCGTGCCGCAGCGCAGCTCTTGACGCCCTGGTAATTCATGCGGACATCGGTTTTGGTGCAGTCACCGGCGCAGCAGACAACAGCCACGCGCTTTTCCACCTCACCGGCTTCAATACCCAGCACCGAGGCGATTTCCGCCGCGCAGGACGCGCCGCCGGGGACACAGATGTTGGGGCGGGTCTCCTTGCCGGAGGCCAACGCCTGGGCATAGCCGTCGCAGCCCGCGTAGCCGCAGGCGCCGCAGTTGGCGCCGGGCAGGGCGGCACGAATGGCCGGGAACCGGGGGTCTTCCTCCACGGCCATGACCTTGGAGGCCACGGCCAGGATGACGCCGCAGACGAGACCGATGACGGCCACAGCGACGGCGGCGGTCAGAATGATATTCATCATAATCCGTTCCCCCTCCTTACCGGCCAAACAGGCTGTTGATGACGCCGCCGAAGCCCTGGAACGCCGCTGCCAGAATGGCCGCCGACACCAGGGTAATGGGCAGACCCTTAAAGGACTTGGGGGCGTCGCAGTGCTCGGTGCGGATGCGGATGCCGGAGAACAGCACCATGGCCAGGAAGAAGCCCAGGCCGGAGCCGAAGGAGTTGAACATGGCCTCGGCGAAGTTGTACTTCTCCTGAATGTTCAGCACCGTCACGCCCAGGATGGCGCAGTTGGTGGTGATCAGCGGCAGATAGATGCCCAGGGAGCGGTGCAGGGCGGGAATATAGCGCTTGAGGACGATTTCCACCAGCTGCACCAGGGCGGCGATGACCAGAATGAAGACGATGGTCTGGAGATAGCCCAGGTTGTTGGGGTCCAGCAGGTACGTCTGGATGGGCCAGGTGACGGCGGTAGCCAGCAGCATGACGAAGATAACAGCGATGGACATACCGGCGGCCTGATCCAGCTTTTTGGACACGCCCAGGAAGGGGCAGATACCCAGGAACCGCTGCAACACATAGTTATTGACAAAAACAGCGCTGAGCATGATAAAGAGCAGATTCTTAAAGTCCATACATCATGCCTCCTTTCCCAGTTTGCCGCAGACTGTCCGGTGGGGGCAGGCGCCGCAGCCGGTGTCCTCGTGCTTGACGCGGCCATGGGTCAACTTGGCAACCAGAGCAATGAGACAGCCGAAGACGAAGAAGCCGCCGGGGCTCTGGCTGAGGATGGGGATATTGTACTCGGAGAAGAAGGGCAGATCGTGGCCCGCGAAGGAGCCGGAGCCCAGGACCTCGCGGATGGTACCCATGACCGTCAGGGTCAGGGTGAAGCCCAGGCCCATGCCCAGGCCGTCCAGAGCCGAGTGGAAGACGCCGTTTTTACTGGCGAACATCTCAGCGCGGCCCAGGATGATGCAGTTGACGACAATCAGCGGCAGGAACACGCCCAAAGAGTCGTACAGATCTTTAAAGTATGCCTGGACCAGCATCTGCACCACGGTGACGAAACCGGCGATGACGACGATGTAACAGGGAATGCGCACCGTGTCGGGAATCACCTTCCGCAGCAGGGAGATGAGCATGTTGGAGCACAGCAGCACCATGGTGGCCGCCAGGCCCATGCCCACGGCGGTGCTGACGGATGTAGAGGTGGCCATGGACGGGCAGGTACCCAGGACCAGGACCAACACGGGATTCTCCTTGATAATGCCCCGAAGCAAAATATCGAGGCCGGACTGTTTTTGACATTCTTTCTTCATTTCTCCGCCTCCTTATTCTGCGTTCACCAGGGCCAGGGCGTCAAAGGCCGCTTCGATGGCGGCAATCATGCCGTTGGAGGACTTGGTGGCGCCGCTGACGGCTTCAATCTGGGCCGGGTCCGTGACGCCGGGCAGCTGCTGCTGGAATTCGGAGCCGTCGCCCACCACCGGGTCACTGATACCGGCGCTTTCGCCGTGGGTCAGGACCTTGGTGCCGGTGATGGCGCCCTCCGGGTCAATGCCCACCATGACCTGAATGTTGCCGCCGAAGCCCTTGCCGTAGGTGGTAAAGACGTAACCGGCGCCGTTGCCGGCCTTCTGAATCTTGACCACGTTTTCCGGCAGTTCCAGGCCGGTGACATCGGTGAAGTCGGTGCCATCGGGCATGACCTCCAGCAATGCCGCCTGGGCGGCGGCCTCCTCCTGGGCCTTAATGACGGGGGCCGTCAAATCGTTGACAAAGGCCAGAATGGCGGCGATGGCAAAGGCGATGACGGTCAGCACCACCACCGGCGCCACCAGAGAACTCTTTTTTGTTGCCGTCATATCACGCACCTCCCAGGGGCTTCATGCGCACCACACGGTCGATGTGGGGCGTGAGAATATTCATCAGCAGAATGGCGTAGCTGACGCCCTCGGGGACGGAACCCCACAGGCGGATCATCATGGTCAGCAGGCCGCAGCCCACGCCATAGATCAGCTTGCCCTTGTCGGTCATGGGAGATGTGGTGTAATCGGTGGCCATGAAGAATGCGCCCAGCATCAGGCCGCCGCCGAACATCTGCAAGCCCAGGTTCTGACCGGCCAGCAGGGACACCACAAAGACCGTGCCCAGGTACGTCACAGGAATGTGCCAGGTGATGACCCGGCGGTACAGCAGGTACGCGGCGCCCAGGAGCAGCGCAATGGTGCAGGTCTCGCCCAGGCTGCCGCCGCGGGTGCCCAGGAGCATGGCTCCGAGGCCCGGATACACGCCGCCGTCGGCCAGGGGGGTAGCCGCCGTGACGCCATCTACAGAGAAGGTGGTCATGGCGCCGCCGAAGCCGCAGAGCAGCAGGATGACGCGGGCGGTGATGGCAGGATTGGCGAAGTTCTGGCCGATGCCGCCGAAGAGCTGCTTCACCACCACAATGGCGATGACGCTGCCCAGGCCCGCCACCCAGTACGGGATATCCGCAGGCAGGCAGAAGGCCAACAAAGTGCCGGTGACGGCGGCGGACAGATCGTTGACCGTATTGGGACGGCCCGTGGCCCGTTCAAACAGGTCCTCGGCCAGCATGGCTACGCCGACACAGACGATGGTGACGGCCAGCGTCCGGATGCCGAAAATCCAGATAGAGGCCAGCAGGGCGGGCACCAGGGCGATGAGCACATCGCGCATGATGGTATGGGTGCTGTCCTTGCCCCAGATATGGGGTGCGGACGATACGACCATGAGTTTCAGCATGATTTCGCCTCCTCCTTCTTGGGCTTTGTGGCCAGGAACCGTTTCATGAGCTTATGGCTGGTGACCAAATCCCGATGGGCGGGACAGACATAGGCACAGCAGCCGCATTCCATGCACAGGCTGGCGCCGATCTGGCGCAGCCGGTCCACGTCCTTGCGGGCGAAGGCCTCGGTCATCTCAAAGGCCATGAGGTTCATGGGACAGTGCTGGGCACAGCGGCCGCAGCGGATGCAGGCGGTGGAATCGGGCTTGACGGCCTCTTTGGCGCCCAGGGCCAACAGGCTGCCGCAGTTCCACAGCAGGGGGAACTCCAGATCCGGCAGGGCCGTGCCCATCATGGGGCCGCCGGAGATGATTTTGGCCGGTTCCTGAACGAATCCGCCCACGGCCTGGAACAATGCCTCCACCGGCGTGCCAATGGGAGCGATGACCAGTCCCGGCGTCCGGACGGCGGAGCCGTCCACGGTGACCAGCTTCTGGACCAGGGGCATGCCGGTCCGTAAGTACCGGGCAATAAACACAGCGGTGTTGACGTTGAGGACCATGCAGCCCACGTCCTTGGGCAGCTTGCCGCCGGGGACGATACGGCCTGTAGTCTCCAGAATCAGCATTTTTTCCGCGCCCACGGGGTAGAACTCCCGCAGCTGCTGAATCTCCACATTGGGAATCTGGGAAAAGGCGTCCAGCAGCGCCTGGGGCGGATGTTTGACGCCGATAATGGTCTTTTCAATGGCCAGCCGGGATTGGACAATGGCGATGCCCTCGGCCAGATCGGCAGCGTAGTCCCGCATGGTCACATGGTCGGCGGTACAGTAGGGCTCGCACTCGGAGCCGTTGATGATCAGCCGGTTCACCGACGCGTTGAGCTTGACCCAGGTGGGGAAGCCCGCGCCGCCCAGACCCACCAGGCCGCTGTTGCGGATGGCTTCCAGGAACGACGGCGCATCGGGGACCTCCGGCGGCTTGACGCCTTCCCAGACGGTCTGTTTGCCGTCGGAGGCAATCATCAGGGAGTCCACCACATAGCCCGTGGCCAGACGCAGCTTTTCGATACCCTCCACGGTGCCGGACACCGTGGCATGGAGCGGCACGCCAATGCCGCTGCCATAGGTGGAAATGGGCTGGCCCACGGCCACCGTGTCGCCCTTTTTCACCGTGAACGAGCTGGAATTGGTACCCAGCAGCGCCAGCGGCAGCCGGACCCGCGGCGGGACCTTCAATTCCACGGGCGTACAGTTGGCCGTGTTTTTATTGGCGGCAACAAAGATACCCTTCGCCCTTCTCTTCAAAATCACTCACTCCTCTTTTTTGATGTGGCGTCCGTTCGCCCCAATACCACCCCGAAAGGCGGTGCAAATCCTCATACAATTTGTCTTGCAGGAATTTTCAACTTTTTACTGGTTTTTGTCCCGTTCCGCCGGGTAGAACGGTGATTTCCCCCTCCGGCGGGACCCTTGGGACCGGCAGCATCTCCGGGGCTGCCACCCCTGCCCCCTCCCTGTTTCCAACGTGTGACGAAGAACTCGCTACAAATGTTTCGATAACTTTTTACGGATTAAAAGTTGAGTTTTTCTGTCCGAATTGATAATACACAATTCTTTTTCCACTTGCAAGATGTTTTTTACCATTGACGGGCAGAAAATAGAAATTGGTTCATATTGCCGGAAATTCCCTCCTGCTCCCCGGTCCGCCGTCCGTTGTCCGGCCCTTGCCGCCGGGGCCGGGCCGCCACCGGTGGCCTCTTATTTTTTTGTACAATTTCTCTTGCAGATTTTCCCATGCATCCGCCGCGTGGTCCTTGGGAATTCCCTGTGGGATTCTCCGTTGTTCCGTCCGGTTTCCCCCGGTTTTTCTCCGGAAAACCACACCGTTTTCCGGCCATCTTCCCAGCGGACGCCTCAAAACGGCAGGAAAATTTTCCCCTTGGGTTTCGTCCGTCCATCTGCCGGTTTCAGTCCGGAAGCAGTGCGCTCGACTGGCGCAACCATACGGTTTCACCAAATTTTCTTTTCATCACTTTCAACAAAACCGCTCCCATTTCTCTTCGGAACTTCGTGGGATTTTCCAGAATTCCCACGGTGTGCCTGGCCGGCCCCGCCAAACCCCTTCCTACACATTGTATGATTTACTGTTTTTTCACCCCTGGAGCTGTGCTGCCTGCTGGTTTTGCATCGGTCCTGATTCCAATTGTTCGGACGCTCCTTCCCGGTTTCTTGGTTTTGGTTGGTCTTCTCCCAGACGCCACGGCGCCATCCGGCAGTTTTTTTCCTGGAGGCGCCGCCCCTTTTGGGGCCGGTTTTATGGCAAAAAGTTTCCATTTAAAATACAGTTCTTTAAAATTGTCTTTGTCAGGCGGACACTTTTTTCCCCGCTTCACCCTGTTTCTGTTGTCATGTCACATTCTACTTGCGTAAACCGCCTGTTTTTTCCGTGACAGAATTGTTTGCTGACAATTCTTTTACACTGTCTACAATCATTTGTCTCTGCTGAGCACACAGTTTCTTGCTTCATTCCGTTGCAGGTGTCTGTACCATTTTGCAAGCTGTCCCCATCCGTCCGTCACGGACAATTTTTGGGTTCTTTTTTTCGCTAAACATAAAAACCGCATTATTTCCTCGCATATTGACGGTTTTTTGAAAAAAGAACGGATTTTTACTTGCTTTTTTACGCTGATGTCTGTATAATCTAGTAAAGTATCTTGGGTTTGAGAGAGCATTCGGATGGGAGCCTGTATCATGCAAGGGTCACCCTTGCATGACTTTTTGTTGCAAAAAGTCGGCTTTCTCCACAAACTTGAAATGAGGTGAACCCCCTGTGAATTCAAAAACCCTGATGTACATTCTCAAACGAATTCTGCTGGCAATTTTGACCGTATGGGTGGTGATCACCGTGACGTTCTTTGTCACGCGCATCATCCCCGGCGGCCCGTTCCTCAGCGAGAAGGCCGTCTCCCCCGCCGTCACCGCGGCTCTGGAGGCCAAATACGGCATGGATAAGCCGGTGTTTGATCAGTACATCACCTACCTGAAGGACATTCTGCACCTGGACTTCGGCCCCTCGCTGACGCAGCGTGGCCGTGACGTCAGCGACGTCATCACCGATGGTCTGGCAGTCTCCGCCAAGCTGGGCGTCATCGCCGCCGCCAGTGCCGCCGTGGTGGGTATCGTCCTGGGTTCCATTGCCGCCCTGCGCCGCAACAAGATCATCGATAAGATCATTATGGTCATCACCACGGCTTTCGTCTCCATGCCCTCCTTTATTATGGGCTCTCTGCTGCTGACGCTCTTTGCCGTCAAGCTGGCCATTCTCCCGGCCAACGGCACCACGACCTCCGGCCTGATTCTGCCGGTGGTGACCCTGGCCCTGTACCCCGCCGCCTACATCACCCGTCTGACCCGTTCCTCCATGCTGGACGTGCTGGGTCAGGACTACATCCGTACCGCCCGGGCCAAGGGCGTGGCCGGTTACCGCATCATCTTCGGCCATGCGCTGAAAAACTCCCTGATCCCTGTGCTGACCTATCTGGGCCCCATGCTGGCCTATATCGTCACCGGCTCCCTGGTGGTGGAGAAGATCTTCGCTGTGCCCGGCATCGGCCGCGACTTCGTCAACAGCATCACCAACCGCGACTACCCCCTGGTCATGGGCACCACCATTGTGCTGGCCACCCTCATCGTCGTCATGAACCTGATCACCGATATTCTTTACAAGGTCGTTGATCCCCGTATCAATTTGGAATAACCAGGAGGCTGACAGTTTTACTATGGATAAGAAAAAATTTCCGAGCCTCCACATTAAAATGGATGATTTCATCCCCGCTACCGAGGCCGAAAAGGAATATATGGTGCAGATGCGTCCCTCGTCCACGTTCTTTCAGGACGGCGTCAAGCGTCTGCTGAAGAACAAGGTCGCCACGGTCTGTTTCTTTATTATTGTAATCATCGCCCTCATGTCCATTTTCCTGCCCATGTTCTGGCCCTACGCCTATGACGCCCAGCTGGGCATCCAGCCCGGCAAGCCCGTGGACCCCTCCTATAACAACCTGGCGCCCTTTGAGTACGGCGCCACGGAACAGAAGCTGATCGAAGCCGGCGAGTCCGTCTTCCCTCACATCTTCGGCACCGATTCCGCCGGACGTGACTACTTCATCCGCGTCATCTACGGCGCCCGGGTATCTCTGGCCGTCGGCTTCTTCGCCAGCATCATCGTGCTGGTCATCGGCATGGCCGTCGGCTCCATCGCCGGCTACTGCGGCGGCAAGGTGGATCTGATCATCATGCGCATCGTCGATATCATCTACTCCCTGCCGGATATGCTGATGATTATTCTATTGGCAACCGTGTTGAAAGAGGCGCTGTCTCCGGTGCTGGAAGGCACGGTGCTGGAAAAGCTGGGCACCAATATGATCAGCCTGTTTATCGTCTTCGGCCTGCTGTACTGGGTCTCCATGGCCCGTCTGATCCGCGGTCAGATTCTGTCTCTCCGCGAGCAGGAGTACGTCCTGGCCGCCCGGGCCACCGGCGCACGGGGCAAGTGGGTTATCACCAAGCACCTGATCCCCAACTGCATCAGCGTTATCATCATTTCCACGGCCCTGCAAATCCCCAGCGCCATCTTTACCGAGAGCTATCTGTCCTTCCTGGGCCTGGGTGTCAACGCCCCCATGCCCTCCCTGGGCTCCCTGGCCTCCGACGCCCTCAACGGCATCAATTCCTATCCCTATCGTCTTGTGTTCCCCGCCATTGTGATCTCTCTCATTGTGCTGTCCCTGAACCTCTTCGGCGACGGTCTGCGCGATGCCTTTGATCCCAAGCTCAACAACTGAGAAAGGAGTGTATGAACCACTATGGCATTGCTTGAAGTAAAAGATCTCCATACCTCCTTTTTCACCGACGCCGGTGAAGTGAAAGCCGTCAACGGCGTGTCGTTCAACCTGGACCACGGCAAGGTCCTGGGCATTGTGGGCGAGTCCGGCTCCGGTAAGTCCGTCACCGCCTACTCCGTCATGCAGATTCTGGCCTCCACCGGCAAAATTGTCGGCGGCTCCATCAAGCTGGACGGCCAGGAGCTGGTGGGTGCCGGTGAAAAGGTGATGAAGACGGTCCGCGGCAACAAGGTGTCCATCATCTTCCAGGACCCCATGACCTCCCTGAACCCCACCTACACCATCGGCCATCAGCTCATGGAGGCCATTGTCCTCCACACGGACCGCAACAAGCAGCAGGCCAGAGAGCGGGCCATTGAAATGCTGCGGCTGGTCAACATCAACGAGCCGGAAAAGCGCATGAAGCAGTACCCCTTTGAGTTCTCCGGCGGTATGCGCCAGCGTATTATGATTGCCATGGCCCTGGCCTGTGAGCCCGACATTCTCATTGCAGACGAGCCCACCACGGCCCTGGACGTGACTATTCAGGCCCAGATTCTCGAACTGATGCAGCAGCTCCAGAAAGAGCTGGGCATGGCCATCATTATGATCACCCACGACCTGGGCGTTGTGGCCCAGATGTGTGACGAGGTCATCGTCATGTATGCCGGTTCCATCTGCGAGCAGGGCACCGCCGACGAGATTTTCTACAATCCCCGCCACGAGTACACCAAGGGCCTTATGCGGTCCATCCCATCGGCGGAGACGGCGGGCCAGAAGCTGCGGCCCATCACCGGTACCCCCATCGACCTGCTGAACATGCCCGCGGGATGTCCCTTTGCCCCCCGCTGCGACGCGGCCATGAAGATCTGCCTGCGGGAGCGCTGCCAGCGCATGCAGATCAACGATATGCACCAGGCTGCCTGCTGGATGAACGTCAAGCTGGCTCTGGAATCCGGCGAGCTGTCGCTGGACAACACCAAGGAAGGGAGTGACGCCCAATGAGTGAGCTGATCAACCAGCCGCTGCTGGAAGTCAAGGACTTGAAGCAGCACTTCAATATCAACATGGGACTGTTCAAGTCCAAGCCGCTGAAGGCGGTGGACGGCGTCTCCTTCTCCATCCGCAAGGGTGAAACCCTGGGTCTGGTGGGCGAGTCCGGCTGCGGCAAAACCACCGTGGGACGCACCATCCTGCACCTCTACAAGCCCACCTCCGGCGAGGTGTGGTACAACGGCAAGCGCATTGCCACCAAGGAGGATATCAACGAGTTCCGCAAGAAGGCCACCATGGTATTCCAGGACCCCTATTCCTCCCTGAATCCCCGTATGACCGTTTCCGATATCATCGGCGAGCCCCTGGACGTCCACAAGCTCTACTCCTCCAAGGAGGAGCGCCGGGAGCGGATTCTGGAGCTCATGGGCCATGTGGGCCTCAACAGTGAGCACGCCTCCCGGTATGCCCACGAGTTCTCCGGCGGCCAGCGCCAGCGCATCGGCATCGCCCGGGCCCTGGCCGTGAATCCCGATTTCATCGTCTGCGACGAGCCCGTTTCCGCCCTGGACGTGTCCATTCAGGCCCAGGTCATCAACATGTTCGACGAGCTCCAGGAGAAACTGGGTCTGACGTACCTGTTCATTGCCCATGACCTGCTGGTGGTGCGTCACATCAGTGACCGCATCGCCGTCATGTACCTGGGCAAGATGGTGGAGCTGGCCGACGCCGAGGAGATTTACAACCATCCCCTCCATCCCTACTCCAAGTCCCTGCTGTCGGCGGTGCCCATCCCGGACCCCAAGATTGCCCGGGCCAACCAGCGCATTATGCTGACCGGCGACATCCCCAGCCCCCTCAACGCCCCCTCCGGCTGTCCCTTCCGGACCCGCTGCCCCCACGCCACCAAGGAGTGCGCCGAGTCCATGCCGGAATTCCGTGAGGTGTCCAGCGGACACTTCGTCGCCTGCCACCATATGGACCAGGCGTAATCCCCCTCCCGTCAATATGTGCACTTCGTGCATATTGGATATCTTTTTGGAAAGGAAGTACCAAAATGAAAAAGTTAGTGGCATTGGTCCTTGCGTTGACCATGTCCGTGTCCATGTTTGCCTGCGGCAGCAAGGACACCGCCGGCGATACCGCCGACAACGGCTCCAACACCACCACGGAGAACGGCGGTGACACCACCACCACCGCCACCGACGGCAGCGTGCTGTCCGTCTGTCTGGCCTCTGAGCCCGACTCCATCGACCCCGCTTTGAACTCCACCGTAGACGGTGCGACCATGATCGCCCACCTGTTCTCCGGTCTGGCCACCTGGAAGCAGGATGAGAGCGGCAAGCTGGTCATTGCTCCCGACGCCGCCGAGGAGCTGGTGGAAGGCGTTCCCAACGAGGACGGCACCATCACCTATACCTACACCCTGCGCGACGGTCTGACCTGGTCCGACGGCGAGCCTGTCACCGCCGGTGACTTTGTGTTCGCCTGGAACCGCGCTGCTTCCGTGGACCTGGCCGCCGACTACGGCTACATGTTCGAGGTTGTGGACGGCTACGCCGACATCTGGGAGACCGATGCGGACGGCAACTTCGTCAACCCCGACGCCACCCTGAATGTCCAGGCTCCCGATGACAAGACCATCGTGGTCACCCTGGCCACCCCCGTTTCCTACTGGAACGAGCTGCTGGCCTTCCCCACCTACTATCCGGTCCGCGAGGACGTGGTGTCCGATGAGTCCTGGGCCACCGATCCCTCCACCTACGTTTCCAACGGCGCCTACACGCTGACCGGCTGGGAGCACAACAGCGTCATCACCCTGACCAAGAACGAGCACTATGTGGATGCTGACAAAATCACCATGCCCCAGATCGACTTCTATCTGTCCGATGACACCAACAACATGCTGACCAACTTCGAGAACGGCAGCTGGCAGCTCATCGACAGCGTGCCCAACAACGAGATTGCCAACCTGCAGGCCAACTATCCCGACGAGTATTTCGTTGAGGGCCAGATCGGCACCTACTACGTCTGCTGGAACATCAACGAGGACATTCTGCCTGAGGGCTCCGGCCTGACCGGCGTCGAGGCGGAGAATGCCAAGGCGGAGATCCGCAACGCCATTTCCCTGCTGTTCGACCGCAACTACATTGTGGAGAGCGTGGCCCAGGGCGGCCAGGTTCCCGCTTCCTCCTTCGTGGCCATGGGCATCACCAACCCCGACGGCAGCCAGTTCTATGAGACCGCCGGCGGCAACGACTACCCCGGCTACTTCGATGTTTCCGCCGAGGCCTACACCTCCAACTGGGATACCGCCATGGAGACTTTGAAGAAGTACTATGACTTCGACGAGTCCACCGGTATGTTCACCAACTTCCCCTCCATGACCTACCTGTACAACACCGACGACTCCCATAAGGCCATCGGCGAGTACCTGTCCGGCGTTCTGGCCGGCGTGGGCATCACCCTGAACCTGGAGAACCAGGAGTGGAACACCTTCCTGAACACCCGTAAGGACGGCGGTTACTCCATCGCCCGGAACGGCTGGCTGGCTGACTACAACGATCCCATCTCCTTCCTGGATATGTGGATCTCCGGCTCCGGCAACAACGACGTCCAGTACGGCAAGGGCGACCATGCCGCTGTGGCCGCTTACAGCCTGGATCTGACCCCCTACGGCATCGACTACAAGGTGGAGAATGCCACCTGGGCTGAGACCTACGACGTGCTGATTTCCGAGATCAAGTCCTGCACCGACAACGATACCCGTTACGAAATGATGCACCTGGCCGAGGATATGGTCATGGAGACCGGCTGCATCGTGCCCCTGTACTTCTACACCGACATTTACATGCTGGACAGCAGTGTCAAGGGCTTCTACTCCAACCCCCTGGGCTACAAGTACTTCATGTACTGCACCATCGAGGGCTAATTGGAAGAATCACCACAAAAATTGCCCGGAGCCAAACGGCTCCGGGCTTTTTTGTTCTGCAATCAAAAAGGCCGCCGTCCACCACCCGCCAGGGTGGGGACGGCGGCCTTGCGGCTTTGCCGCGGGGGTTGCGCCATCTGCGGATGGCGCTGTGGGACGCCAGGAGATTTCGCCCGCTGCGGCGGGCGGATGCTTCGCGCCGTGCGCGGCGCGACCGGGGCTCTGCCCCTGGACCCTGCGATTTTTTGAAAAAAAACGAGTAAAACTTTTATTTTGCAGCGAACAGCTCCACGATATGGAGCAGAATCTCCGTGGCCTTATCCATACGCTCCACAGTGGTGCATTCGGCAGTACCGTGGAAGTTGAAGCCGCCGGTACCCAGATTGGGACAGGGCAGGCCCATCCAGCTGAGCCGGGCGCCGTCGGTACCGCCGCGGACCGGAACCGCCACCGGCTCCAGACCCGTTCTGCGGATGGCCTCCTGGGCCGTCTCCACCAGATGGAAATGGGGCAGAATCTGCTCCACCATGTTCCGGTACTGGTCCTCCAGCGTCACAGTGACGGTGCCCTCACCGTACTTGTCATTGAGCCGCTTGGCCACCAGCAGCAAATAGTCCTTTTTGTTCTGCTGCTTGTCGGCATCGTGGTCCCGCAGGATGTACTCCAGCTTGGCTTCGGTGATATTGCCGTTCAGATGGCACAGGTGGTAGAAGCCCTCCCGGCCCTCTGTATGCTCCGGACGCTCCATGGCCGGCAGGGCGGCGTGGAACTCCATGGCCACATTGAGGGCGTTGATCATCTTGTCCTTGCTGTCGCCGGGATGGACCGAAAAGCCGTGGATCTCCACCGTGGCGGAGGAGGCGTTGAAGTTCTCATATTCGATGCCGCCCACGTCGCCGCCATCCACGGTATAGGCATACTCCGCGCCAAACGCGGGAATGTCGAAGCGGTCGGCACCATGGCCCACCTCTTCGTCGGGGGTGAAGCCGATGCACACTTTACCGTGGGCCGTATTGCCCGCCAGGAGCCGCTCCACCGCCGTCATGATCTCGGCCACACCGGCCTTGTCGTCGGCGCCCAGAAGGGTGGTGCCGTCGGCGGTGATCAGGGTCTCGCCCTTCAGATCGGCCAGGAACGGGAATTTTTTCACCGTCAGCACCGTGTCGCCGCCCAGGACCACATCGCTGCCGTCGTAGTTCTCATGGAGAATGGGATTGACATGCTCGCCGGGGGCGTCGGGGGCCGTATCCATGTGGGCAATCAGACCCAGGGCGGGCTTATCCTCACAGCCGGGCGTGGCGGGGATGGAGCCGTAGACGTAGCCGTTTTCATCCACGCGGGCGTCGGCAACGCCCAGCTGGTGCAGCTCTTCCACCAGCAGCTTGGCCAGGTCCAGCTGGCGGGCTGTGGAGGGGAACGTCTCGCTCTTGGGATCAGAGGTGGTGTAAATCTTGGCGTAGCGGATCAGTCGTTCATATGCTCTCATATTCCAAATGGTTCCTTTCCTGTAAAATCCGGACCCGCTGGTCCGATAGGACTACGTTACAACAGGAACCGCGCTCTGTCAAGGCCGCTGCCGTCCGGTCGGGATCGGCCAATTTTTGTAAAGCACCTGCGGCAGAACATAAAAAAATCCCCGACCGCTGTTGCAGTCGGGGATTTGGCAGCGGGTGAAGGATTCGAACCCTCACAAACGGAGTCAGAGTCCGGTGTGCTACCATTACACAAACCCGCTATCTTGTGTTTTGCACTGTTTTCGGCGTTTCGTTTTGGTCCAGCGCCTCAGTGCATGATTATTATACACGAATCACGAAAAATGTCAACACCTTTTTTTAAAAAATTTCGATTTTCTTTTTTCCCTTGTGTCCCGCGGCTGAGAGTGCTATGATGGACCCAATCAATCCGGCATATACTATCTCCATCTGCTCGTATCCTGGGAGGCGTGAACTTATGAACTGGATGCAACAAGCCAAACGATTTTATATCCTTCTTTCCGCGGTCCTGATTCTGTTGGGACTGGTGGTGACCATCTGGCCCCTCCAATCCCTCTATACCATCTGTTATCTCATCGGCGGCGTCAGCATTCTCTTTGGCGTGGCCAAGCTCGTCAGCTACTTCACCAAGGACGGCACCACTCTGGCGTTCCAGTTTGATCTGATCATGGGCGCTCTGGCCCTGGTGTTCGGTATCATCCTCTGTTTCCATCCGGGCAACGTTCTGTCCCTGCTGCAGCTGCTCATTGGACTGTTTATTCTCATTGACGGCCTGTTGAAGCTGCGCACGGCTCTGGACGCCCGCCGCATGGGTCTGAACCGCTGGTGGAGCGTCCTGGCCGCCGCCCTTTTGTCGGCCGCCGCCGGTCTGCTGCTGATCTTCAACCCCTTTGCCGGGGCCCGTGCCCTGATGACGTTGCTGGGCATCACCCTGATCATCGAGGGCGTGCAGAATCTCTTTGTGGTGATCTACACCAACCGGCACTTCCGCCAAGGCCCCGACGATCTGGATATTGTATATGAGGAGTAACCGGCTCCTTTCTGTAAAAAGCGGACGGTTTCGTCCGCTTTTTTCGTTCTGACGCCGGATTCCCCCGCATAGGATGGAGAGCCGGTGCAGAAACTGAGACTATCTATTGCACATCGCCCGTTTCTTCGCTATACTAAGTCCCGTCCGACTTTTTTCGGACGGCACATGGGAGGGTCGTCCATTGCTCCGTAAATTTCAGAATGCTGCCCGGTATTTCCGGGGATATAATATATCCACCCTGGCCGCCGGGGCCTCCTTCTTTATGCTGCTGTCCATTGTACCGCTGCTGACCCTGGTGGTATCCCTGCTGCGCTATCTGCCCTGGACGCTCCAGGATTTGCTGACCATGATGGAACAGATTCTGCCGGAAGCCGTCATGTCCACGGCGGAGGATTTTGTCCGGGACCTGTACACCTCCAATCTGCTGGCGGTGGCCTCGGTCTCGGTGGTGTTCTCCCTGTGGGCCGCCTCCCGGGGCGTGTACGGGATGCTCAACGGCATCAATGCCATTCTGGGCGCCGACGAATCCCGCAGCTATATCCGACGGCGGCTGACGGCCATTTTCTACACCTTTTTGCTGATTATCGCTCTGTTCGTCACCCTGGCCCTCCACGTCTTCGGTCAATCCCTTTTGAACCTGGCTGATCAGTGGGATATCTGGATTCTGGAAGCCGTGGCCCGGCTGGTCCATCAGAGAAATCTCCTGACCCTGGGGCTGCTTTCTCTGCTGTTCACCATGATTTTCGCCTTTTTCCCCGCCAAGCCCATGCGCCTGCGCAATGTGGTGCCCCCGGCCATTGTGACGGCCATCGGCTGGATGACCTTCTCCTGGCTGTTCTCCATCTATGTGGACCACGGCGGCGGCGGCTCCTACTTCTACGGCAGCATGACGGCGGTGGTTTTGGGTATGTTGTGGCTGTATATCTGCATGTGCATCGTCTTCTGGGGCGGCGTTTTGTGCCGGATGTCGGAGCTGGGCCAGCTGAATCTCCGCACCCTGCGGGAATTTCTGAAAAATCCATGACGGTTGTCACAAAACGGTCACAATTCTGTGGTATTCTATCAGGACAGTCTGTTAACTGAGAGGAAGCCGCCGTGTTCGGATACATCACCGCTGATGCCCGCCTGCTGACGGAGGAGCAGCAGACCCGGTACGCCGCCTGTTACTGCGGTCTGTGCCGCCGTCTGGGCCGGGAATGCTCCGCCGTCAGCCGTCTGACGCTGACCTATGATATGACCTTTCTGGTGCTGCTGCTGTCCTCCCTCTATGAGCCGGAGGAGACAGCGGGCCGGAGCCGCTGCGCTGTCCATCCCATGAAGGCCCGGCCCCACTGGCACAACGACGCCACCAACTACGGTGCGGCCATGAACGCCGCCCTGGCAGCATATAACTGCCTGGACGACTGGCAGGATGACCGGAATCTGCCCAAGCTGGCCTTATGGAAGCTGCTGCGCCGTCCTGTCCGGGCCATACAGGATCGCTATCCCCGGCAGAGCGGAGCCATCACCGCGTCTCTGGACCAGCTTTCTGCCATCGAAGCCGCCGGGGTTCCGGACCCCGACGGGGCCGCCAACGCCTTCGCGGATCTGCTGGGGGAGGTGTTTGTCTGGCGGGAGGACCGCTGGGCCGACGATCTGCGGACCGTAGGCCAGGGGCTGGGGCGCTTTGTCTATCTGCTGGACGCGGCGCTGGATTTGCCGGAGGACCGGAAAAAGGGCCGGTACAATCCCCTGTCTCATTGGGCCGACGAGGGCCGAACGTTGGAGGACTTCCGGCCCATGCTGACCATGCTCCTGGGGGAAGCCACGGCAGCCTTTGAGCGTCTGCCCCTGGTACAGGACGTGGCGCTTCTGCGCAATATCCTCTACTCCGGCGTGTGGCAGCGCTACGAGACCGCGCTGCGGAAACAGAACAGCCAAAACGAAGGAGGGTCCCATGATATCCGACCCGTATAAGGTATTGGGCGTCAGCCCCAACGCGTCCGACGACGAGATTAAACAGGCCTACCGGCGGCTGGCCAAGAAGTACCACCCGGACATGAACCCGGGCAATGAAGAAGAGGCCGCCAAGAAAATGAACGAGATCAACGCCGCCTACGATCAGATCAAAAACCCTGAAAAGGCCCAGCAGAACCCCTATGGACAGCCCGGCGGCAACCCTTACGGCGGCAGCCCCTTCGGCGGGGGCTACGGCGATCCTTTCTCTGCCTGGTATGAGGCCCAGCGACGGCAGCAGGCCGAATACGAGCGGACCACACCGTCGGAGATCCGGGCCGCGGAGAACTACATCCAGTTTGGCCGGTATCGTGAGGCCATCAACGCCCTGTCGGGTCTGGACGCGTCCCGCCGGACGGCCCAGTGGTACTATCTCAGCGCCGTGGCCAACAGCCAGCTGGGCAACCGGACAACGGCATTGGAACACGCCCGGCGGGCCGTGGAGATGGAGCCCAACAATCTCCGGTACCGGCAAGTGCTCCAGCAGCTGGAGCAGACAGGCCGGGTCTATACGCAGCATCAGCAGACGTACCGGGGCACTGTGGCCCAGTTCGACCCCTGCAAAACAGCGGCTTTGTGCTGTCTCTGCAACGCCTGCTGCAGCGGCGGTTCCTGCTTCTATCCCTGCGGCTTCGGCTTCTACCGCTGAAGCCGCCCCCACCCCGTTCACCCCCATACGGCGCGGGGTTCTTTTGCGCCGGAAACACTTTGGAGGTATACACAAATGAAGAAAGAGCGCGCACAATTCAAAAGCTCCATCGGCTTTGTGCTGGCCGCCGTCGGCTCGGCGGTGGGCATGGGCAATATCTGGCTGTTTCCCTATCGAGTAGGCCAGTACGGCGGCGGAGCGTTTCTGATTCCCTATTTTATCTTTGTGGCCCTGTTCAGCTACGCGGGTCTGTCGGCGGAATTTGCCTTTGGCCGTCTCACCGGCACAGGCACCGCCGGTTCCTTTGACTATGTATTGAAAGCCAAGGGCAAAAAGGGCGGCCGGATCATTGGCGCTCTGCCCCTGCTGGGCGTCCTGGGCATCGCCATCGGCTATTCAGTGGTGCTGGGCTGGGTGCTGCGGTACTGTGCCGGCGCGTTTACCGGTTCGGTGCTGACAGCCAATTCCCAGGGCTATTTTGATTCGCTGGCCGTCAGCTTCGGCTCCATTCCCTGGCACATCATCGTCATTGTGGCCACGGTGCTGATTCTCATCAAAGGCGTGTCCAGCGGCATCGAAAAAATCAGCAAAATCATGATGCCCACCTTTTTTGTCCTGTTCATCATCATTGCCATCCGGGTGTTTTTCCTGGACGGCTCCGACAAGGGCTACGCCTATCTGCTGAAGCCCGACTGGAGTTACCTGCTGGTGCCGGAGACGTGGGTCATGGCCATGGGACAGGCCTTCTTCTCCCTGTCCATCAATGGTGCGGGTATGCTGATCTACGGCAGCTATATGAAGCGGGACGAGAATATTATTCATCACGCAGGCATGACCGCCGTGCTGGATACGCTGGCCGCGTTGCTGGCGGGCTTCGCCATCATCCCCGCCGTGTTTGCTTTCGGCATCGACCCCACCTCCGGCCCGTCTCTGATGTTCGTGACGCTGCCCCAGGTGTTCCATCAGATGCCTGCCGGTCAGATTTTCGCCATTTTGTTCTTTGTGTCCGTGTTCTTTGCCGGTATCACGTCGCTCATCAATATGTTTGAGGCGTGCAGCGAAGCGCTGTCCTCCCAGTTAAAGCTGGGCCGGACCCTGTCCATCTGCATCATCGGCGCGGTTACGTTTGCCGTGTCCGTGTTCCTGGAGGCGCTGCCCGACATGGGCGCGTGGCTGGACGCCGTCACCATCTATATCGCCCCCTTCGGCGCGGTGCTGTGCGCGGTGTTTATCTACTTCATTTTGGGTATGAAGAACATTAAGGCAGAGCTGAATATCGGCCGCAGCCGTCCCCTGGGCCGTCAGTTTGATGTGATCGCCTATTTTTATGTGATTCTGGCGGCAGCTGTGGTGGTCCTTGGTATCTATTACGGCGGTATCGGCTAAAAAGCGCAGTAGCACCCAAACTTAAAAGTTTTACTCGATTTTTTTCTTGTAAGGGCTACCCACCGTCCGTGTGTCTGCGGTGCTCGCCGGGCCTTTTCCGCCATGCCTGCGGTGTGGCTCCTTGCCATACATCCAGTATGGCTGCAAAGCCACACCTTGGCCTGACGCAAAATTCCTCGCCGACCACTCTTGCCAACGAACGGCGGGCAGCCCAAATCGCGGTTTCCAAAGGCAGAGCCTTTGGTCGCCCCGCGCACGGGGCGAAATCCCCAATCGTCCAAAGCGCCATCCGCAGATGGCGCAACCCCCACGGCGTCAGCCGTAAGGCCGCCGTCCCCACCCCATCGCGGGTGGTGGACGGCGGCCTTCTTTGCACCCCATCCGTAGGGCGCGGCATCCTTGACGCGCCCGCAACGCATTCTTTCCGGGGCCGTCAAGGATGCCGGCCCCTACGTCCAAGATGATTGATGGTGCATCCCAACGGCGGGACACACAGGTCCCGCCCTACGTTCCATATCGGCAGTCCATCCAGGGCCGTCAGAGATGCCGTCCCCTACAAACCAGGTATGCGGACACAAGTTCCATTTCAAATAAAAAAACACAGTCTCCGAAGCCGTGAGGTTTCGGAGACTGTGCCGCGTCAGGCCGGTCTTACTTCTTGCAGAAGGACAGGCAGTCGGTGCACTGATCCATGGAGGGGTTGCTCTCATGGGTGCCGATGCTCACCTTCTCCAGGGAGCAGTAGTTCTCAGCGCCGCAGTGATGGGTGCAGTTCTTGACGGTGCAGGCAATGCATTTGTTGGCGTTCATATCGTTTGTTCCTCCTTTTTATTGGGTACAGACGTAGTATGACCGCAGCGCGCCGCCATCATGCAGGTTAAATCTGGAAATTATTTTTGGAACAGCGGCGTGGACAGATACCGGTCGCCGGTGTCGGGCAACAGGGCCACAATGGTTTTTCCAGCGTTCTCCGGCCGCTGGGCCAGCTGGTCGGCAGCCCAAACGGCTGCGGCGGAGCTGATGCCCACCAGAACGCCCTCGCCAGCGGCCAGCTCCCGGCCCGTGGCATAGGCGTCCTCCTCGGCCACGGTGAGCACTTCATCATAAATGGTCCGGTCCAGCAGTTCCGGCACGAAGTTGGCGCCGATGCCCTGGATGCCGTGGGGTCCGGCTTTGCCCTGGCTCAAAAGGGGCGACTTGGCCGGTTCCACCGCCACAATCCGTACATTGGGGTTCTGCTCCTTGAGGTAGCGGCCCACACCGGTGAGGGTGCCGCCGGTGCCAACACCGGCCACAAAGATGTCCACTTTGCCGTCGGTGTCGTTCCAAATTTCCGGGCCGGTGGTCTCATAATGGGCCCTGGCGTTGGCCGGGTTGGAGAACTGTCCGGCCAGAATGCTGCCGGGCGTCTCCTTTTGCAAGGCTTCCGCCGCATCCACAGCCCCCTGCATCCCCTTGGCTGCCGGGGTCAGCACCAGTTCCGCGCCGTAGGCCGCCAGCAGCTGCCGCCGCTCCAAGCTCATGGACTCAGGCATGGTCAGCACCACTTTGTAGCCCTTGGCCGCCGCCACCGCCGCCAAGCCGATGCCCGTATTGCCGGAGGTAGGCTCGATGATGGTGCCGCCGGGCTGCAGCAGGCCCCGCTCCTCGGCGTCGCGGATCATGTAGACCGCCGCCCGGTCCTTGACGCTGCCGGCGGGATTCAAATATTCCAGTTTGGCCAGCAGCGTGGCCCGCAGGCCGTGGCGCACCCTGTAGTTGCGCAGCTCCAGCAGGGGCGTGCCGCCCACCAAATCCGTAATGTCTTTCAACGTGTGCATGGTAATGTCTCCTTTCGCCCCTCCATTGTATCACATATTTCCCAGTTGTGCGATAGAAATTTGAAAACAACAAAAATTTCAATTTTACTTTACTAATCGTCAAAATCGTATTATACTGTATCTGTGCGGTCATTTGTGGCCGCTCCGACACTGTAACATCCTGAATTTTAAAATTTCGGGCAGATATTGGAGGAACACACTATGTCTAATTGTGCGATTGTAGGCATCAACTGGGGCGACGAGGGCAAGGGCCGCATGGTCGATCTGGTGACCCAGGACTATGATGTTGTCATCCGTTATCAGGGCGGCAGCAACGCCGGTCACACCGTCATCAACGAGTACGGCAAATTCGGCCTGCACCTGCTGCCCTCCGGCATCTTCCGCAAGGGCGTGGTCAATATCCTCGGCAACGGCGTGGCCCTGGACTGTGAGGCTCTGTGGGAGGAGATGAGCGGCGTTATGGCCGCCGGTGTGTCCATCACCCCCGACAACCTGAAAATCTCCGAGCGCACCCCCCTGCTGCTGCCCTATCACCGGGATCTGGACTCCCTGGAGGAGGCCCGGCTCAAGGACAAGAAATACGGCTCCACCAAGCGCGGCATTGCTCCGTTCTACAGCGACAAGTACCAGAAGAAGGTTATTCTGGCCGGTGAGCTGTTCCACCCCGAGCACCTCAAGGCCCATCTGGCCGACATCCTCGAGTGGAAGAACCTGACGGTGGAGAAGGTCTACGGCGCTACGCCCTACAAGCTGGAGGACATGCTGGCCTGGCTGGAGGAGTTCGGCGGCAAGATCAAGCCCTTTATCTGCAATACCGTCACCTTCCTGCGGGACGCCCAGGCCGCCGGCAAGAAGTTCCTGTTCGAGGCCCAGCTGGGCGCTCTGCGCGATCTGGACTTCGGCATCATCCCCTACACCACTTCCTCCAACGCCGTCGCCGCCTACGCCCCTGTGGGCGCCGGCTGCCCCAGCATCAAGCTGGACGAGGTCATCGGCGTGGTCAAGGCCTACTCCACCTGCGTGGGCGAGGGTCCCTTCACCTGTGAGTGGTTCGGCGAAGAGGCCGATAAGCTCCGCGAGGCCGGTGGTGAATACGGCGTTTCCACGGGCCGTCCCCGTCGTGTAGGCCCCATCGATATCGTAGCCACCCGCTACGGCGTTCAGATGCAGGGCGCTACCAACATCGCCCTGACCAAGCTGGACATTCTCTCCTATATGGACAAGATTCCCGTCTGCGCCCGCTATGAGCTCCACGGTGAAATGACCGACGAGTTCCCCTTCCCCGTGGACCTGAACGATGCCAAGCCCGTCATTGAGTATCTGGACGGCTGGAAAGAGGATATCGCTGGTGTCCGCCGCTGGGAGGACCTGCCCAAGGCTGCCCAGGACTATGTGCTGTATGTGGAAAAGGCCATCGGCTGCCACATCGGCTATGTGTCCGTGGGTCCCGAGCGCGACGCCATCATTCTGCGCTGATGTGGTCTGACCAGAAGGAGGAGAGAGAATGACCGACCGTTACGAAAGCCCCCTGTCGTCCCGTTACGCATCCCAGTTTATGCTGCGCCAGTTCTCCGCCGAGAAGCGCATTGAGACGTGGCGGCGGCTGTGGATTGCCCTGGCCCGGGCTGAGCACAATCTGGGCCTGCCTGTGACCCAGGAGCAGGTGGACGAGCTGGTGAAGGGCATTGCCCCCATCGACTTCGAGGCCGCCGCCGCCAAGGAGGCGGAAATCCGCCACGACGTCATGGCCCATATCTACGCCTACGGCCTCAACTGCCCCCTGGCCAAAGGCATCATCCACCTGGGCGCCACCAGCTGCTATGTCACCGACAACGCCGATCTGGTGCTGTACCGGGACGCCCTGCTGTATCTCCGGAAGCAGCTGGCCGCTGTCATTGAAAATCTGGCCAACTTCGCCCTGGAATACCGCTCCATGCCCGCCCTGGGCTACACCCATTATCAGCCCGCCCAGCTGGTCACCGTGGGCAAGCGGGCCAGCCTGTGGCTCCAGGACCTGATGCTGGACATGGAGGAGTTGGACGACGTCATCGGCGCCATCCGCTTCCTGGGCTGCCGCGGCACCACCGGCACCGAGGCTTCCTTTATGGAGCTGTTCGCCGGAGACACGGCCAAAATCGACGAGATGAACCGGCAGATTGCCGCCGAATTCGGTTTCGACCGCTGCTACGATGTCTGCGGTCAGACATATCCCCGCAAGCTGGACAGCCGGATTCTCAACGCCCTGTCCTCCATCGGTCAGAGCTGCTACCGCTTCGCCAACGACCTGCGGCTGCTCCAGCACGACCGTCAGGTGGAGGAACCCTTTGAGACGAAGCAGGTGGGCTCCTCGGCCATGCCCTACAAGCGCAATCCCATGCGCTCCGAGCGCATCTGCTCCCTGTCCCGTTACATCATGGCCGACGCGCTGAATGCCCCCATGACCGCCTCCACCCAGTGGATGGAGCGGACGTTGGACGATTCCGCCAACCGCCGCATCAGCCTGCCCGAGGGCTTCCTGTGCTGCGACGCCGTCTTGCGGCTGATGCAGAACGTCACCAAGGGTCTCCACGTCAACGAGAAAATCGTGGAGAAGTTCGTCATGGAGTATCTGCCCTTCATTGCCACGGAAAACCTGATGATGGAGGCCGTCAAGCGCGGCGGCGACCGTCAGCAGCTCCATGAGATCATCCGCACCCATTCCATGGCCGCCACGGCCCGGATGAAAGAGGGATTGACCTGCGACCTGTTGGAGCGTCTGGCCGGTGACAGCGCCTTTGGTCTGACGCTGGAGGAAATCCGCACGGTTCTGGACCCCAAGCTGTACATTGGCCGCTGCCCCGAGCAGGTGGAGCGCTACGCCAACCTCTGTCTGGCCAAGGCCAAGGAAGTCGGCACGCTGTCGGCTGAGGATATCAATCTGTAAAAGGAAGATAGGATTCATGAGAATTACCACGCCCGAAAACGACATTTCCCAGATTCTCTTCACGGAGAAGCAGATCGCGGCCCGGGTGGAAGCCCTGGGCATGGAGCTGGCCGCCGAGTACAAGGACAAGAAGCCCGTTATGGTCTGTGTCCTCAAGGGCGCGTCCTTCTTCTACATCGATCTGTGCCGTCAGATGCAGTGCAACATCGATATGGACTTTATCTCCGTGTCCAGCTACGGCGCGGGCTCCAAGTCCTCCGGCGTTGTCAAGCTCATCAAGGACCTGGATACCGATATCACCGGCCGTCATGTGGTGCTGGTGGAGGATATCATCGATTCCGGCCTGACCCTCTCCTATTTGAAGGACTTCTTCGGCGCCAGAAAGCCCGCTTCCATCCGGACCATCAGCTTCCTGGACAAGGTGGACCGCCATCCGGCGGATCTCAAAACCGATTACTGCGGCTTTGATATTCCCGATGAGTTTGTGGTGGGTTACGGCCTGGATTACGCCAACTATTACCGCAATCTGCCCTATATCGGCATCCTCAAGCCGGAGGTCTACGCCGACTGAGTTGCCCCATGGCAAACGCCCAACACTAAAAGTTTTACTCGATTTTTTTCAAAAAATCGCAGGGGTCCAGGGGGCAGCGCCCCCGGTCGCCCGCCGCAGCGGGCGAAACACCCGCGCCGCGCACGGCGCGAAATTCCCGCTGGCCGCAGCCAGCGAAACGCCCCATCGTCCCTAAGCGCCCGTCGCAACGGGCGCAACTCCCAGGGCGTAAGCCCTAAGGCCGCCGTCCCCACCCCATAGCGGGTGGTGGGCGGCGGCCTTATGTCGTACCGTGTTCGATGATGTATCCGCCCCGCAAACCACGCGGGGCAGTCCATCCATGTTCGTAGGGCGGCACCTGCGTGTGCCGCCGCGCCGTACCGGGTTACGTTGACCGGTGCATGGGGGCGAATGCGTAACCGTTTCGTAGGACGCGGCATCCTTGACGCGTCCATGGCGCATTCCGTTCGGGGCCGTCAAGGATGCCGGCCCCTACGTTGAGGATGGCCGATGGTGCATGCCGGCGGCGGGACACATAGGTCCCGCCCTACATCACAAAAACGATGGTGCTGTGTAGTTCCTCAACATGTAACAGAAGGCCGCCGTCCACCACCCGCTGACGGGGTGAGGACGGCGGCCTTCGGCTTTGCCGGGAATTGCGCCATCTGCGGATGGCGCTTTGGGACGACAGGGGATTTCGCGCCGTGCGCGGCGCGGGTGTTTCGTCCGTTGCGACGGGCGGGTATTTCGCCCGCTGCGGCGGGCGACCGGGGCTCTGCCCCTGGTCCCCGCGATTTGGGCTGTCCGCCGCCCGTTGGCAAGAGTGGTCGGCGAGGAATTTTGCGTCAGGGCAAGGTGTGGTTTCGCAGCCATACTGGATGTATGGCAAGAAGCCGCACCGCCGCCATGGCGGAAAAGGCCCGGCGAGCACCGCAGACACACGGGTGGTGGGCAGTCCTCATAAGAAAAAAATCGAGTAAAACTTTTATATTTTTTACCGCCATCCTGCGGCAGTTCCGTTTTATATAAAGATTTCGTTAGAATGACACGTTCCGCCTTGACTTCGCAGGGCGCTTCCCGTATAATCCCATCCAGTAACTTTAGAAAGGAACCGGTACCACGCCATGTCTCAGGACGACACCAGCGACGACAACCGAACCGAATACCGCATAGGATAGAGCATGGTCTGCCGCGTCTGCGGGAGGTCGTGCTCTTTTACGCTTTGCCCGTCCCTACATAGCCCCGTTCCGCCGTATCAAAAAGGAGAGAATGTTCTTGGACAGTATACCCCAACAATTATTTCTGCAATTTTTTCTGATTCTTCTCAACGCCTTTTTCGCCATGACGGAAATTGCCGTCATTTCCCTCAGTCCCGCCCGGCTGCGGAAGCTGGCCGAGGACGGCGACAAAACGGCCCCCCGGCTGTTAAAGCTGGTGGAGGAACCGGCTGGATTCCTCTCCACCATCCAAATCGGCATCACCCTGGCCGGTTTTTTAGCCAGCGCCTTTGCCGCTGAAAATTTTTCCGATGTGCTGGTCCAATGGCTGTATGACGACCTGGGCTTTCAGGCCATTCCTGTAAACGCTTTGGACACCCTGGCCGTCATTGTCATCACCATTATTTTATCGTATTTTACCCTGGTGCTGGGCGAACTGACGCCCAAGCGCATCGCCATGCAGAAGCCCCTGGAGGTGGCGAAGCTGTCCTGCGGCGTGGTGTCGGCATTGTACTTTGTCATGCGTCCCGTCATCTGGCTGCTGTCGGCATCCACCAACGGCCTGTTACGGCTGCTCCACATGAAAGTAGAAGCCGAAGAGGAAACCGTCACCGAGGAAGAAATTCGCATGATGGTGGACCTGGGCGAAGCCCGCGGAGCCATTGAAAGCGAGGAAAAAGAGTGGATTGAAAACGTCTTTGATTTCGGTGATGCCATGGCACGGGATGTGATGACCCATGTTTCCGATGTGACGGCCATCCCTTTGGACGCCACCGATGGGGAAATTATGGAAACCATCCGGCAAACAGGCCTGTCCCGGTATCCGGTGTACGACGAGGATGAAGATGATGTGGTGGGCATTCTCAGCGCCCGTGTCTTTCTGCTGGACCGGACCGGCGACGCCCCCAAGCCCCTGAAAGACCTGCTGCGCCCGGCCTACTGCGTCCCCGACACGCTGAAAGCCACTTCCCTGCTGCGGGATATGCAGTCTCAGAAAATCCATCTGGCCGTGGTGGTGGACGAATACGGCGCAATGGCCGGTCTGATCACCATGGAGGACCTGGTGGAGGAAATCGTGGGCAAAATCTACGATGAATTTGACCCGTCGGAGCCGGTGGACATTGAGGTGGTGGAGCCGGGTCTGTGGCGGATCACTGGCACGGCTCACATTGACGATGTGGCCGAAGCGTTGGACGTGGAATTGCCGGAGGATTTGGAGTTTGACACCCTAGGCGGTCTGGTGTTCAGCCGTCTCAACACCATTCCCGAGGACGGGGCCACTCTGGACGTGGAAGCCTACGGTCTGGAAATTCATGTGGAAGCCATTGAGGACCGGCGGATTGTCACCGCCCTGGTCCGAAAGCACCCCTAATAAAAAAGTTTTACTCGATTTTTTTAAAAAATCGAGTAAACTTTTATCTTTTTTATTTGTTCCTTTTTCAGAGGGCTTCCAGCTTGTAGCAGTCCTCCCGGCGGTGCTGCAGCAGGGGCAGCTGGCGGCGAATGGCGCTCACCCGCTTTAAATCCAGCGTCACCAGCTGGGCGTCCTCCCCCTCCTCCAGCTGGGCCAGCACCGTTCCCCAGGGGTCCACGGCAATGGAATGGCCCCAGGAGCGATACGACGCCGTCCGGTCCCGCGCCGGGGCCGTACCCAGGTAAAACATTTGGTTATCCAACGCTCTGGCCCGGAACGTCAGTTCCCAATGGGCCGGGCCGGTGGTCATATTGAACGCCGCCGGGACCAGCACCACCCGCGCTTTGGCCAGTGCCATCAGCCGCGCCAGCTCCGGAAACCGGATATCGTAGCAGATACACAGACCCATCCGCCCAAATTCCGTATCAAACACGGTCACATCGTTGCCCGGTGTCAGGGTATCCGATTCCCGGAACTGCTGGCCCCCGTCCACATGGATGTCGAACAAGTGCATTTTCCGGTGGCGGGCAATTTGATGGCCCTGCCGGTCAAAGACATAGGCCGTGTTGTAAATCTTGCCCCCCAGCCCCAACTCCGGCATGGACCCGGCGGACAGATACATCCCATAGGCCTTGGCCAGATCGGCGCACCGTCGCCAGAGGGGGCCGCCCACGGCTTCGGCGTACTTGGGAAAGGCGGCGGTATCATAGGGACAGCCGAACATCTCCGGCAGGGCCACCAGATCGGCCCCCGCCGCCGCGGCCTTTTCCATCCACCAGGACACCGCGTTAAGGGTGTCTTCCTTGCGGGTGCAGACCTTGCTCTGGACCTGATAAACCTTCATAACATCCTTCATGGTATCTCCTCCTATCCCCCACAGTATATCATACTTTGGTCATTTCGCGCAGGATGCTTTGCAGAAACCCACCGCTTTTTTCCCCTTTGCCCTATTACACGGCGGGCCCCATCTGTGCTATACTGAGTGACGCAAATGGTAGTCGCAGTGTGGAACCACGAGATGAAAGTTTCGTGGTTCCACTTTTTTTATTGTAATTGGAGAAAAGGAGATTGTATTTATGCCCAAAACCAAACTGCAAAACGTCATCTTCACCATCATCATGGCCCTGATCATGGTCTATGGTATGATCGTCTACAACGTGGCCCTCAACACCGGCGGCGTCACCAATGCCACCTTTGCCATGGCCCTCCACGAACTGCCCATCATGGCCCCCATCGCCTTTGTGCTGGAATTCTTTGTGGTGGAAAAGCTGGCCACCCGTCTGGCCTTTACCTTTATGCGTCCCACGGACCGGCCCCAGTTTATCACCTATGCCATTTCCCTGATGATCGTCTGTATCATGTGCCCCGTCATGAGCCTGATTGCCACCCTGCTGTTCAAGGAGCCCAGCTTCGGTACCTGGGTTCATACCTTCGGCTGCAACATGCCCATGGCTCTGATCTGGCAGATGTGCTACTGCGGTCCCCTGACCCGGCTGATCTTCCGGACCTTGTTCCGCAGCGCCGCCGAGCCCGCCGCCCACTAAACTTTCAGCGCCCCGTATGATACGGGGCGCTCTTTGTTTACATAAAAAAATTTGTGTTGCGGAATATTGTTCCAGCGAGTATGATAAAGGAAACTCTTACCCCACCTCAAAGGAGGTCCTGCTATGAAACGTTCTGTTCGGTTTCTGTTGGTCTGGGTGCTGATCCTGGCCCTGACCGTTTCAACCCTGGCCCTGCCCCGGCCCCAGGAAGGCACCGGCGGCAGCGTTCCGTCCACCGGCTCGGTGCTGGTGCTCCAAGGGGAATCCCCCTGGGGACTGCTGGACGGCCGTATGACGTCCACCACTGGTTCCCGCTACGCGCAAAACGGCGTCCAATTGGTTCCATTGTCCCAGACGGCCACAGCCCTGGGCGGCACGGTAACCACCGACGGCGGCACGGTGACGGTGCAATACCGGAACCGGTTCCTTACCTTTACCGAGGGCAGCTGGTCCGCCCAATCGGAGGGCGAACCCGTGGCCCTGTCCACCACACCGGTGACCGTGGACGGCGTGTTCCACGTTCCGGCGGTGTCTTTGGCCCATCTGGGCTGGACCGTACATACCACCGGCTACTATGACGGCGATTTGGTGCTGCTGTCCCGGACTTCCCTGGCAGAGGACCAGCTGGAAGCGGCCCTGTCCTCCGCTCTCGAGAGTCTGGGACCCAATGCCGGACTGTTCCCGTCCTCGTCGGTGCTGCTGCGGCTGGACTCCCGCTGGTCCGTCCAAAACGGCAAGACCACAGCCATGTCGGAGACCACCGACGCCGTGACCCCCACCCGCAGCGGCAGCACCATTCTGGTTCCCCTGACCGTCTGTGCTCCGGTCCTGGGCTATACGGTGACACCGTCGGGCGGCGGCTATCTTGTCACGGGCCACGGCACTTCCCTGACCTTCTCCCAGGCCATGGTCTCCACCGCCGATGTGACATCCAAGCTGGGCGGCCACGTCTATCTGGACGACGCCACCGGCGCCATTGTGATCTCCGCCTACTCTCTGGACGCCAAGCCGTCCCTGCGGTCCGCCGCCCTGGAACAGGCCGGGCAGCTGACGCTGCTGGACAGTGAACTGGCCAAGGGATACATTGCCCTGACCTTTGACGACGGCCCCTCCGGCTCCATCACGTCCACGCTGCTGGATGGTCTCAAGGCCCGGGACGCCCACGCCACCTTCTTCCTGTGCAACTACCGTATCTCCACCTTCCCCCAGACCATGGACCGCTATCTGGCCGAGGGCCACGAGATTGCCAACCACTCGGCCACCCACGCCGATCTGTCCGTTGCTTCGTCGTCCAAGCTGGCCCAGGAGATTGATACCACCAACAGCACCATCACCCAGCGCACCGGCGTAACGCCCACCCTGCTGCGTCCCCCCGGAGGTGCCTATGACAGCGACGTACTGGCGGCCCTGAAAAGCCGGGGCATGAGCTGCATTTTATGGAGCCTTGATCCCATGGACTGGAAGCTTCGTAACACAGAAAAAATCGTCCAGGCTGTGGTATCCCAGGTGGAGGACGGCGACATTGTCCTGCTCCACGACATGTCCAACGCCTCGGTCCAGGCGGCCTTGCAGATCATTGATATTATGCAGGCCAAGGGCTACCGCTTTGTCACCGTCTCCGAACTGGCTGAGATTAAGGGCGTAACCCTCCAGCCCGGCCAGGTCTACCACGGATTTACCGACTGATTGTGCCTTCCGGCGCGCTGCAAGTTCTATTGCAGCGCGCTTTTTCCTACTACGGCAGGTAAAATATATTCTGGATGGGTCTTGCATGGTGTTTGTAGGGGCCGGCATCCTTGACGGCCCCGGATGTGGTGCGGTGTTGGCGCGTCAGGGATGCCGCGCCCTACGAATGCTGTGTTGCACCTTGTTGGGGCGGATCACCCTCGCTGCTGGTAGCTGGTACGCAAAAAGGACGCCGTCCACCACCCGCGATGGGGTGGGGATGGCGTCCTTCGGCTTCGCCGGGGATTGCGCCATCTGCGGATGGCGCTTTGGACGATTGGGGATTTCGCGCCATCCGCGGCGCAGATATCTCGCCCGTTGCGACGGGCAACCGGGGGCGCTGCCCCCTGGACCCCTGCGATTTGGGCAACGCGCCGCCGGTTGGCAAGAGGTGTCGGCGAGGAATTTTGTGTCAGAGCAAGGCCCAGCTTCGCCGCCATACTGGATGTATGGCAAGAAGCTGGGCCGCAGCTATGGCGCAAAAGGTCCGGCGACACCCGCAGACACACCGGTGGTAAGTTGCCCCATAGAAAAAATCGAGTAAAACTTTTATCTTTTTTGGGGTGGTGCAGCGCGTTTAGGCCCGTTCCAGGAACTGCTCCATACAGCGCTGGGCCTGTTCCCGCACAGTCGGTTCGTCGATGCCCATCAAGCGGCCATCCTCCACCACCACTCGGCCGCCGACCACCACGGCCTTGCAGGGGCGGGCATAGCCCACGGTGCCCAGGAAGCACCCCGGGTCCAGCAGTGCGCCCACCTGGTCGATGCTGTCCACGTCCAGCAGGAACAAATCTCCCGCCTTGCCCACGGCCAGCTGGCCGATATCGTCCCGGCCCAGCACCGCCGCGCTGCCCCGGGTAGCCATCTTCAAAAGCTCATAGCCTGTGGGGGCGTCGGTGCTGTAGGTCAGCCGATGGAGCAGGTACGCCGCCCGAATTTCCGCCAGCAAATTGGAACAGTCGTTGGAGGCCGAACCGTCCACAGCCAGGCCCACCGGCACCCCCAGTTTCAGCATATCGGGAATGCGGCAGACACCGGAGGCCAGCTTCATATTGGAGACGGGACAGTGGGCCACGCCGGTTTTTGTCTCCGCCAGCAGGCGCAGCTCGTCGTCGTTAAAGTGGATGCCGTGAGCATACCAGACGTCGCTGCCCAGCCAGCCGCAGTCAGCCATATACTCCAGGGGCCGCTTGCCCAGAACCTCCAGGCAGAACCGCTCCTCGTCCTTGGTCTCGCACAGGTGGGTATGAAGCCGGACGCCCAGCTGCCGGGCCAGGACCGCCGATTCCTTCAGCAAGTCCGTGGTGACGCTGAAGGGCGAACAGGGCGCCAGCGACACCTGCGCCATGGAGAAGGGTTCCGGATTGTGGTACCGCTCCACCAGCCGCCGGCTGTCCTCCAAAATCACGTCCACCGACTGCACCAGATCGTCCGGCGGCAAGCCGCCGTCGGATTTGCCCCGGGACATGCTGCCCCGTGTGGCGTGGAACCGGACGCCCAGTTCCGCGGCGGCCTGGAACTGCCGGTCAATAAAGCCCTCGGAGCCGGTTTTGGGGAACACATAGTGATGGTCCATGCAGGTGGTGCAGCCGTAGCGCAGCAGCTCCCCCATGCCGGTGAGACTGCTGTAGTAGATGCAGTCCTCGTCCAGCCCCCGCCAGATTTCATAGAGGGTCACCAGCCAGGGAAACAACTCCATTTTCTGGACCTGTGGCAGATTGCGGGTGAAGGTCTGATAGAGGTGATGGTGGGTGTTGACGAGACCCGGATAGATAAAGCAGCCCCGGGCGTCCAGCACCCGGTCCGCCGGTTGTTCCTCCGGTCCCACATAGGTGATGACGCCATCCTCGATCAACAGGTTCCCGTTGGTTAGAACCCGGTCGGCATCGTCCACGGTGACGATGGCCCGGGCGTTTCGGATGCTCAGTGATGCCATGGGCGATTCCTCCTGAAATACAAAAAAATTCCCGTTGTCGCTATCAGTATACGACAACGGGATGGCAGTTTGCAAGATTACTGTGGAAACCGGGCGCGGAAACAGATGGACCGGCCATGGCGTGCCGCCGTCAGCGTGCCGCCGTGGTGCTCCACAATGGCCCGTGCCACCGACAGGCCGATGCCGCTGCCGCCGGTGGTGCGGCTGCGGGTGGTGTCCACCCGGTAAAACCGGTCGAACAGCCGTTCCGGGTCCAGATCCTCCGGCAAGGTACAGCCGTTTTCCACCTCCAGAATGATGTCCCGCAGGACGTAGAGCCGCAGGGCGATGGTGGTGCCCTCGTCGGCGTACCGGACGGCGTTGTCCAGCAGCAGCGACAGCATCTGCTGAATGGCGGCGGCATCGCCCCGAATTTCCACACCGTCGGCAATTTCCAACACCAGCCGCCGCTGCCGCGTCTCCGCCACGGCCCGGTATTGCTCGGCCACGTCCCACACAGCCTCCGACAGCACAAAGGCATCGTTTTGGAACGGCGTTTCCTCCTCCATCCGGGACAGGGTGATGAGGTTGGCAATCAGCCCCGACATGCGTCCGGCCTGGCGGCGGATACTGGCCACCCATTCATTATTGGGCAGCTCCGCGTCCAGCACGTCGGCACTGGTGGAAATGATGGTCAGGGGCGTTTTCAGCTCATGGCCCGCATCGGTGAGAAATTGTTTCTGCTGCTCAGCGCTGCGGAGCATGGGCCGGATGGCCCGTTTGGACAAAAGATACACCAACAGAAACACGGCCAGATAGGCCACCACCGCCACCGTGGCGGAAATCAGCAGCGTATTGAGGGCCGTACGGCGGTCCGGCTCAAAGTTGAGAAACACCACCGTGGTGTCGTCGCCGTTTTCCACGGCCCGGTAGCGGTAGTCGCCGCAGAACCCGTATTCCCGCTCCTGCTGCAACGCCTGCACATAGAAGTCCGCCGCCTCTGTTTCGGATACGGCGGCAATCCGCTCCATTTCCACATCGGTAACCGTCGTACCGTCACCGTGCACCACAAAAAACCGGGTGAAAAAGGGCGTCTCCTCCGTGTAGTGGACCGCCGGTTCCGGCCGCTGGTCCCCGGAGAGGACCTGGGCATAGTCCGGCAGCCGTCCGTCATTGTCGGAGATAAACCGCAGCATGGCGTCAGCGCCCTGGAGCAGCCGCCATAAGCCAACCTTAAGAAAGTCATGAACGAACTGCAAATTAAAGGGCGTGCTGCAAAATTCATTGCAGCGCACCCTTGCTCTCAGTACGGCAGTTACCGGAAGTTCGGCAGGCAACCCCGTTTAATCTCGTAGGGCGGGACCTGCGTGTCCCGCCGCTGGTATGCACCATCGACCAACAACAACGTAGGGGCCGGCATCCTTGACGGCCCCGGACTGATTGTGCAATGGGCGCGTCAGGGATGCCGCGCCCTACGGATGTGGATGCGGATTCGCCCCAGTACCGTCCAGTAACCGCCGGAATTGCCGCACGGCGGGACACATAGGTCCCGCCCTACAAACACAATGCAAGCCCCATACTGCACTTCGCATTACCGCCATTCTGCAACAATCCCTTTTGGTAAAATTATGGCAGCAGCGTAAACTCCAACTTCACCGGGTTATGGTCACTATAGGCAAAATCCGTATCCACATTGACGGCCCGGGCCTGTACATTATCGGAAATCAGGAACCCGTCCAGCACCGAAGTGTAATTGACGCCCTTGGTATAGGGCAAATCGCAGCTGCGGCAAGTGGGAACCTGCTGGTCATTGTCGGCATACACCACCGAAATCCCCTCCGGCAGCATGGTCTCGTCGAAGGTCTGGACCCAGGGAGGGACCTGCTGCTGGGACGGGAAGATGCCTAGCGTATCCCCCAGCACATGGTTATAGTCACCGCCCACAATTACATAGTTGCCCTGGCGGTACTCCTCCTCCAAAACCTGACACAGCAGCTCCATCTGTGCCTGTCGGATGATGCCGCCCTCATCGTAGGCCGACATGTGGGAGTTGATCAAAACCAGTTCCTTACCCCCATCCACCGGCAGCCGCTGGACCGCAAAGCACCGGTCCAGATCGAAAAACTTGGTGGGAAAGCTCTGGTCCACCGGATAACTGCGGCGCTCGGCTCCATCCATGGCATAACCGCTCAGCGTCAGCAATCCGGCATTGACAATGCCGTGGGGCTCGTAGACCGGGTAAAAGAGATAGGCCGTATGGAAATTACAGGCATAGACAGCGCTTTTGTCGGGAAACGCGTCCGTCAGCCATTGGCGCTGGTTCACTTGATAGCTGCGGGTGGCTTCCTCGTCCACCTCCTGCAGCAACAGGAAATCGGCGTTCAGGTCCCTCAGCGTGTCCTCCACACCGCCCACGTTGGCCTCCACCCGCTCCAGGCTTCCGGCACGGGACTGCTTGCCCTGGACCGGCGTCCCGTCCTCCATAAAACCCTTGTCCATAAAAAAGGAAAAGTCGTGGTCATAGGCGCCGAATCCGATGTTCCAGGTGACAGCGCTGTACGTCGTGCCGGTTTGCAGCACCGCCTCCTGAGGATTTTCCACTTTCAGCTCCAAATGGTCCGGAATGCGGCTGTATTGCAGCTGCAAATAGAGGGCGTAGCCGCCCACCACCAGCAGGCAAAGCACCACCAGACCGCCCAACACATACAAAATACGACGCAGTTTCACAGGGTGTTCTCCTTCCAAATAGCGGCCAGCTCCAGCAGCCGCGTCCGTTCATTGTCCGCCGGAACCTCCAGCACATGATTTAACAGCTGCCGCAGCAGCCGCCCCACCGCCGGGCCGGTCACCGGCAGGTCCCGGCCCGTAATTGCCAGCTGGGCCAGCGTCACACAGTCGCCGGACCGTTCCAGTTCCTCGGCCAGGGCCGCTTGTCCATACAGGGTGCAAAGGCACCGGCCCACGTCCCAGCCGTGGTTCGCCACCACCCGCTTCAATCGGTCCATGGTCAGTTCCGGCCCGTACAGGGACGCCGTTTCCACCGCCAGACGGCCCGTCTTTTTGTCCAGCCGCATGGTAGTGGGGTCAAAGTCCGGTACGGCCAGTCCAAAGGCCGCCCAGGCCGTGGCCGGGCTGTCGATGGTGACCGATGGCCAGGGCCGGGCTGTCCCCGGCTCCAGTCCAACAGCCCGCAGCATGCCATAGTCCAGCAGTTCCAATGTCCGGCATGGCTCCGGCGACCGGAGGGTTTTTTCCACCTCGTCCCGGATGCGCTCCGCCGACAGGACAGCGCAGCCGCCGGCACAAGCTGCCATGGCCCGCCGGGTTTCCGCTTCGATGGTAAATCCCAGTTGGGCCGAAAACCGCACGGCCCGCAGCATCCGCAGAGCATCCTCCCGGAACCGCCGTTCCGGCTCCCCCACGCAGCGCAGCAGCCGATCTTTCAGGTCTTCCCGGCCGCCGTGGAGGTCCACCAGACGGCCCCGGACGTCCAACGCCATGGCGTTGACCGTAAAATCCCGCCGGGCCAAATCCTCCGCCAGCGTCCCCACAAAGGAGACGGCGTCGGGGTGGCGGCCATCGGAATAGCCGGTTTCGGCCCGGTAGGTGGTCACTTCAAAGGCATAGCCCGATTCCAGCACTGTGACGGTGCCGTGCTGCAAGCCCGTGGGGACACAATGGGAAAAGAGGGCAAGGACCTGCTGGGGGGTGGCCGATGTGGTCATATCCCAGTCGTGGACCGTCCGGCCCAGCAGCGTGTCCCGGACGCAGCCGCCCACGGCCCAGCCTTCATATCCCGCCGCTTCCAACTGCCGCAGCACGCTGTCCGCCGCCTCTTTTGCCGTCATACCGCTCCCCGCCTTTCCCGGACAGAAATGCTGTCATTCGAGTAATTTTTCTTGTCACACAAGCCATTTCGTATTATAATGAGTCGCGCACGTCTTTGCAAGCCGCAATGCTTCGCGGCAGCGCTGCATTTGTTGACACGAGAACTGGGTATCCCATTCTTTTACCCAGAGTTTCCCTTTGATTTGATAGAAGGAGGAAGTTTTGTATGCCTTCCAATGCCGCTTTGATTGGTGAATATCTCCGCCCCGGCCGCCGGGTCCACCTCATTGGCATCGGCGGCGTGTCCATGCGTCCCCTGGGGCTGGTGCTCCACGACATGGGCGTGGCCATCTCCGGTTCCGATATGAGCAACTCCCCCGCCACCGACAGCCTGTTGGCTCAGGGCATCCCCGTGGCCATCGGCCACCGGGCCGAAAATATCGAGGGCGCGGAAGCCATCATCCGCACCGCCGCCGTCCACAACGACAACCCGGAAATCGCCGCCGCCCGCGCTTTGGGCATTCCCATTTTTGAGCGGGCCCAGGCCTGGGGCCACATCATGAAGTCCTACCGGGAAGCCATCTGCATCGCCGGTACCCACGGCAAAACTACCACCACCTCCATGGTGACCCACATCTTTATGGAAGCCCAAAAGGACCCCACCGTCATGATTGGCGGCCGTCTGCCCCTGCTGGACGCCGGGCACCGGGTGGGCCGCGGCGGCACGATTATCATGGAGAGCTGCGAGTATTACAACTCCTTTTTGAACTTTTTCCCCACCGTGGCCGTGATTCTCAACGTGGAAGCCGACCATCTGGATTTCTTCAAGGATTTGGCCGACGTTCAGAAATCCTTCCGGGCCTTTGCCCAGCTGGTGCCGGAGACAGGCTGTGTCATCGCCTCCGGCGACGATGCCAACACCCTGGAAACCCTGGCGGGCATCGACCACATCACCTTCGGTCTGAATGAAACCTGCACCGTCCGGGCGGTAAATTGCAGCGACGACTGGCACGCCTTCGACGTTCTCTGCAATGGCGTCCCCTACGGCCATTTTGACTTAGGCGTGGTGGGCCGTCACAACACCCTCAACGCCCTGGCGGCCATTGCCGTGGCGTGGCACTGCGGCATCGACAGTGAAACGGCGGCCCGTGGCCTGGCCTCGTTCCACGGTGCAGGCCGCCGCATGGAGAAAAAGGGCGTGTACAACGGGGCCGACGTCTACGACGACTACGCCCACCACCCCGGCGAGCTCCACGCTTTGCTGTCCGCCGTCCAGACCATGGGCTACAAGCGGATTCTCTGCGCCTTCCAGCCCCACACCTACACCCGAACCCATGCCCTCTTTGATGATTTCGTCCGGGAGCTGCGGCGGGTGGATGTGGCCGTGGTGGCGGAAATCTACGCCGCCCGGGAGCAAAACACCATCGGCATTTCCTCGGCTGACCTGGTGGCGCAGATCCCTGGCGCCATCTACTGTGAGACGCTGCCGGAGGTCACGGAGCAGCTGCGGCAGCTGGCCCAGCCCGGCGACCTGATTCTCACCGTCGGCGCCGGTGATATCTTCAAGGCCGGAGAAGCGCTGCTGAAAACGAAATAACGGTACATATGCCCGCACCGGAAATCGGTGCGGGCTTTCTTTATCATCTGATGATTTACCAATGCTGAAAATATACCTTGACAGATGAGGTATCTCCGTAGTATAGTGAAACCAGAGAGGTGAGGAAATGCTGAACATGTCCGATATGATCCGTGGGTATACGGACACCATCATTCTTGCCCAGCTGCTGCGCCATGACAGCTACGGCTACGAGCTCAACAAGGCGGTGGCCCAGGCCAGCGGCGGTCTTTTGGAATTGAAGGAGGCCACGCTGTACACCACATTCCGCCGTTTGGAAAGCGCCGGCTGCATCCGCTCCTATTGGGGCGATGAAACCACCGGCGCACGGCGGCGCTACTATGCCATCACGGAGCTGGGGCGGGCGTTGTACCGGGAAAACTGCGCCGACTGGCAGACCTTTAAAACCATCATCGACACATTGCTGCAAGGAGAAGAGGAACCATGAGTCAAAAAATCGACCGTTATGTACAGGGCCTTTTTGAAGGCGTTCCCCGTACCAAAAAGGCCCTGGAGCTGAAAGAGGAGCTGCTGGGCAACATGCGGGAGCGGTACGAGGACTATCTGCGGGAGGGCAAAAGCGACAGCGAAGCCTACAGTCTGACGGTGGCCAGCATGGGAGATCTGGATGAGCTGATTGCCCAGGTCATGCCCGACGAGCATTTCCGGCAGGAAGCCCAATACTACCGCCGCCGCAGCGCCCGCAATACGGCCATTGCTGTGGCCACCTATATTTTGGGCGCGGCCATTGTGGTGGCCAGCGCTCTGGCCCCCTGGGAGGGCGTGCAGATTCTGGCTGTGGTGATTCTGCTGGTGCTGGTGGCCGGCGCCACGGCGCTGCTGATCTACACCGAAATGTCCACGCCGGTGGAGTATCGGGAGGAGGATCAGGACGACCGCTGGATGAAAGAAGCCCAGCGCCATCCCGGCGGCCAGACCGTCAAGGCCGTGATGAATCTGTACTGGATTGTTGTGACCACCGTCTATCTGGTTACCAGTTTTCTCACCGCTGCCTGGGGTATCACCTGGATCATCTGGCCTTTGGCGGGTCTGCTGTCGGCCATTATCCGCACCGTGATCGCATTGAGGTGGCAGCATGAATAATCGTACTCTGCTTTGGATTCGTCTTGTGGTTCTGATTCTCTCCTTTGTGACCGTGTTGGCGGCGGCAGTTGTGGCTGTGACCGGCGGCAAATTCTCCGCGTCTTTGATTGGAGACGGCAAGCTGGCAGCGGAAGCGTCTTTTTCTGATGTGACGGACATTGCCGTGGAGAGTCGGACCTGTTCCGTGGAAATCGTAGCGGGAACCGGGCCGGATGTGGTCGCACAATACTACACCGGCGGCCTGCTTCCTGCCGAGACGCCGGTCTGGGAGCAGACGGGCAGTACCCTCTGCATCGCCACCGCCAAAGGCAATTTCCTGTCCGGCGGCCGTCTGGTCCTGGAAGTACCCGAAGATTCCGCGTTGAACTATCAGCTGGACACTATCTCCGGCGGCATCCGGGTTTATGTGGGCGGCAACACCTTGACTATCCAGTGTACCACCGGCAGCGTCAAAGTGTATGAGCCCTTTCAATCGCTGGATGTGGAGACCACCACCGGCTCTGTGAAGGTCACCGCCGATGGGTCCACTACCCGATGCCGGTTGGAGAGCACCACCGGGTCCATCAAACTGGCCCTGGAGGATGTACCGGGCTACACCCTGACCGCCGAAAGCACCACCAGCAGCGTCAAGGACGAGTATCACGGTCTTTCCTATGAGCGGAGCGTCCCCGGTGCCGTCTGGGGTGACGGCAGCCTTGCTGTGGCGGCTGAAAGCACCACCGGGTCCATCAAACTGACAGACTGGAAATAATCAGAAGCGGTACAAAAAGGCCGTCGGTGTCCATCCCCGCAGGGGGCGGCACCGGCGGCCTTGGCCGTTGGCCGGGGATTGCGCCATCTGCGGATGGCGCTTGGGGACGACTGGGGATTTCGCCCGCTGCGGCGGGCGGGTGTTTCGCTGGCTGCGGCCAGCGGGTATTTCGCCCCGTGCGCGGGGCGGGTATTTCGCGCCTTGCGAGGTGCGACCAGAAGCTCTGCCTCTGGACTCCGCGATTTTTTTGAAAAAAATCGAGTAAAACTTTTAGAGCGTATCTGAAAACACCAAATGATTGTGCTATTTTGCCAAAAGCCAGATAGCAGCAAGCAGAACAAACGCAAAGAAGGAAGATGCCAACTTA
>CALWXC010000012.1 GCA_944385415.1 uncultured Oscillospiraceae bacterium | reverse complement strand
GTTCAGATAGTTCTATTTTGGATTACTTGAAGTAACGCTTCAGCAAGCCCTCGAAAGCCTTGCCATGACGGGCCTCGTCGCGAGCCATCTCGTGGACGGTGTCGTGGATGGCGTCCAGGTTGTACTGCTTGGCCAGCTTAGCCAGCTCGAACTTGCCCAGGGTAGCGCCGTTCTCGGCCTCGACGCGCATCTCCAGGTTCTTCTTGGTGCTGTCGGTGACAACGTCGCCCAGCAGCTCAGCGAACTTGGCAGCATGCTCAGCCTCTTCCAGAGCAGCCTTCTCCCAGTACAGGCCGATCTCAGGGTAGCCCTCGCGGTGTGCAACGCGGCTCATGGCCAGGTACATGCCGACCTCGGTGCACTCGCCCTGGAAGTTGGCGTTCAGACCCTCGAGGATCTCCTTCTGGACCTCAGCGGGCACATCAGCGCCGAAGACCTTGCCCACGCCCACAACGTGCTCAGCAGCCCAGGTCTTGGTCTCAGACTGCACGGTGAACTTGGAGCCGGGAACGCCGCACTGGGGGCACTTCTCGGGGGCGCTGTCGCCAACATGAACATAACCGCAGACAGGACATACGAACTTCTTCATAGTGATTTCCTCCAAAATAAATAATGTAGTATGGGAATTGAAAACTTGCTTGTAAAGGAATTGTGTCAGGCGATTTCCTCGGCCATGCAATGCTTGCAGCGGCCGCGGAACGTCAGACGGCAATCGGAAACCATACCGCCGGTGGCCTGTTCGGCCAGGGCCGCCAGTTCCGTGGGTACCTCAATGGCGCTAATATCCAAAACCGCACCGCAATCCTCACAGATGAAGTGCACGTGCGGCCGGGTCTCGCCGTCGAACCGCTCCAGCCCGTTGACTACGCCCACCGATACGATGGTCCCTTCCTCCCGGAACATGCTGATGTTCCGGTAGACTGTGCCGAGACTGAGATCGGGGATCTGTGGCTTGAGCTGGGTATACACCCACTCGGCACTGGGATGACAATCGGTACCGCAGATACAGGCCAGAATCGCGTCGCGCTTCTTGGACCGTTTGCGAATTTTTTCCATTTGTCTCTCCATTTCAGTAATGATTATCGCTTGCATGATGATAATAGCATACATTCTCATTTTTGTAAAGAGCTTTTTAAAAAAATTTTTTGTGAAACTTTTGGCCAGCCGGTTGCAAAGATGGCCGCGGCGTGGTATGGTAGGTACATCTTATAAAAGGAGGTTCACGACAATGGGTGTTTCCATCAAGAACCTGGGCGATTGCGTTGCTTGCGGCGCTTGCGCTGAGGCTTGCCCCCAGGAGGTCCTGAAGGTTGAGGACAACGTCGAGATCGCCAACGCTGATGATTGCGTCAGCTGCGGCCTGTGCGCCGATGCTTGTCCTGTCGACGTGCTGGAGGTTGACTGATTCCAGTCCTTTCCTGCCGGATCGCGGTTGCGGTCCGGCAGTTTTTCATTTTGGGAGAACGCCCTGCCGATGCCGCCGGCAAATGACGGCGGTTACTGCAAAAAATGCGGGAAAAATCCCCGGTCCCTGTTGAACTTCCAGGGATTTGCGGGTATAATATGAAAGATTGAAGCCTGTAGAAGCAGGCAAAGGGGGGAGGAACCGTCGTGGGACAGGTGATTGCCGTCATCTCCGGCAAAGGCGGCACGGGTAAGACCAGCCTCACGGCGGGTGTGGCGGCCTGTCTGGCCGCAGAGGGCCAGAAGGTGTTGTGCATCGATTGTGATATGGGCCTGCGGAACCTGGACCTCTCCCTGGGTCTGGCCGACGAGGCCACCGTGGCTTTTACCGATGTAATGGACGGCCTGTATACGCTGGAGGATGCTGTGAGCCATCCCCGCATACCGGGCCTGGACCTGCTGACGGCGCCGGTGACCAAGCTGCCGGAGGATGTGGACCAGGAGGCCTTTGGGCGGCTTTTAGAAGAGGTCCGAGCCCAGTATGACTGGTGCCTGATTGACGCCCCTGCCGGTGTGGGCGTGGGCTTTCAGCTGGCTACGCGGTACGCCGATGAATTAGTGGTGGTGGCCGTTGCCGATCCGGCGTCCATGCGGGATGCGGCCCGGGCTGCCGATTTGATTGAACTGCAAGATCGGCCGGACCGGCCCATGCGTCTGGTGGTGAACCGGGTGTCCCGGCGGATGTACCGCAAGCTGCGGGCCACGGTGGATGATGTGATGGACGGTGTGGGATTGCCCCTGCTGGGCATTGTGCCGGACGATATCTCGGTGACGCTGGCGGCTGCCGCGTCGGAGCCGTTGATTCTGTATACCAGCCGCGGCGCGTCCGTGGCCTGTCTCCATATTGCCCGCCGCCTCTGCGGGCGGCGCGCTACTCTCCTGCGTCTGTAACGGCGCTGCCCAATCTTCCATACACTGGACACGATACGGAGTGATACTATGAACATTACGGTTATGGCCCATGATAAGAAGAAGGAACTGATGGTGCAGTTCTGTACCGCCTACAAGAGCATCTTTGCCAAGCATAACCTGTCCGCCACGGCGACTACAGGCCGTCTGGTGGCAGATGCCACGGGCCTGCCCGTGTCGCTGTTCCTGGCCCGGTCCCAGGGCGGTCATCAACAGGTGGACGCCCGGATTGCCTACAATGAAATCGACATGGTCATTATTTTTTCCGACCCCAACGACAATGACCCCTGGGAGGATCAGCGGGTCATGCAGACGTTGCGCCTGTGTGAGATGCACAATGTCCCGGTGGCGACCAATCTGGCCACGGCGGAAATGCTGATTCTCGGTCTCCAACGCGGCGACCTGGATTGGCGCGAGATGATCCGCCCCAAAAAGACCATTTGAGTCCATATCCCCTGCCCTTGCCCGTTTTGGCGGAGCGAGGGCAGTTCAGCCTATGCTGGTGTTTGACTGCAAACGGGCAGCGCCGCAAGGCAGCGCCTACCTTAACGATGAGATAAGTATTAGATGAGAAAGGAACCCAAGATACTATGGCACAGATGAAACCCCGCACCCTGTCGGGCTTCATGGAGTTGCTGCCTGCGCCGCAGCAGCAGATGGAGCGCATCATGGAAATTTTGCGGCAGACCTACAGCCGCTACGGCTTCACTCCCCTGGATACCCCGGCCATCGAGTCGGCGGAGGTGCTGCTGGCCAAGGGCGGCGGCGAGACTGAAAAACAGATCTACCGTTTTCAGAAGGGTGACAGTGATTTGGCGCTGCGGTTTGACCTGACGGTGCCCTTGGCAAAATATGTGGCCCTCCATTACGGCGAACTGACGTTCCCCTTCCGCCGCTATCAGATTGGTAAGGTCTATCGGGGCGAGCGGGCCCAGCGGGGCCGCTTCCGGGAGTTCTATCAAGCCGATATCGACATTATTGGTGATGGACAGCTGTCCATTCTCAACGAGGCGGAAATCCCGGCCATCATCTATGAAACCTTCTCCCGTCTGGGTCTCAAGCGGTTCCAGATTCGTGTCAACAACCGCAAGATTCTCAATGGCTTCTATGCCATGCAGGGCCTCTCTGAGCAGTCCGGCGACATTATGCGCACCGTGGACAAGCTGGACAAAATCGGTCCCGACAAGGTCCGCACCCTGTTGACAGAGGATGTGGGCCTGACGGCAGAGCAGGCCAACGAGATTTTGAAGTTTATGGCTATCGACGGCGATGTGCTGGCCGCTCTGGGCCAGTATCGCGGCCGGAACGAGATCTTTGACACGGGTCTGGACGAGCTGGCCGCTGTGGTGGAGAACCTCTCCAACTTCGGCGTTCCCACGGAGAATTTCGCCGTGGATCTGACCATTGCCCGCGGTCTCGACTACTACACCGGTACGGTTTATGAGACCATGCTGCTGGACCATCCGGAAATCGGCTCCGTCTGCTCCGGCGGCCGCTATGACAATCTGGCCGGATACTATATTGATAAGCCTCTGCCCGGTGTGGGCATCTCCATCGGCTTGACCCGCCTGTTTTACGTCCTGGGTGAGCAGGGCATGCTGAATCCCGCCCTGCCCACGGCTCCCGCCGACGCCTTGATTCTGCCCATGACTGAGGATTTGGGCCCCGCCATCCGTCTGGCTACGGCCCTGCGGGCCGGTGGCATCCGGACCCAGCTCTATACCGAGGCCAAAAAGTTCAAGGCCAAAATGAGCTATGCCGATAAGCTGGGCATCCCCTACGTTCTGTTTTTGGGTGAAGATGAAATCGCCCAGGGCAAGTGCTCCGTCAAGGATTTGCGCACCGGCGTGCAGGAGACCGTCAGCCCTGAGGAGGCCGCGGAGAAGATTGCCGCCGGCATTGCCGCCCTCAACGAAGGCCCCGTCATCGTGGAATAAGACCGGAGCCCGGACGGTTTAGGCCGTCCCGGCGTTTCGCCCGTCTCTATCTTGATAATTCCAGAGAAAAAGGAAGGATTTTTCACTATGTTTCAATCGAGAACCCATACCTGCAATGATCTGCGGCTCTCCGATGCCGGTAAAACGGTCACCATTGTAGGCTGGATGGAAAACGTCCGTGAAGTGGGCGCCAATCTGGCCTTTGTGGTGGTGCGCGACTTCTACGGCACGACCCAGGTGGTGGTGGAGACTGAGGAGATGATGCAGATCATCAAGCCCCTCAACAAGGAATCCACCATTTCCGTTACCGGCACCGTCCGGGAGCGGGCCAGCAAGAACCCCAAGCTGCCCACCGGTGAGATCGAAGTGGTACCCACCAGCATTTCCGTCCTGGGCCGCTGCCGCTATAATGAGCTGCCCTTTGAGATCAACCGCAGCCGCGATGCCGACGAGACCCTCCGGCTCAAGTACCGCTATCTGGACCTGCGGAATCCCGCGGTGAAGAATAACATCATTCTCCGCTGCAATGTGGTGTCCGCTCTGCGCGCCGCCATGACCGCCCATGACTTCCTGGAGATCACCACTCCCATTCTGACGGCCTCCTCCCCCGAGGGCGCCCGAGACTATCTGGTGCCCGCCCGGAAGCATCCCGGCAAGTTCTATGCCCTGCCCCAGGCGCCCCAGCAGTTCAAGCAGCTGTTGATGACCTCCGGCTTTGACCGCTATTTCCAGATTGCCCCCTGTTTCCGTGACGAGGACGCCCGCGGCGACCGCAGTCCCGGCGAGTTTTACCAGCTGGATATGGAAATGGCCTTTGCCACCCAGGACGATGTGTTCGCCATTCTGGAGGACGTGCTGCCCCCCATCTTTGCCAAGTACGGCAAATATAATGTGGCTTCTTCCGCACCCTTCCGCCGTATCGGCTTCAATGAGGCCATGGAGACCTATGGCTCCGATAAGCCCGACCTGCGCATTGACCTGACGGTGCAGGATGCCACCGCCTTTGCCGACTGCGGTTTTGAGCCCTTTGCGGGCAACACCGTTAAGGCCGTGGTGGTCTCCGACTGCAAGCTGGCCCGGAAAGCCATCGACAAGCTGTTGGCCGAGGTGGAGGTCCAGGCGGGCAACAAAGCCTACTGGGTCAAGGTGGACGAAAACGGCGAGCTGGCCGGCGGCATTGCCAAATTCCTGACGGGCCGCAAGGACGAGCTGACCGCCGCCCTGGGCCTGAAGCCCGGCGACTTTGTGGGCTTCACCGCCGGTAAGAAGGCCGCCGCACAGAAGACGGCCGGCGTTCTGCGGACCAAGCTGGGCTATGCCTGCGAGGGCCACATGGACAAGGAACGCTATGAGTTCTGCTGGATTGTGGACTTCCCCATGTACGAAATCGGTGAGGAGTCCGGTGAGCTGGAGTTCTGCCACAACCCCTTCTCCATGCCCAATGGTGGCCTGGAGATTCTGGAAAAGGCCGAGCGGGGCGAAATCGATCCCCTGTCCATTACGGCCTTCCAGTACGACCTGGTCTGCAACGGCGTGGAGCTGTCCTCCGGCGCTGTGCGGAACCACGACCCGGAGATCATGATCAAGGCCTTTGAGATGGTCCGCCTTGGCGAAGAGGACGTGAAGAGCAAGTTCCCCGCCATGTATAACGCTTTCTGCTACGGTGCGCCCCCCCATGCGGGCATTGCCCCCGGCGTGGACCGTATGGTTATGCTGCTGGCCGGCGAGGAGTCCATCCGGGAGATTATCCCCTTCCCCATGAACAAGAACGCCCAGGATATTATGATGGGCGCTCCCTCCACCGTGGAGCATAAGCAGCTGGACGAGCTGCACATTGCCATTACCGCCACGGAAGAAACCGCCCAATAAAATTACAACAATACGCGCCCGGATTTCCACGGAAATCCGGGCGCGTTTGTCATGGCGTCCCAAAGAGATAATCCAGGCTTTCAAACCGGTACCCCATGTCTTCCCACTTGGTCAGCAACTCGTCCAGAATGGCCGCGTTGGTGGCTGAGGTGGAGTGGAGCAGCACCACAGCTCCATTGTGAATGCGGGGAATCAGTTTGGAAAAGGCCTCCTCTTTGGTGGGCTGGTCGTCGGTGTTCCAGTCCACATAGGCCAGACTCCAGAATACGGTCCGATAGCCCATCTCCTTGGCCATTTGCAGATTCTCCGGGCTGTACTCGCCCTGGGGCGGCCGATAATACCGGGGTAACTCCTGACCGGTGATTTCCCGGTAGCTGTCCTCCACGGCTTTCAGTTCGGCGGCAAAGGCATCCGGGTCGGAAATCTCCGACATGTTTTTGTGATGGTAGGTGTGATTGCCTACAATATGGCCCTCGTCCACCATCCGCTGTACCAGCTCCGGCGCCGTCTCCAAATAGTTGCCCACCAGGAAAAAGGCCGCCGGGGCATGATGGGCCGCCAGAACGTCGAGAATCTGCATGGTGTAACCGTTCTCATACCCGGCATCAAAGGTCAGATAGAGCACAGGCTCGGACGTGTCGCCCACATAGACAGCGTCATAGCCGGAGAGGGCGTCGCTGCTGACGGTGCCGATGGGCGCTTCCCCCTCCTGCTGAAAGCTGAGCCCCCAGGAGCCCACGGGAATCGCTTTGCCGCCGCCCAGCAGCAGAAAGAGACTCAGGGCCGCCAGCAGACAGACGGTGATCAAAATCCGCTGACGGACCCGGTATTGCCAGAATTTTTTGGTCATGCCAACCACCTCCCCTCTATCCTATGGGACAGGTTGCCGGGGTAGACACGAAATCTGATACCATAAAATAATATAAAATTGGATATTCCATACGGTCAGTTGGGGCGGTACAATGGGACCCAAGAACCAAAGGAGGAAGGACCCATGAAACGTATCATCACCATCCAGGACATCTCCTGTCTGGGCAAATGCTCCCTGACGGTGGCCCTGCCCGTCATTTCCGCCATGGGTGTGGAGTGTGCCATTCTGCCTACGGCGGTGCTGTCCACCCATACCATGTTCCAGAATTTTACCTGCAAGGACCTGACGGATCAGATTGGCCCCATTGCCCGCCACTGGAAGCAGGAAAACATCCGCTTTGACGCCATCTACACAGGTTATCTGGCCTCCGCCGAGCAGATTGACGATGTGTGCCGATTCTTTGACCAGTTCAAAACCGAGGATAATTTTATTTTTGTGGACCCAGTCATGGCCGATAACGGCAAGCTGTACGCCGCATTTGACGAGGCGTTTCCCAGGGAAATGGCCAAAGTCTGTGCCAAAGCCGACATCATTGTACCCAATCTGACGGAGGCATCCCTGCTGACGGGTCTCCCCTACCGCACCGATTACGACGAGGGCTACCTCAAAGAGCTGCTGCAGGGGCTGGCGTCCCTGGGCCCCCGCCATGTGGCGGTTACCGGCGTGCGGCCGGACGAGGGCCGTGTGGGCGTCATGGCCTACGACCAGAAGACCGGTGAGACTTTCACCTACTATAATGAACTGCTGCCGGTCTCCTACCATGGCACCGGTGATATCTTCGCCTCCACCTGCGTCGGCGGTCTGGTGAACGGGCTGGATTTGGGACAGGCTTTGACCCTGGCCGCCGACTATACCCGCCGCACCATCGATGTCACCACCCACACGCCGGATTCCAATTGGTACGGTGTGGAATTTGAGCGTGCCATTCCTGAGTTGCTGGAGCAATTAAAAAGATTGAAAGGCTAACAAATTTTTTGTTTGCCTTTTACAAAATTTGTGGTAGAATAGGAATAGAAGTGGTGCAAACCAACAAAAACGCCCCACAGGAAAGGAGCGCTGACATGGAGAAGCGCAACAGAGACACTCTATTCCAGTTCACGGGCCGTCCCCCCATGGGTTCCGCCCTCTCCCTGGCGTTGCAGCATTTGGTAGCCATGATCGTCGGCTGTGTTACCCCGGCCATTATGATTGCCAATGTGGCGGGCCTGCCCCAGTATCAGGAGGTGCTGCTGATTCAGTCTTCCCTGGTGGTCTCAGCCCTGTCAACGCTGCTGCAGCTGTTTCCCCTGGGCCCCAAGGCGCTGCGGCTGGGCGCCGGTCTGCCGGTGATTCTGGGCGTCAGCTTCGCCTATGTTCCCAGTATGCAGGCCATTGCTGTCGGCGGCGGCGGTGTGGCGGCCATTGCCGGCGCCATGGTGGTGGGCGGCATCGTGGCCCTGATTGTGGGACTTGCGGTGGATAAAATCCGCGTTCTGTTCCCGCCGGTCATCACCGGTACAGTGGTCTTTACCATCGGCCTGTCCCTCTACCCCACGGCCATCAACTATATGGCCGGAGGCACCGGCAACACGGCGGAGGCCATCGCGGCGGCGGGTCTGCCCGAGTCCATGATCTACGGTTCCTGGCAGAACTGGCTGGTGGCTGTGGTAACCCTGGTCGCGGTCATGGTGCTGAACCAGAAGGGCAAAGGCATCTGCAAGCTGGCCTCCATTCTGCTGGGTATGATCATCGGCTATGTCTTGTCGGCGTTTTTCGGTATGGTGAGCTTTGATAAGGTGGGGCAGGCTGCCTGGTTTGCCCTGCCGGAAGTGCTGCCCTTCGGCATCACCTTTGAGCCGTCGGCCTGCATTGCTATCGGCTTGCTGTTCGCCATCAATGCCATTCAGGCCATCGGTGACTTTACCGCCACCACGGTGGGCGGCCTGGACCGCCAGCCCACCAATCAAGAGCTGCGGGGCGGTATTACAGCCTATGGCGTTGTCAATGTGATTTCGGCCTTCCTGGGCGGTCTGCCCACGGCCACCTATTCCCAGAACGTGGGTATCGTCACCACCAACAAGGTGGTCAACCGAACGGTGTTTACCCTGGCGGCGGCATTTTTGCTGCTGGCTGGTGTGTCGCCCAAGTTCTCAGCGCTGCTGACGACCATTCCCCAGTGTGTCCTGGGCGGCGCTACCATTACCGTGTTCTCCACCATTGCCATGACCGGTATGAAGCTCATCGCCTCTGCCAAGCTGGACGCCCGCAATACCACCATCGTCGGCCTCAGCGCCGCGCTGGGTGTGGGTATCTCCCAGTCCTCGGCGGCATTGAGCCAGTTCCCCGAGAGTGTTGCTGTAATCTTCGGCAAGAGCCCTGTGGTCATTGCCACCATCCTGGCCGTGGTGCTGAATCTGCTGCTGCCGAAAGAGCAGAGAGAATCCTGATGTACATAAAAAACACCTGAAATCCACGATTTCAGGTGTTTTTTCATATGATATTACAGGCTAATATCGCTGTTGGCGCGGGCACGGCGGGAAATAAAGGACTGGATGACTGGCACCAGAGTGATGGCCACCAGACCGCCGGCAAATCCATTGTTGTAGAGGTTCATACCACTGTTGATCATGCCCACATTGAGGGCCACGGATGAATGGAGATATCCGGCAATGATACCGGCAATGATACCGAATTCTCCGGCAATGGGCGCCAGAGTGGTGGAAAACAGGAATGCCAGTGTACAGCTGGGATCGGTAATGCTCCAATTTTTTGTCAGGCTGCCCAGGTAAACACCGGCCATAATGGGCAGAATGTTGCGGATGTGCTTGCCGGTGGCGGAGAAGCCCACAATGGTAAAAATACCACCGATGGTAGGACCATTGATATCGCCGCCCACAGCCAACAGCAGCAGCGTGGCAACCATGCCGTTGATACCCATGTTGAAGTAGACGCAGGCGGAACCAAAGGCTTTAAAGTAGTCCGTATGGGACGTACCGCTGGTTTGCAGCAGCATTCGATAGCCCACCAGAACCTCCTGCCGGTGGAGAATCAGCGGAAGAATAATCCAGACTGCAAACAGTCCCAAAAGGATGCTGCCAAAGAGCAAATCGTAATCAGTGGCCCAGATCAGTCGGGAGTGAATGGTGATATCAAAGGAGCGGAACAGGGAGACCACCACTGTGGCAATGATACCGCAGGCCAGACCCACATTGTACAGAGAGTAACCCTGGTGGGCATAATAGGTGTGGGTGGACAGGGGCGGCAGAATAAAGCCCAACAGCAACCCCGTAGCGCCGGAGAACAGCAGTCGAACCGGTAACGGCAGGGTGTAGATATGCATGATCTGTGTAATGATGGGCGACAGAGAGGTGCCGTACAGGCCTACATACAGGTACTTGGTGATGCTGACCCCGTGGAAGCGAGAATACAGACATACGCCCATCATAATGGTCCAGATATTGACAATGTTTTTGCCGAACAGTGAAAATCCGAATAACAGGGCTGTGGAAGTAATGGTATGCCCATCAAATTCCATACCCAGCAAGTAAATGATTAAAATACAGAGCAAAGTGGAGACGCTGGCGTTGAACAGCGCCGCACCGGGACCGCCCACCACAAAATAATCGGTGATGAGAAAGTCGGGACTTTCCACAATGGCCACCAAACCCTGCAGGATCTGGTCAAAGGGCTGAATGAAAAAAGAAATGATCAGAAAATACAATGGGGACAGGGACAGCAGCAAAAATCTGCGCTTGCGATAGGATTCATGTTGCATCAAATCAACTCCTTGCCGTCAGAGTATTGAATCAAAATGATAAATATGCCTAAGAGTTGCCGGGAATTCAAGGAAAATGGCTATTTCTCATGAAAAAGCATACCATAAAATTGTAATGTGTGCAATAAAAGAATTGCCCGGGGGATGCATCGGCATCCCCCGGGCAATGGGAATTATGCAATTAATACTTGTCGGAAACGTAACCGGCGGACTGGGGCACACGCGTGCAGCTGTCGCCGGAATCCGTTGCAGCAGCAGCGGATGTGGCGGATGCGCCCTTGATCCGGAACTGATCCAGCAGGTTCTTCATAAGGGAAGCCTGGCTGGAAAGCTGCTGGCTGGCGGCGGCACTTTCCTCGGCGGTGGCGGAGTTGGTCTGCACCACGCTGGAAATCTGGTCGATACCCACGGAGATCTGGGAAATGGCATCGGCCTGCTGGCTGGAAGCATGGGCAATCTTTTCAATCATGGTCAGAATATCCTCGGCGGAGGTGGCCACATCGTTGAATGCCGTGTCGGTGCGGTGGGCGATGTCCTCGCCACGGGAAACGTGCTGCAGGGAGTTCTTGATCAGGCCGGTGGTCTCCTGGGCAGCGTCAGCCGACTTCTGTGCCAGGGAACGGACTTCATCGGCCACCACGGCAAAGCCCTTGCCGGCATTGCCCGCACGGGCGGCCTCGACTGCGGCGTTCAGGGCCAGAATGTTGGTCTGGAATGCGATATCGTCGATGACCTTGATGATGTTCTGGATGTTGTTGGAGGCGGCGGCAATATCCCGGATGGCGCTGAGCAGCTGGGTCATTTCCTCCTTGCCGCGGGTAACGGTTTCCCGGGCGGTCTGGCCCAGCTGGTTGGCCTTGCGGGAGAATTCGGCGGTGTCGTTGATGCGGCCGGTGATTTCGCTGATGGCGGCGGACAGCTCCTCGACGCTGCTGGCCTGCTCCGTGGCGCCCTGGGCCAGTGCCTGGGCACCGTCGGCCACCTGATCGGAACCGGCATTCACCTGGGCGGCAGAGGTACCCAGGTCACCCAAAGTCGCACAGAGTTTGTCCTGGAAATTCTCAATGGAGTGCTGAATATTGGCAAAGTCGCCCTGGAATGGCAGCGGACACTCGCAGGAGAAATTGCCGCTGGCAAACTCGCTCATGCCGTAGTCGATGGCGGAAATATACTTATTCAGCTCGCTGAAGGAGAAATTCAGGCGTCTGGCCAGCTCACCAAACTCATTGGCACCGTTATACTCCACATGGGCACTGAGTTTGCCCTGGGACAAATCGTCAGCAGCCTTATAGATCTGGCCGACCACACCGGTGAGCTGATGGGTGGTGTTGAAGGCCACATACAGGCTGACGGCCAAGGCAATGGCATAGAAGGCAATCAGCACAATAATGAATATGCGCAGATTGTTCATTACCTTCGTTTCCTGGGCGGACTTGAGGCTGGAGACAGAGTTGTCCAGCTCTTCGGAAATGGACCGCAGTTCTGCCAGCGCGGGAGAACATTCATTGATCACGGCGTCAGCGGCATCCGCCACATTACCCTCATCAATATGCTCCATGACATGGGAGGCGATGCTGGTCCAGTTGTCGAATGCGGTTTGATATTTCTGCAACAGTCCGTCGGCGGTGCCGTGGGTTTCGGCAAACAGGTCGATGTTTTTCTGTACTTCCTCCATACTACTCTGAACACTGGACTTCAGCTGGGGAATGGATTGTGTATCGTTTACCGAAAGCGCAATGATCATTTCACGCAGATCGCGGGCAGCGGAGCTGATGGCAATCCGACAGTCCTTGACAGCGGTAGAGGAGGCAACGATTGTGTTGGTCAAAATATTCGTATTGGAACGGATATTGATCAAACCGGCCACACCCAGAACATAGATGATGGTTGCTAAAACTATGACGGTTGAAAAAATGGTCAATAGATACGTTTTAATTTTTGTTTTGTGAAACATACAAGCTCCTCCTCATTTATTGTCATTTGAACGGTGCCGTTCTGCGACGGCGGGACAGTGGCTGCTCAGTGGGGACTCTCCTGACACTGGCAGTCGCGAAGATAGAGCAGAGCATAGACGCTCTGCGTCATGGATTCCTGGAACAGGTGGACTACCAACTCCACCCGGCGCATGATTCCATCCACCGGCATCCGGAAGACGAACCGCCTGGCCTCCGTGTTGTGCTCCAGCAAAATAGAGCAGCGTTCTCTGGACAAATAATCGTCCAGCAGTGTCAGATCTTCCGGGGATAAATACGGGGCAAGCCGGTCCTGCAAGGTCCGGATAAAGTGGTCGGAATGGTTGCGGTAATCCTGGGAAAGCTCTCTCCACAGTCCACCCACGGAAAGCAGCTGCCCGCTTTCCAGGTCTACCTCGGCATGGGCTGTGGTTTCCGACAGGACGGCGTGATAAAACCGCTGGACCCGCAAAGCACCCAGCTGCTGAACCCGTTGGGCGCCGATGGGCTCCACGGATACCACCATGGTATTCAGGTCCACTTCCTCCTGGCCGGGATGCCGCAGGGACAGCTGGAACCACTCATAAGTGCCGCCCTTGGACTGGAGCAAAATCTCCGGCAAAACCAGATCAGACTTGAGACATACGCGGGAAAATGCTGCCTGAAATTCCTGAGCAAAGTGGGGATGGACAATATGATCATCAATCCAGCACTGGGGAAAACCGTTTTCATGGCGGCATGTACCGGCGATCAGATGCCGGTCTGTATGGAAGAAGATGGTCTGTTTTAGCTCATTGTACTCGAATAACTCCCGTTTGTCCAGCTCTGGCAGGAATTGCGGACAGTGGGTGCCGCTGAGAATGCGGTGATAGCCCTGGAGACAAACGCCATCGCCGTCGTCTTCGGCCCGAATGCCGGTACATTGTACCAGAACCTCGTTAAGGCTGGGGTGATTCCAGGTGTATTCCAGCTGCACCTTCTGTCTGGTGTCAATCATACTCCGCACGGCGTCATGGACATAGCTGTAATAGCCAGCGTTGATGCGGCTGTACCAGAACTGGTAACACTCCTCCGGTGTCAGCGAAGTGGGCGCGCCCAAGGCGCGGTACATGGTTTCGTCGGCCACCAACTGCGGCGGACGACCGTCGGATGGCATACGAATGGTCCACAGGCCCACAGCCATGGAACTGAGAATGTGCCGGTAATTGGACCGGCTCAACTCTTTCAAATGATGCTGCAGCCGCGATTCCCCCATACGGGTAATCAGCAGCCGGGTTACAACCCGGGCCAGGGCGTCATTGTGGGGGCAGTGGCGGGGATTGCTGATGCCCACAAAGCTCAGGAGCTTTTTCTCCCGCAGCAATGGGACGGCCAGATGTTGGTGAATGTCCAGAGAGTGGAGCAGCTCCAGCTCCTCCGGCGTTTGCAGCGGGCCGGCGCCCAGGGTGATCACCGATTGCCCCCGCTGGAACATCTCCACCCAGCGCCGCAGGGGGCCGGGCGGGATACTGAGCCACTCCGGCGGCCGGGGCGGCAGATCCGGCCGCTCCCACCGGGTGGAGGCGGTCCAGTGTTCCGACGGACCACAGGGGGCCTCGTAGAGAAATACCCGGTCGGCCTGATAGAAATCGCCTAAAATGGCCAAGGCAGTCCGAACAGTTTCATGGTACGAGCTGCATTCCGACAGGCGTTCGGCGGCCTCCACCATGCGTTTGCCGCACTCCAGCCGGTCTTGAACATCCCGGCTGGTCAGCTCTTGCTCTGTAATGTCGATGGCCGTGCTGAGCCGGGCCGCCCTCCCCTGAAGGAGAATCAGCTTGTCGCGCAGAATAAAGCGGCGGCCGCAGTATTCGTTCATATGGTCGCGCATCAAAAAACGATCCGTATCCAACTGACCCCTGGCACAGAAGGAACAGGGACTGTCTCTCCCCTGCAAAACCTTGTAGCATCGCTTGCCGCGGTAATCCCGTGCACCAAAGAGCCGCTGACCTGCGGGGTTGATATAATAGAGCTCATACGTCTCCGGATCGCTGATGTAAAAAATGTCTTCCTCCGCGTCCAGGACCGCCTGGGCCAGATCGCCCGGCGCCAGTTCCGTCAAGGGCACCTGGTCGTAGTTGTGGAGCAGGCGGCGGAAGCTGTTCTCCTGCTCCAGCCGGGCCTGATACGACGGAGAATCTTGTTCCAGATAGCGGGCCGTAAAATCGACGGCGCTGATGGGACGGGAGAAGAGAAACCCCTGCAGCAGCCGCGGACGCAGCTCCTCCAGAGCTGCCAGTTCCTCGGTGGTTTCGATGCCCTCGCAGCAGACGCGAATGCGGCTGCTTTCAGCAAGCTGCAGCATATTACCGAGAAACCGATAGTTGTAGGCACTTTTATGGATATCCCGGACGAAACAGCGGTCAATCTTCACTTCCTCGATTTCCATTTCCTCCAATCGCTGCAGGCTGGAATAGCCGGTGCCGAAGTCGTCGATGGAAATGGCGATGCCCTGCTGTTTCCACTGGGCAAAAATCGCATTGATGTGCGGGGAATCCAGCAGCTGGATGCCCTCGGTCAGCTCCAGCGTCAGGGCGCTGCCCGGCAGGCCGCTGTCCTGGACACACTGGAGCACCTGATTGGTGATGTCGGCATCACAGAGCTGCACATGGGACACGTTGACGCTCATGGAAAAATTGGGGATGTATCGCCGCCAGATGCGGCACTGCCCCAGGGCTGTGGCAAGCACCCACAGACCCACCTGGCAGATCAGCCGCATTTCCTCCAGCAGAGGGATGAAATCCGCCGGGCTGACGGGGCCAAGGCGGGGCGAATTGTAACGCAGCAGCGCTTCCGCGCCATGGAGGGCGTAGGTATGGGAGACCACCTGAGGCTGATAGAAAACGGCAAATCCTTCAAAGCCGTTGTCCACACTCCGCTGCAGGTCCTCCTTCAGCTCCAGAGCGGCCAGTTCCCGCTGGTAATCCTCGGCGGAAAAGAACCAGAGCATCTTTTTGCCATGGGCTTTGGCGCAGTCCACAGCGGTCTCGGCATATTGATACAGAACGCACTCATCGGGGACCCGGTAGGTCTGGTACGGGACACAGCCGCCGGACAGGGTGCACTGATTCCGCAGCCGGACCTGCAGCTGTTCAAAGACCTCCCGGACTTCGCCGCTGCTGCGGCCCGGCAGGTTGACGGCGAAGGAATCGCCATCCATGCGGTAGATCCGCTGGGAGCCGCCGGTGGCGGCCTCCAGAGAATCGGCCACCTGCTTCAGCAGCTGATCACCGTAGGTCTGACCGTATTTGAGGTTGATGGCCTGCTGGTCGTCCACGTCCAGTACCAGCAGGAATCCGTCCTGGCCGCTTTCCAGCAGCTGCTTGATCTCCTCCTGCAGCACATCCATATGGAATGCGCCGGTGAGGTGGTCGGCCTTGCTGTGGGAGGGCAGAATGGTCAGACGGCCCATCATCCACTGGGGCTGGCCGCTGCTGCTGAAGTGCACCTTGCCGCGGAAGTTGACCCAGAGCAGGCCGCCGGTGCGGTCCATTACCCGGTATTCGGCGTCATAGTCGGAGGAGATGCCGGAGAGGGCGTGTACCAGTCCCTCCTGCAGCCGTGCGAAATCCTGCGGCCATACAATGCCGAACCATTCGGGTAAGGTGCAGTAATCGGCTTCCGTGCTGGGCAGTGCCAGCGTCTTATGCAGCTGCTTGGGGATATACAGTTTTTCGCCGGCCACGTCCAGCAGAAAAAAGTAGTCGCCGGTGCTGTCCGTCAGAAAATTCAGTATATTGTAATACGCCAGAAAATCTTTGTCCATGATCTACACCCTTCCTGGAGGCCGCCCCGAAGGGCACGGCCTCAGTTGCCGTGAAGATGCTGGGCCAGCTTCCGGTCTTCTGTGCGAATGTGGGAAATGAGGATACCGGCCAACTGGTTGATCTCGCCCAGAGCCCGAACGGTGGCGCCGTCACGCAACAGACTGTCGGTGGCGTCCTGCAGCTTGCGCTTGTAACCTTCATGGAATGTCTTGTGGGCGGGATAACCGGGGTATTTGCTGGAGACCTGCAACTGCTCTTCGTCACTAAAATGCTTGGTAACATAGCTGTTGAGGAACTGGCCAGTCTTGGGGAGAGAATCCCGGCCCTTTCCCTGGGCGCAGGCGTCCAGCAGAGCGTTGATGGCGTCGAACAACTGCTTGTGCTCGGAGTCGATCAGCGCGTTGCCGGTGAGCAGATCTTTTGTCAATTCATAGCGCATAGAACTGGTCTCCTGTTCTTTATTAAAGTGGCGTTGTACAGCATAGCTGTAAACTAGGAATAACGGATATTCTTTATATATATCGGCACATACTCCGGGATGTTAATAGGAAATTAAGAAAGATATTTCGCAGGTAGGAAAAAAGTTTTTCTAATTTTTCAGGCTAAGACGCTTAACATTTCAGGGAAGAAGACGATAAGTATAGTACAAGAACCACGACCGGTAAGCGAGCCCGCCGCATTTCAGAATCAGGCGGATGCGGACGGATCAGAGGAGGATGCGCAATGTTTCAAGGGATCAAGCCTCCGGGAGCCTACCCGGTATCCGGCACTGCGGCCCATAGCGGCCTTCCCGCCCCAACCCATGGGGAGCAGACGGTCAAACAGCCCAATTTCGATCAATTTCAGTTGTCGGCCCAGCCCAACAGCCAGGAGGCCACGGTGCAGAAAACGGTGAGCCGGGTCATCCGCCAGGTGCGGACCCGTCCCACCCATGCCGAACTGGCGGAGCTCAAGAGCCGGATTGCCAACGGCACCTATCAGCCCAACGCCCGGGAGATTGCGGCGCGGATGATGATGACGGAATACCGGGAGGTTTGATATGGCGGTACAATTTACCGATTATGTACAGCTGCTTCAGGATTTGGAGCAGACGCTGCGGGACCTGACGGCCCTGCAGCCGGAAAAGATCGCAGCCGTGCGGGCCCATGATCTGGAGGTCCTCAACGACTGCATGAAGCGAGAACAGGCGGCTTCCCTGGCCCTGCGGGGCCTGGAGCAGAAGCGCGCCAATATGGCAAAGGCACTGGGCGTCGGCGGCGTACCCATCCGACAGGTGGCGGGCCGCTGCCCGGAATCTTGCCGCGGCGAGTTGAGCCACGCAGTGGAGTCCCTCATCCGACAGGGACAGGAGCTGCGCAGCGCCCAGGACGCCGCCCGGGCGGTGGTGGAATCAGATCTGCGGCGGGTCAACGGAGAACTGGAACGGCGGGGAGTCGTTACAGATCCCGAGGACGGCACACAACCCGCCGTACCCCCCAGAACCATGCGGACCGACATCAGGGCTTGAGGAGGAACCATCTATGAACGGAACATTCGGCGCCTTTGGCGTGGCACGACTGGGCATTTATGCAGCTCAGTCGGGTTTGGACGTTACAGGCAACAACATTACCAACATCAACACCGCAGGATATACCCGCCAGCGTTTGGACCTGGTGAGTTTGAGCTCCTCGGCATCGGATAAGTACGCTTCCATCTACAATGTCCGTATTGGTCAGGGCGTTCTTACGGCTGGCGTAGTCCAGCTGCGGGATCCGGGCCTGGATTTGCAGTACCGAAACGCTTCGGCCAATGTGGGTTCTGCCGGCCAGAAGTTGACGGGGCTCAACGATATTGCCAGCATTTTGGATGAAGTGGGCAAGGGCAGCACTGACGAGGACCAGGATGACGGCGTCATTCTGCGGCAGATGAATGACCTGCGCGATCTGATCAGCAAGGCACTCACCAACGGCATCGACGGCTATGATGGTATGATCCGCGAGTCCGCCGACGCGCTGTGTACCTTATTCAACCAGTACGCCAAGGACCTGGAAGATTTGCAGGTCAAATATGAGACGCAGCTGGAGCAGAATACGACGGAAATCAACAACATCCTCAAAAATATCCGTGATCTCAACGAAACCATCCGGGAGGCGGATATCCGCGGCGATGCCGCTCTGGAGCTGCGGGATGAGCGTAACCGTCTGCTGGATCAGCTGAGCGGCTATATGAAGATTGACGTCAAATATTCCATGGAAGACATTGGCGCGGGTTTTCAGGTGGAAAAGCTGACAGTCACTCTGGGCGGCAGCGACCAGAAACTGATTGACGGTGTATATGGAACACAGCTTAGTCAGGAACTGCTGGAGCGGAATCCTGACTTCCCTGCCGTTGATCCGAACAATCCGTATCTGGACAACAACGGTCTGCCAACAGCCGACCCGGAGCAGGCTAAAAAACTTGACAACACCAATTATTCCCTGACATTGGGCCCCCTGCTGAATGACAGGGGGGAAAAGCTGGATGCAGCTGACTTCGGTCATGATTTGGGCGACAATGAACTTTATGGTTCTTTGCAGTCTCTGCGGGAGTTGCTGACGGAATCCGGCGAATACAGTGCAGCAGACTATGTGGACAATGTGGATGATGAAGCCGGCAGCAAGCGGGGCATCCCCTACTACCGCAAGGCTCTGGACAATCTGGCCCAGGAGTTTGCGGAGCAGATGAACAAGCTGAATATGCCTGGTACTGGCGTGGAAGGTGAAGGCGTCCTGTTCAGCGAGGGCAGCAACAACAACGACACCACAGACATTACCGCCGGCAACATTGCTGTGTCCAAGGACTGGAACGACCAAAAGGTTTCCATGATTGCCACCCAGGACCCCAATGCTTCCAGCGGTGACAATTCCAACTTGGCGGCATTTCTGGACTTGTTTAACAAGGTTCAGGAATTTGATCCCAAGGCGATTGTTCCTGGAACGGGTAACAATGACGCTGCCGTAGGCGAGCCGTACAAGGGTACCTTTGAAGATATGCTGCTGCATATCCAGTCCACGCTGGCTGAGGACCAGATGAGCACTACAGCGGTCTTGACCAACTATACCGTTACCCAGAACGAATTGTATAACAATCGGGAAAGTGTTTCCGGCGTGGACCTCAACGATGAGGCCACCAACCTGATGGTCTATCAGAAAGCGTATACGGCAGCCTGCCGATTGATGACCACTCTGGAAGAGGCACTGGACGCCCTCATGGCCATGTAAGATACGAGGTGAATGAATTATGATGCGTATAACCACCAACTCCATGCTCTTTAACTATCAGTACAACCGGATGAATAGCACCAATCTGATGAACAACGCCATGACCAAGGTCATGACGCAGCGTCAGTTTAGCTCTTATGCTACCAATCCTGCTGCGGCTACGCGGGCATTTAAGATTCACAGCTCTCTCAATGCTGCCCAGGCCCAGTATGCGAACAACCAGACGGTGAAGAGTAAATTTGAAACGGCCTGGAGCAACATCCAGGGTATCTTGGACGAACTCTCTGATGAAACGGGCAAGGTGCCGATTCTGGGAGGTTTGAACGGCACCAACGCCATGGACGATCTGGACTCTCAGGCCAAGGTGCTGCGGGGAGCCGCAGAGGCCATGATCCAGAGCATGAATGCCAAGTATGACGAAGATTACATTTTTGCGGGCTCCGATAACCGCGAGCCGCCCTTTGCCATCGACGATGACGGCTATATCACTTACCGGGGCGTCTATATTGATAAAAATATGGATAAGCCTGGAGAGGAATATGTGGGACCGGATGGGCAACCCATTCTTAATGAGGATGGGACGCATATGACCAACGGGGAAGTTATGGAGAAGGTACTCAAGCCGTGGGCTGAGGAAGACCCGTTGTATGTGGATATAGGCCTGGGCTTTGCACTGGACAATAATAATAAAGTCATTGAGTCTACGGCCTTTGATTCATCCATTTCTGGCATTGATATTCTGGGCTACGGTGTGGATGACAACGGAAACCCCAAGAACTTGGCTTCTATCATGCTGCGCATGGCCGATGTGTTTGAAAATTATGACAAGGATGCCGACCGGGAGAAGGCAGAGCAGCTCTTGGACGCGTTTAACGCATCCAAGCAGGCAGTCATCGAAAAACACGCGGAACTGGATGTAGAAACGGGCTTCCTCAATACCAACGGTTTGCAGTTGGACGCCAATTTTGCCGCCCTTAATGAGGAGCGGGTGAGCTTGGAGATGGTGGATCCGGCTGATGCCATTTCGGAGTTGATGTGGGCACAGACCTGCTACAGTGCGGCGCTGCAAGTAGGCGTCAATGTGATTCCCCAATCTCTTCTGGATTATATGAAGTAAAAAGTAAGTGTCGAGCGCCTGAAGGATCAGGCAGAAAGAAGGAGCATAGGATATGCAACCATTGATTGAAATACAAACCATACCCATTGAAATTCAAATGAAAGTGACCAATGCCCGGCTGGAGTATGCCAGGGGTACGGCCAATTTGGAGATCTCCCGAGACAAGGGTGGCCTGCAAATTCGCAGCCAACCCATCCAGGTGAAGATTGACACCTTTGAGGCCCGTAATTCTATTGTGCCTACCACTGTACGGAGCATTGAGCAGAGTGCGCAATCAGGCCGTCAGGCCGCCTATCAAGCCACGGCCAGCATTTCGCGGGAGGGCCGCATGATGATGGAAGCCACAGTAGATGGACAGGTAATCCCCAACCTGGCACGCCAGGCTGTACTGGAGCGCCCTGCCGATCTAAACCTTCAGTTTTTGCCGTCGGTGGCACCGGAAATTTCCTGGAACGGCGGCGAACTCAATGTCCAATATGAGATGGACAAACTGAATTTTGACTGGCGCATGGAGCAAATGCAGTTTACTTTTGTGCCGGGAGATATTGAATTTACCATGACACAGCGGCCTGACGTCATTATTAAGTATGTGGGAGGCCCGCTGTATGTACCGCCGTCTTCGGACCCCAATTATGAGCCCGTGGACGTCAAAGCATAACAGGAGGTAACAGATTGCAGACCAGCACCAAATATTTCGGCGTCGTGACTTATGAAAAAGAGGATGTGCTGACCTTCCCACAAGGTTTGTTTGGCTTTGAAGAGGAGCGGTCGTTTCTTCTGTTGCCCTTTGCAGGCAGCGACGGCAATTTGCTGTGCTTTCAAAGCCTGCAAACGCCGTCTTTGGCCTTTGTGGCGATGAATCCATTCTCCATATGTCCCACGTATGCGCCGGTGCTGACGGCGGAGGAATTGCAGCAGATGCAAGTGGAGCAGAGCGAGGAACTTTGCTATTATGTACTCTGTGTGGTACGGCAGCCCGTGGGGGCCAGCACGGTCAATCTCCGCTGTCCTGTGGCAGTCAATGAAGATACCCATCAGGCCATGCAAACCATTTTGGAGTCGGACTGCTATGGTATGCGTCATCGACTGGATGAACTTTCCAATAGGGGGTGCGGCTGATGCTGGTATTACGCCGCAAGGCAGGCGAATCCTTCCTGTTGGGAGAGCAAATCACAGTGACGGTACTGGGGGTGGAGCCCAACGGTACCGTGAATTTGGGCATTGACGCACCGCGGGATATATTGATCCTGCGCAGCGAATTGCAGCAGGCGGCATTTGTCAATCAGGATGCAGCCGCCGGTGATGCATCGCTGGTGGAGGCTTTGGAAACTGCGCTGCTTCATTCTGAGCAGCATAAGGAGGGATAACCGATGAGCATGATGACCAGCATTGCAGGAACCGCTATGTCTCTGAACTCGGCAGAGCTGATGCAGCAGTATTCTCTGTCTGTGACCAAGAAGGCTATGGACTCACAAGAAGCAATGGCCCAGGGTTTACTGGAAATGTTGCCTCAGCAGAGCCCTGTGGCAAAAGGTGTGTATATCGATACATATGCATAATTGGTAAAAAGAAAATTTTTTTCAAAATGCCCTTAACTTTTTTTTATATGGTACGATATAAGCATTGTAAGGTTTCAGTCGTCCCCTGTGAAGGCCTGCGGGGGACGGAGGAAATACAAAGGACGAGAAGGAACTGGTCCTGACATTCTTTCAAGGAGGAAAATTTTATGCGTATCCAACACAACATTATGGCGATGAACGCCTACCGGAATTACAACAACAACACTTCTGCCCTCTCCAAGAACCTGGAGAAACTGTCTTCCGGTTACAAGATCAACCGCGCCGGCGATGACGCTGCTGGTCTGGCTATTTCCGAGAAGATGCGTGCCCAGATCACCGGTTTGGGTAAGGCACAGGACAACGCCAAGGACGGCATCTCTCTGGTGCAGACCGCTGAAGGCGCTCTGACCGAAGTCCATGACATGCTGAACCGTATGTACGAGTTAGCTGAGCAGTCCGCCAACGGTACCTACGAGAATGAGACCGACCGTCTGCAGCTGCAGAAGGAAGTCGATCAGCTGAAGGAAGAAATCGACCGCATTGCCGATTCCGCCAACTTCAACGGCATCAAGCTGCTGGACGGCTCCATGTCCGCTGCGACCACCAGCACCAGCTTTGACCTGAGCGGCATCGATGCACTGACCAGCGCGAACTTGGCAACAAGTGGTGCCACAATTGGCACAAACACCGTGGTCTATCAGGAAGGCAAGGAAACTATCAAGACCCAATTTGAGGTGGACCTGAGCGATTTGACCTGGACTGGCGTGACTGCTGCTGGTGAGACTATGACCATCACAGTTGGCGGCGCTGCTATCACAATCACGTCTGCTGCTGTGGCAAATGGTGAGCAGGATGTTAAGGCACTGATTGCAGCAGCTATTGCTGCTTCCAGCACTGCCGATGTTGGTGGTGTCCAAACGGCCTACTTCGACATGGAATTTGATCAAGCTACGGGTAAGTTGACCTTTACACTGAATCCGGATCCCAATGCTGTTGATAATGCTTCGACAGCTGTCTTTGGCGCCAACTGGAATGTCAGCGTGACGACGGCCGAAGGTTCCATGAGCGGTTCCAACTGGAACGCCGGTACCATTGAGCTCCATCAAGGTCAGAAGGGTACGCCGGAGATTTTGGCCAATACCATTATTACCACGGCCAACTTGGGCATGGATGCCACCACTGCGAAAAACAATGATGGCTTCAGCATCACCATTGATGGCAAGACATATGTGCTGGCAGTCGGCGATGACAGCAAATTTGCGAATATTGGTGGCGACGCCTCTGTGGTTCAAGTGGACAGCAACGCTGCGGTTGCGGATCAGCTGAAGGCGTTGGCCAATGCCATCAATGCAAACAGTAAGACTTGGAGTGTTGGTGTGAATGCTGCTGGCTCCCTGACGCTGGCGCAAAAGAGCGGTACCGATGGCTCCAACTTTAAGACTATGGATGGCATTGCAGCAGCCATTTCCACCGGCATGGCTTCTGTCACGGAGACGACGACCGGTGAAGACGGCAAGCCGCTGACGCTGCAGATTGGCGATACCAGTGACGACTTCAACAAGCTGGTTGTATCCATCAAGGATACCCATGTGGCGGCCTTGGGCCTGACCGACATGAAGATCTCCGATCAGGACTCCGCCGCTGCGGCTCTGAACATGATCAAGGACTCCATCAACTATGTCTCCGATGTGCGTGGTACGCTGGGTGCCACCCAGAACCGTCTGGACCACACCATCAACAACCTGTCCGTCATGCAGGAGAACATCCAGGACGCCGAGTCCACCATCCGCGACACCGACGTGGCCGAAGAGATGATGTCCTACACCAAGAACAACATTCTGATCCAGTCCGCCCAGGCGATGCTGGCTCAGGCCAATCAGGTACCGCAGGGCGTTCTGCAGCTGCTCCAGTAATTGCAGCGCCTGTTGCTTCCCGGCAATCGGGGGGTGGCCCGAAAGGGTCGCCCCCTTTTTTTATCGTTCAAGAAATTGGTATACGGAAAGGATGTGTGCCTCAATGGCAAAGCCGCTGCTCTCCATTGGCATGATAGTAAAAAATGAAATTCGGTGCATTGAAAAATGCCTGCAGGCGCTCCAACCGCTACGGGATGCAATTTCCTGTGAACTGGTGATTGCGGATACCGGCTCGGATGACGGGACCCGTGAAGTGGCGGAGCGCTATGCGGATATCCTGTTTGACTTTACATGGGTCAATGACTTTTCTGCGGCGAGAAACGCCGTTATGGACCGCTGCAGCGGCCTGTGGCATTTCACAATTGATGCGGATGAATACTTGGACCCGGATATTGATGAGCTGGTCCGTTTTCTAAAAGCGCCGGCGAAAAAAAACGTGGATTTTGCCTCTGTTATTGCACGCAATTATCTGACTACCGATATGCGAAGTACAGAATATACGGATTTTACTTCTTTACGTCTGGCGCGGATGAACGGCGTTCGCTATACAGGGGCCATTCATGAACACTGGACAATGCAAATAGGGCAAATGAGTGAAATATTGCAGCATACCATCATACATCATGATGGATATGCAAACAATTTGGGAGAGCGTGCAGAGGAAAAACAAAAGCGCAATATGACCCTGCTGCGGGAGGAGCTGAGGCAAAATCCGGATGACCTTCGCGTTATTTTGCAGGCTATAGAATCCAGCCATCATTTTAAAGCAGAGCAGATGGAATATATCCGCCATGGAATGAAACTGATTATGGCGGATCCCCAAAAACAGAATGCTGCGGTAGCTGCCGCGATATGCCGCTTTGCTAATCGTGTTGCCATGGAAAACGGCATTCCAGAGACGGAAGAATGGTTGCAGTGGGGCGAGAAGCACTTTGCCCAGTCTATTTTTTTCCGGATAGACACAAATATTTTGGCTGCGGTTTTTTTCTATAATTTAAAGAATTATGAGCGTTCGCTATATTATGGAGAGCAATATCTCACAGGCTACGTAGACTATCAAAACGGCAATTATGATATTGGAGAGACTACAGTTTCCACAGTAAGTTTTTGCATGCCGGAGCATTATACGCAGGCCTGCCAAATAGTTGCCAAATCATATCTGGAATTGGAAAATGCAAAAAAAGCGGTAGAAATTCTGCAAAAAGACGACCAGCTGCTGCAAACAGACAAACATGTAAAAAATAGCCTGGTTCTGCTGCAGGAGCTTCATGAGAAGCCGGAAACAGCGGAAGACGCAGAGAGACTATGCGCCAAACATATGAATGATGCTTTGGCAGCGGGTCCAGAGGATGAAGAAAAATGGAAACATCGCACCGTTTGCCTGGGCCTTGCAGCAATCATGTTTGGTGACGAAGAATCACATGGATGGCGTGTGTTTCGCAGTGTTTCAGGTGATTTGGGCATAGCGGCAAGAGCCATGGATGAGACGGAGCCGGAGAAACTGAACATACTGCTGGGACAAATCCAAAGGTGGAAAGAGGTTCCGAACCCGGTCATTCTACATGCCGTTCTGTACGGCGCATCTCTTCCGGATGGATTTTATCAAAAAGGCGTGGATAGCTTGCGGAATACGGCTGCCGCTATTGGCGCACGGCCTGGGATACAGGAGAAGCTTGCGGCCTGGATGGAGCAGGATGATTTCTATGCATCTATGGTAAAATTCCAATTCTTGTTTGAATTAACAGCCGCCGCAGTACAGGCATATGATTGGAGCGACACAGCGACCGGCATTCAGCTGATAAATCAATTCTGTACACTGGCCGGGGACTATTTACCCAATTACTATAACGTAGCGCTTTTGGAAGACGAGGAAGATCGCAAGACGCTCCCGGCTTTGCACCAATTTGCATTTTCCCTTTTAAAGGCGAGAGAAGTGCCAGACGAGATAGGCTATGTCCGGGAACTGCGAAAAGCACTGGAAAATGCACCAATCCTGAAAAAAACAGTTGATTTTCTTTTAAAACAGCGTGTTTTATTACAATCCGATCCAAAGCTGATTTCGCTGGCGCAGCATGTAAAACGTATTCTGGAGCAGTTCATGCTTGACGATCCTGCTGTTCGCCAGCTTTTGGAGCAGCCGGAATATCAAAAGATATTGCCTCTGCTGGGGGAAAACTATGTTAAGCTTTATGGAGGCATCAACGAGTAAGGGAGGAAACCATATGAATATCTGTAAGATTGGCGTCATGGGCGTTGGCAGCATGGGCTTCAATCACGTCAGAATTTTGTCCTCTGAAACAACGCTGTTTCAACTGGTAGGTATTTATGACCCAGACGGGGCCCGTGCGGAGAAGGTCGCGAATCAGTTTTCAGTCAAAGCGTTTCCATCAGCACAGGCTTTGCTGACAGAGGTGGACGCAGTAGTAATAGCGGTGCCTTCCTCTTTGCATCATGAGGTTGCCATTGAAGCAGCAAATCGTGGTGTCCATGCGCTGGTCGAGAAGCCCCTGGCTTTGCAGCCAAAGGACGGCCAGGAAATTGCTTCTGCGTTTAGCAATGCAGGTTGTGTTATGGCGGTTGGACATGTGGAACGATTTAATCCCGTGGTGCGGGAACTGGTAAAAATATTGCGCCATGAGCATATTTTGGCTATCGAAGCCAGACGATACAGTCCATTTAACGGCCGTATTACCGATGCAGATGTTGTGCAGGATATGATGATCCATGATATCGATTTGGTTTGCAATGTGCTATTGCCCGGCCAAAACGCAACTCTGCAAGCGGCGGGTGGTTTTTGCCATTGCAGTGACCGACTGGACTACGTGCAAGCGTTGTTAGCATTTGGTAATGGTGGTGTGGCAACACTGGGTGCCAGCCGCGTTACACAAAATAAGGTGCGGGAAATTATTGTGCATACAGATACCAGCTACATTGCGGCAGACCTGTTGAACCGCGCTCTGACAGTTACGCAAAATACCAATTTTGTGGTGTATGAAGGACAAGAGCATGCATACCGACAGGACAGTGTAACACAGCGTGTATTTGTTCCCATGCAGGAGCCGCTTCGGGAGGAGCTGTGTGCGTTTTACCAACGGATCAACGGCACTGGAGAACAAATTGCAGGTGCTGTAGATGCGAACTATGCGTTAGATTTGTGTGACCAGATCAGCAGAGCGGCTATTGCGCACCATTGACTGTCAACCAGTTTACGGAAAAGGATAGTGATTCAAAATATGAATATCCCATTTTTTGATCTAAAACGCCAATATATAAAGCTGCAAAAGGAAATTGAGCCAGCGATCATGTCGCTTTTACCTAGTTGTGGCTACATTGGCGGCAGTGCAGTGCGGGATTTTGAACAGGAAATGCGTGCGTACCTAAATGTCCCTTATGCTGTTTCCTGTGCGTCTGGTACCGATGCACTAGTACTGGCACTGCGGGCCTGTGGAATTGGTCCTGGTGACGAGGTAATTACAACTCCGTTTACTTTTTTTGCAACGGGTGAAGCGATTGCTGCGGTAGGTGCAACACCTGTGTTTATTGATATTCGCTATGAAGACTTTACGATGGATGCCACACAGATTACAGCAGCGATTACACCTAAAACTCGCGCCATTTTGCCAGTCCATATTTTTGGTGCACCGTGTGATATGGATGCCATTAGTGCAGTAGCTAAGCAGCATAATCTGGTTGTAATTGAAGATGCGGCCCAGGCTATTGGCTGTGCTTACCATGGAATGCATATTGGCGCAACAGCGGATATAAGCTGCTTCTCCTTCTACCCCACAAAAAATCTAGGTGCTATAGGTGATGGAGGCATGGTGACTACAAGCCATGAAAATATTTATACCATTCTTAAGGCTCTCAAGGAGCATGGAGCTGGAGAAATTGGTGTTCAAGCAAAAGAGTTGCTGGAAGGAGAATCTCAACCGCACGCGGTGCTGCAGAGTACTAATAATAGCTACGATCCCTATAAATATTTGAACTCATTAATTGGATATAATTCGCGACTGGATGCAATTCAGGCCACAGTATTGTCCATTAAATTGCGTCATTTGCCGGAGTTTAACCGCCGCAGGGTAGAGATTGCTGAGACTTATACAAATGGCCTTACAGATCAGGTCGTTGTTCCTCGTGTGGTGGGAGAAGGTGTACATTGCTGGCATCAATACGTGATTCGGACGAAAGAAAAAGATGCGCTATGCACTTTTCTCAATGAAAAAGGCATAGGTGTCGGTACATTCTATCCCATTCCGCTCCATTTGCAGCCAGCGTTTTCGTATCTAGGATATCAAGCGGGAGTATTGCCTCAAGCGGAACGGGCAGCAAAAGAAACAGTATGCTTACCGATTTTCCCAGAGCTGGATACAAGCGAGGTACAATATATCATTGATTCCGTCAACAAGTTTTTTGACCAACATCATTAATCAATTAATTATAGCTGGGAGGTGCGGTGTTTATGAATAATGTCTATATTCATCCAACTGCTGAGGTTAGTTCCAATGCGCAGATTGGGGATGGCTGTAAGATTTGGAATCAAGCGCAGATTCGAGAAAATGCAAAACTTGGGAATAATTGCATTATTAGTAAAAATGTTTATGTGGATGCAGGCGTGCAAATTGGTAGCGGTGTAAAAATACAGAATAACGTCAATATATATCATGGCGTAACCATTGAAGATGATGTTTTTTTGGGTCCTTCGATGACTTTTACAAATGATCGATTCCCGCGGGCTTTTCAGAGCGACTTTCAGGTAGTTCCCACGGTAGTTAAACACGGCGCCTCTATTGGTGCAAATGCGACGATTCGTTGCGGCGTTACGATTGGTATGTATGCCATGGTTGCTTGCGGCAGCGTAGTAACAAAAGACGTGCCTCCCCATGCACTGGTGGCAGGCAATCCAGCAAAGCAGATAGGATGGGTATGCGTGTGCGGAAATCGTTTAGATGATTCCGGTAAATGCCCTGTGTGTGGTAAAACACCCATGCAAAAATAGTTTTAAATTTGTCTTTTTTGAATGGGGAACTTTATTAAGAATAAACAGTCCTAAGCACTGCAGTTCGAGGTGCTATTAATGGAAACGAGAGGTGCTATCTTTGGCAGATAATCTAGAACAATTGACACATACGATTCCCGACATTTTTGAATTGATTCGAACTATTCAAGAGGCTGCAAAGCATGGTGCATCCCACCCAAATGCGGAAGAGGCTATGAAAAATGATGTTGTTATTGGAATTACCGCAGTAGAGACAGCAATACAAAAGATTAATCCTGATGAAGCGTTTGAACCAGTGGAATTGAAAAAATTATCTAGATTGCACGGAAATCAAATTCTGGAATTTGTTAATTCATGGCTGTCTGAAACTGCGGGACCCAAGCTACTTAAAATATACTTTAATTTGCTTACCAATGAGGCACAATATTCGGAAGAAACAGCAAAAGCAGTATCTAAATGGGTTCAAGAGAAAATGTTGGCCTCTGTACCAACAAAGCGAATGGCATTACTGGAAATAGGACAACGATGCGCTGCTTGGGCTCCGGAATATTCTTGGAAACTGATGAATCAAGTTGTTAGCGTTATGCCCCCGGAAGAACAAAAAAAACGATTCCCCCACTGGAAAAAATTTGTATCTCAACCTGGAAGTTATCCGCAAAGAGAATTTGAAACTTGCCCTATATGTGGAGGAGCAGGTTATCCGTTTCACGCGTCATTAGCCGCCCGAATGAGCAATTATGATCCGATGTTTCTCCCTGCTAAGCTATGGATGAAATGTAAAACGTGTAGCAACTTATATAGTCGGTATTTTCCTGCCGATTTTCTAAAGCTGGGCGCAGAGCCCAAAGTTTTACAACCTACGCCAAAGCATATGTTAATTCGGCAGTCAGACAGTACATCTCTCAATACATGGTGCAATATTCTACAAAAAATTAGCATATATACTTCCGGAAAATCTTTGCTGGAAGTGGGTGTTGGCCAAGGATTTCTGATTGCTGTTGCACAAGAACTAGGATATGATGTGGCAGCAGTGGAGTTGATTGAATCTGACGCACAGGAAACGGCAGATTTGCTGGATTTGCCTGTTATTTGTGGTGATTTTCTCAATCTGAAAGAAGAGTGTCAGTTTGATATTATTACTATGGGAGATGTTCTTGAACATTTACAACGCCCAGCGGAAGGCTTAAAAAAAGCACACGCATTGTTGAGAAATGGTGGTATTTTGTGGCTATCCACTCCAAATTATGAGAGTAGTTTTACTCATATGATGAAGGCATTCGATCCTATGTGGTGTGAGCCATACCATATTACGTATTTCTCACGGCGTGGTCTAATTCCTATTTTGGAGAAAATAGGTTTCGAATTGTTAGAATATCAAGTAAGTAACCGGTATAACGGTTCTATGGAAATGATTTTACGTAAAAAATAATGTTTGAAATACCACAAGGGGTGCTCCCAACAGGAGCACCCCTTGTGGTATTTTATAAGGTTTTTAAATGTTGCAACAGCACGGATGCAATATTATCACAGGATGCCTGGATAGCAACAGCACCGATTTCATAGGCAGCGCACGGCATACCGTAAACCACACAGGATTCCCGATCCTGGCCGATGGTATAGGCTCCGGCCTTCCGCATTCTCAGCAGGCCGTCGGCGCCATCCCGACCCATGCCTGTCATAATGATGCCTACCATATGACACTGAACTGTGGACGCCATGGAAGAAAACAGCGCATCCACTGACGGGCGATGGCCGCTGACCTTCTCCCCCGGCTGGCAGGAAACCGTGTACCGGCTGCCCAGGCGAACAACCCGCATCTGCAAATCAGCGGGAGCAATGAGCGCCAGGCCCGGACGGATTTCATCGCCATGAACAGCCTCGCGGACTTCCATCTGACAAAGCCGGTTCAGACGCTCTGCATACATTTTAGTGAAGCCCACAGGCATATGCTGCACGATGACCATGCCGGGGATATCCGCAGGCAGCCGCCGCAGCACTTCCAACGTAGCCTCAGTGCCGCCAGTAGAGGCGCCCAGACCGATGATGGTGGGCTTGGGCAGGCGTCCCTGAGGACGGCCTAACAGCGGCGCTGGTGCTGGCGCTGCGCCCTGTGTCGGCAGACGGTGAGGCACTCTGGCACAGGAGGCCACCAGAATTTTCTGAGCCAATGCCAGAAGGAATGCCGCGTTGCCATGGGGACCGTCGGGCTTGCGGACAAAGTCCACAGCGCCAGCGCTCAATGCGTCAAAAACCCGCAGGTTCAATGACGATACGAGAATGACCGGCAGCGGATGCTCCGGCAGAAACTTTGTTAGAAAATCAATTCCGCTCTCCCCCGGCATTTCCACATCCATGGTCACGACATCCGGATGCAGCCGGAGAATTTTATTGCGGGCGTCGGTGGTGTTGACGGCTGTACCCACAACCTCGATCCGGGGATGTTGGTCCAGCCCCTGGGTAATCAGATTCCGCGCTACGGCCGAATCGTCCACCACCAGTACCCGAATCGGCTTGTTGTTTGCGATCATGTGTCAGAAGCCTTCCTTCCTGTGACGCTGCCGCGTCACCTTTTCTGATAGATGGATGGAGACACCTGGCGGAACTTGGGGTTCTGGCCCAGGGATTCCGAATGGCTGATGAAAAAGTAACCGTTCGGCTCCAGCACATCGTAAAACCGCGACACCAACGCGTCGCGGGTAGGTTGGTCGAAGTAAATCATCACATTACGGCAGAAGATCACATCGAATTTCCGCCGGAAGTGCATGGGCTCCATCAGGTTAAAGGGCCGGAAAATCACATTATCCCGCAGGGCCTTGGACACCTTATACTTGCCGGACGCGGCATCCTTTGTGAAGTACCGGCGCACCCAGGCCTCCGGCATGTCGGCTGGCATGTCATAAAGCCCGATCTGCGCCTTTTGCATAGCCTGATGGGAGATGTCCGTGGCCAGGATGCGGGTGTCCCATGTCCCCTTTCCGCTGAAAAATTCCTTGAGATAGATGGACAACGTATAGGGCTCTTCACCGCTGGAACAACCGGCACTCCAGATGGAGACGCTGCGCTCCCGCTGCCGGGCCACAGCCAGCTGGGGCAGGATGGTGTTGGAAAGATAGGTGAAATGATCCTTTTCCCGGAGGAAATACGTGTAATTGGTGGTCAGTTTATTGAGCACCAACTCCAAATCCTCCTGGGATTTTGTCTGGAACAGATGTTCCAGAAATGGCTTCATACTGGTATAGCCCCGCTCTTTGAGAGAGTGGGACAGACGGCTGGTGATCAGGGCTCGTTTCTTACTCAGATCGATGCCGTAGTTCTTTTGAATAAATTGTACCAACTTGTGGAAATCTTCGTCGGTTACGGTGAGATCATGAAAAAAATCCAAGAAACTCCCCTCTCCTTTCTGTTACGCCTGCGTCAGCAGATTGGCGCAGTCAAATTCCAGCATGGTCTCGCCATCGGGCAGAGAGCACATACCGGACACCAGACGCTGGTGCTCCTTGGCCGGAGACATGCACAGGGTGGCCGTGTCCAGATCGATCATCCGCAGGACCGTATCCACCAAAACGCCCACCAGCATGCCGTTGATGGTGAGGATGATGATGCAGTCTCTGTTGGTGGGCATCTGTCCCAGCATAATGCGGATGTCCACAATGGGAATGATCTGGCCGCGCAGATTGATGATGCCGCAGACGTAAGACGGCACCAGCGGAATCGGCGTAATGGGGTGGTTGGTGATAATTTCCACTACATAGTCCGCCGCCGCGCCAAACAGCAGGGCGTCGGAACGAAACAGCAAATATTTACACAGTGTGTCGTCAGCTGTGTCAGGGGCCTGGCCCTGCTCGGTCTGCAGCTCGTAGTCTTCCATGGGGAACCCTCCTTCTTATTGGCCCTGATAGAGATTGTTGACGTCCAGAATCAGGCTGATGTTGCCGTCACCCAGGATGGTGCAGCCGGCAATACCGCTGCGCTTGATGTTGAAGCTGTTGAGGTAGCTGGGCAGGGGCTTCACAACCACCTGCTGCTCGCCCAGCAGTTCGTCGACAAAGAGGCAATAGGACAGTTCGCCGGCTTCCAGCCAGATGAGAATGCCCTCCTCCACGTTGACGCGGCCGTCTTCAATCTGATACAGGTCCCGCATGCGCACCACCGGATAGAACTCGCCCATGCACTTGAACAGTTCGCCGTCGGAGGCGTCGCTGATGAGGTCCTTCTGGGAAATACGGAAGGACTGACGAATATTGTGGATGGGAATGGTGAAGATAGAGCTGCCAACACTGACTTCCATGCCGTCCATGATGGCCATGGTCAGCGGAATCTTCAGCGTGGTGGTCATGCCCTTGCCCTGCTCGCTGGTGATGGTCACAGAACCGCCAATGTCCTCCACATTCTTTTTCACCACGTCCATGCCAACGCCACGACCGGAGAATTCCGTTACCTCGCTGTTGGTGGAGAAGCCCGGCGCCAGCAGGAAGGCCAGAATATCCTTGTGGGAGTATTCCACGCCCTCAAAGGCCAGTCCTTGCCGGATGGCCTTGGCCAGAACGGCGTCATCGTTGACACCCTGGCCGTCGTCGCGGATCTCAATGATGACCTCGCTGCCCGTGTGGCGGGCCGACAGAATGATCTCACCCACCGGGTCCTTACCGGCGGCAATACGGTCCTCAACGTTCTCCTCGATGCCGTGGTCCATGGAGTTACGGACGATGTGCATGATGGGATCGCCGATGCTGTCCACAATGGTCTTATCCACTTCTGTGTCTTCGCCAATCAGGGTCAGATGGGCCTGCTTATCCAGCTTCTTGCACATATCGCGGACGATACGGTTCATCTTCTGGAACGTGGCCGACACAGGAACCATGCGCAGGGACATGGCCACATCCTGCAGCTCGTCGGTGAGCTTCCGCAGCTGACGGGCCGACTTGGTGAAGGCGTCCAGCTTGAGACCCTTCAGGTCGGGAGAAGCGGTGACCATGGATTCGGTGATGACGATTTCGCCCACCACCGCCGCCAGCTGGTCCAGCTTGCTGAGGCTGACGCTGATAAGGCTCTCCTTGTGATGGTTTTCGGTTTTTACCGGCGTAGCCTTGGACTGAGACGCCGGAGCGGCGGGCTGTGCCGGTGCCGCGGATGCGGCCGCAGACGAGGACGGAGCCGGCTGCGGTGCGGCCGAAGCCTCTGACGGAGCCGGAGCCGGTGCCGGCTGTTCCGCAGCCGGAGCGGGCTGGGACGCCGGGTCCATGGTCTGGTAGTTGCGGACGGAACCGATGCCGGTAACGGAATGGATGGCGTTGTCCCGATCCGTCTGATTGCGGAAATACATGGTGAAGCCCGACTGAGCCACCTGAGCCGAGGAGGCCGCGTTGTGCTCCACATCGGCGGGTTCAAATGTGAAATCCTCTTCGGGGCAAATGTCGTGGATGGAGGTCACGAGCATAAAAGCCCGCAGATTTTCCATTCCGCAGCCCTCATCGAAGAATACCCGCAGCCCGTAAGGGAATCCATGCGGCGTGGCGTCAGCTGCCGGCTCGCTGCTGTTGCTGCTGTCCGGTTCTTTGGCTGCTGCCGGTGCAGTACCATTAATTTGTGCGATGAAGCTATTAATTTTCTCCAACAGCGTGTCGATATTATCTGTGAGAGCTTCCCCGTTTTGAATGTGCTCAATCTCCTGTCGGAAGAAGTCGATGGTCTGGAAAAGCAGATCAAACAACTCCGGCCGGAGGCTTTCAGGCACGATGGAAATGGATTGCTCTCGCAGGATAGCAAAGAGATCCTCGGCCCGGTGGGCGATGGTCATGAGAGAATTGAATTCCATCATGGCCGAAGAGCCCTTGATAGTGTGCATAATACGGAAAATCGTATTGATGTCATCGTTTGAAAATGCGTCAGCCTGCTCCGCGGCCAACACGATACTGTCCAGCTGCTCTAAAAGCCCGTCGGTTTCATAGAGATAAGCGTCCAGAATGCTGTCGTTGCCCATACTCATAAGCGGCACCCTTCCTTTTTCTGCAGAACTTATAATATACATATCGGCAGAAATTTGCAATAATTAAGGCGACGATACAAAAACTAAAAGAAAACATTCCGCCCACTCCGCCGCCGTTGCGGTGTGGACGGTGATACCATAGGAAAAAGGTGACAACGATATGGCCAACCTGATGGGAGTGACCAACCCTGTACCGGGGTATGATGGTCCCAACAACACCCGGGTCCAGCCCACGGCAATCCGCCCCGGAGACACCTCCATACAGAATATTCCCGATCCCACCCGAGTGGGACGGCCCGATGCCCGTACGGATCAGAACGGTGCCAATGACGCCCTCCTGTCCGACGGGCTCCGCTACGACTCCAATTTGCAGATGTTCCTGCAGGCCCTGCGGGAATCGCCGGATTTGGCGGCAGAATTCACCAAAATGGTGAGCTGGCTCAACGTCATGGCCGCCACCCCGGGACTGACCGAGGGCGTGGCGACGGAGATGAAGGCGTTTTTGCAGATGCTGCATATGGACGCCCAGGGACTGCATGAGCTGTTCAGCACGCAGATGAAGGCGGGCAACCGGTTTGCCGGTCCCCTGATGTCGCTGCTGCGCCAGACGTTCCAGTCCACCAACAGCCCTGCCATCCGGCAGGATATCCTGCTGTTTCTCAAGCGCTACAGCGATTTTTCCTCCAGCGATCACATTGGCCGGACCATGAACCAGCTGCTGCGGCAGCTGCCGGATTATATGCCCAAAAGCTGGGGCGAAGCGCTGGCCAACTACAGCGCCCGATTACAGCTGGGGCTCCAGGCCGGAGACCGGCAGGGCAATCTGAAACTGCTGCAAGGAGAGGTCATCCCCCATCTGGCCGACTATGTGGAGCGGACCCACGACATGGGTACTGCCCGCACCCTGATCAGCATGCTCATTCTCAACGTCACCCGCTATGAGAACGGCGACGAGGAGAGCATGCTCCAGGCCTTCCGGCAGCTGAGCCGCTGCGGCGAATCCCTGGCGGGTCTGAACCAGCTGGATGACAAGGCGCTGCTCAAGCTGCTGCGGGAGAATGATTTCACAAAAGCGGCCCGGGCCGATGCCTTTTCTGAGCGGCTGGCATCGCTGGCCTCCCGTGCGCTGCGGGGTGACGGCGGTACGGACCTGCGGGAAACGTTTACGGAAATTGTCCGGGCCATGCTTATCAATGAAAGCGTCTATATGCCACTGCGCCATGGCTTGATTCCGCTGCTGTGGCAGGATCGGGTCATGTACTCGGAATACTGGGTGGACCCCGACGCCGAGAACGAAAGCGGACGGCGGGAGGAGGATGGCAAAATCCAGTTCCTGTTCAAAATGGACATTCAGGGGCTGGGCTTTGTGGAGATGGTCCTGGGGGCCCGCAAGGAACAGGTGGACCTGGACCTCTACGCGCCGGACAGCATTCTGCAGCACCGGGCGCGGGTGGCCGAGGATTTGCAGCAGATTCTCCAGGACTACGGGTTGACGGGCCGCAGTGTGCAGGTCCGCAAGTCGGAGAAGCCCCTGGCCATTACGGATGTATTTCCGGATCTTTTTGAAGGGAAGCGAAGCGTCAATGTCAAAGTCTAACGGCGGGGCCCGGCGGGCCGTTGCCCTGCAATACGGCACGGAACACTCCGCCCCGGTGATCATTGCCTCGGGCATGGGCAACCTGGCCGAGAAGATTGTGGAGGTGGCGTCGGAGAACGGCGTACCCATCTACGAAGACAACTCCCTGGCCACAGTGCTGTCTCAGATGGAACTGGGCCGGGAAATCCCCGAGGAGCTCTACGGAGCCATCGTGGAAATCTATCTGTACTTTCTGAATTTTGACCCCAGCGACCCGGGTAAATTCCGGCGGGAGCGGGAGAAGTGGAGAGCGGAACAGAAGAAAGCAGAGCAGCAAAAAGCAGAGCAGGAAAAAGTGGAGCTGAACAAGGCGGATCAGCAGGAGGTGCAATAACATGGCGGGAAATTTAAAAAACCGATATTTGATTCTGAATACCCAAAGCATACCCGTGGGCCATTGTACATGCCGGGACGACCCGGACACGGAGATCTGGCGGCTGGAAGTGGATTATGCTGACGCCCCCAAGCTGTGGAACATGAAAGACATTCGTCTGGTGGGCGCAGCGGAGTACTGTGTGGCCGTGGAAGGCTTGATCCTGCGCTGGGACGGCGACACGGTGGCCATGGTCCAGATGACCAAACGGCTGGGGCAGGAGCTGCGGCAGAACCTGCGGCTTCCCGTGCGGTTTGAGAGCTTCCTCTATTCCGCCAAGAAACCCCAGGGGCGGCTGCCCATTTTCAGCTTTGACCTGAGCTGCGGCGGCATTTCATTTTTCTGCGCCAGGGAACTGCCCGACGGGATGCGGGGCCAGATTGTCGTTCCCGTCACGTCGCAGCCGTTGGTTTTGAACATTGAAATCATCCGCCGCTGCTCCTCCAAGGAATCGGTACCCATGTATGCGGCAAAATTTGTGGATCTGCTGCGCGAAGAGGAGAATATGGTGCGTGAGGCTGTATTTGGCCTGCAATTCCATCACGCATCCAATTCCGAAAAGGGACAGAACAGGTAGAAAGGAACGCCGTTACGATGAAAGGAAACCGTATGCAAAGTCTAAAATTCTTCCGGCGGATGCTGGCCCTGGTTCTGACGGCGGCCACACTGCTGACGGTGGTTCCCACCGGCTTGCCCACGGCCCACGCGGCCGACTATCAGGACCCCTATCTCAACCAGATGGTGGAATGGGGCTTCCTGCGAGGCGATATTGAAGGCAATCTGCGCCCGGACAGTAACATCACCCGGGCGGAATTCGTCACCATTGTCAACCGGGCCTTCGGGTATACCCGTACCGGTGACATGCCCTTTTCCGACGTGAAATCCAGTGATTGGTACGCGGAGGATGTGTCCATTGCCTACAATATAGGATACATACAGGGCACGTCCAAGAACACCTTCTCCCCTGACCGGCAGATTACCCGGGAGGAGGCGGCGGCCATGCTGGCCCGGAACCTGATGCTCCAGGCTGCGTCGGGTGAAAATACCGACTTTACCGACAGCCGCGATATCAGCAATTGGAGCCGTGGTCTCATTACGTCTCTGACTGATTATGAGATTATCAACGGCTATGGCGACGGTACCTTCCGGCCACTGGCCCCCATCACCCGGGGTGAGACGGCTATTATGCTGGTCCGGGCCATTGGTACGCCGGTGCAGACCCCCGGTGTCCATTCCCTGGGGAATGTCTATGGCAATGTGACCATCAATACCTCCGGCGTGACGCTGAGCAACACGGTCATTGCCGGTAACCTGTACATCACCGCCGGTGTGGCCGAGGGCAACGTCCTGCTGGAAAATGTGACGGTCCTGGGCGAAATTGTCGTCAGCGGCGGCGGCGTCAGCGAAAGCGGCGAGGACAGCGTGGTGCTGCGCAACGTCAACAGCCCCAAGCTGGTGCTGGACAATGTGAAAAACACCGAGGTGTCCGTGCGTCTGGAGGGTGACGGCGTTATCAATGTGGCCAGCGTCCGGACCAACGCCTTTTTGGAGGACAACACCCCCGCCGACTGCGGCGCTCTGCGCATTGAACTGGACGGCGAGGACGGCCGCTCTCTGGAGCTGGCCGGCAATATCAAGGATGTCATCAACCTGACACCCAAATCCTATCTGAGCCTGGGCGCTGGACAAGCCCAGAGCATTACCATTGATGAGACTGCCACCGGCACTACGCTCAATATTGAGGCTGGGACAGAGGTAGAAGAGGTCAACCTGGACGCGGCCACCACCATCACCGGTGACGGCGACATCGGCAAGCTGACGGTCAATACCTCCGGCAGCACCGTGTCCATGCTGCCCGATGAAATCGTCATCCGTCCCGGTGAGACGGCTACCATTGACGGAGAGAACATGGACAGCGCGGCGGCGGCGGAGGCCTCCGCAGACCCCAGAATTCTGGCGGGCTATCCCAAGATGACCGATCTGGCTCCCACTACGGCAACGGTCAGCGTCAGCACTAATAAAAAAGGCATTGTGTACTGGGCGATTACTGCGGTGACGGATGGTTCTGTGGGCGCGGATGATTTGATTAACCCCTCGTCCTATAGCCCCAAGGTTGTCAAGCGGGGCAGCGTGTCCATCGGCGGGGCCAATCAGGCGGCCACGAACAAAATTACTGGACTCACCGCCGGCGGCTCCTACTATCTGTCTGCCGTCTTTGTGGACGGACGGGAGGACCGCAGCCCGGTAAAGGTCATTTCCTTTAGTACGCCGGACAACACGGCCCCGAACTTTGCGACGGGCTATCCCTACATGTCGCGGATTACCAATATTTCCGCCCAGGTGACCACCATGGCCACCAAGACCTGCCGCCTGTATTACGCTGTACTTCCCAAAGGTGCGACAGCGCCCACGGCAGAGGATTTCAAAGCCAATGCCGTTACTGGCAATCTGGGCTACGGTGCATTGGACGTGACCAAGAACAAGCCCTATACCTTTGATGTCAATAATGTGCCGCTGGAGGAACTGGAATCTTATGACCTCTACCTGTGGCTTACCGATATCGATGGAGGCGCCAGTTCGGCGGTCAAAAAGCTGAGCTTTACCACGGTGGACAGAACGCCCCCGGAGTTTAACACGGAGCCCACCATCAACAAGGTGGAAAAGACTTCCGTGGGCCTGTATGCCAACCTCAATGAGGCCGGCACCCTGTACTGGGTTGTGGTCAAGCAGGGCGAGATCTATCCCAAGCCTCTGGCAGGCCAGTCCGGGCCTGTGGACTGGACCAGCGACGAGGCCAAGCTCCAGGTGTCGGCGGGCATGAATGCCCTCAAGAGCGGCAAGGTGAACATGACCGAGGGCAAGGATGTCAGCTTTAACATCACCGGCCTGGATAACCAGCAGTCCTACGACCTGTACTATGTGGCCCAGGACAAGGCTGGAAACTATTCCGCCAGCATTGGCAAAATCACCATCCATACCGAGGATGACACCAAGCCCACGGTGACCCAGGAGTTCACCAAGTATAACGGCACGGATACAAACCGTCCCCTGCCGGATTCGGATGTGCGTCTGGTGTTCAGCGAGCCGGTGCAGTCCGTGGCCACCAACACTCCCCTGGTGGACTACTATGACCGGGTGACCAAGGTCATCGGCCAGCCCACGGAAATGGACGCCCGCAATGAAATGGCCGCCGTGCTGGAAGAGGCCATTCAGCTGTATATCAATCCCAGCGACGGCCAGCCGCAGTTGATTCAGGGCGCCACGGCGGACACGGATAAGAACAACGATGACTGGACCATCGATTACCGCTACGCGGAAATCGTACTGGAAGACAGTAAAACCGTTGTGATTTTCCCCTATGAAACGGGAGCCATTAACCTCAAGAGCGGCGCGAAATACTACTTTGAAATTGCCGCCAAGACCATTTCCGATACCTCTCAGGCCCAGAACGTCATGGGTCAGACGAAGCTGCCGGAGTTCGAGACGGTGTTCGCACAGGTGAACCTGTCGGTGGGCAACAATATGGAGGCGGCCATCACCGAGGCGGTGGACAAGAACGGTGATCCAGTGACTCTGCCCGATGGCAGCGTACCCATTGATCTGTACTGGCGCATGGACCCCATTTCCACGCAAAAGGTGGAAAGTTCCATCTGCTGGGATATGATAATCTGGTCCAATACCCATGTGGAATTCCAGCTGTTCCGGCGCGTCAGCGGCGCGTTGAATGACAAGTGGGAGCTGGTGGGCAACTCCTCCATCATGGTGTCGGAGAATATTTCCAGAGCGGGCAACAGCTTGCGGATGAACCTGGAGGACCCCAACAACAACAATCCCACCTTTGACCAGCTGAATACGCTGAAAGAGGGTACGGTGTATGAATATGCCGTCAGCTTTACCAAGGTGGAGGGCGAACCGGACCGCAGCAGCTGGAGCCAGACCATTACCTTTGATATCAACGTGATTGCCGGCAGCGGCCTGGAGCTGCCCCGGCTGGGCGCCGATGTCACAGAGGAAAAATGGAATGAACTGGTGGGTACAACCTTGACCAACATCGGTCTGCCGGAGACGCTGACGCTGCACAAGCCGTTCCGGGACCAGTCGGCGCCCCACTTTATCGGTGACCGTCCCACCTTTACGCCTGGTGACTCCACCGTCCGTATGGACCTGATGCTGGACCGTATGGGCACCATCTACTGGGTTGTGGCCAAGCGCGGCGATATCAGCACCATCGGCCCCAACGGAGAAGACTACAGCCCCAGCGGTACGGATTTGACGTACTATAACCAGCTGGAAGAATCGGGCGAAAACGACGGCATTGAAAATGATGGTTCCGGTACGTTTAAGACGCCGGTAGCCACGCCGCCCTATAACTGGATTGTGGATGCGGGCAAATATCTGGTCAGTGAGGACGTGCAGAGCGGTTCCCTGACCTGCGGCGCCAGCGTCAAGACAGTCGCGGTGGACGGACTGGTGCCAAATCAGGATTACGTGGTGTACTTTGTCATTCAGGGTACGTCTCAGGTGTATTCCGATGTCTACTGTTATCGGTTTACTACCGGCGATGTTACAAAGCCTGTATTGACCTTGCAGGAACTGAGCCCCAATGTTGCTTTTGAGACTTCGGAAGACTCCGACCTCAACTTTGCACTGTTTGCTGATACGCAGCTGCCGGATGAGTTCAGACGGCCTTTCTACCAGTATGTAGATGATGCAAAGAAGACTGAGTTTGAGACGGCAGCTGGCAATAAGGCTAAGACCATGACCATTCTGGATGCACTGATGCAGACCGGCACCGGCGGCTATTCTTGGTTTGATATTTATGCGGAGCCTCCGGCACAACCGGGTGAGGGTGCTAAAATCCGCGATACGGTCCAGCAGATCATCACCCGCGGTCAAGGCACAGGCGGTACTCCCGGCGCCACCGGCAGTACCACCACCACGGCCAATCAGGAGTATAAGCACGATTTCAGCAAGGATATGGACCCGCAGAGTGCTACCAACTACTACTGCATTGCGGTGGCCAAGAACGTACTGGGCGGCGAATACGCCTTTAAGGCGGTTGGTAATGTCCATATTCCGGATACAACACCTCCCACGATGACCGTTCCCGGTGCAGACGGTATCAAAGATGTGAATACCGGTACCTATTCCGGCACCTTGACGCTGGTGTTCAGTGAGGTGGTGTACTGGATTCCGGAGAGCCGTGATACCAGTCAGCTCCATGCGGCTGTTGAAAAAGACAATGTGCAGGAAGATCCGGTCATTGGTTCCGACGGCAAAATACAACCGGGCAAAACCTCCATGTTGTCGCATATGGGCGGTAATGTAGGTACACTGAAACCTATGCCCAATGCGTCGGATGGTCCTACCAATACCTTTACTTTTAGCTATAGTGGTGTTGGGGTAGGCAATACATTGACGCTGTTTAAAGACGGCTTTATCAGCGACCGCTGGGGCAACAGTACCGTCAATACAATCACGCTTCGGTATGAGGAAGTAACGACCGGCACCGGCGGCACATTTACCGCAGGCGGCTGGGTGATTGTAGAGTAATGCTTGGAAGTGCCGGATAAATCCGTACCTCTGCTGCCCCTGATTCTCAGGGGCAGCGTTCCAAAGGAGGAACTTGAGCCATGAAATTGAAGTGGAGCAGTCGATTGCTGGCACTGCTGCTGTGTGTGGCGCTGCTGCCGATGCAGCTGTTTGTATTGCCCGCCGCCGCTGCGGACCAGCCGACTTTAAAAAATGTGACGGTCAGCAATGAAACGCTGGCCATGAAAGTGGGACAGACCACAGACCTGACCGCAACGGTACAAATGAGTGACAATTCATCCTATACTGTCAACAGCGACACACTGCCTAAGGACATCCAAGTGGAATGGGACGTGGTGGATAACCGGGATAACGAAGTGACGGTCACGCCCACGGCTGACCCGCTGAAAGTCACAGTAACTGCCATCGATGTGGCGCCCACCAACGCGGAGCACAAGGAAGTTACCATCCAGGTGACGGCAAGGTGGAATAAGCTGGTCAGAATTGCCACCTGTGAGGTGACGGTATCGCCGGAGGACCCGGCCAGTGTGACCGTAACGCCCTCCAGCACAGAAATTGCACCGGGCGGCAAACTCCAGCTCTATGCCACGGTGAAACCGGAAACCAATCCGCCTCCCACGGTGACATGGGGCACCAAAAACCCCGTTGTGGCTACGGTGGACAGCAACGGATTGCTGACCGGCGTCAGCGCGGGCCAGACGGAGATCACCGCCACATCCGGCAGCAATGTGGGCACCTGTGCCGTAACGGTGCTGGGCATCGTCCTGAAAGAAACAGAGGTTACGATCCGGGAGCGGGGCAACTACACGTTACAGTATGAGGTGTTTGGTTCCACGCTGCAAAAGCAGACTATTGAGTGGAGCAGCAGCGACACGTCGGTGGTTCAGGTCAATAACGGATACCTTTATGGTATCAAAGAGGGTACCGCCACCATCACCGCCAAGGTCAGCGGCAGTACCTATTCCGCGACCTGCGAGGTGAAAGTGGAACGCAATGTCGCCGATCCCATCACGGTGTCCGTGGATGCCGGTGAGCCTGTGCCCTTCTCGAGCCTGGTGAGCCGTATCGAGAATGAGTGCAGCGATGTGCTGGGGCGGTCCCTCAGCCATGTGGGCGGCTTCAATCTCACCACCAAGGAGGGCACTCTGTACTACCGCTATCAGTCTGAGTCGGATACCGGCTCTGGCGTCGGTGCGGGCGAAATGTACTATGTCAACCCCTCCCTGGCCCAGCGGGGTCTCAGCGACGTGACCTTCGTTCCCAAGGCGGATTTCAGCGGCACAGCGGTCATTTCCTACACCGGCTATGCCAATGGTACCACCTTCTTCCAGGGCACCATTGAGGTCACCGTGGCCCAGGTGGAGGACATCGTCTACACCATTGCCGCCAACAAGCCGCTGCAATTCAACGCCGATGACTTTAACCGTCTCTGCCGGAACCGTACCGGCCGCGACTTGGCCAGCGTCTCCTTTTCCCTGCCCGACAGCAATCGCGGCAAGCTCTACTACCGCTACTCTGCCAGCGCCTCCTACAATACCCCGGTGGAGGCCAACAAGGAATACAAGCTCAACGGCTCCCCTGCCCTGAACGATGTCTATTTTGTCCCCAACAGCGGATACAGCGGTGAGGTGGTGTTGTCTTTCCTGGCCAAGGACGTCAACGGCACCTCCTTCCGGAGCAGCGTACGCGTCCAGGTTTCCAAACCCACCGGTAATGGTGATATTAATTACACCATCACCAAGGGCGGATGGATCACCATGGACGAACGCGACTTCAATAACCTGTGTCGTGATGCCACCGGTTACACGCTGGACTATGTCCGCTTCACCCTGCCGCCTGCCAACCAGGGTAAACTTTACTATAACTATTCCAGCAGCTCCGGCGGCTCCGGTGAAGCGGTCACTGCTGAGCGCAGCTATTATTACAACAGCACGCCGTATCTGCGCCGCGTGACCTTTGCAGCTGCCGAGTCTTATACCGGCACAGTGGATATCCCGTTCCGGGCCTGGGACACCAAGGGCAACCAGTTCAGCGGCACAGTTACCATCCAGGTGGATTCCAGTGAGAGCGAGAGCGTCCGCTATACGGCGTACAAGGGCGGTAAAGTCACCTTTGATGATGCGGATTTCAACAGTGAGTGCCAGAAGCTCACTGGTTCCAGTCTCAGCTACGTCAAGTTTGAGCTGCCATCGTCCTCGCAGGGGGCGCTGTACTACAACTACACCAGCAGCGGCAAGTATGACAGCGCAGTGACCAGCAGCCGGAAGTATTACCGCTACTCCTCCCCGTATCTCGATAAGGTGACCTTTGTCCCCAACAGCAGCTTCGTCGGTACGGCCACAATCCGGTATACCGGCTGGGCCTCCAGCGGCAGAAGCTTCAACGGCACGGTCACCATTGATGTTTACGATTCCGCACAGCAGATCTCCTATACGGTCCGCAGCGGCGGTGTGGTTGATTTTAATGCCGTGGATTTTGACCGCATGTGTGAATATTACACTGGCGATCCCCTGCGCTATGTGCGCTTTACCCTGCCCGCTTCCTCCCGCGGCGTGCTGTACTATGACTATAACAGCACCAGCGGCAGCTATGGCAGCAAGGTATCGTCCTACAGCAGCTACTACTACTCGTCCAGCCCCTACCTGGATCGGATCTCCTTTGTAGCGGACGACGGCTACTCCGGGACGTTTGAGATTTCCTTCACCGGTTGGAGCACCGCCGGAAAGTCCTTTAAGAGCACCGTGGAGATCAAAGTAGAGGCGCCGCAGGGACCGTCGACGATCTATTACACGGCGACCAACGGCGTGGCGGATTTCCGGAGCAATGACTTTATGACGGCCTGTGACGACCGTGGATTGGGCAGCCTGTCTTCGGTGCGGTTCCAGCTGCCTTCGTCCAGTCAGGGCAAGCTGTACTACCAGTACAACAGCTCCCAGAGCGGCTCCACCGCCGTTCAGAACACCACGTCCTACTACCCCTCCTCCTCCCCGCGGATTTCCGATGTGACCTTTGTAGCGGCGGCGGGCTTCAGCGGGCTGGCGACGGTGACCTATACGGGCACGGACAGCCGTGGCAATACTTACCAGGGACAGATCCGTATTAATGTACCGGTTGCTGGTACCTCCCGCTATTTTAACGATTTGACCAACTACGCCTGGGCCGTGTCCTCCATCGACCGGCTGTATGAGTTGGGTGTGGTCACGGGAACCGGCGGCGGCCGCTACAGCCCGCAGAACAGTATTTCCCGCGGCGATTTCATGCTGATGCTGGACCGGGCCTTTGACTTTGCTGATGTGTCTGGTACGGGCTTTACGGATGTGCCGGCAGGCAGCTACTATGCCACTGCCATTGCATCGGCCAAGGCATTGGGCATCGCCACCGGCTATGCCAACGGCACGTTCCAACCCAATGCGCCTGTGACGCGTCAGGACGCCATGGTGTTCCTGAAACGGGCCATGGTGGCCGACGGATGGAACATGGGCAGCGGTGACCGGCTGGTGCTTCAGGGCTTCCGGGACGGAGCGTATGTGTCGGAATATGCTGTGGACGCTGTATCGACTATGGTCAGTTATGGTATTCTAACTGGCAACAACAACAGCGAGCTGAATCCCACCGCCTATATGTCTCGAGCGGAAATGGCTGTGGTGCTGATGAGAGTGCTGGATCTTTAATACCCATTTATTGGAAGACAATGCCCTCGAAAGCACATTCTCCTCAGAAAAAATTTTTTTGAATAGTGTGTTATATCAAGAAGTGTAATGGTACCAGATCATTACACTTCTTGATTTTTTTATTGCGATACTGACAATGTCCCTGTAAAAAACTGAGAAATGATAACATTATGGAGCAACCACTGCCGCAGGCCATTTTACATAGGTAATTGAATATATGTACATTAACAAAATATCTATATAAACAGATTGACAGGATGAGGTTTACAATTTACAATGTGTATAACAAAATAATATAAAATTTTTGGGTATGCGAGAATAAGGGTTGAAATTTTAGCTGCATAGCAGTAGAATGTTATGGAGAATGGAATGTAGGGATAATACACACTGTATTTTCGTTTAGAATATTGTAAAATCCTTATTTTTACCAAAAATTGGAGGGATGAAAAATGCAGCTGCTGCAGACCAATACGCAACTGATGTTGCAGCGTTCCATGGAATATCTCTGGCAAAAGCAAACCTGCATTCTGGACAATATTGCCAATGTGGAAACGCCGGGCTATCAGGTCAAGTACGCCACCTTTGAAGATGCCCTGGACAACGCTTTGCAAGAGACTGCCGGCAAGAGCAACACCGCGTCATCGGCGGCCCTACGGCAGGCCATTGCCGAGCCGCAAGTGGAGATTCACCAGGCTGAGGAAAGCGTTCGCGCCGATGGCAACGGCGTCAATATCACGGAGCAGGCTGTAGAGCTGGCCCGCAACGGTTATCAGCAGCAGTATGTGTTCAACTCCATTTCCAATGAATTTACGTTGCTGCGAACTGCCATTCGAGGATAAGGAGCGATAGACTATGGCGTTTTTGAGTTCCATGAATATCGTAGGCTCGGGCCTGACGGCCCAACAGCTGCGACTGGATGTGATCTCTGAAAATATCACCAATATCAACACTACCCGAACAGAGGCCGGCGGCCCCTACCGCCGCAAGACGGTGACCATGGAGGCCATTGAGGGCCAGACGACCTTCCAGGCGGCTATGGCCAGAGCCCAGGGACGAAACGCCTCGGCTGACGGCCCGGCCGGCGGCGTGCGGGTGACGGAGATTGCCGAGGACCCCTCGGACTTCAAGCTGGTCTATGACCCCACCCACCCCGACGCCAACGACGAGGGGTATGTGGAGATGCCCAATGTGGATCTGGTCAAGGAGATGGCCGATGCCATGGCGGCAAATCAGGCGTATTCCGCCAATGTAACCGCATTTAACGTGTTGAAGCAAGTGGCTGCTAAGGGTCTGGAGATCGGCAAGTGATCTGACAGGCCGCATAGATAGGAGAGATAAGACATGGAAGTACATATGAGCCCAATCGCTCCGCTTTGGAACGATGATATGGTACAGGAGTCCTCTGCTGCACGGAACAACGAGGCTCCTGCGATTCCTTTTGCGGATGTTTTTCAGTCTGCCATTGATTCGGTGAAAGAGACTGACGCCACCAAAAATGAGCTGCAGTATCTGGAAGCCACCGGCCAGCTGGACAACCCGGCGGAACTGGTGATCGCTGAGAATCAGGCCATTCTGTCTGTGCAGCTGCTGGTGCAGCTCCGTGACAGAGCGCTGGACGCTTACAGTGAAGTTATGCGCATCAGCATGTAAGTGAAGCGAAAACGTGTAGAAAGAATCTGAAGATCCGGGAGCGAGGGCATTGGCCGTGCAAGAGAAGGTAAAGGGCTTTTTAAATAAAGGAAAGCAGCTGTGGACAGGCGCGAAAAAGCGGACGAAAATCCTGGCGGCGGCGGTCCTGGTGGTTGCGGCCGGCGCCATTGTCGCCGTTGTGGTGGCCAGCCAGAACCAGCCCTACGCGACGCTGTTCACGGAGCTGAGCCAGACGGATATGACTGCTATTACGTCGTATCTGACGGAAAATGGCGTGTCGGATTTCCGCATTGTGGAGGATGACACCATCATGGTACCGGCGGACCAGGAGGTCCAGCTGAAGGCCCAGTTGGTGTCCCAGGGTTACGTTAACTCCGGCTATGCCTATAACTATTCCACCTATTTGGATAACGTCAGCGCATTGACCACGGAGGCCGAGCGCCAGCAGTTGGCACTCTATGAGCTCAATGACAGCACTTCTGCTGTCATTCGCAGCATGGAAGGCGTCAAGGACGCCACCGTTCGGTTTACACCCGGTGAGGACAACACCTATGTTCTCGACAGCGGCAATGTGGTAGAGGCCAGCGCTTACGTCAAGGTGACCATGAAGGACGGCGTGCCCCTCAGCGAAACCATGGCGAACGGCATCCGTAATCTGGTGAGCAGCGCCATCCAGGGGTTGAAGGTGGAGAATGTCACCATTGTGGACTCCTATGGCAATACATACGCACCAGACGACGGTTTGGGCGATCTGGAGGACTCCTCTGCCCTGAAGCTGCGGCTGGAGGAGCAGGTCAACAACACCCTGGAAAAGAAAATTTTGTCGGTGTTGGAGCCTATCTATGGCGCGGAGAATGTCAGCGTCAGTGTGAACAGTATCGTGGATGTGGACAAGGTATATACCGATTCCACCAACTATTCCACCGAGGACTGGGCTGCCGACGGCTCCACCAATGGCGAGGGTATTATTGGCCAAAAGATTTATGATAACCGTCTGGAAGCCGATGAAAACGGCACGGCAGGTGGTACGGTAGGAACAGACACCAATGCCGACATTCCCACCTATCCGGAGAATGAGGGCGAGATGGAGCCTGGCAACGGCGTTGTCAGCTCTACAGGCCAGACCAACTTCCTGGTGGACGAGGAGAATAAGCAGGTGCAGCGCGTAGGCGGTACCGTTGCGGACGTGATGGTGTCTGTTACCATCAACGAAGCCGTCAGCGGCGGCGTGGATGTGGATGACCTCTATCCCCATGTGGCCAGAGCTGCCGGTATTACCACAGCGGACCAGATGGAAAAGGTCCATATTTTGATTGCACCGTTCAATACCGGAGACAACACGCCGGTTGACACCGACGAAGACACCACAACAGAAGACGGCCTGCTGATTGACAGCTGGATTCTGTATGCTGCACTGGGCGGCCTGGTACTGTTTGTGCTGATTCTGGTGCTGGTGCTGCTGCTGATCCGCCGTCACCGCCGCAAGAAGGCCGCCGCCCTGGCTGCCGAGATGGAGCAGCCGGCAGAGATGCTGCAAGAGGCAGCACCCACGCCTGAAGGCGCGGATATTATGGAAATGCAGACAGAGAAGAGCATGGAACTGCGCAAGGATGTACGGAAGTTCGCTGAGGAGAACCCGGAAATCGCCGCGCAGATGGTACGGAATTGGCTGAAGGAAGGAGAGAGTATGGAATGAGCGAAGCCGCCAAAGCCGGCCGGGAGCCGGGGAAACTGACGCAGCAGCAGAAGGCGGCAGCAGTCATTATCTCCCTGGGCGCTGAAAAGGCCTCCCAGCTCTACCAATACATGGACCCGGCGGATGTGGAACAGCTGACCATCGAGGTGGCCCGGATGGGCTACCTCGATGCGGAAACCACCGAAGAGGTCCTCAACGAATACTATCAGATGTGCCTGACCAACAAGGCGGTTACCGAGGGCGGCATGGAGTATGCCCGCGCGGTGTTGGAAAAAGCCTTTGGCAGTCAGGCGGCTGAAAGCCTGTTGGACAAGGTCACAAAGTCCCTGAAAAACCGGGAATTTGCCTTCCTCAACAAGGCCGACGAAAAATCCCTGTACGCCGCCTTGCAGCATGAGCGGCCCCAGACCATCGCCCTGGTCCTGTCCTATGTGGATCCGGAGAAGGCGGCGGCCGTCATTGAAGAGCTGGACTCGCAGCGCCAGACCAAGGTGGTGGAAAACATCGCCAACATGGAGAGCGCCTCTCCGGCGGCGGTGAAGATCATCGAGGCGGAGATGGAGAAGAAGTTCACCAACCTTATGGCCACCAGCAATGTCAAGGTGGGTGGCGTGGACTATGTGGCTCAGATCATGAACAACCTGGACCGCTCCAGCGAGAAGAGCATCTTCGACCGCCTGACGGTCCACAACGCCGACCTGGTGGAGGAGATCCGCAAGCGGATGTTCGTCTTCGAGGATATCATGATCATGGACAATCGCTCTGTGCAGCGCTTCCTGCGGGAGTGCGATCCCAGAGACGTGGTGCTGGCCCTCAAGGGCAGCAACAACGACGTGGCCAACAAGATCTTCAGCAATATGTCCACTCGTATGGCCCAGACCATCCGCGACGATCTGGAGATCACCACCAACGTCCGTATCCGCGATGTGGAAGAGGCCCAGCAGCGTATCGTCACCATCATCCGCAACCTGGAGGAAAAGAACGAGCTGATCATCAGCAAGGGCGGAAAGGACGATATCATTGCCTAATATTTTCAAGAGCTTCTGGAAGTCCAGTGATGAACGGTCCGTGGACCAGTACATCTTCCCCCAGGTAGAGGACATTCCAGTGGAAGCCGATCCGGAGCCGGAAGAAGATACGGCCGTCATGGATTATGACGGCGACGATCAGACGCCGGAGCCGGAAGAAGATGAGGAGCAGGCCAACGCCGCCTCCGTCATCTCCTTTGCCAAGGTACAGGCCGACGAAATTGTGGCCGCCGCCCGGCGGGAAGCAGAAGCGATGCTGGAACAGCACCGCCGGGATATGGAGGAAGAGGCTCTGCGCGTCCGACAGGAAGCCCATGATGACGGATACCGTCAGGGCTATGCTGAGGGCGTACAGCAGGCCCGTGTGGAGGGACAGCGTCAGATTGAAGAGTACCTCCAGGAACAAGCCCATCAGGTGCAGCAATTCCTGGAACAGGCCCAGGGGGCCCGGGAGGAAATGCTGGAAAAGACCCGGGATGAGTTGCTGGATCTGACCGTAGCCATTGCGGAGAAGGTCATCCACATCAGCCTCAAGAGCAGCTTGGACGTCATTGGCCGGATGATTCAAATGGCCACAGAGAAGCTGCGGCGGCGTGAGTGGGTCCACATCTATGTGGGCGGCTATAGCACCCGGGAATTATCCCAGATCACGCCGGAGCTGACCATGGCACTGTCGGGTATTTCCGACCATATTAAAATCACACCGATGCCGGAGGACGAGCGCGGCGCCTGCATCATTGAGATGCCCGACGCCATCATTGACGCCAGTACCTCCACGCAGTTGCAGAATATCCGGGAGATTCTGGGCCAGTCCTAGGACCCTGTTCCCAATGGAGGTGAGACGATGTTCCGAGAACTGATCCAACAGGTACAAAATGCGGAGACCTTTCGCTATACGGGGAAGATCGAGAACATCGTCGGCATGTCCATTGAAGCCTCCGGCGGCCACGCTGCCGTAGGCGATATCTGCCAGATTTACAACAGCGCCACCGGCAGCCAGGTTATGGCCCAGGTGGTTGGATTCAAAAACGACCGTATTTTGCTGATGCCTTACTCCGATATGAGCGGCATTTCTGCGGGTAATTTCGTCCGCAATACGGGACACCGGCTGAGCCTCAAGATGGGGCCTTTTCTCAAAGGCCGCGTCATTAACGCCCTGGGTCAGCCCATCGACGGCAAGGGGCCGTTTAGCGGCGGCACCATGTTCTGTGTGGAAAACAACAACTACATCAACCCCATGCACCGCCCCCCCATCCGCCAGCGGATGGAATTCGGCGTCAAGGCCATCGACAGCATGTTGACCATCGGCAAGGGCCAGCGTATCGGCATCTTCGCCGGTTCCGGCGTTGGCAAGAGTACCCTCATGGGTATGATTGCCAAGAATGTCAAGGCCGATATCAACGTCATTGCCCTGGTGGGCGAACGTGGCCGTGAGGTGCTGGAGTTCATGGAAAAGGACTTGGGTCCTGAGGGCATGGCCCGGTCGGTTTTGGTGGTGGCGACCTCCGACCAGCCTGCCATGCTGCGGAAACAGTGCCCGTCGGTTGCCACCGGCGTGGCGGAGTATTTCCGGGACCAGGGCTACGATGTGCTGTTGATGATGGATTCCCTGACCCGTTTCGCCATGGCACAGCGTGAAATCGGCTTGGCTGTCGGTGAACCGCCAGTGTCCAGAGGTTATACGCCGTCCATTTACGCGGAGCTGCCCAAGCTCCTGGAGCGCAGCGGCAATTTCCAGAGAGGCTCCATTACCGGCGTCTATACGGTGCTGGTGGAAGGCGACGATACCAACGAGCCCATTGCCGATACGGTCCGCGGTATTCTCGACGGTCACATTGTTCTGTCGAGAAAGTTGGCAAACAGCAGCCACTTCCCTGCTATCGACGTCAGCGCCAGCATTTCCCGTCTGATGGCCGATATTGTTTCACCGGAACATAAAAAGCTGGCCGCCCAAATCCGGGATGTGCTGGCTGTCTATGAGAAGAATTCCGATCTGGTGTCCATCGGCGCCTATAAGGCCGGCACCAATCCCAAGTTGGACTATGCCTTGGGGAAAATCGACGGTATCAATCGATTTTTGTGTCAGGATGTGAACGAATCCTTTTCCTATGAACAGGATTTGAACATCATGCGAAAACTTCTGTAAGTCGTGGCCTTGAACAGGAGAAAGAGTGGGTGGCATGAAAAAATTTCAATTTTCCCTCAGCACAGTGCTGGGCTATAAACAGCAGGTGCAGGAGGGATTGCAGAATGAGCACGCGCAGCTGGTCCATCGGGTCCGGCAGGCGGAGCAGCGATTGGAAGAACTGGAGGAAGCCTACCGCAACTGCAATCGGGAGCTGCGGGAAGCGGAGGCCAAGGGTACCACCGTCTCTGAGGTTTTGAAATACCAAAGCGCTTTGCGCTATTGGGAGCAGCAAATTCATGATGCCAGAGCCCATCTGGTTCAGTGCCGTCAGACTGCCGAGGCCAAGCGGGCTGAACTGGTGGCAGCCCGGCAGGAAACAGCTTCCCTGGAAAAGGTCCGGGAGCGGAAACACGAAGAATACCGCTATCAGATTCAGAAGAGCGAAGAGCTGTTCATCGAGGAACTGGTAGCGTCTCAATGGAGAGTCCCAGCCCCTTAACAGAACAATGGAAAGGAGGTGAGAGCGATGAAAATGGATATCAACGAACTGGTGCTGCAAATGACGTATGCCGCTGCACAGATGGCGCAGAACACCATTCCCCAGACCCAGGAACCGACCCGCACGGAGGACGGCAAGAGCTTCCAGAACCTAATGGACGAAAAGCGGACGGAACGGACAGAACGGGAGAGTAAGGCGCCGGAGACGACTACGGCAGCCACCCAGACGGCGCAGCAGAGCCAGACCGCAGCCAGCGGTGCGCCTGTGATGCAGCAGTTGGCCGCCATGGTGACGGATACGGCAGTGATTCCGGCTGTAGTGAACACAGCGGTGACGGTTCCCGACGGTGAAGCGGCGGTGGAAGCCGTGACTATGGTGTCGGCGGCGATGCCCGAGACGGTAGCCCAGGAGGCCATGCCTGAGGAGACGGTCCTGCCGCAGATGCAGGCCACAGTGGAGGCCCCGGCTACGGAAGCTGCGACCCAGCCGGCGGTGCCGACGGCACAACCCAAGCAGGAAGCTGTGGAGACCCCGGCGGATGCGGAGACACTGGTGACTGCAAAAGCCGCACCGGAGACAGAGACCCAGAACGTTTCTGTTCAGGAGGAGGTCCAGGTCACGGTGGAGCAGGACGCTGCGCCGGTTCGGCGACAGGAGCAGGAAGTGAATGAGACGGCGGTGCAGACCGACGGCTTGTCGAAGCCCCTCTTTGAGGACACGGAGACCATGCCCCAGCGGGTCGGCGATGCTCCGGTGGTGGACACCGAGAGCGGCGATCTGGACAGCAAGTTGGCTACCAAGCTGAACGAGGCACTGTCCAAGGGCAGCCAGCGGGTGGAAATCCGCCTGACGCCTGAGAATCTGGGCCGCGTGGTCATTGAGATGCAGCGGAATCCGGAGGGTGTGCTGCAGGTGGTGCTCCATACGGAGAACAGCCAGGCAGCCAAGCTTCTCAGCGAGCATTCCGGCGCCTTGGGCCTGATGCTGCAAAATACCCAGCACACGGAAGTGCGGGTGGAGGTGCAGCAGCCCCAGCAGAACCAGCATTCCCAGCAGCAGCCGGATCAGAACGGCGGTCAGGGCCGGGAGCAGCAGCAACAGCAGCGCCGGCAGCAGGCAGATCCCGAGCGGTTCCTGCAGCAGCTGCGTTTGGGTCTGCTTCCCACATAAGCACTCTGAGAAAGAAGGCTGAAAGCATATGGATACAGAATTAATGCCCATGGCAATCAACAGCGTTTCGGCCCAAAGCCGCACGCAGACTGCACGGACAGATTCTACATATACCGGTAATATGAACATCAATATCAAGGACGAAGAAGATCAATTCGGCCTTGATTTTGAGGACTTTTTGCAGTTGATGGTCCAACAGCTGCAAAATCAGACGATGGACAACACGGCAGATACAGGCGAGATGCTGAACCAGATGGTACAGATGTCCACGGTGCAGATGCTTTCTTCTGTCAAGGAAAGCATGCAGACCATGGTGGATGCCAATATGCTCACCTATGCGGCTTCTCTGGTCGGCAAAGAGGTGACGGTTGGTCAGTACGATGAAAAGGGCAATCTCACCCAGATTGTCGGACAGGTTACCGGCACAGGCACCTATCAGGGCTTGCCCGTAATCTTTGTCAACGGAAAGCAGTATTACCTCTACGAGATAATGGCCATTGGCAAAATTCCGGAGGGTCTGCTGGATGTGCAGGTTACGCCGCCGATTACCGCTACGCCTACGGAAGATCAGGCGCCTGGCGACGGTGTTAAGGGCAAGTACACATACAATATGGAAGGCCTTGCGTTTGACAGAACCGGCACTGTTATCGTAACCCTGGGCGGTCAGGAGTACGAGGTGAGCGTCACTGCCGACATGACGAAGGAGAAGTTTACCGAAGCGCTGGAGAAGGTATACAACAAGAACCCGTTGTCTGACCCGGCTGGCGGCAAGCTCGAATTCACCAATAACGGCAATGGCACGTTTACGCTGGAAGCCGCTAAGGAAGGCGCATGGAGCGCATTGACGCTGGCAGGCCAAGCCATTAACATCAAGTCCAAGCCCACGGATACAGACAGCGGAGAGGACGGCGGCGAAGGCGAAACCACGACGCAGCGTATCTGATCGCTGGAAGCAAGGAGGTGGACGGCGTGGTTCGGGAGATCACACAGATTGAAAGAGCGCAAGCTGTCTTAACCAGCCGTGCAGGTCAGTCTCAGACGATGCCAAATGCGGAGCAGAGCTTTGATGCTGTGCTGCGGCAGCGGCTGGAGCATGGCCCAGGGCTTACGTTCTCCAAACATGCTATGGAGCGAGTGGAGGAACGGGGCATCGAGGTGACGCCCCATCTCATTGAACGGCTCAGCGATTCCGTAGCCCGGGCGGAAGCCAAGGGCGCAACCAACATCCTGGCACTGGAACGGAGTATGGCCTTTATTATCAACGTACCCAACGGTCGGGTCATTACCACCATGTCTCAGGATGAGATGAAAGACAACATATTTACCAATATCGACGGCGCTGTGATCCTGTAAAACAGAGGGCAGGACCGTAAAGGATGCCCTGGGGCGTGTCCGAATGATACGGCCCCGGCGGCCCGTCGAACGGCAATCAAAGAAGGAGACTTATCACTATGGCTTTGTCAGGTGCTATGAGCACAGGTATTTCCGGCATGAAAGCCCAAATGAATGCCCTGAACGTTGTGGGCAACAACGTGGCCAACGTCAACACCTACGGCTACAAGCCCGGTCGTGTCACCTTCCGTGAGAGCATATACTCCACGGAGGCCGGCGGCTCCAACGGCAACGAGGTCAGCGGCGGCACCAACCCCCGTCAGATCGGCTATGGCTGTAACATTTCCACAATCGATCTGGATATGTCCTCCATGAACCTGGAGCCCACCGGCCTCAACGGCGATGTGGCTATTCAGGGCGACGGCTTCTTCATGGTGGGCGATAAGACCGGCGTCACGGACCCCGAGAGCTTGCTGCTGAGCCGCTATGGTGACTTCCACATTGATCCGGAAGGTTACCTGGTTGATGGCAGAGGCAACGTGGTCTACGGTTTTGTCACCTGTAACATGAACGATGACGGCACACAGTCGGGTACCGCTGGCGGCAATGGCACAGATGTCAGTACGCAGCTGGTCCCCATCCGTCTGCCTCTGGCATCGCCCGGTAACGGAAAAGAGGGCGATGCGGACTATATTGCTCCAGGCACTGCAATTTTCCCCGGCGTGGTCAATGGCAAAAATGATTATGGTACGGTGACGGGCGACTGCATCAGCTATGCCAACCTAAGCATTGGCAAGGATGGCAAGATCACCTGCACCAATGGTACTACCAAGGAGCCGGTGGTGCTGGGTTATGTGGCTCTGGCTACTGTGACCAACCCTGGCGGTCTGACACACATGAGCGACTCCTATTATCAGGCGTTGGATGGCTGCGGCCAGATGTCCATCTACGCTCCCGACGGCTCTTTAGCCGGTCGTTACCTTAACAATGTGAAAGCTGGCGACGCCAACGCGACGTTGGAAAACATGCTGGGTGAGAGCGGCGCTGCCCTGATGCCCGGCTTCCTGGAAGCCTCCGGCACAGATCTGGCCACAGAGTTTGCCAACATGATCATCTATCAGAGAGGCTATCAGGCCAACACCCGTATTATCACGGTTACCGACAGTATGCTCGAAGAGCTGGTCAACATCAAACGATAAGTTATAGGCTATAGGTACCGGCGGGCAAATGCCCGCCGGTCCAGAGGGGAAAGGGAACGACATGATCGTACTGCAGAAGATGAATGGTGAACGATTTGTGCTCAACCACAATCAAATCGAGTATATCGAACTGATCCCGGAAAGCAAGATCGTCATGATGAACCGTGACTACTACATCGTAAAGGATACGGTGGAGGAAATCATCCACAAGATCACGGAATACAATGCAAAAGTGCAGGATATCCGGCGGGAGATTTCGATCAACGATTTCCGCGTATAAGTAGCCCTGCGGCGTAAGAAGAAGGTAGTTGGATATGAATATAGTATATTTGATCGGCCTGCTGTTAGCGTTTTTCTTTGTGTTTTTCGGCATCATGGTGGATTTCAATGCCGCACAGGTTGTGGACCCCGCGCAGCTGGAATTGTTTCTCGATGAGGCCAGTGTTCTGATCGTTATCGGCGGTACATTTGCCGTGATGGTGGCCTGTTATCCCAAGCAGGTGCGGTCTATGTTTAAGCATTTCCAGATTATGCTGGGTACAAAGGCGTTTAACCCGGAAAAGTATATTGACGAACTGGTGGAATTGGCGCAGATTGCCCGTAAGAACGGCCTTCTGGCTCTGGAAGAGCGGGCTAATGCACAGCCGGACCCTTTCTTCAAGCAAGCGATTATGCTGATTGTGGACGCCACAGACCCCGACCGGGTTCGCAGCATTCTCACCAATGATATTGAACAGACTTCTGCCCGCCATCAGGAGGTCATCGCCATGTACGAGCGCGGCTCTAATGCCGCTCCGGCTTTTGGTATGATCGGTACCCTGATCGGTCTGATTAAGATGCTTTACGGCCTCAGTGATGCAGATATGAGCAGCCTGGGCCCCAATATGGGCGTCGCCTTGATTACGACGTTCTATGGCTCTTTGCTGGCCCACGTGGTATTTAACCCCGTTGCGGCCAACCTGACAGCCCGCGATGAAGAGGAAATGGTCTGCCGGGAGATTATTTTGGAAGGCATTATGGCCATTCAGTCCGGTGAGAATCCCAAGTACCTGCGGGAGCGCCTGCTGACCTTTACCAACCAGAACAAGCGTGACGGAGAGTCTGGCGGTAAAAGCAAGCGGAGAGGCAAGGGCAACGAAGAATAAACGGACTGCCTTGACCATATAAGGAGATGGACCCAATGAAACGGAACAAAAAGAGCGGCGGAGGCGGCGCCAACTGGATGGACACCTATGGCGATATGGTGACCCTGCTGCTGTGCTTCTTTGTTATGCTCTATTCCATGTCCAGAATGGATGAAAGTAAATGGATTGCCTTGGTGCAGTCGTTTAACCCCGGTTATGCGGTGGATGAGCCGTCTCAAATTGTAGTACCCGGTGAAATTGCCAATGAGCCGGTGACAGGTTTGCCGTCGGCGCTGACGCAGGATCAGGTGGAAGCGGCGCTGGAGGAGTTGTATGTCTCCATGTCGGAGTATGCGGCTTCCGCCGGACTCCAGGACATGGTCAGCCTCAGCAAAGGCAGCGGCTATGTGTTCATCTCTTTTGACGATACAATCTTTTTTGACGGCGACAGCTATGTGCTCAAGGACGGCGGTAAGGCCATTCTCGATCAGATTGCTGTCCCGCTGGCAGAAGCCAGCGAGTCCATCAATGAAATCCGCGTTTTGGGCCACACGGCGCAGGCTTCGCCGGACCGGCCCAACTATGTGGATGTGGACCGGTTCCTCTCCTCGGACCGGGCCACAGTGGTGACCATTTATCTTCAGGAGAAGAATATCATCGATCCTGCCCGACTGGTCAGTGTCGGCTACGGCCAATGGCGGCCTATTGCCAGCAATGACACTGCGGAGACGCGGGCGCAAAACCGCCGGGTGGAGTTGATTATCAGCGGCATACAGCCCGACAGTACCGAAGGGGACAGCTTGGAGCAATATTACACCATACGTGGTGAAGAGGCGGTCAACGTTACGGAGGAAACCGCTTCGCAGGCAATTCCTTCGTCCTGAGAGGAACTCAACGCGAACGTGGACCGTTGTCCCATAGGGAGGTAGCAACATGGCAGAGGTTCTGTCGCAGAGCCAAATCGATGCATTGCTGAATGCAGCGCGAAGCGGAGAGATGGATCTGTCCGCCTCGGCGGAGAAGAATGACAAAAAATATAGAAAATACGACTTTTACAGCCCGAGAAAGTTTACCAAAGACCGGTTGAAAATGCTCAATGGTATCTTTGAAAACTATACGAGGATTATCAATTCCCGTATCAACGCTCAGCTGCACACCACCTGTGAGATGCAGGTGGAATCGGTGGAGGAACAGCGTTACTACGAGTTTTCCAACGGCCTGTCCGAGGGAGATGTGCTGACCTTATCCGATGTGTGTGTGGAACAGCATACGGAACCCGACGCACAGCCGGTGTTGTTCCATTACACCACCACCTTGATGCTCAGTATGATGGACCGTCTGATGGGCGGTGACGGAGATCTGGGCAACAAGATTTCCGGCGGCTATTCCATGACCAACCTGGAGCTGAAGCTTTATGAGAGTATGGTCAAGGATATGATTACGCCGCTGGGCAGCAGCTGGGAGAACTATGTGGATCTGGACTTTCAGTTCCGCCGGGTGGAGACCAATCCCACACTGGTACAGCTGATTGGTCTGGACGAGACGGTGGTCATAGTCGGCATCAATATCCGATTTTCCAACTGTGAGGGACGGCTGAACATCTGTTTACCGGGCCTGACGCTGACCAACATCTTTACGCAGATTGCGGCGGCCAATCAAACGGGCCGTGGCAGCGGCGAAGACAATCGTCAGGAGATTATGGGTATTCTGCGGGATTCGGAGTTGGATGTGGTGGCTGAGCTGGGACGGACCAAGCTTCAGCTGCAGGACATCTATTTCCTCCATGCAGGCGATGTGATCGATCTGGGACAGCCCGCAACGGGCACCATTCAGCTGTATGTGGGCAACGCGCCCTGGTTCAGCGGAAAGATCGGCACACAGAACAAGAATATGGCCGTGAAGATCATGGAGACCTATGACAATCAGGGAAGAAGGGAACAGTAGGGCTATGGAGCAGAATATATTTAGCACAATGGAATTGGATGCCATTGGCGAGGTCATGAATATCAGCCTTGGATCCTCAGCCACGGCGGTGTCCAATCTGCTGGACCATCGTGTGGACATCACCACGCCTTCGGCGTCGCTGGTATCGGTGGAAGATTTTACACTGGGAGACTTGGAACCGGCCATCGCCGTGGAGATCAAGTATGTGTCCGGCTTGGAAGGCAGTAACATTATGCTGCTCAAGCGCAACGACGTCAAGGTGATTGTGGATATCCTCATGGGAACAACAATGTCCGATGAGGAGTTTGAGTTTAACGATCTGACCATCAGCGCCGTCTGCGAGGTTATGAATCAAATGATGGGCGCATCGTCCACGGCCCTGTCGGACTTTTTGGGACGTCCTGTTAATATTTCAACGCCCAAGTCCTACACCCTGGATGATTTGCCAAAGTTCAAAGAGGAACACTTCCAGGGTATTGACGGTCCCTTGGTGGTGGTGCGCTTTATGCTGCGCATCGAAGATATCCTCAACAGTGAATTTGTCAACGTCATGTCGGTGGACCTGGCCCGGGAATTGTTGAGCGGATTTGACATGGATTTCAGCGCCATGTCGACCCCTGCCTCTACCCCGGCTCCTGCAGCTGAGCCGGCCCCGGCATCGGATTCTGGCGGCGTCTTGAGCCAGGAGCAGATCGAGCGCTTGACGGGTGGCAGCGGCGGCGCGGCTTCTGCACCTGCTCCTGCCCCGGCATCGGATTCCGGCGGCGTTTTGAGCCAGGATCAGATCGAGCGCTTGATGGGCGGCGGCGGTACCCCTGCCTCTGCCCCAGCTCCGGCCGCAGCTGCAGCACCGGCTCCGGCTCCGCAGCAGCCGGTCTATCAGCAGCCGGCAGCGCCGCAGCCTGCATATCAGCAGCCTGCCTATCAACAGCCGATGTACCAGCAACCCATGTATCAGCAGCCGGTTTATCAACAACCGATGTATGCGCCGCAGGAGAACAAGGTCATCAGCGCCCGTCCCCTGCAAATGGAGCCGCTGGATGTGGCCCAACAGATTGGAGAGGAGCAGGCACAGAATCTGGAACTGATTATGTCGGTGCCGTTGGAGGTATCTGTAGAGATCGGCCGCACAAGACGGAAGGTGGAGGATATTCTCACCTTCTCCAAGGGCTCCCTGGTGGTGCTGGACAAATTGGCCGGCGACCAGGTGGATTTGTTCGTCAACGGGTTGTGCGTTGCCCGGGGCGACGTGGTAGTGGTAGACGACAACTTCGGCGTTCGCATCACCGAGGTGCTCCGCCAGCCGGGGCTGCTGAATTTGTCTGCAAATAATCCTCAGAAGAATTGATAAAAAAGGATGGGAATTATGGCCAAGATTTTGATTGTTGACGATGCCGCATTTATGCGCAAGGTGATCTGTGACACCCTTTCCAAAAATGGGTACACCGATCTGCACGAAGCTGTGGACGGCGCGGACGCCGTGGAAAAGTATTTTGAACTGAAGCCGGATCTGGTGCTCATGGATATCACCATGCCCAACATGGACGGCCTGGAGGCTCTGAAGGCCATCCGTGCCAAGGACAGCAATGCCAATGTGGTTATGTGCTCTGCCATGGGCCAGGAGGCCATGGTTGTGGAGGCTGTGCAGTCCGGTATCAAGGACTTCATCGTCAAGCCGTTTAAGGAGGATCGCCTCTTGAAGGCCGTAACCTCCATCGTGGGCAATCCCTGATGGGAGACGAACTGCTGACGCTGCTGGGCACCGTGTTTACGATCCTTCTGGTGTTGGTGCTGGCTTATGGCTGCACCCGCCTGTTGGCGGGACGGCTGCCCGGTACCGTTACCGGCAGCGGTCAGCGGATTCGCATATTGGAAAAGGTCCCTATGGGCAAGGACAGCCATCTGCTGCTGGTAAAGCTGGGGGATACCTATCAGTTTTTGGGCGTGAGTCAGGGTGCTGTGACCTGTCTGCGTCAGGTGCCGCCGGAAGAGGCGGAGCACTGGGACCAGACTGGTGACGACACCAGGACAACCGGTTTTCAGGCGGCGCTTCGGCAGGTCCTGGAGCAGCGGAAAAACAAGGGAGGACAGTGAGAAGCTGTGGATGCGTTGATCAATGTAAACGGTGAGCAGGTACAAACCCTGCAAATCCTCTTTCTCACCACACTCATTACCTTGATGCCCTCCATCCTGGTGATGATGACATCCTTTACCCGATATGTGATTTCCTTTTCTTTTCTGCGTACGGCCATGGGCCTGCAGCAGAATCCGCCCAACATGGTTCTGATTGGTATGGCGCTTTTTTTGACGCTCTTTACCATGTCGCCGGTGGTGGATCAGATTCGGGAGGAGGCGTACACGCCGTATACCCGGGATCAGATCACCCAGGAGGAATTTATTGATCGGGCTCAAGTGCCTTTGAAAGAGTTTATGGCCCGGCAAACGGAGTCCAGCGCATTGCAGCTGTTCACCGATTTGGCCCACATGGATCAGCCGGAAGATCAGGAAGCGGCGGACCTGCCTCTGCGGGTTTTAGTTCCGGCCTTTATGGCCAGCGAATTGAAGCGGGCGTTTCTGATTGGCTTTTACCTGTACATCCCCTTCGTACTCATCGATGCTGTAGTGGCGACAGCCCTCATGTCCATGGGTATGATCATGCTGCCGCCAGCCATGATCTCCATGCCGTTCAAGCTGCTGTTGTTCCTGGCGCTCAACGGATGGGAACTGCTGTTTTCCACCTTGGTTCAGGGATTCCGATAGCGGAAAGGAGGTTGGGTGATCCATGGAAGTGGTAGATGTTATGCGCCAGGGCATTGGCGTGATTTTGAAAATCAGCGGTCCCCTGCTGATTCTCAGCATGTTGGTGGGTGTTCTGGTGGCCATTTTCCAGGCGGTAACCCAGATCCATGAGCAGTCCCTGTCCTTTATCCTGAAACTGGTGGTGGTGGTAGGCGTTCTGCTGCTGGGCGGCGGCTGGATGCTGGAGGTCTTACTGGACTACACCCGCTATCTGTTCACATTGATGTGACGGAGGTGGGCCTGTGATCGACTGGAGCCAGCTGTGGCTGTTGGAATGTATTTTCATGCGGATGACGGGTTTTGTCCTGTTTAATCCATTGTTGGGCCGCAGTAATTTGCCGGGTCTGGTGAAAGCGGGATTCATTCTGGTACTGACCATGGCGGTTTACGGCACCGGACCGGAATTGACGGTAGCGGTGCCGGAGCATTATCTGGAATTTGCTGTAATTCTGCTGCTGGAATTGGCGGTAGGCTTTGCCCTTGGATTTATAATGCGGCTGTTTTTCTCAGTGGTCCAGACCGGCGGCAGTGTCATCGATACTCAGATGGGTCTCACTATGGCACAGATCTATGATGCCGGCAGCCAGAGCAACATGAGTGTCACTGGCTCCTTGCTCAACATTATGATGGTCCTGATTTTTTTCGCGGCCAACGGCCACTATACACTCCTGCGTATTTTGACACTGTCTGGGGAACTGCTGCCCTACGGTACAGCTACATTGGGGCAGGAAGTAGCATCCTATACGGCGGAGGTATTTATCAGCTGCATGCTGTTGTCCATCAAACTGGCGTTGCCTATTTTGGCGGCAGAACTGTTGGGTGAGATTGGCATGGGAATTCTGATGAAGGCCATTCCGCAGATCAATGCTTTTGTCATCAACATAGAGTTGAAGGTCATTATCGGACTGGTACTGCTGTTCTTTTTCCTTACACCCATCAACGAGTTTTTGCTGGGGGTGGAACGGGATATGTTGCAGGAGCTGGAGCGGATGCTGCAGCATCTGGCAGCTGGAGTCTAGGACACGCGACGGACGGCAGAGGAGGTGGTGATGGACCATGGCCGACAGCTCCAAAACTGAAAAAGCGACACCAAAGAAACGACGGGACGAACGAAAGAAAGGTCATATCTTCTTCAGTAACGATGCCGTTTCGGTGGTGGTGCTGCTGGCCTGCTTCTGGACCATTAAACTGCTGGGGCCCGGCGCGGCGGAAGAGCTAGCATCCTTCTTCTACTTCTGCATGGACATGGCCACAGACTCTTCAGGGCTGCCGGGAACAGAGTTGATGACTCGCGCCTTGGTGACCTTTGTCAAAACTGCCGGCCCGTTGCTGGCAGTGGCGGTGGTAGCGGGATTAGGCGCTACGTTTTTTCAAACACGGCTGTTGGTGTCGGGAGAATCCATTCGACCCAAGTTCAGCCGCCTCAATCCCATTCAAGGATTTACCCGGTTGTTTTCCCTGCGCAGTATTATTGAGGCCCTCAAGGGCTTGCTGAAAATCCTGCTGCTGCTGGTTCTGATCTATCAGTTTATTTCCGGTGTGGTGGGACTGTTTACCAAATATTTAGATACCGACTTGCCAACGGCCTGTGCCCACCTCTTTGAAGAGACATTTCGGATGGTAAACCAGATTCTTCTGGTTTATGTGGTTCTGGCCGGCGCCGACGTGTTCTACCAGTGGTGGGACTATGAGCGGCAGATGCGCATGTCCAAGCAGGAAATTAAAGAAGAATACAAACAGATGGAAGGCGATCCCCAGATCAAGGGCAAAATCAAAGAGGCCCAGCGCCGCCGGGCACAGTCCCGCATGATGCAGCAAGTGCCTCAGGCTGACGTGGTCATCCGTAACCCCACCCACTTCGCGGTGGCCCTGCGGTATAACGCCGAGCGGGATGACGCGCCTGTTGTTCTGGCCAAGGGTCAGGATGAACTGGCGCTGCGCATTGTCCACATTGCCGAGGAGCACAAGATCGCTGTGGTGGAAAATGTTCCGCTGGCCCGTGCCCTCTACGCCTCCACTGAGTTGAATATGCCCATCCCGCCGGAACTGTACAACGCGGTGGCAGAGGTGCTGGTGTACCTCTATCGGATGGATGGCAAGCTGAAAAAAGGCGAGAAAGTAGGAAGCTAAGATACCATGAACAAAATTCTCAACAACGCCATATCGCTGATGGTCGTGGTCATCGTATTGTTCCTGGTGATCCCCCTGCCGGCTTTCATGCTGGACGTACTGATCATTCTCAACATCTCCATGTCCATCTTGATTTTGATGATCACCATGAACATCAAGGAGACGCTGGAATTTTCCATTTTCCCATCGCTGCTGTTGATCACAACGCTATTCCGATTGGGATTGAACGTATCCTCGACGCGACTGATTTTGTCCGAAGGCGGTCAGGCCGGTGTGGTCATCAAGTCCTTCGGTACCCTGATTACCCGCGGCAATATTGTCATCGGTGTGCTGATCTTCCTGATCATCGTTCTGGTGCAGTTTATCGTCATTACCAAAGGCGCCGAGCGTGTCTCTGAAGTGGCGGCCCGCTTCACCTTGGACGCCATGCCCGGTAAGCAGATGGCCATTGACGCCGACTTGAGTTCCGGCCTTATTGATGAAAAAGAGGCCCGGCAGCGGCGTTACAAGATTCAGAAGGAAGCCGACTTCTACGGCGCCATGGACGGCGCCACCAAGATCGTCAAGGGCGACGCGGTCATGTCCCTGATTATCACGGTCATCAACTTTGTGGCCGGCGCCATTATCGGCATTGTTCAGGGCGGCGGCGACATCGGCACCGTCATCAGCATCTACTCCATTGCCACCATCGGCGATGGCTTGGTGTCTCAGATTCCGGCCCTGATGATCTCCACGGCTACGGGTATGATTGTCACACGTTCCGTGTCTGACGGCAGCCTCAACACCGATGTTATCCATCAGTTCAAGGCCCAGCCCCGTGCCATTCTGTCCACCGGTGTGATCCTGATTTTCCTGGCAGTCATTCCCGGCACGCCGACAGTTCCGCTGGTTCTGGTGGGCGGCGCTTTGGGCGCCGGCGGTTTTGTCAGCTCCAGACGGATGGAACAGCAGAAGCTGATGCCGCCGCCGGAGGAAACACCCGCTATGGCAGCGGCCCAGGAGACCCAGGCCCCCAGCGAGGCCGATTACTTCAAGGATATCAACAATGTCTATTCCCTGCTCAGTGTGGAACCCATTGAAATGGAATTTGGCTACAGCCTGATTCCGTTGGTGGATGAGAGCAGCGGCGGCAAACTGATCAGCCGTATTGTGATTTTCCGCCGACAGTTTGCGCAGGATATGGGTTTTGTTATTCCGTCCATCCGCCTTCACGATGGCGCGGCATTGGGTACCAACCAGTATGTCATCAAGATTCGCGGTGAGGAAGTGGCCTCCGGTGAAATTCTGGTGGATTATTATCTGGCTCTGGAGCCTGCCAACCCCAGCGGCGAGATCGACGGCATTGAAACTGTGGAACCGGCTTACGGCATTCCGTCCCGGTGGATTCTGCCGGAGAACAAGGAGATGGCCGAAATCTACGGCTATACGGTTATTACACCGTTGACGGTTATGCTGACCCACCTGTCGGAGACCATCAAGAAGCATGTCCACGAGCTGGTAAACCGGACGGAGACGATGCAGCTGGTGGAAAACCTCAAAAAGACAGAGCCCGACTTGGTGGCCGACGCCATTCCAAACATTGTTACATATGCCAACCTGGAGAAGATTCTCCGCAATCTGCTGCGGGAGGGCATTCCCATCAAGGACTTGAGCGCTATCCTGGAAACCATTGTGGACGTAGGTGCCACCACACGGGATATGGATCTGATTACCGAGCAGGTCCGCGGCGCCTTGAGCCGGACCATTACCCGCAAGTTCTGCGAAAATGGCCAGCTGCGGGTGGTGACTTTGGATGCCGAGGTGGAGACAAAGATCCTGTCGGCTCTCACAAAGAATGAACACGGCGTCTATTTGGCGCTGAGCCCCGAGATTATGCAGCAGATCATTGCGGAACTGGGAGAGCTGCGTAAAAAGTTCAACGAACTGTCTCAGACGCCCATTGTGCTGACGAGCCAGGTAATCCGCGTTTATGTCAGCCGGATGCTTGCCCAGTTCTATCCGGATGTCTACGTGCTGTCGTTTAATGAGATCACAAGCAACGTCCAAATTCAGGCCATCGGCAATATCACCCTGCCCGCCAAGGAGAAACGTACCGAAAGTAAAGGACGGTAACCGCCATGACGACCATGACAAGATATGACGGCAGTACCGCCATGGCCACGGACGGCCCTGAAGAGGGACCGGACACCGGCCAGGAGAGCAGTGAGTCTCTGCTGCGGCGGTACAAGGAAACCGGAGATGACGCCCTTAAATGGGAGCTGGTTCTGCGGTTTGAGAATCAGATCCGCCGCATTGCCGCTCGTGCCTATGGAGTGGGATTGGGCGGCAACCAGCTGGAGGATGTGGTCCATGAAGGACTGCTGACCCTGCTGGGTGCCGTGGACCGCTTTGACCCGGATAAAGGGGTAAAGCTGGAGACCTATGTGACCAAACGCTTGCGGGGTATGATGATTGATCTGAGCCGCAAGGAGGACTGGCTGCCCCGGCAGCTGCGGCAGAAATTCACCAAAGTCAATCGTGCGGTGGATGAATTGTCTGTGGAGCTGGGGCGTACCCCCTACAGCTGGGAGGTAGCCCGGCGTCTGGACATGAGTCTGAAGGAGTATGAAAAAACCCTTTCCGAGACCGCAGGCGCCAACCTGATGTCTTTTGAAATGCTGCTGGATGCCTATGGCAGTGTCACGGGCCAGCCGCTGGAGCGGCAGGAACGGCTGGATTCGCCGGAGGTCCACTATGAGGAGCAGGAGCTCCACAAGGCGTTGGTGGCAGGCATTGAAAATCTGCGGCCCAACGAACAGTTGGTGTTATCACTGTATTATGAAAAAGAACTGACCATGAAGGAGATCGCTGAGGTGCTGGGTATCAGCGCCCCCCGGGTCTCTCAGATTCACAGTCACGCCATTGCGCGGCTGCGGATGCACCTGAAGGAGCAGATGGCGCAGTAGCGCCAGGAGGGAGTGACGGAAATGACAAGAGGATTTTATGATCTGACATCCGGTATGCTGTCCCAAACCCGCCGTCTGGACGTGGTGGGCAACAACATGACCAACCTGACTACGGCAGGCTACAAGCATGAGACGTATACGGACACCACCTTCCAGGAGGTGCTGCTCAGCCGCACAGGCAACGTTGACAAATCCAATCCCGAGCCCATCGGCCAGGCCAGCTATATGCTGGTGCCCAGTGAGCTGTACATCAATCACGATCAGGGTGTTGTGGAGGAGACGGGGCTGACGCTGGATTTTGCCATTAACGGCGACGGCTATTTTGCCATCGATACGGCCAACGGTGTGGAATATACCCGCAACGGTAACTTCTCCCTGGACAATGAGGGATATCTATATTTGCCCAATCACGGCCGGGTGCTGGGTATGGATCAACAGCCCATCCATCTGGATACCGATTACATAGAGGCGGACGATGCCGGCCGGATTTATAACGCCGGTGACAAAACAATCTATTATGGCCAGATTGGCGTGTTTACCTTCGCCGATCCGCAGCAGCTGGTGAAGAATGAAAGCGGCCTGTTCGGCGCCAACGGCCAGCAGGCAGCAGCGTCCAATGCGCAGGTGATGTGGAAGAACCTGGAGAACTCCAATGTGGATATGATTCAGGAAATGAGCCGCATGATGACGGCTCAGCGGGCTTTGCAGGGCGCAGCCACGATTTTGCAGCTTTATGACGGCGTGCTGACCAAGGCTACCAGCGATGTCGGCAGATTGTAAGGGTTGGAGGTAGTACCATGATTCAAGGTTTTTACAGCGCTGCCACCGGCGCTCAGCAGCAGATGAAGAAGATGGATGTCCAGTCCAACAATATTGCCAACGTCAACACCTACGGCTTCAAGGCCGAGCGGGCGTCTTTCGGCGCTTTGATGTACGGTATGGTGGAGGGCACCGAAGGAGATCTGCCCAGAGGCAGCGGTGCAGCTGTGGTATCCACCGGCACCGACTTCAGCAGTGCAGCCATCGAGGAGACCGGACGGTCCCAGGATTACGCCATCATTGGCGAGGGCTACTTCGGCCTCTATGACCCGGAGACAGAGGAGATTTCCTTTACCCGGGATGGCTCCTTTGCCTTGGGCTCCTACCAGCGACTGGTGGAGGAAGAGGGCGAAGAGCCGTACTATGAGCAGGTTTTCTATCTGACCGACGGCGAGGGACGGCAGGTCCTGGACCGCCAGGGCTACCCCATTGAGGTGGAGGACGGCGGTTATGACGATGTCCAGCCCGTGGGTGTCTTTACCATTCAGTATCAGGATGGCCTGCAGCATGTGGGTAGCGGCCGGTTTGTAGCCGGCGAGAAGAACGGACAGATCTGGCTCAGTCAGGCTGAGGTGCGTCAGGGCTATCTGGAGTCCTCCAATGCGGATCTGGCCACAGAGCTGGGCAAGGTCATTGAAGCCCAGCGGGCATACAGCTATGCGCTCCGCATGATGACAACTGCCGATGAGGTGGAAACTACGGTGGTTAATCTGGCCAACTGACAGGATGGTGTGGACAAATGAAGAATTATAATGAACTCAACAGCATGGAACTGGATACGCTCCGGGAAATCGGCAGCATGGGTACCGGTAATGCTGCCACTGCCCTGTCCGGCATGATTGGGCGGCGTGTTCGCATTGAGATGCCTGAGGTCCGCATCATGGGTTACAATGAAGCCATCGACTGGATTGGTGGCCCGGAAATCATCACCGCCGGCGTACTGGCCCGCATGGAGGGCGAGATCAACGGTATTATTCTCTGCATCGAGCAGGCGGCCTTTGTGGAGCAGGTTCTGACCTGCGTCCTGGGACGGTCCTTCCAGAGCTTCGATGATCTGGAGGAGATGGATATATCTGCCCTGCGGGAAGTGGGCAATATTATGATTTCCGCCTATACCAACGCCATGTCGGGGCTGACCAATATGAAAATTCGGCCTTCCGTTCCGGCCTTTGCTGTGGATATGCAGGGTGCCATTATGGCAGTGCCCATGGCGGAATTCGGCGGCCAGTCGGACTGTATTATGGCCATTGGCACCAATTTTATTTTTGACGATGACCGGACGGTGCCATGCCGCCTGCTGATGTCGCCGGATGTGCGTTCCCTGAACTTCCTGCTGAGAAAGCTGGGGGTATTGGATGACTAGTAATAAACTGACAATCGGCATCGCCGATATGAAAATGGCCCAGCGGGAGGGAGAACTGATTACATATGCGTTGGGTTCCTGCGTGGGTGTGTGTCTCTATGACCCGGTCATTAAACTGGGGGCTCTGGTCCATGTGATGCTGCCCATCAACATGGAAACCGGTCGGACATCGCCGCTGAAATATGCCGATACAGGTATTCGGGAGACGCTGCGCCGCATGGAGCTCCAGGGTGCCAAACGTAGCCGCATTGTGGCCAAAATGGCTGGCGGCGCCCGGATGTTCGACACGCCGGGCTGCGGCAGCCTGGGAAACATTGGCCAGCGCAACATTGAAAGCGCCCATATGACCCTCAAGCGGGAGAATATCCGGCTTGTAAAAGAGGATGTGGGCGGTACCGTGGCCAGAACGATGTTGTTTGATGTGGCCACCGGCGTGGGTCGGATTCGCAGCTACAACCGGCCGGAACAGATTCTGTAATTTAAGAATGAAGAGAGCGAGGAAAGCGCCATGGATCAGGGTAAAAACGGCATTTTACTGGAATCGGGAACCAATGAGATCGAGATCATGCAGTTTACCATTGACGGGAATCTGTATGGTATCAATGTGGCCAAGGTGCGGGAGATTATGCTGGCGCAGGAAGTGCGCCCCATGCCCCACTCCCATATGGCCGTAGAGGGTATCTTCAAGCCCAGAGATCAGGTGATCACCGTGGTGGACCTGCCCAAGTACCTCAATCAGAAGGATGAGGAAAAGGGTGAGAAGGACCTGTTCATCATCACCAACTTCAATAAGATGCACATCGCTTTCCGGGTTCATACTGTTGTGGGCATCAGCCGGATTTCCTGGCAGGATATCCAGAAGCCCGACAAAACCGTGTCCGGAGGCCCCGACGGCGTGGCCACCGGTATTGCCCAGTGCGGCCAGCAGTTGGTGACCATTTTGGACTTTGAGCGCATTGTGGCGGAAATTGCCCCGGAGACCACCATCCAGATGAAAGAGGTGGAGGACATGGGCTACCGCAACCGCAGCGACAAGCCCATTTGGATTGCCGAGGACTCCATCCTTCTGTCCCGTATGATTCAGGAGGCGTTGAGCAAGGCCGGCTATGACAACCTGCGGGCATTCTCCAACGGCGCCGAGCTGTGGGAGGAAGCGCAGAAAGTCCGGGAGTCCAAAGATTTGTTTAACCATGTGGCGGTAGTAATTACCGATATCGAGATGCCCCAGATGGACGGTCACCGGCTGACCAAGCTGATGAAAGATGACCCCGTCCTGCAGCAGATTCCTCTGATTATCTTCTCCTCTCTGATTACACCGGAGATGTATATCAAGGGCAAGCAGCTGGGAGCTGACGAACAGTTGAGTAAGCCGGAAATCGGCCATCTCATCGGCGTCATCGATCATCTGTTGGAAGTCAGCGGCAACGGCATCTAAGGAGGCGTTTCCTAAAATGAGCAGCAAATACATTGTGCGGCAGCCCATTAAGGACTGCAATAAAAAGACCATCGGCTATGAAATCCGCTATCACGGCGAAAACCATGCATTTAGCGACGGTGAGCGCAGCGTCACGGTCACCGATTTCGCGGCGGCGGATACCATCTACAGCTTTTTGACACAGAATACCGATAAATTGCTCCGTGGTACACTGAATTTCATGACGTTCACCACCACCCTGCTGATGAAGAAAACCCCCCGCCTCTTTGGCAAGGATGAGGTTGTGATTCAGATTGACGACAGTGTGATTATCCATCCCCTGGCGATGCACATTGTTCAGCAGTATGTCAAAGAGGGCTATCAGGTAGCCGTCAACGAATTCCAGTTTGCCCCCCGGTATCTGGCTCTGTTGGACAGCATTGATTACATCAAGCTGAATCTGAAGACGACTTCTCAGATGACCCTGAAAAACATCGTGGATATTGCCCACAGCATGAATAAGCAGTGCATTGCCACTGAGGTGGACAGCGAGGAGCTGTATGAAAGAGCCATGCAGGTAGGCGTGGATGCGTTGCAGGGAACCTACGTGGCCTCCCAGCTGACCACCAAGGCCCACAGCAGTGGTTATCTTCAGAGCAACTTCTTCCGTCTGCTGATGGCTATTACGCGGGATGAGCCCAACATGGAGGAAATCGAGCGGATTATCTCCGTGGACGCTACGCTGACCTATGGCATTCTCAAGATGGTCAACTCCTGTTATTTTGCCCTGCGTCATCGGGTCAACACCGTGCGGCAGGCTATTGTTATCATGGGTTTGGGTGAACTGCGCCAGTGGGCATACCTGCTGAGTGCCAGCAACGCCGAGAACCAGCTGGAAGAGGGCGCTGAGGACTTCCTGCGTCTGTCCTTTATGCGGGCCAGCTTCTGCAGTGCCTTGATGAATTATGCCAAAAATATGCCCATTTCCAAGCCGGATGCCTATATGATGGGTATGTTCTCCACACTGAATTACTTGATCGATGCTCCCATGGACGAGGTTCTGGAGCAGGTACCGCTGCGGGATGAGGTCAAGGAAGCGCTGCTGAAGCGGACGGGCCGCTGCGGCATGCTCTATGATCTGGCTCTGAGCTATGAAGAAGCCGATTGGAGCCGGATTGATGATCTGGCGGAAGCATTGGGAATCCCCACCAACCTGCTGACCAGTGTTTACTTCAACTGCATGGAAGAAGTCAACCGGGTTTGGAAGGAAATCACCAGCCCCGAACCCAACCAGCTGCCGCCGGAGGATATGCCGGAAGACGAGGCTGCTGCACAGCCGGTGTAAGACGCGGCTCAAATCTACATAAATTTGCAATAAAACGGGAGCGCTGCGGTATGCAGCGCTCCCGTTTGGCATTATAGATTGTGGCGAGGTGCTTCCAATACCTGTTTACAGGCATAAATGACCTGTGCGGTTACCATGGAATCAAACTTGGCTTCCAGAAAGCTCAGCATAGGACGGTAGGATTGTTCCGGCAGGACTACATATTTTGCCGGGAGCCTGGACAGCGCCAGGGCCATGGAATCCGCCAGACAGCGGGGACAGCAGCACAGCTGGAACATGCGGGCGTAGTACTCCACCTTCTGGCTCACCAGATATTCCATGACATTGATCATTCGAGACCCGTCCGGCAGAACTTGCCGAGTGGCAGCAGCTTCCGGGTCTGACGGCACAACAGATGCAGCTGTATCCGGTTCCGGCGTAGATTTCGGGGAGGGAGCGACCGGGGTTGCAATCGGCTCCGGCTCTGCTGTGGGCGTCGGATCGGTCACCGGTTCCGATACTGCCAAAACGGCCGGTTCTGTAATAGGGGCCGATTCCTCCATGGGTGGCGGCACAGGCGTATCAGCCAATGCAGACACAGAGGGCGCGGCCTCCGATACCGGCACAGACGCCGTTTCCGGCGGAGCAAGGGGTTCCAACGGAGGCGTGGATTCCTCCGGTGCAGGCGGAGCGGGCATATCCTCTTCAAAGGCAGCTTCCAGAGCCTGGTGAATGGCTTCCTCCAAAGCTTCATTGTTGGTGCGGGCCACCTCCAGGATGGGCGGCGACAGCCGCTGACTGTTACTGGAGGGAGCTTCTGCGGCAGGCGATGCTGGTGCTGCTGTTGCTGGCGCCTCACCGGTGGGAGCATCCGCCGCAGGAACTTCTTCTGCGACCGGCTCCGGGGCGCTGCTGTTGGACAGCAGACTCAAAACATGGTCCGTCTTGCTGCTGCGGTTGTTTTTCTTTGTTGCCATTTAGTCTACCTCCTCGGTGGGCAGGGGGAAGACATCGCCGGCAATCTCCTCACACAGGGCCGCAAAGTCCAGAGCGGGCTTGGAGCGGGGGGCATAGTCGTTGATGCTTTGGCCGTGGGCCGGGGCCTCTGCCACAGAAACACTACTGCGAATTTTGCTGTCAAATACTCGGGTATTCAGCTGCCGGGCAATTTCCTGAGCCAGCTCCAGCATTTCACGGCTGAGATTTAACCGACCGTTGTAGCGGTTGAGAAGAATCCCCAGCACCTGAAGACGGGAGTTATAATAGCTGCGAACGCTTTCAATTGTCTCCTTAATCTGAGACACGCCCAGCAGACTCAGGACCTCTGGCGCCATGGGAATGATCAGGCTGTCTGAAGCCACATAGGCATTGACCGTGAGAATGTTCAGGGCCGGAGGTGTGTCAATCAGAATATAGTCGTAGCCGTCGGCCACCTTGGACAAGGCGGCTTTGAGAAGAAATTCCCGGCCGGGCTTGTTGAACTCCATCTCGGCAGCGGAAAGCAAAATATTGGACGGCAGAACATCACAGACATCGGTGGAGCGAATGACATCTGCCGGTTCGGCAACGCCGCGAAAGACGTCATAGATGGTGGCGCAGTGCTCAATATCCAAACCCATGCTGAAGCCGAGACTGCCCTGGGGGTCCAGATCCACACCCAGGACCCGGGCGCCCCGCTGGGACAGGCAGGACAACAGAGCGGCGGCGGTAGTGGTTTTACCGACGCCGCCTTTCTGGTTGGTAATGGTGGTGATGGTGGCAGGCATCCTGGGTCGATTCCTCCTGTTTTTTTGACCTAAAAAAGAAATCAGCACAGACGGCTTATTTTTCTTTATATTTGGCCGATATAGTAGATGAAAAGAAACAGCAATACTGATAATCTATAATTATTTTATCGGGTATTGCAGTATTTGTCAATCGGACGTATCAAACCAGATGGTTTTTAAGGAGTGAATTATTATGGCATCAATTTCCAGTCTTATGAGCAGCAACTCGTCCAGCAGCGTTTTTGGTAGCCGGACAAACAATATGATCACCGGCCTGGCCAGCGGCATGGATACCGAGGCTATGATTGAAGGCATGGTGCAGGGGTATCAGCAGAAGATCCTGCAGCTTCAGCAGAACAAGACCAAGCTCCAGTGGCAGCAAACGGCCTATCAGAGTATCTCTGATAAATTGGTGGAATTCAGCAGAAAGTATACTTCTTATGCCTACTCTACCACGAACCTGATGAGTACGTCGTTTTTTAATAATGCAGTTATTACTACAGCCATGGGTAAATATGCTGATAAGATCACAGCAAATGGCAAGAGCAGCAGCGATATTACTATTGACGGCGTATCTCAACTGGCTACAAATACTAAATATACTGTTAGCAATTCCCTAGGCGCCACGGAGAGCAACGGTAAGATTACGATTACTGGCGGCAATGAGGTGACCTTGGGGGAAAAGACGACCATTAGTTCAATGGACGGTTCTTTGACACTGGCGTATGGTACCAAGAGCGTTACCATTGATTTTGGAGAACTGGATACTTTTGCAGATGAAAAAGGCCATTTGGATACGGAGAAGCTACAGAAAGCCATCAACGAAAAGTTGGGCGAAGAAGAAATTGTCATTGATGGTACTACCTACAAGGCCAGTGAGTGTATTTCCGCAACAGTGAGTGAAGATGGCACAATTACTTTGAAGGATAAGCGTAGTTCCGGCAATAGCGTCTATATTAAGGGGGCTTCTGGTAATTTCTCAAAATATGTTAATAATTTAACAAATGTGGTGAACGAGAAAAAAAATACGTTCTCTTTGAAGACCAACAATGTGACACAAGAGGTTGACACAGCGGAGTATTTAGCAGACAAAAGCTTGAGCGTGACGCTGAATGGCCAGACGAAACAGATCAAGCTGGACGGTATTGTGCCCAATAAAGGAGAGAGCTTCCAGGATGCGTTTGCGCGGACTGTCAACGAAAAACTTACCAACGCATTTGGCGCAGGTAAAATCACAGCGGAAATAAAAGGCGATCAACTGTCTTTTACTGTCAGTGGCACGGACACCCTTTCCGTTACTTCTTCTGCAAAAGAGCTGCTAGGCATGGACGGAGCCATGACCTCGTATTTGGATACCACAAAAACGCTGGAAGATTTGCTGAAGAAAGATGAAAATGGCAAATTGAAAGGCATGACACCGTTGCAAGCAGTTGGTAAAATCACCGAAAAAGACGGAAACTATTTCGATGAGGAAGGAAACCGTGTTGATAAGGCCGGCAATCGACTGGATAATGATGGAAAGTTCCTATACGGTGTGACCATTAATGGGGTAGAGATTGGCCAATATACAGAGGATACGGCTCTGGAGACAATCATCAATAGCATTAATTCCAATACTGAAGCTGGTGTTACCGTAAGTTATTCCAAGCTGACGAACGAATATGTATTTACAGCCAAAGACAGCGGTACAGGCGGGCGGATTGAATTTGGTGCGGAGAATGAAGACGGCAGCGCAAACTTGGCAGCGGCACTGTTTGGCGGTGCTGTGAACCCGGAGACTGCAACAGGCTATGTGGCAGGTAAGGATGCTGTGTTTACCGCTACGATTAACGGAAAAACTGTGGAGATGACCCGCAGCTCCAACACTGTGGAACTGGACGGCCTGACCATTACGCTGGAAGGTACGTTCAATCAGTTGGACACCTCTGCAACTACGGCAAGCGATCTTGGCATTAAGGGAGATCAGCTGCAATTTACCGTAGAGGGGTTGGACAGTCCAGTTACGCTGACGGGAATTACATCGGAAACGACCGTGGCGGAGATAGAATCTCAGCTTCAGGAAGCGCTGGGAAACGGGTACACATTGCAGTATGACCCAGTCAAGAAGGGATACCAGGTATTCCGTAACGGTACGGAAGTGGCGATTACTGCTGTGGGCGATGATGCAAAAGCGTTCCTGTCCCGCCCGTCTATGGATGCTGATGGCGAGGGTGTTACTTTCTCCAGTAAGACGGATACGGATAAGGTCTTTGATGCCATCAAGCAGATGGTTACCGACTACAACGCGATGGTCACAGAGATCAAGAAAGCTTATTCTGACCAGCCACTGAAAAAAGCGGATGGAACCAAGGGCGGAGGCAGATATGAGCCGTTGACTCCTGAGGACGAGGAGGGTATGACGGAGAGTGAAATCAAAGCCTATGAGGAAAAAGCAAAGACTGGTATTCTCTTTATGGACCGGGATCTGTCCAGTCTTTACTCCGCTCTGCAGGGCGCTGTGACCTCTAATGGCGATAGTGCGTATCTGCGTTCTATCGGACTCTCTACCAGTTACGAAGATGGCCTGTCCACAATTACGCTGGATGAGACAAAGCTGCGGGCTGCACTGGAAAACGATTTGGATGGCGTCCGGGATGCATTTACGAAAAGTGAGTCAAGCGGTGCTAGCAGCGATGGTCTCATGGCGTCCATCCAGAAAGTTACTGACCGCTATGCTGCCACTACTGGTGCCACGAAGGGTATTCTTATTGAAAAAGCTGGTTCCAAGTATGCTCCGACAGCGGCGTTGGATAATACCATGCTGGACAAGATGGAAGAAATCGATGAGCAGATTTCCAGCTGGCAGAGCAAAATGTCCGATAAGGTGGACTACTACACTAACAAGTTTACGCAGCTGGAACTGCTGATCAATCAGATGAACTCCCAGAGTGCGGCTCTGGCTGGCCTGACCGGCGGTTATTGATGTGGAAACTGCTGCAGAAAGGAACTGTGATCCATAATGGATATGAGAGGCTACCAGCAATATCGCGAGAATTCTCTGGAGACCATGACACAGGGGGAACTGTTGCTGTTGCTCTACGATGAATTGGTTAAACGGTTGAAGCTGGCGCATATTGAGCTGGGCCGACAGCAGTATGAAAACTTTGAAAAGGCTGTGGACCGCTCTCTGGAGATCGTCCATTATCTGTCGGATACGCTGGACAGGCGCTACCCTATCAGTGCAAATCTGGACCGACTGTATGAGTTCTTTTGCTATGAACTCAACCGTGTTAAGGTCGGACGCAATGAGACGGAGCTTGAGCGAGTGACCCGTATGGCCGATGAGCTGCGGGACAGCTTCCGGCAGGCGGAAAAGAATAGTACTGCTTCTCAACGGATGGAGGCACAGCTTTGAACGAACAGACTATTACCGAAGCGCACGGCGCTTGCCGCAGAATATATACGGCTCTGACGGAGCTGCTGGAACTGACCAATGAATTGTCGGAGGCCATACAGCGGCAGGACCAGGTTTCGGTGCAGCTGTTTTTAAGCATGCGTCAGGAGCCGTTGGAGCAACTGCGGGTTTGTGATGCCCGCCTGCGGCGGCTGTGCAGCTTGTTGCCACAGGCAGAAGGAGCGCAGCTGCGACAGATCCTGAACGGCCAGGGCGGCGGAACAGCAGCTACCCAAGGGCTGGAACGGACCGTCCGGCAGAACCGGCAGCTGCTGGAGCAGATTACCCGGATTGATGAACGCATTAACCGGCGTATGGGCGGAAAAAAATCCTTCTACGAGAAAAACGCGTCCCAGTAACAGAAACAAGAGTCCCCTGCCGGGCGTGACCGCGGCAGGGGACTTCCCTGTTGTTCTTGTGTTGGAGCAAACCGATTTCGGTTTAGAAGGCCTTCTTCCCTTCTGGAGAAGAAATGCACCAAAGAGGCGCACCATCATTGCGCGATGACGATAATTCGTCTATAATAAGAGAAGGCTCCCAAGCAGTAAGACTCCGCTGGCGACTGTTGGGATCGGATACCAGGATGCGGCCGTCCAAAGTGACGCCACGCAGAACGATGAAATGGCCACCGGCTGTGAAGTGACCGGGCCCCATCAGTGCCACGAAAATTTTACCCGATGCCAGTGTACTGAGAATCGAGTCGGCGGTGCGATCCTCCCAGACCACTCCTTCCAGGCCCCAGGCCTGGGCGGCGGCGGGAATCAGATCATGGTAAGAACCGCTGCCAGGGGCACAGTAGCCGTTCTCATAGGCCCACTGGGCCATCTGCGCCGGGTTTACCACCGTGTCCGACAGCGTGGATACCACCATAGCCATGGCGGTGGGGCCGCAGCCATAGCCGCCGACATGATCAGGTCCATAGGGTGCGTCGGCCCAGGGTGCTTCACTCTGACAATAATATACAAAATCAGCGCTGCCGCCGGTGAGCACTTCCAGACCGTCCCGTTCGGACAGCTCTGTAACGGCTGGATCTTCAATTGGACGGTGGTCATCCACAGTGGGGGCTTCCGCCAACTGGCTTTCCATGGGCTCCTCTGGCTCGGTAGTCTCCTCGACGGGGGGCGGCGTTTCCGTTTCTTCCGGTTTCAGAGCGGCAGATATCCGCACCACCAGAGCATGTCCAGCCTCAACTGCCTCGTCGAGCATGTCGCTTCCGGCGTCTCCCACTCGACGGGCAGCAGCCACCACTGGAGTGGTGATACGCCGGTACAGGTCCGGTGCGGCAAAGCGGCAGACTGCCAGCTCCACACCGCCAACGCATACGGTCGCCAGACAGAGGATAGCGGCGATTTTCAGAACGGTTTTACGACGACCTTTCATGGGAACACCTCAAACTAAACTAGACATAGACCCGACCACGGTCCGGAACAGGAGAAGAACCATGCCACAGATTCGATTGGACAGCGTCAGCAAATACTTTATGCAGGAGGGGCGGAAAAACTATGCCATCCGGCAAGTGGATCTGACCATAGAGCAGGGAGAATTTATCTTTGTCACTGGCAGCAGTGGTGCGGGCAAAAGCACGCTGCTGAAGCTGATTACCGGCGAACTCCGACCGGACCAGGGCAAGGCCTATGTCAATAATATGGATGTGGTACGGCTGGCCCGCTGGGGGCTGCTCCGGCGGCGCAATTACTTCGGTTACGTGCCCCAGCTGCCGCAGCTGATCCGCCGTCGTACCATTGGTCAGAACCTGGAACAGGTTATTATGGCCAACCGGCGCCGTCTGGACGGTACGGTGGAGGAGCGGGTGCAAAAAGCATTGGCCATGGTGGGCCTGCGGGATGTGATCGACCGCTATCCGGTGGAGCTGTCCCAAGGTCAGTGCCGACAAGTGGAGCTGGCACGCGCTATCATCACCAGTCCGCCGGTTTTGGTGCTGGACGAGCTGACAGCCAATCTGGACGAGGATGCCATTTGGGACGCCTTCCATCTGCTGGAGGAGCTGAACCATCGTGGCACTACGGTAATCATGGCGACCCACGCCAAAATGTTTGTCAATATGATGCGTAAGCGGGTAATTACCCTGGTGGATGGCAGCATCTTCGGCGACGTGCCAAAGGGCCGCTACGGCGACGTGCTTTCCAATCGGGATGACGGAACCGCCGCACGCGGATAGAAAGGAAGGAACACATGGGAAAGAATGTATGGAAAGCGCTGGGCACCGCAGGCGCGCTGCTGCTGTTGCTGGCTGGATGCGGTGAAGCGGAGGAGGCTGCTTCCCTGCCGAACAATTATGTATTCGGCCAGGAAATGCTGCCTGCCATGGGCGAGGAACAAGGCGTCGGCACGGAACAGGGCGTCTCTTGTGAGGTCACCACCAACAGCGAGACGGGAGAAACTGTATATGCCTATAGTGGCTTAACATCGGGCCAGGAGGCCGCTGCGGCGTATCTGGAGGCCTTAGAAACACAGTACGGCTGCTCCGCCATGGATGAGGAAGGCGTCCGCCAATCCAATGCTTCTGTCACCGATGCAGAGGGTTCTGTATTGGTGGGTAAGGATATGGCCGATGGCTCCGGTATTTTGAGCCTGGACATCCAGTGGACAGAGACCACATGCCAGCTGACGGCCTCAATTCTGGAGGATATGAAACTGCAGGAACCGGCAGAGCCGGAAAAGGAACCCATTGGTGTCACCGCGGCGGTGGCAGCGCTGAAAGCCATGACGCCGGAGGAACTGGGCGTTCCAGAGGGAGAGACCTATATGGTCTATGCCGATGACGGCTATATCATGGTTGATGATGAGGCGTGCTACCGCCTGAAGCTATACCGCCGGACATCGGTGGACACACGAGAGATCGTCGGAATCTATCTGATGTCTCTGGATGGCGGTTCTGTCTACCGGGTGAACGAGGAAAATCAAGCGGAACCGTTGAATCGGTCATAAGGGAAGCAGGGAGCGCCGCGATGCAGCGCTCCCTGTTTGATTGTGGACGCCTTTCCAGGCGTCCACTTTTTATATCAGTTTGCGCCAGCTGTGGAGGTATCTTCCTGCAGCTGGAACCGATCAGACAGTTCCTTAAGCAGCTGGGCCTGTCCCGACAGCTCTTCGCTGGCGGCAGCGCTCTCCTGGGCTGTGGCGGAGTTGGTCTGCACCACGCTGGCAATCTGGTCGATGCCCTCTGTGATCTGGGCAATGGCATGGGCTTCGTTCACGGCGTTCTCCACCACCTGCTCAATGTAGGTGACAGCGACGCTGGTCAGCTCCTTGCTCTCATCCAGCGTGGCGGTAACCTCCTCGCTGAGACGGCTGCCTTCCTCCACGCTGACAGTGGAGTGCTCAATCAGTTCCTTGGTGTGCTTGGCGGCCTGGTCGGACTTGGAGGCCAGATTGCGGACCTCGTCGGCCACGACGGCAAAGCCCTTGCCGGCATTACCAGCCCGAGCGGCTTCGACCGCAGCGTTCAGGGCCAGAATGTTGGTCTGGAATGCGATGTTTTCGATGGTGGTGATAATCTGGCCAATCTCCTGATGACCCTCCAAGATGGTGGCCATGGCGTCGCGGAGCTCGTGCATCTTCTCGTTGCTCAGGGTGACCTGCGTACCGGCGGCATTGGCCTTTTCCTTGGCGGTCTGGGCGGCGGCAGTGTTGTTCTGGACACCGGTGTTGATATCCGCCACCGTAGCCGACAGCTCCTGCACAGCGCTGGCCTGCTCTGTAGCGCCCTGGGCCAGGGCCTGTGCACCGGAGGACACCTGATCGGCGCCGGCGGAAACCTGGGCGGCAGCCGTATCCATCTGGCGCAGGGTGTCGTTCAGGTTGTACTTGATGTTCCGCAGAGAGGTGAGAATCTGGGACATATCCCCTCTGTACAGTTCATAATTCTGTGAAGTGACACGGAAATTACCCTTTGCCATCTCACCCAAAATGCGATCAATATCACGAATCAGGCCAGTCAAGGTGGACACAATGCCGGTGGTGGCAGTGGCAAGAATACCGATTTCATCATCCCGCTGCAGCTGGGGCGCCGGAGTGGTGAGATCGCCCTGGCTCAGCTGTTCCAGACGGCGGGCACAGATCTGAATGGGCTGACTGATGTTCCGGGACATACGAATGGTAATCAGGGAACCAATAACCAACACGGCCACCAACATACCGAAAATCAAAAAGATGCTCTGATAGGTAGAACTCATAAAGTCAGAGGTATAGGCATTAACAGCGATACTCCAACCGTCGGTACCGGGAATCGGGGCATAACCAACGCTCTTTTTGATGCCGTCAAGAGAATAGGAGCCCTGGCCGGTTTCGCCGTTGCGCATTTTTGCATGGATGGCAGCCAGATCAGAGTAGTCACTGTCGGTTTTGGCTTGTGTTTCGATGTTCTCCTTGGCCACTAAAGAGATGTCCGGATCGGCAATGGTGGTACCGTCGGAGGAGATCACATAGGCCGCGCTGTTTTCACTGATATGAATGGTATTGACAATATTATTCAAGAAGGTTTCCGGCGGGACCACATAGACGACGCCGGCAATACTGGAGTTCACCTTGCCGTCGCGCCATACGGGAGCTGCCACCATGATGGAAAGTTCGCCGGTAATCTTACTGATGGTGGGCGTGGAGGTCCAGACTTCGCCGTCCATGGCTTTCTGGAAATATTCCCGGTCGGCGTAGTTGTTGCCGTCAAACAGGCTGTTGCCGGAGGTGTCCAGCAGATTACCACGAACCATGCCGTAGGCGTCTACCCACTGCTGCACAATCTCCTGCTTTTCCGACACAGGTGTGCTGTCGCTGAGCTGGGGCACCATACCCAGGGATTTAACGGCATTCTCATAGGAAGTCAGTTCAAAATAAACACGTTCGGCAGCCAGAGTGGCAGTAGCCTCCAAATTTTGGCTCAAAAGAGTCTGGCTGCTATTAAAATTAGTAAAGATGCCGATACCACCGCACAGAAGCGCGGCGACGCCAATCATGGATAACACACGAATGGCGATTTTTCGCTGAATGCTTTTCATGGATGTACCTCCCGAAGCGTAAACTAGATCAATAGCTTGAAACTATATACTCTATTTTATTACATCGGCAAAAATCATCAAAAAATAATATGATGGCAAAAAAATTCCCAAAAGATTTCCAATACAAAAGCGTCCGCCCGGCGGCCATCATCGCAGCAGGGATAGGGCCTGTCGGATAGAATGCTTCATGGCACAACTCCTTTATTACAGTACAAAATTCTAAAAAACCGGGAGAAAACCCAGACAATTCAGCATAATAAGTGCAGTTTCTATACTGTACCATATTATTCATACTTGGTCAATGGGAAAAACAAACAAAGAGGACGGCCTCCGGAAAAGAGACCGTCTCCTGCTGTTCAGTCTTCGTGGGGCTTGTGGTGGTAAACCTTCAGATTGGGTCCGATGGTGCCGCTGATAATGGGCCGGGCCGGCGTTTTGCCATGCTTAGCCTTGCCCTGAATTTCCGGGACCGGCGGCTCGTCATTGCGGGGCCGCGTTTCCGTCCAATCGGGCCGTGCCATTCCCTGTTTGGCCATGGGATCGCCTCCTTCCATCCTACCCGGCCATGGGCCGGTTGTTCCTAGTATGGCCGGTTTCGGATGGGACATACCCATGGCGGGAGACTGTCAGGCGTCGACGCGGATTTGGTCCAACAGCTGGCCGATGGGACCGGTCAACACCAGATCGGCCCGGTCATCACAAGGCGTGGGCGTTTTGTTGATGAGGACGATATGACGGCCGGAAAAATAGTCGATGAGTCCGGCGGCGGGGTAAACGGCCAGAGAGGTGCCGCCGATAATCAGCAGGTCGGCGCTGCGGATATCGTGGACGGCGCCTTCGATCACGCGGTTGTCCAGCCCCTCCTCATAGAGGACCACGTCGGGTTTGACGATGCCGCCGCAGGTACAGGTGGGGACACCGGTACTGTCGCGGATAAACTCCACTGGATAGGCGGTTTTACACCGCATACAGTGATTGCGGTGGACGGAGCCGTGGAGTTCCCAGACCCGCTGGGACCCAGCCATCTGATGGAGGCCGTCGATGTTCTGAGTCACCACGGACCGCAATTTACCCGCTGCTTCCAGTTCCGCCAGCTTCCGGTGGGCCGCGTTGGGCTTGGCGTCAAGACACAGCATTTTGTCCCGATAGAACCGATAAAATTCCTCGGGGTTCCGGTTAAAAAAGCTGCGGCTTAGAATGGTTTCCGGCGGCCAGCGGTACTTCTGATTGTACAAGCCGTCCACGCTGCGAAAATCAGGGATTCCCGATTCTGTGGACACGCCTGCGCCGCCGAAAAAAACGGTGCAGCGGCTCTCGTCAATCCAGCGTTGCAAGGTTTCCAAGGTCTCGTTCATATTCATGCGCTCCTCTCCCCTTTTTGGCCAGTGTATCGTTCTCCATCCCGGCTATCTGGAAAAGTCCAAATTTAATACGGTTTCTGTAGATCGGAACAGTGAGGACTACC
>CALWXC010000011.1 GCA_944385415.1 uncultured Oscillospiraceae bacterium | reverse complement strand
TGATGAGACAATCCCAGCTCTGAGAATCATTTCGGAGCTGGGATTGTCTATGCGCCGTTACGTTTGACGCTTACTTTTTCCACCGCTTATACGCCTCTGGCATACAGATAGCACAGGGACGATAGCCTGCAGCTATAGCAACTTCTTCGTTAGCAAAGAATACCCTATGCTGAACATATTGACCTTTTGCGATATATTTTAGAGCAGAAGGACAATCGAGTCTACCGTATATCTTTAGCTTACGATGTCCACCAATAGTTCTTGGAACAATACTCTGATATCCAACGCCGCCCAGATTGCCGCCACCCGCTCCGGCGGCAGGCTTCCCAGCTGGGCATAAAGTTCGTCCGTGTCCCAAAGCTCCTCCTGCCCTCGGGCAAAGAGAATTCGCTCGATATCACTCTTTCGTTTCTTTTCCTTAGGTTCCACCCGGCAGACCCGGATGCGGGACAGACATCCTTCATAGTCGCTCAGCAGTGCGGAAATCCGCTCCAAAAGCTCCTGGTCCAGTCGTTCCTTCCAATCCGGCTCCTGGGCAAAGGTAAAGAGTTCTCTGTCCTTGGCCGGTTTGGCTTTGATGGTCGGCGTGTGCTTTTCCAGCTGGAGTGCCAGATAGGGCATCCGCTCCAGATTGGAGTCCACCTTGTCCCAGTTTATTCTTTTGAAAAAGGCTTTAATGCGCTGCTGGTGGGTGGGCTCATGCCAGGCACGCCGGGTCTCCTCCGCTTCCTCCACCAGATTTTTATACTGCAGGAAGGGCGTCCGTTCCACCCGCCGCTCCTTCAGGTACTCGTCCAGATCCGGGCGGATCCCGCTCTTGGCGGAGTCGATCTCCAACCCGGTCAGAATGGCCAGCACCTCTGTCTCTTCCCGGAAGCGTCTGCGCTCCTGGACGTCGGAATTTTCGTTGTAGGCGATGACGCTGCGATCCAGGGCAGCATTGCAGATCTGGCCCACCCGAGAGGAGAAGGTGCCCCGCACCACTTCAAACCGCGCTTCCCAGTCATCCGAATTGCGGATCAACGGCTCTGCCGAGGGGATCATCAGCAGAGGAATGTTGACCTCGTTGGAGAGCGCATCGTCCGCGGCGCTGCGGGAGGCCTCATAGTTCCGGCGGACGCACTCATTTAAAATGGGATCGGCAATGGTCTTGATCATATCCCCGTCATAGTCCGCGCCGCCCAGACGCTCCGCCGCCAGCATGGTGGAGTCCACCATGACCAGGTCGGTAAGATGGCGGAAATAGAAGTGCCGCATCTGCAGCTTTTCTTTTCTGGCATCGTAGGAAGATATTTCCACTGTTTCCGGGTGCTCCGGCGCTGTCTGTTGTCAAACATGTGGTCAAAGAGTCCTTCTCGACCAGGTGCGGCATCCGCTGCCAGTCCAGAAGGGCTCTTTTTCATGTTTGGGGTATTGTACCTCTACAAAGCCTGAAAGCAAGTCATTTCTGCCCCTCAGGCGTATCAGTTTTTAGCACGCCTAATCAAAGAAATATTCTCGCGTCAGGGCGTTGACAGGTCGGAATTAGTTTCTTGTCAGATGAATAGAATTTGACAAGAATGACAAGGATGACTATAATGACAACTAAGAAGAGGAGGCGCTATGTATGGCATTTATTGAAAGCGAAGTTGTTGAACTGAAAGCAGAGGTCGTGGGAGATATTTGCAAAGAAGTCATTGCCTTTGCCAATACAAGAGGCGGTATGCTGTATATTGGCGTCAGCAACGATGGAAATGTCGTGGGAGTCAAAAACGCTGATCAAGTCATTTTGCAGCTGAACAATATGATTCGAGATTCCATCAAGCCTGATGTGACAATGTTTGTGGGATACAAAACCCAACATGTCGGCGACAAGGATATCATTGCTGTGACCATTCAAAAAGGGACAGACCGGCCCTATTATCTGGGCAGTAAGGGGTTGAAACCCAGTGGGGTCTATGTCAGGAATGGCACTTCTTCTGACCCGGCTACGGATACTGCGATCCGAAGAATGATTAAGGAAACTGATGGGGACAGCTTTGAATCCATGCGTTCGCTGGAACAGAACCTCAGCTTTGAAGCGGCAAAGAAGCAATTTGAAAAGCAGAACATCCCATTTGATACCGCAAAAATGCAGACCCTTGGAATGATTTCCGCGGATGGTATCTACTCCAATGTGGCGCTCCTCCTGTCCGATCAGTGTCCCAGCACCATCAAGGCGGCGACCTTCTCTGGGGAAGATAAAGGAAGCTTTCAGGACAGGAGAGAATTTGGCGGTTCACTGTTTCAGCAAATGGAGGAGTTGTACAGCTATCTGGATATGCGCAACCAGACAAAGGCAACTTTTGATGGGCTATACCGAATCGACACACGGGATTATCCGGAAAATGCACTGCGGGAAGCGCTGTTGAACTCACTGGTTCACAGAGACTATTCTTTCCGTGCAAGTACCCTTGTCAGCGTATATGCGGACAGGATTGAATTTGTCTCTGTGGGTGGACTGCCCTCCGGCATTGAACTGGACGACATTATGCTGGGACTTTCGGTTTGCCGAAACCCCAAGCTGGCAGCCATATTTTATCGTCTGCAGCTGATTGAAGCATACGGAACAGGTATGCCTAAAATCATGAACGCCTACGCGGACACGGAATTGAAACCCAAAATCGAAGTATCAAGCAATGCGTTCAAAATCACACTGCCAAACAGGAATACCGGCGCAAATAAAGCAGTGACACTCACCAGTACGCCCAAAAGCAACGAGAAATTGATTTTAGATTTCATTGATTCCCATGGTCATATCGTGCGCAGTGATGTGGATCGGCTGCTGGAGGTAAGCCAGGCCACAGCCAACCGAATTCTGAAACGCATGGTCGCCGAGGGCCTGATTTATCAGGACGGAAACGGCAGGAAAACAAAGTATAGACGGAAGTAACTGCTGGTGTGAAGGGGGCTGTGTATGAATCGAAAAGCGAACATCAATGGTCGGGAATATACGCTTCTTGAAATCGTCCCGTCTCTGGATGGAGGGCAGGCGCTGCTCCTTTGTGAAGACGAAAACGGCAAAAAGGCTACATGCTCTGAGTCGTTGTGGTGCAGCTGTACTCTAACGGATGTGCAGTCTGCCCCTGTCCATGCACATAGCTCCTCACAGGAGAAAATCGAGTATTTCCTCTCTGTTTTCAAAGGGCGGGAAGATGTATATGCACGCCGGTATCACAGCACGACCACCGGGAAAACCGGTTACACCCCTGTCTGCAAAAATGAATGGGTGCATGGCCTGTGCGATAAAAAGAAATACAGGTGCGCAGAGTGTCCCAACCGTGAGTTTCGGCCGCTTACAGCCGATGTGGTCAAGGCGCATTTGATTGGCCGTGATTCTTTGTGCAGAGATGTGGCGGCGATCTATCCAATGCTGGCGGACAACAGAACCTGGCTGTTGGCTGCGGATTTTGATGAAGAAAACTGGAAGCTTGATGTGACTGCATTTTGTAAATCATGCAAAGATGCGGGACTTGTACCGGCAGTGGAACGCTCCCGCTCCGGAAACGGAGCCCATGTCTGGTTTTTCTTTTCGGAGCCTGTTTCCGCCGCCGATGCCAGGCGCTTGGGGACCGGTTTGCTGACCCGAACCATGTCGTGCCGGCATGAGCTATCCTTTTCGTCCTATGACCGGTTGTTCCCGTCTCAGGATCTTGTGCCGAAGGGCGGTTTCGGGAATTTGATTGCCCTGCCATTTCAAGGACAGGCACAGAAAGACGGAAATTCTCTGTTTGTGGATGACCGCTTTGAGCCTTATCCCGATCAATGGGCGTTTCTCTCCTCTCTGCCAAGAATCACACCGGAACAGTTGGAAGAAGCCTTAAGGAAACTATGTCATCATGGCGACGTGGGAGAATTGGCAGATGCTGAGGAGAAGCAAGTGCCCTGGAAACGCAAGCGAACCCAGACAAAACTGACACGTAGAGATTTTCCGTTGCAGGTAAGTCTGCATTGCTCCAATTTGATCTACATTGAGAAAAAAGACTTCTCTCAAGCGGCATTGAATACCCTCAAACGGCTTGCAGCGTTTCCAAATCCGGAATTTCGCGCCAAACAAGCCATGCGCCTTTCCATATATAGCATTCCGCGTGTACTGGATTGCGGATATGAGGATGAGAAATATATTGGCCTTCCCCGGGGATGTATGGAGACGCTTCTGGGGTTATTCGATCAATACGAAGTCCCTGCCGTTTGGGAAGATCACAGGTCACAGGGATATTCCATTGATGTGGAATTCAACGGAATGCTGCGTCCAGAGCAGGAACCTGCTGCCCAGGCTCTGCTTGCCGCAGACATGGGCGTTCTCTCGGCAACCACTGCGTTTGGTAAAACCGTGATTGGTGCATACCTGATTGGGCAGCGTAAAGTCAATACCCTGGTATTGGTGCAGTCCAGCGCGCTGCTGGAACAGTGGAAATCCTCACTGGGACAATTTCTGAATATTCATGAGGTCCTGCCGGAACTTCCCCAAAAGCGGGGCAGGAAGAAAAAACGGCATCTTATTGGCCAAATCGGCAGCGGAAAGAATACCCGCAGCGGGATCGTCGATATTGCCACAATGCAGTCCCTGCTTGAGGGAGAAGAAAAGACTGTAAAGCCATTTGTGGCAGAGTACGGAATGGTTCTTGTGGACGAGTGCCACCATGTAGCCGCATTCACCTTCGAAACCGTGCTGAAAGCAGTTGAGGCCAAATATGTTTACGGTTTGTCTGCCACGCCGGTACGCAAAGACGGCCATCATCCCATCATCTTTATGCAGTGCGGCCCTGTCCGGTATTTGGTGGACGCAAAAAGCCAGGCGGAGAAGCGAAGCTTCTCTCATATCGTAATCCCCAGATTTACTCGCATGCGGTTGCCGGATGCCAACAGGATTCAGGATATGTACACCGGCGTGATTGAAAATCACAACAGAAACGAACTGTTGGTGTCAGACACTTTGAAGTTGGTTCAGGAGGGGCGCACACCGATTCTTCTGACGGAGCGGAAGGAACACGCTGCATTGCTCGCTGGTTGTCTGTCGGATCAAGTGAAAAATGTCTTTCTGCTCATTGGCAGTGAAAAGCAAAAGGACAAGCGTGAAAAACTGACTGCGCTGCAGAATGTGCCTGACGATGAGGCTGTGGTGGTCGTTGCCACCGGAAAGTATATCGGAGAGGGATTTGACTCCCCACGGCTGGACACCTTGCTTCTTGCGATGCCCATATCATGGAAAGGTACATTGGCGCAGTATGCCGGACGTCTCCACAGAAATTATGAGGGAAAGCAGGAAGTTCGCATCTATGATTATGTGGATATCCATGTTCCTACATTGGAGCGGATGTATCATAAACGCCTGAAGGGCTATGCAGAACTGGGATATCAGGTCAAATTTGGCGCTGCAGATCAGTCTGTCAGTGTGATTTACGATGGATACTCATCTATGGTGCCCTTTGAGCAGGATCTGGATGGTGCTGCCCGCAGTGTTGTGATCGTCAGTCCCTATCTGCAAAAAGGCAGAGTTGTGAAGCTTCTTCCCTACTTGCAGAAGGCGGTCGCTTCCGGTGTCGAAATTGCGATCCACACCAGAATAGCAGATAATGGAGAAGACAAAAATCAAGAAAATATACGCGAAGCCATTGAGATAATGGAGCAGACAGGCATTGTGGTTCGTACGCACAAGACCCTCAATCAGCGGTATGCCGTTGTTGATGAAAGTGTTGTGTGGTATGGCGGCGTGGATTTTCTTGCTTTTGGCAGAAAGGATGCGGATGTACTTCGGTTCAAAAATCCGGATATTGCAGGTGAGTTCCTGTCTCTGTCCGGTCATGCAGAAAGCGAACAGCTTGTCATGGAAGATGTTTCTATGTAGAGGCAGCCAGTGGCGAGCCAGTGTGTACGCTTGCAGTCTAGAGATGAGATTGAGACTGGTGCTTTGAAAACGATCCACCCAACACATAACCAAGGCATCGAAAATTCGTGCAACAGGCGTATCAATTTTTAACACGCTATAGACAAAGAATAGGCACTATAAAATCTTCGATGTAAAGTGCATGATTGCGGCACAGAACAGAAAATAAGTTTATAATATCAATGAGGGAGAAAAATTCGACTGCGAATTTTTGACCACTATTTTTATGTGCCAAAAACAACGGATTATGAAAAAATAGTGCCAGTTTCTAAACGCTTATGTTTGGAATAATTAAATTTTATGGAATCGCATGTGGTCAAAGAGCCCTTCTCGACCAGGTGCGGCATAACTGCCGTAGCTTGTTCAGAAGGGCTCTTTTCGCTATTCGGGTTTGGGGTATTGTAGCTCTGGCGAAGCCTGAATGCAAGTTATTTCTGGCCCACAGGTGTATCAGTTTTTAGCACACCTAATCAAAGAATACGGCTTGAAGGGAGCCATGGTATATCGTATTGTTTATTGCACAGAATCTATGGTAAACTAAATTTCAACCGGAGTATAGCAGCAGGGAAAAGTCCTTGGAAACTTGTAGATATTTTCCAAGGACCCTTGTCTGGCATTGGAATTCCAGCTATACTAAAAATAATATATGCCTATCAAATTATACAAAGAGTGTGAATGATATGCTGCGACCTGGCCTTTACGAACAAATCATCAATACTGCCCTGAATCACGAGCTTTCGGAGATTCCTGATGCCCGCAAATCGGTTGCGCCCATTGACAAGGCGGAGGCATCTAAGGTATTGGCACAGTATCTGGCGAATGTGGTCCAAAAGGGCCTGGAGAATGTGGTGGACAACGGGGGCGACATCTCGACACAGATCGGCCTTGCCAACCAGATTGTAGACCTCATCCAAAATATAACCCAAGAAGCTGACTTTGCTGCGCTGAGCGTTGACCAGCGGGCAGAGCAGCTTCTTGCGCTTTTACGGGAGCAGGACCCACGACTGGCAGTAGGCAAAACGGCTGCCGACCTGCGCCGGCCAGAGACCTCCATTGCCCAAAGCAGCTTGTTCACCGGGGCCATTCACGAGCCGCAGATGTACACAGAGCTCAAAAAGGAGATCGTCTCTGCTGACCGCATTGACATGCTGGTGTCTTTCATCAAGTGGAGCGGCCTGCGGCTCCTGATGGATGAACTGCGGGAGTTCACCCAGAACGGCGGCGAGCTGCGGATTATCACCACCTCCTACATGGGAGCCACCGATGTGAAGGCCATTGAGGAACTTCGCAAGCTGCCCAACACAAAAATCAAGGTCAGCTACGACACCAAACGCACCCGCCTCCACGCCAAGACCTATATCTTTTACCGGAACACCGGCTTTACCACCGCCTATGTGGGTTCTTCTAACCTGTCCAACGCCGCCATTTCCGGCGGCTTAGAGTGGAATGTGAAGGTGACCCGCCGGGATCTGCCGGAAACCATCGACAAGATTGCCGCCACCTTTGAGAGCTACTGGAACTCCAGTGAGTTTGAGTACTACTCCGAGGATCAGAAGGAGCGGCTGGCCCGGGCACTGAAGGCAGAAAAATACTTCGACGCCAACAACGTCGAAGTGTACACCATGGATACTCGCCTACCACCATGTATAACGACTACTCCATCAACGAGAGCCTGTTTCACTGGCAAAGCCAGAGCACCACAGCGGCGGACTCTCCCACGGGGCAACGATACATTCACCACCGGGAACGTGGGAGCAAGGTGTTGCTGTTTGTCCGGGAGTTCAAGGCGGACCGGCTCACAGGCGGTGCAGCGGCCTATACCTTCCTGGGCACAGCCAACTATGTGAAGCATGACGGGAGTAGGCCAATGAATATCACCTGGAGGTTGGAGCGACCGATTCCAGCAAAGTTCCTGAAGAAAACCAATAAGCTGGTGGTGGGATAGGCGCAATCGACCAGCAAAAGGGGATAGAGAGATGAATGCAGCAATCCTTGCAGAGGCGTGTAAACAGCAGTTACCGTTGGCACACACCACACTGAGCCAATCGTATTATCCTGACCAATCCCTTCAAGCGGTTTGAGGATATGCAGATGTTTCACCACACCAAGACCCTGGGCGTGATGCAGGTGGATGAATCTGTCTGGAAGAAGCTCACCCGGGAGGAAAAGCAGGAGATTGAGAGGATATGTGATGAAAAGCTGGATAATTACTTTAATCGGCTGAAATAGATTTTTATTGTGATTGGATGGTGATGATTTTGGCAATTTCTCAAGTAATCTGGTCTTTGGATGACAAAGTCCAGTTGCAGCCGGCAGAGTTGATCAATGAAAAAGAATTGGAAGATCTGCTTGCAGAGCACATTGAAATATTAGATCCAGATTGGCTGTTGATTGTGCGGCAAGTGCGCACAGTTGCCGGAAAGTACATTGATCTGCTGTGTAGGGTGCCATTGCCAAAATAAGCCTTACGTGCGTCATCATCGATAAAACCGTATGCGCTGTTTTCCGCTTCTTCTGCCGAGAGGAAAAATACCTTGTCCTCCTCTAATTGAGACACTCCATATTGGAGGGGAAGGTCTCCACTGGATGCATTATACTCCGCATCGGTTTTTGTGGTTGCAAATACTGCGCCCTGTTCCCCTGTGGAAAAACTCTTGCCGTAAAAGTCTTGGCACCACTTCTGGGCGTCGCTGTCCTGCCATACGTTGCTATACTGGCTTGAATTATCAAAATACACACCGCCGCCAGCTGAGTTGCCTTCTCCAAACAGCACGTCGGAGAGCAGGAAAAGGCCGGCTCCCCCTGTGTTGGTCTGGTCGTCCAGCACCCGCCATTTGATCGGGCCGGAAGTGGTATATTGATCCAGCGCCTTCCAGTTCCCAAAATAGATATAGTCATAGCCATTCGTGCTGTCGTAGCCCGAGATCCCGTTTGTTCTCAGCATGATGGCCTTGTCGCCGTCCAACGCAAATGCCGCCGAAGGCAGCAGCCCCAGGCACAGGGCCAGGACGGTCAAGATACTCAAAATTCGTTTTTTCATACGGTTCCTCCTTTTGCTTGGGCAGGAGGGCATTCCTGCGGCGGACAGATCTCTGTCCGCCGCAAGGGGGTACCCCCTTGCGATGGTGTTCTGTTTGCTTCATACCGGGCGCAGACCGCCGCAATGAGCGGCAGGCTCTTTGCCCCGATGGAGCGGATTTTGAGCAGCGTTTCCGGCCCGGCCCGCTGGAGGGCGCACAGCTGCTCCATACGCTCCACGCCGCTCCGGCGCAGGGCCAGGGAGAGCCGCCGCAACTGGGCCCTCTGGGCGGGAAACGCCTGCTCACAGGCGGTAAAGTACGCTTTGACCATGATCTCTCCTTTCTCCGGCGGCGCTCTCGCTGCGCTGTCAAGAATATTTTATGGGATTTTTGTGCCCCTTTCCAGTACGAGAGATGCCGCAGCCTGCGGCAAAACTGGTACTTGACAAATTGGCATTTTTGTGCATTGGGCGTAAAAGAGCGCGGGCAGCCGGTTGACTGCCCGCGCCGCTGTGCTGGGAAAGGCACTGGGAACCGCGCTTACTGGTTCCCCTCGATAAACCGCATCAGGATGGTTGCCACCTGTGCTCTGGTAGCCAACCCCTGAGGACTGAGGGTGGTGGTACTGGTACCGGAGATGAGGCCGGTGTTGACGGCCCAGGTCATGGCCTCCACGGCGTAGTCGGAAATCTGCTCGAAGTCGGCATACTCCCGGACGGCCATGCCGCCCTGGGTGGTGTCATAGCCCTTGCTCTGGGCGTAGCGGTAGAGCATGGTAGCCAGCTGCTCACGGGTCAGGCCCTGCTCCATATTGGAGCCGTCGGAGATAACGTTCTGCATGGCCCACTGCTGTCCGGCCTCGTACCAGGTGCTGCCGGTGGTGGTGTCCACGCCCTCAAAACGGGCCAGGACAGTTACGATCATGGCGCGGGTCATGGCCGTGTCGGGGGAGAAGGTGGTGGCGCTGGTGCCCGCGAACAACTCACGGCTCACGGCAAAGCCCACGGCCTCCGCGCCCCAGTAGTTGTCGGGCACATCGGCAAAGTCCCTGCTGTTGTCCACGATCTTCACCGTGTCGCCGTCATTGAGGGTGACGGCCACGCCGTTTCCGGTGGTGACGGAAGTTTTTATAATCTCCTCGTCGCCATTGGATTTCACCAGCACGGCCACGGTGCCGGCTGTCACATCCTCCACGGGAATCTCCACTTTGACAGAACCGCCTACAGGCAGATCCACGGTGACGGTGGGGGCGGTCTCCCGGTCGGTGGTGACAGGCACCTTCGGCATGGGCAGGGCTACGGCCTCGCCCGCCGCCTGGGCAGCGGCCACAGCGGACTCGCTAAGTGTGGCTTGGCTGATGATGTTGCCGTCGGCGTCCACCAGAGTAACGGAGCCGGAGCCGTTCTTGTTGCTAACGGTGGTCTGACTGGAGCCGTCGGGCTTTTCCACCACGGCGGTCTGGTTGCCCGCCGTGTCGGTGGTGGTCGTGGTCACGGTGCCGTCCTTCTTGGTCTCGATGATCTCCTTGGAGCCGTCGGGCCATGTGGTGATCTCGGTGACGGTGCCGGTGTTCTTGTTGGTGACGGTTGTGGTGGTGGAGCCATCGGGGTTCTTGGTGGTCTCGGTGGTGATGTTCGAGGAACTGCTGCCGCCGCCTCCACCGCCGCCGGAAGAGACGGTGTAGAGGGTGACGCTGCCGGAAATGCTGTTGTAGTTATCGCTGTCATTGGGGGTGAACTTCCAGGTGTAGGCGGTGTTGGCCTGGACCTGGGTGGTGTCGTCCAGCTCCCAGGCCACGGTGCCGGGAACGCTGAAGGTGCCGCCCTCGGTGGTAAGGCCCGCGTCGGCCAGGGTCTTGCCGCTGGTGGTGATGGCGGTATACTTGGGTGTGCCGGTGGGGGTGGCCTTGTTCACCGTGATGGTGACGGTGCCGGACCCCGGCTCATACAGGTCGCCGTTGTCCGGGGTGAAGGTCCACTGGGCCTGATAACTGCCCGCGTTGGGCGTTTTATCGGGGTCGGCCCAGGCAAAGGTGCCGGTCACGGTTTCCGCCCCGTCCTGCATGGAGCCGGAGAGGGTGATGGTGCTGATGGGCTGGCCGTAGGTGATGGTATCCGTGCTCAGGGTGGGCGCGCCGGTGGGCACCTTCTTGTCCGTGCCGGTGAGGGTGACGGTGATGTCGTAGTCGTTGTAATTCGTGCCGCCGTTCACCGGGACGGTGATTTTGTATTCCTGTCCCTTTGTGATGCCGGTGCCGCCCTCATAGGCCAGAGTGTTGCCGGTGATCTCCACCCGCACGACGGTATCGCTGACAACAGAGTAAACTGGATCGCCAAATGTCGCTCCGTCCGGGGGCTGGGGTAGCTGCACTTCGCTGGCGGTGTTGGCCCAGATGGTGCCGGTAACGGTCGTCTGGCCGGAGTAGGTGGCCTTGCCGACGGTCACAGAGACCTGACAGGTCATGCCCTGGTAGGAGACGGTCACTTCCTCCATGTCACAGGTGAGGGGGCCGGTGGTTTCCACGGTGATCTCATCCGCGGAAATCTCCTTCTTGTTGCCGCTTTCATAGGTGGCTTCCAGCACCAGGCCGGTCTTGTTAAAGGTCTCGCCGTACACATATTCCGTCCTGTCGGGATTTTTCTGAACGGAGAGGCCCGTCAGGGTGTCCGCCTGGACGGTCAGCTGCACCGTGCCGGTGACGGTCTTATAGTTGGTAGTATCATCGGGGGTAAACGTCCACTTGTAACTGCTGACGTCGGCCCGCAGGGTCTGCCCGGCGTCCAGTTTCAGCGTGCCGGGCACCGTAGTATTGCTCCGGTTCAGGGTAATGCTGTTGAGCGCCGTGGACTCATAGAGAACTCCGCCGCCGTATGTCACATTCCCGATTGCCGGGTCGGCCTTTTGGATGGTAAAGGTTTTCTGGACCGTGCCCTCATAGCTGCCCTTGCCGGTGACGGTGACGGTGTAGGTGCCGGCGTTGATAAGGCTGCTGACAGACTGGTCGTCAGCGCCTGTGTACGTCACAGTATAGTCAGAAGATGCGTTCAGAGACGTGCCACTCATCAGGGTCACGGTGACGGTGGGCGTTTGATCGCTGCCGTTATAGTCGGCGGTGGCGGGGTCAATGCTCACTTCAGCCCCGGCAATGGACACCCCGGCGATGTTCCAGGTCAGGCTGGCGTTTTCCACGCCGTCCAGGGTATAGTTGCCCGCGTCGGTGCCGGTGAGGGTGACCGTGGCGGTGTACTCGCCCTTGGCGGTCTTGCTGTTGTTCGTATGGTTCAGCGTGACAGAATCGCTCCCCACCACATTTTTGATGGTGGCGGTGACGGTCTTTTCCTGGCCGTCGTAGGTGAACTCGGTGGGGGTGCTCCACTCCAGCACCACGGGCAGGGGGCTGACGGTGACGGTCAGGGTGGCGGTGGCCGCGCTGTACTTGTCGTCCGCCGCCTTAGTGGCGGTGATGGTGGCGGTGCCCACCTTTTCAATCGTCACGGTACTGCCGTCAATGCTGATAACGCCCGTGCCCTCGGTGACAGTATAGGTCACTGCGCCGGTGCCGGGGCCGCCTTCGGCCTCGACAGTAAAGGTGCCTTCGCCGTAAGTTTTGGTGATGCTGCTCTCCGTAAAGCCAAAGCCAGTCTGGCTGGCCGGGTTGACGGTGACGGTCAGGGTGGCGGTGGCTTCGTTGTAGTCGACGTCCGCCGCCTTGGTGGCGGTGATGGTGGCGGTGCCCGCTTTGAGGATGGTCGCGGTATTGCCGTCAATGCTGATGACGTCCATGCCGTTGGTGACGGCATAGGTCACTGCGCCGGTGCCTTCTCCGCCTTCGGCCTTAACCGTAAAGGTGCCGTTGGGAGAATAGTCTACTTCCTTGGGGCTTTCCTCCGTAAAGGCAAAGTCGGTCTGGTCGGCCTTGTTGACGGTGAGGGCCTGGGTCTCTGCCGTCTTTTCCCCATAGGTGACGGTGATGGTCTTGCCGTTGTGCTCTGTCACCGTCAGCGCTGTGCCGTTCGCCGGGCTGGCGGTGATGCCGCTGTCCTGGCCCCAGGTGACCTCCGATGTATAGTTGGTGCCGTCATAATGCACTGTGATGACCAGACCGGACAGGTTCAGCGCATCGCCGGTGGTGTAGGTCATGGTGGTGGGCTGCGTCTGGACGCTGATGCTCGCCACGTCCCCCACCACGGTGAAGGTCAGGGAGCCGGAGCTTCCGGTGTAGGCGGCGTCACCGGCCGGGGTATATTCCGCGGTGATGAGGTGCTCACCCACGTCAAGTCCGTCGTTGGCAGTATAGGTGGCCACGCCGTCCTGTAACGCCACATTTTGTGCCAGAGTGGTCTCCCCGTCCTTGAATGTCACGCTGCCGGTGGGGGTGCCGCCGTTGCCGGTCACCGTGGCGGTGAAGGTCACCTCTTGCCCCGGCACGGCAGTGCCGCTAGTACTGGACGATACCTCCACGGTGGATGGGTAGGTCACCTTCACGTTACCGGTGTCGCCGGTCACCTTGCCGCTGTCGGTGTTGTGGATGGTGCCGGTGCCGGTGAGGGTGCCGCCGCTCTCCACGGTAATGGTGCCGGTGTTGGTGACGGTGCTCCCCGAGTCGACCGTGAGGGTGCCGTTCACGGTGATGGCGCCTCTGGTGGTCGTGCCGTCCGGCAGGATCAGCGTGGCCCCGCTGGGGACAGTGAGATCCTTATTGAGCGTTTTCAGGCTGTCTGGCAGGGTGACAGTGCCGTACACCGTGCCGTCAATGATGCCCTGCCAGCTGTTCTTGCTGGTTTCATCCTGGATGCCGCCGGTGGTGGTGATGACGGCGCTGCCGTTTGTGCCGGTGGAGAAGGTGCCGGCGCCGCCGCTACTACTTAAATAAACAGCTCCGCCGATGCCGGGAGCCTGCACATTGTCGTTCCGTGAGGCTTTACCGCCGTTGGCGGTGACGGTGCCGCCGGAGATGATGACGTTGCCGCCGCCGCCCGCGGAACTGGATTTTCCAGCTCCGCCGCCGATGCCCGCGGCGGCGCGCTGTAGATAACCGCCGCCGCCGTTGGCGGTGACGGTGCCGCCGGTGATGACGACGGTGCCGCAGGTCTCGCCGGTGCTGCCGCTGCCGCCGATGCCGGCGCCGGGATAGTCGTTAGCACTAGCAAAGCTTGCGCCGGTGGCGGTGACGGTGCCGCCGTGGATGTTGACCGTGCCGTCGGTGACCACCCGGATGCCGGCGCCGTAGCCGGCGCTGTTGTAGGTGCCGGCCTCAGCGGTGACTTCGCCGCCGTAGACGGTGAGGGTACTGGTGCCCACGTCGATGCCCGGGGCTGATTTGGTAGCACTAGTGGTATAGCCGGTGGCGGTGACGGTGCCGCCGTGGATGTTGAGGGTGCCGCCGTTCAGGTTGATGCCGGCATCACCGGAGGAATTACCAGCGGTGATGCTGAGTTTACCGGTGTTGCCCGCCTGGCCGTAGATATTCAAAACAGCGGATGAATCTTGGAGGGAAATATTTGGCCCGTTGAGCGTAAGCGTTTTGCCGCTTGTCAAAATCAGGTTGACGGTGCCGCTGACCGTGATGTTGTTGCGTTCGGTATTGGTCACGTTGTCGCTGACCACGTACCAAGTGGTTTGACCGCTGGTGCCCCAAACGGTGACGCTGCTGGTGACGGTGGTGTAGTCGCTAACCGACTTCGTTTCCGATGTCAGTGTGGATGTGTCCTCGTTCCAGCTATACTCGACGTAGGATACCGAATCCGCCGCCCAGGCCGTCCCCGGCAGCAGCGTCAGGCACAGGGCCAGGACGCAGAAAATGCTGAGTATTCGTCTCTTCATAAACTTCCTCCTTGTTTTTGAGCAGGAGGGCATTCCTGCGGGAGCCAGGTTCCCGGCTCCCGCAAGGGGGTACCCCCTTGCGATGGTATTCTGTTTTCCTCATACCGGGCGCAGACCGCCGCAATGAGCGGCAGGCTCTTTGCCCCGATGGAGCGGAGCTCCAGCAGCCCCTCCGGCCCGGCCCGCTGCATGGCGCACAGCTGCTCCATGCGCTCCACCCCGCCCCGGCCCAATGCCAGAGCGAGCCGCCGCAGCTGAGCCCGCTGGGCCGGGAAGGCCTGCTCACAGGCGGTAAAATATGCTTTGACCATGGGTTCTCCTTTCTCCGGCGGCGATAGATTGTTGCTGTCAAGTCTATTTTATAAAAATTTTTCGCCGGTTTCCAGTACGAGAGATGCCGCAACCTGCGGCAAAACTGGTACTTGACAAATTGACTTTTTTGTGCATAGGCCGTATAATAAAGAAAATTCCCCCGAAGGAGGGATTGCATGGAACCATTGAACCTCGCCATCTGCGACGATCTGCCGGAGGAACGGGAAAAACTCCTTGCTCTGCTGGAGCAGGCACCCATTGCCACGAACTGCACCCAGTTCGGGAGCAGCGAGGAGCTGCTGGAAGCCTTCCGCCCCGGCAAGTTCGATCTGCTGCTGATGGACATTTATATGGACGGCATGACCGGCGTGGAGGCGGTGCAAAAAATTCGGGAGATGGACGATGCCATCCCCATCGCCTTTACCACCACCAGCACCGAGCACACCTTAGAGAGCTACCGGCTGTCGGTGCTGAAATATCTGGAAAAGCCTGTGCGCCAAAAAGACATCAATGACCTGCTGCATCTGGTGAAGCTGCAAAAGGACAGCGCCCCCCGGCTGGCTATCCGGCAAAACGGCGAGACGCAAAAAATTCCGCTCTCGGAGCTGTTCTATCTGGAGCAGAAGGGGCATCATGTGATGCTTTCCAGAAAGGACGGCAGCGTTCTCCAGCTCTACGGCAAGCTGTCCGACCTGCTGCCCCAGCTGGAGGGGCAGCCCTTTTTCTGCCCCCACAAAAGCTACTGCGTGAACCTGACCTTTGTCCGGGGGATCAACGAGGAATATCAGTGCTATGAGATGGCGGACGGGAAAAAGGTCCCCATCAGCCGCTCCAACCGGGCCAAGGCCAAGCGGGCCTGGGAGGACTTTCTGTTTGCCCGCACAAGGGGGGATGGATGATGGAGCAGTTATTTTATATTTTCTGCACCACGCTGCCCAGCCACATCATCCCCTTTGCCCTGTTCTGGAACTTCCAGTGGCGTTCGCGAAAGGCGGCGCTGCTGGTGATGGGCGCCAGCGTACTGTGCAAACTGGGCGCTGCCGCTTGGTGCATCACATCCGGTGTGGAGATACGCAGCATGGAAATCGTGTTCTCGGCGTTGAACTTCCTGCTCTACTGGTATTTCCTGCGGCTGGATTTTTTCAAGCTGCTGTTTATCTATCTGCTGATTGTGGACTATCTGTTGGTCATCCGTGGAATCGCGGCCTTTCTGGCCGTCCGGTTCTGTCAGGCTTCGCCCCAGGGATGGATGGGCAGCTTGTTTTGTGCAGCGCTCTACCTGCTGACCCTTCCGCCGCTGCTCCGAGGCTTTCGCCGGGTGTCCGGGCAGGTATACCACACCAGTGCGCCGCACATCTGGCAGACCATCTGGCTGGTTCCGGCCATCCTCTCGGCGTTGACCATTCTCTCCACCAACGCCTGGGCGGAGCAGAGCGCGGGAAGCTGGTTGTTTCTTGCTTACAGGGGCGGACTGCTGGCCTGCGTACTGGTCATCTGTTATGTGCTGCTTCAGGCAATAGACAGCCTGCAAAAGCAAATTGCCCTGGAACAGCGGCTGGCCTTTGAACGAGAACTGCTGGAGATGCAAATGAAGGAGGAGGAAAAGCGCAGCCAGCTCCTGATGGAGACCGCCCAGCAGACCCGGCAGATGCGCCACGACCTGCGCCACCATCTGAGGTTGATCCAGGCCATGGCCGGAGACGAAAACCCCAATCTGACCGCTTACATCTCTGAACTGATCCGGGACATCCCCAACGCCGTCCGGGACTACTGCGAAAACCCCACCGTCAACACGGTGGTGTCCCACTACGCCGCCCGCTGCCAGCGGGAGGGCATCGCCTTTACCGCCCGGCTGACGGTCCCCGCCCAGAACGAAAATCTGGATGACCGCGCCCTGTGCGTCGTGTTCGCCAATTTGCTGGAAAACGGGGTGGAAGCCTGTGGGCGCATGGCCGGAGGCGAGAAATTCATCCGGCTGAACAGTTCCCTGGAGTACGGCGTCCTGACCATCACCATGGACAACAGCTTTGACGGGCAGGCGCGGCAGGAGGACGGGAAATTCCTCTCCAGCAAGCGGGCGGGTGCGCCCGGCGTGGGCCTCAGCTCCATCCGGGCCGTGGCAAAGATCCACCAGGGCGACGCCCGGTTTGAGGCACAAGGAACTACTTTCCTGTCCTCCGTGTATGTGAAGCTGTAAATGGAGGACGTAGGCCAGCAATGTTTCCGCAATGTTTCGGAATATCCTTTTGGCTATTCCGAAACGCTGGTTGGGGCCTCCCCAGACCCCGGACCGGGCGGCTTGCACACCCGGTCGAACACGCCTTCCGGCGTGGCTTTCCGGCTCCCGTTGGTCGCCTGTTTCTGCGCATACGCGCAGAAAAAAGAATGGCCGTGGAGTGATGTTTGGAATCAGCCAAACACCGCCCCGCGGCCATTTTCTGATTGACAGCATCATACGTTCTGCGTACAATAAAATATGAAGGCAGACAACGGCGTGTGTCCGCCAAAGCGTTGAAGCATAGTATCAAACAGGAGGGATCAAACGTGGATCAGGCTCAATATGGGATCATGCGGTTTGCCAAGTACAAGGGGCCGGAAATCGGGAACATTGAGGCCCACAATGAGCGCACCAAGGAAAAATACGCCAGCAACCCAGATGTGGACGCTAGCAGAAGCAAGTACAATTTTCATCTGGTGAAGCCGGTGCAGCGATACCGTGCTGAGGCAGAAAAACAGATTGCCGCCGCTGGCTGCCGCACCCGAAAAGACAGTGTGCGGGTGGTGGAGGTGCTGTTTACGGCCAGCCCGGAGTTTTTCAGAGGTAAAAAGCGGGCGGAGGTTCGAGCCTACTTTGAGGAGGCCCTCCGATTCTTTGAGCAACATCAGAATAAAGCGAATATCATATCCGCCGTGGTGCATATGGACGAGAAAACGCCCCATATGCACCTTTCTTTTGTCCCGATGACTGCGGACGGCAGGCTTAGCGCCAAGGAGATCGTGGGAAATAAGAAAAAGCTGACCCAATGGCAGGACAACTTCTGGTCCCACATGGTACGAACATACCCGGAGTTGGAGCGCGGCGAGAGTGCCAGCCAGACCGGACGTGACCACATTCCGCCCAGGTTGTTCAAGGAGATGACACGATTGACCAAGCAGAAAGCCAAGCTGGAGGAACTGCTGGCCGGTATTGGAGCATTTAACGCCAAAAGCAGAGCTGCTGAGATTGCGGCACTGCTGGACAAGTATATTCCAGCGGTGGAGCAGATGCACACCACAATGAAAAAGTACCAGGTGGTATTCACGACCACTACCACCGAGAACAAAAAGCTGAAACGGGAGAACGCACAGCTGGAGCAGTCTCTGGACAAGGCTACCAGAGAAAGTACATTGAAGCAGCTGGCCGATGCAAAACTGCGGCGAGACTATGCGGGTGCCGTAGCTGTGCTGGATCGTATCCCCAAGGAAGTGTTGGATGTATATGCCCGTGGAGACCACGGGAGAGAGGAGCGGCCTATTGAAGAACGGTAAGAAGAAAAAGTTGAACGATTATGGTACCGGCATCCCGCAGCATGAGATGGAGGCGCTGGCCCGTGTGCTGCTGCCGGAAATCGAAAAGTTTTACGCCAGTGAAGAAGGGCAGCGCCGATTTGCTCAGTGGCAGGCCGAGCAGGCTAAGAGTCAAAAAGCGAAGTGATGGCTTGCAAGCTGTGATCTACATCAAAAACGAATATACAAGGAGGTCTGCAAAAGAACTGCTATGATTCCTATCATACACCGAAATTCGACAAAAATAAATCGAAAAAGGGCGAACTTTCCTCGGTTAGAAGGAAGGTTCGCCCTTTTTTTGTTTATCGGGTCAAATTTAAGTTTTCAGTAAAAAGAAGAAATCCGAACGCATCCCCCACAGGGAAGATGCAGTTCGGATTATCCTCTTTTGGTCCGAGTGGGGAGACTCGAACTCCCGGCATCTTGCTCCCAAAGCAAGCGCGCTACCAACTGCGCTACACCCGGTTATGAAATTTTCCAACTGTGGTCAAATATGGGGTCAACGCCGGTTTTTGACCAGTTCCCGGCGAGGGGTAAAACTCCGTCAGCCTTAGCGTCCCAGAGCTTTCCAGGGTTTTGGGGAAAGTGCGGCTCGAACTCCGGCCTCACGCTCCCAAACCACGCGCGCTACCAGCTGCGCTACACCCGGATTTTCAGATGCGCAATCATTATACACGATTTTTTTGGAATTGGCAAGAGGATTCCTGTCGCCAACCACTTTACGTCGCTGCTGAAATTGTGTATAATGTATCCAATATTGCGATTTGTGAGGAACTGCCCTATGAGAATGAGAAAAAAGCCCAACCTAGGCCCCCGGATGGAGGCTTGTGACCGCGTTTGGGTCCGCGATCCCGCCGCCCTCAAGGGCCACTGGAAGGACCTGATGCCCACCGCAAAAGAAATCCGTCTGGAAATCGGCTGCGGCAAGGGAAAATTCACCGTGGAGACGGCCAAGGCCGAGCCCGATGTGCTGCTCATCGCCCTGGAAAAGGTCCCCGACGCCATGGTCATGGCCATGGAATACGCCATGCGGGAAAACCTCTCCAACGTTTTTTTCATTGACGCCGACGCCACGGTGCTGCCGGACCTCTTTGCCGAAGGCGAAGTGGACCTGATCTATCTCAATTTCTGCGACCCCTGGCCCCGGAACAAGACAGCCAAGCTGCGGCTGACGTATTGCACCTTCCTGGACAAGTATGCCACGGTGCTCTGTGACGGCGGCCAGATTCATTTCAAGACCGACAACCGGCCCCTGTTTGACTTTTCTCTCGACGAGTTCCGCCGCTGCAACCTGGAAGTCCGCAACGTCACCAATGATCTGCATCGGGACGGCATTGTGGGCATTATGACCGGCTATGAGGAACGCTTCCACGGCCTGGGTACCCCCATCAACCGCTGTGAGTGCATTGTCCACAAGGACACCTATAAAAGGAGTGAAGAACGCATGGAACGCATCAGAATGACCACGCCGCTGGTGGAGATTGACGGCGACGAAATGACGAGAATCCTCTGGAAATCCATCAAGGAACAGCTGATTCTGCCCTTTGTGGATTTGAAGGTGGACTATTATGATTTGGGCCTGCCCAAGCGGGACGAAACCGGCGACCAGATCACCCATGACTGCGCCGAGGCCATCAAAAAATATGGCGTGGGCGTCAAGTGCGCCACCATCACTCCCAACGCCCAGCGTATGACCGAGTACAATCTCCACGAGATGTGGAAGAGCCCCAACGGCACCATCCGTGCCGCCCTGGACGGCACCGTGTTCCGCGCCCCCATCCTGGTGGACGGTATCAGCCCCGCCGTCCGCAACTGGAAGGCCCCCATCACCATCGCCCGTCACGCCTACGGTGATGTATACCGCGGCACCGAGGTCCGGGCCACTGCCGGCGGCAAGGCCGAGCTGGTTTTCACCGACAAGGACGGCAACGAGTCCCGCCAGACCATCTATGACTTCGAGTGCGACGGCGTGGTGACCGGTCAGTACAACAAGGATTCCTCCATTGCCTCCTTTGCCCGTTCCTGCTTCCAGTACGCTCTGGACACCAAGCAGGATCTGTGGTTCTCCACCAAGGATACCATTGCCAAGAAGTACGACGGCACCTTCAAGGAGATTTTCCAGACCATCTTTGACAGTGAATACAAGGAAAAGTTTGAGGCCGCCGGTCTGACGTACTTCTACACCCTCATCGATGACGCCGTGGCCCGCGTCATCCGCAGCGAGGGCGGTTTTATCTGGGCCTGCAAGAACTACGATGGCGATGTCATGAGCGACATGGTCTCCACGGCCTTCGGCTCCCTGGCCATGATGACTTCCGTTCTGGTGAGCCCCGACGGCAAATATGAGTATGAGGCTGCCCACGGCACCGTCACCCGCCACTATTATCAGTACCTGGAAGGGAAGGAGACGTCCACCAATCCCATGGCCACCATCTTTGCATGGACCGGCGCCCTGTCCAAGCGGGGCGAGCTGGACGGCAACGAGGCATTGCAGAACTTTGCCGCCAAGCTGGAAAAAGCCTGCATCGACACCATCGAGGGCGGCACTATGACCAAGGACCTGGCTGCCCTGTGGGAGAAGGACAAGGCCCATGTGGTCACGTCCGACGGGTTCCTGGCCGCAGTGCGGACCCGTTTGGAGCGGTCTCTGTAAGACAAATTCGGGAGAACTTCCGGGCCGGGGGCGCCGACCGCGCCGCCGGCCCGTCGTTTCCGGCGAAAGTTTGCGGAAATGGTAAAAAAATCGTAAAAAATATGGGCGAAACCTATTGTCAACGGCGGTAAAAAGAGATATAATGGGTTGGATACGCAATCCGGGGGGATTTTCCCCCTTTTTCATATGTAACGAATTCATAAAGGATGTGCAATATGGCAGAATCCAAGAATCAAATGAAAGCCAAGGACAATACGGAGGCCGTGGCAGCCATTCAAGCGCTCATCGCCAAGGCCAAAAAGGAAGGGGCCATCCAGGCTACGGAGCTGGTGTCCGAACTGGAAAAGCTGGACCTGTCGGTGGAGCGCATTGAGCAGGTCTATGAGCAGTTCGACGCCATGGGCATTCAGATTGTCGGCGCCGAGCTGGAACTGGATTTGGATCTGGACAACGATCTGGGCCCTGATCTGCTGGACGACGAAGAGGATCTGGTGGACCCGGTGGAGCTGGCCGCCGAGTACAACCTGGACGACCCGGTGCGCATGTACCTCAAGGAGATTGGACAGGTGCGTCTGCTGACGGCCGACGAGGAGATTGAGCTGGCCAAGCGGGTTTCCGAGGGCGACAAGTACGCCAAGGACAAGCTGACCGAAGCCAACCTGCGTCTGGTGGTGTCCATCGCCAAGAAGTATTCCGGCCGCGGTCTGCATATTCTGGACCTGATCCAGGAGGGCAACACGGGCCTGATCCGTGCCGTGGATAAGTTCGACTATACCAAGGGCAACAAGTTCTCCACCTATGCCACCTGGTGGATTCGGCAGGCCATCACCCGCGCCATTGCCGACCAGGCCCGCACCATTCGTGTGCCGGTACATATGGTGGAGGTCATCAACAAGGCCACCCGCTGTAACCGGAAGCTGGTGCAGGAGCTGGGCCGCGAGCCCACCCTGGAGGAAATCGCCGCCGAGTTGAATTTGCCCATTGAGAAGATCATCGAGGCCAACCGGACCGCCGCCGATACCCTGTCTCTCGACACCCCGGTGGGTGATGAGGAGGATACGACCATCGGTTCCTTCGTGGAGGATGACAACACCCCCGGCCCCGCCGATGCCACGTCCAACACTCTGTTGGCCGAGGCCCTCAGCGAAATCCTGGGGACCCTCACCGAGCGGGAAGCATCGGTGCTGCGGATGCGCTTCGGTATGTACGACGGACGGACCCACACCCTGGAGGAGGTGGGCCAGCTGTTCGGCGTCACCCGCGAGCGAATCCGCCAGATTGAGAACAAGGCCATCCGCAAGCTGCGCCACCCCAGCCGCGCCAAGAAGATCAAGGATTTCTATTGCTGAGGCAATCTCAAAACAACGGGACGCCGTTTCTGCATCGTGCAGGAACGGCGTCCCGTTTTCGTTATTGGGGCGGCTGGAAGAAAGCAGTCCGTACCAATAGAATCCAAAGGGCTGCTGCGGCCAGACAGGTCAGCAGCAACCAGCGCATCCGGCGGGATCGCCAGGGCTGCCGCCACTTCTGGGCCAGTACCCCGCCCACTATGGACAGCAGGAAGATGCCGCCCCAGATGGCCCAGCCGGAATGGCCGTAGCCCCAGGCGGCTCCGGCGGGATTGGGCCCCAGCAGCTCCCCCAGCAGCAGACCGAGACAGAAGCCGCCGAAGGTGCACAGGGAAACGCGATACTTACCAAAGAGGGACGGCAGGAACGACAGGGCCATGGCGTACCAGTAAAAGTGGTTGTGAATCAGCCAGCCATATACATAGCTGTGCTGCCCGGGTTCGGTGTTCAGCAGCCAGCCCAAAACGCTGGTATTTTCCAAATCGCTGCCCACCATGCGCCACAGGAGATACAGCAGCACATAGCCGCCCACAGTGCCCATGGCCCACCATAGATTCCGTTTCCACTGTGGGGAGCGGGGAGACGGTTCGGGCTGGGGCGAGGGGTTCTCCACCAGCAGCAAATCCACCGTGGTACCGAAGACCTCCGCCAGTTTGAACAGATGTTCCGTACTGGGAGCCGACTGGCCGCTCTCCCATTTGGCCACAGCCTGTCGGCTGACGCCCAGCCGCCCGGCCACTTCCTCCTGGGAGTAGCCTTTGGCCACCCGCTGGGCCTTGATGCGTTCTGCCAATGTCATGGACATCACCTCCGGTTGTCCTGTACAGCATACGATAAATCCCGGTTGCTGTCCACCAACTATTGGTTGCGGGGCCGGAAAACGGCAAAAAAACCCGCCGGACATTCCAAAAATCCGGCGGGCTGCATATGAAAAGCGGGACGGCGGGCCTTACTGGGCCTTGCGGTTGTCGATGGCCTTGTTGCGGAAGTACATGATCAGATTGAGCATGACGGTGCAGATGTTGATAAAATACATGACCAGGACATAGTTGATGGTGCCGGAGATCAGCTTGGCGCCGACGCCGCAGAAGTAGCCGAAGAGGATCAACAGGATAAAGGTCAGACTGGTGCTGGCTGCGGTACGGGCTTTGTAGGCCTTGTAGGCATTCATGGGCCAGGACATACCGAAGCAGATCAGCATGATGGTTTCTAACAGTGATGCCATGGTATTCTCATTCCTTTTCAATTCTTTTTGATCCAGCACAGCTGGGAAAGTTGAAATCAATATTTCTATATCGATTTCTATTGTGCTGTATCACGTTTTACAAAGAAAGTAAAGATGTAAACCAAAAATTCTGTAAAAAATGTCGAGGCACGTCGGAGACGGTTTTTCCTGTGGAAATTTGTAAAAAAATCTGATAAACTATAAAATCAGTGTGTATCATATGGCAAAGAGGAGGCGTATTCGTGGTCTTTTCCAGTTTTGTGTTTTTGTTTCTCTTTTTTCCGGCGGTGCTGGCCTGTTATTTTCTGGTCCCCCGGCGGCTGCGCAGCGTCCGCAACGGCGTATTGCTGCTGTTCAGCCTGTTTTTCTACCTCTACGGTGAGCCCAAGGGCATTTTTGTGATGCTGGGCGTCATAGCCGTCAGCTATGTTTCGGCCATGGCCATGGAGCGGACCAAAACCCAGCGGGCCCGGCGGTGGGCCATGGGCATCGCAGTGGCGGCCATGGTGGCGGTGCTGGGCTACTATAAATATACGGGCTTTGCCGTGGAAAATCTCAACGGGCTAGTGGGTCTGTCTCTGCCGGTGCCCCAGGTCATCATGCCCATCGGCATTTCCTTTTTCACCTTCCAGTCCATGAGCTACGTGCTGGACGTGTACCGCCGGACTGTCCCGGCCCAGCGGAACCCCCTGTATGTGGCATTGTACGTGTCGCTGTTTCCCCAGCTGGTGGCGGGCCCTATCGTCCGCTATGAGACTGTGGCCCAGGAGATCGTCTCCCGGCAGGAGCGGTTCGACGACTTCCACGCGGGCTTGCAGCGGTTTCTGGTGGGTCTGGCGAAAAAAATGCTTCTGGCCAACCCCCTGGGCAAGGTGGCAACGGAACTGTTCGGCATGGGCGGCGACGCCCTTTCGCCCCTGCTGGCCTGGCTGGGGGCTGTCTGCTTCGCTTTGCAGATCCTCTATGATTTCTCCGGCTATTCGGATATGGCCATCGGCATGGGCCGTATGTTCGACTTCCACTTCCTGGAGAATTTCCGGTATCCCTACCTCTGCGATTCCATCACGGACTTCTGGCGGCGGTGGCATATCAGCCTGTCCACCTGGTTCCGGGACTACATCTATATTCCCTTGGGCGGCAACCGCAAGGGCAAGGCCCGGCAGCTGGTCAATCTGGTGGCTGTGTGGGCGCTGACGGGCCTGTGGCATGGCGCCAGCTGGAATTTCGTCCTGTGGGGTCTCTATTTCGCGGCCCTGCTGATCTTTGAAAAGCTGGTGTTCGGCAAGGTGCTGGAGCGGCTGCCCGCGGTCCTGCGCCATCTGTACGCTCTGTTCTTTGTGCTGCTGGGCTGGGTCATCTTCAACTGCACCAGTCTGGACGCCATCGGGGCCTATCTCCACGCCATGTTTGCCGGCACGCCGGGGAGCGGAGACGGCGCGTATCTGATCTGGTTTCTGCGGCAGTATGGCCTGGAGCTGGTCTGTGCCGTTCTGGCGGCCACGCCCCTGCTGCCCAAACTGGTCGCCCCTTGGAAGGACCGGGGCTGGGCCCAGACGGCCTATACGGTGTGGCTTCTGGTGCTCTTCGGCCTGTCCCTGCTGACGCTGGCCAATTCGTCCTTTAATCCCTTTATCTATTTCCGGTTCTAAAGGAGGTGCCGACGGTGAAAGATAAACTGCGCAAGCTGCTTTTGATTGTCCCGGTGGTGGGGTTTCTGTTTCTGGTGCCCCTGCTGACGCTGATTTCCAAGATTCCCGGCGGCCCTCTGACGCCGACGGCGTCCTATTCCGTGTGGGAAAACCGCACCATGGCGGTCTTTCCCCAGCTGACGGCCAAAGGCTTTTGGGACGGTTCCTATTTTGCCGGTTGGGAGACGGCCCTCTCCGACCAGTTCTATGGCCGGGACTACTGGCTGAAAGCCCATACCCGGTACGCCATGCTGCGCCGCAGCGCTTCGGTCAATGACGTGGTGATTACCGAGGAGACGCTGCTGCCCCAGCAGACGGCCACCGATTACAAAGACCGGGACCTGGACGCGGAAGCACAGGAAATGGCCCAGGGCTTGGCGGCGCTGCGGGACCAGGTGGAGGATTACGGCGGCACGTTCCTCTATGTGGGCGTACCGGAACAGCGGTCCATCCTGGAATTCAGCTATCCAGACTGGCAGACCACCAACAGCGAGTACCGCCAAGCGCTGCGGGACGCCTTTGTGTCGGCCATGGCGGCGGAACAGGTGCCGTTTCTGGAGATGAAGCCCCTGCTGGAGGGGCGGGAGGATTTGACGGACCTCTATTCCACTGTGGACCACCATTATACGCTGCTGGGGGCCTATGAGACGTATCTGACCGTCTGCGACCGTCTGACGGCGGCGGGCTGGGACTTCCCGGTGGTGACGGAGGATCAGATCACCTTTACAGCCCTGCCCAACCCCTATTTGGGTACCTACAACCGGAAGCTCTACGGCCAGTCGCCGGTGACGGAACCCCTGTGGGTCTGTGAATCGCCCATGGAGGTGCCCTTTACCCGTATGGACAACGGGGAGGAAGTGGAGGCGGAGGTCTTTGATTTGCCCGATTCCACCTGGCAGTATGTTTACTACACGGCCTACATGGGCGGCGATCAGGCGGAGACCATTCTGGACACAGGCCGGGAGGACCTGCCCAAGGTGCTGATCTGGGGCGATTCCTTTACCAATGCCTTTGAATCGCTGGCGTGGATGAGCTTTGGGGAAATACGCTCCATCGATCTGCGCTACTACACGGAGAAGTCGCTGCCCCAGTATATTGACGACTACCGGCCGGACATTGTCCTGTGTATCCGGGACGATCTTTCCTATCTGGTCACCGAGGGCAACGGCAATCTGACGTCATAAGCCGCCGGGGGATTGCGTGGCATCGTGCAACGTGGTATGATGGACTCAGAATACCATGGAGCGGCAACGCAACGAGGGAACACCATGGAGAAAGTGGGGAATGGTTATGTATTGGAAGAAGGTTGCAATGATTCTCGCGCTGTGCGAAATCCTGGGCGGCTGTGGTCAGCAGCTGCCGATCCCGGACCCGGACCCCTCCGCGCCGGTCTCGGGAGAGACAGCCCAAGGAACGGAGGAGACTGCACCGGGAACGGAGGAGAGTACGCCGGGAACGGGGGAGACTACGCCGGGCACGGAAGGGGAGACCACCCCGCCGGTGGAAGTGGAGCCGGAACCGACGCTGGAAGCCCAGGTGACGGAGACGGCGGCGGCCGTCGGAACCCTGACCCGCCGCACCTATGCGTTGGAAAACGGGGACACGGTGGAGCTGCTGTCGCTGGAGGCCCAGGGACCCACCACCGCCGGGGCGGCGGTCTATACGACCACCATTCCAAGCGACAGTGTTATGCGGCTGTGCAAGGCCGACGGCAGCGGCTGGCAGGAAACTACAGCGGCGCCGGGGACGTATCAGACGTCGCTGCTCATGGTGGACAGCGGCGAAGAAGGGTCCTTTATGGCCTATATCCCCCAGGGCTGGGAGGAAAAAGAGAACGATTGCCGCCGCAATCTTGGCATCGGCGCGGTGGTGTTGACGACGGCGGAGCAGGGCGGTTATACTCTGACGCTGACGGCACCGGCATTGAATACCGGCAATACGGCCGAGTGCATGCTGGCCCAGTCGCCAGAAGCGCTGGTGGATTGGGACCAGAAGGGCGTGCCGTCCCTGTGGGCCACCTATACCAATCTGGGCGATGGCCGCTGGTGCTACGATGGCTATTATTGGATCACCTACAGCAACTATATTCCCACGGGCCCCGATGTCTATTTTCAGATGAGCGCCGCCTACCTGTGCCGCAGCATGCTGGCCATGGCGCCCTATAACCGTCTGGCCGACGATCTGGCTCCCTGCATGATGGACGTTATGGCCCAGCGGCAGAACGAGTACGGCTACTTCGCCACATCGGCGGGCAGCGAATGGCTCCTGGGGGACTACGGCATCGGTGCGGGCTTCTATGACACCCGGTTTAATACGGATTTGATGATGATGTTCCTGGACGCCTGGGAGCGGTATGAGTTCCCGCAGTTCCGGGAGACGGCGCAGATTTACGGTGATTTCTTTACAGCCTATGTGCAAAATCACAGCCGCACCACGGCTTCCGGCGGCTTGCTGGTGGACGATTACTATCACCCCAACGGCAATTTGCCCACCCATACGTCCCTGAACCATCAGGTTGCCCAGAACATTCTGGTGTACCGGCTGGGAGCTATGCTGAACCGGCCGGACCTGACGGCCCTGGGAGACCGGATGCTGCTGGCCGTAGTGGATACGGAACAGAGTTGGATTCGGCCCGATTCCAGTTTGCACTATGCGGTGTACAGCGACGGCCATTTCGGCGGCAACGATTACCCCTATCTGACGTATAATGACCTCTATGATATGCAGGCATATTTGACGGAGACCCGGGGCAGCCGCAACGAAAGCCTGGACCGGCTCATGGCATCCAAAAAAGCCTGGATGGATGCCAACGGTGTAACTCAGTACAAGAAATAAGGGAACAAGACCACGCGGGCGCGCTGCCGATGGCAGTGCGCCCGCGTTTGGTGTGGGTCTGGTCCGTTGGATGGGGTGCGGCACGGGCGCGTCAGGGATGCCGCGCCCTACGAACGATCGGTAGAAAACCGATTGGTTCCACTCTGTAGGGCGGGGGCTTGCCCCCGCTGCCGGTGTGCAGTTCTGCTGAAACGTAGGGGCCGGCATCCCTGACGGCCCCGGATGGTAATGCAATATGGGCGCGTCAAGGATGCCGCGCCCTACGGTGGGGGTACACAAAAGGCCGCCGTCCGCCACCAGCGTTGGGGTGGGGACGGCGGCCTTCGGCTGCGCCGGGGGATTGCGCCATCTGCGGATGGCGCTTTAGACGACTGGGGATTTCGCGCCGTGCGCGGCGCGGGTGTTTCGCTGGCTGCGGCCAGCGGGTATTTCGCCCGCTGCGGCGGGCGACCGGGGGCTCTGCCCCCTGGACCCCTGCAATTTTTTGAAAAAATCGAGTAAAACTTTTCATTATTCGTACAAGGGATACTTTTTACAAATTTCGGCCACAGCGGCCCGGACCGCGTCGCGGGTTGCCGGGTAATCCACTGCCGTTTTGTACATGCACTCGGCGATGATCTTCATATCCTCCGCGCCCAGACCGCGGGTGGTGGCCGCAGGGGTACCGATGCGGACGCCGGAGGTGACGGTGGGCTTCTCCGGGTCATTGGGGATGGCGTTTTTGTTGACGGTGATGTGGACATCGTCCAGACGGGTCTGGAACTCCTTGCCCGTCACATGGAGGGGCCGCAGGTCCGCCAGCATCAAATGGTTATCGGTACCGCCGGACACCAGATCAAAGCCCTTTTCCAGCAGCGCCTTGGCCAAAACCTGGGCGTTGGACACGATCTTTTCGGCGTAGGCCCGGAACTCCGGGGCCATGGCCTCTTTGAGACAAACGGCCTTGGCGGCGATAATGTGCATCAGCGGGCCGCCCTGGGTGCCGGGGAACACGCCGGAATTCAGCTTCTTGGCAAATTCCTCCCGGCCCAGAATCAGGCCGCCCCGGGGACCGCGCAGCGTCTTATGGGTGGTGGTGGTGACGATATCGGCGTAGGGGACAGGGCTCTGGTGGACGCCGCCGGCCACCAGACCGGCGATATGGGCCATATCCACCATCAAAAGGGCGCCGTGCCGATGGGCAATATCGGCGAATTTATCAAACTCCAGCGCACGGGGATAGGCGGAAGCGCCGGCCACCACCAGTTTGGGCTGCACCCGCTTCACCAAATCCTCCACAGCGTCGTAATCAATGCGGCCCGTGGCCGGGTCCACGCCATAGGCGTGGAAATCAAAGTACTTGCCGGACAGGTTGGCGGGGCTGCCGTGGGTCAGATGGCCGCCGTTTTCCAGACTCATGCCCACCACCGCGTCGCCGGGCTGCAGCAGCGCCGCGTAAACGGCCAGATTGGCCTGGGCGCCGGAATGGGGCTGCACGTTGGCAAACTCCGCGCCGAACAACGCCTTGGCCCGGTCAATGGCCACCTGCTCCAGTACGTCCACATGCTCACAGCCGCCATAGTACCGCTTGCCGGGCAGACCCTCGGCGTATTTGTTGGTCAGCACGCTGCCCATGGCGGCCAGCACCGCCTGAGACGTGATGTTCTCCGATGCAATCAGCTCAATGTTGCGCCGCTGGCGGCGCAGCTCCTCGTCCATGAGACCGGCAATTTCCGGGTCGAAGGAACGGACAAATTCGATGGATTCCACAGCTGCATTGTTCATGGGTTTCATTCTCCTGTTCTGCATAAAAGTAAAAAAAGAGCCGGTCCCGGAGGGCCGACCAACGTGAAATGCAAAGCAGCGACTGCACCAATAGAATATAACAGGGGGGTGCAACCGGATACTCTGTCCTTTTGCCTGAGAGATTCGACGGCTGACGCCGTCTTGCACCTTCGGCACTCCACATTGGAGATTCTCCAGAGTTCCCTCGATCTTTCAGTCCCATCCCCGGAGGGATTCCTGAGAGTATGACTCCTTCGGCAGACCGGCACGGTCACTTTCCTGAAAGACTTCGCAGGGCCATATGGAATTACTTCTATTATAAAGTGAAAAAAAGCGGGAAACCATTGGCGTTTTGTATAAAATATTATGGCGGATTCAGCCGGAAAATATACGAACTGTTAAAATGCTATAGGTTGACATAAATAAAAGCCATGGTATGATAAGGGAAGAAACCCCATAGAAGGAGGTAGGGACCATGAGACGAAGCTTGTTGGCCCTGGCGGCGCTGACGGCGGTGCTGCTGACGGCCTGCACCCAATGGGACGACCAGGAGCCCGTCATCGGCATTGTGGATACGGAAAAAGAGGAATCGACGGAAACAATAGAAAAAAATTCCGAAAATTCTGTCACCAATCCACCAGTTACTCCGTCTAAAGAAATGGAGGAAACGATGCCCAACGTGTCAGTCCGGGTACAGACAGAGCAGTACGACGTCACCGATGACGACGGTGCGTTGCTGTGTACGGTGCGTCTGTCCGCGCCCACCGTGACAGTGGAGGGCCGGGACGCGGCTCAATCGGCCATTCAGGCCGTGCTGGACCAGATGGCGGACCAACGGCAGACCGAAGCGGAACAAATCGCGGAAATAGCCCGGTCGGACCGGCCCATGGTGGAGCAGTACACCACCTTCCAGGGCTATGGTGCCACTGACAGCCTGGACCTGGGACGTCTGGATGGCTGCACCATCAATCTGCTCTGGACCACCAGCGACAACATCGGCGGCGCCCACGGCACTACCATGACCACTGCCTTTGCCTTTGACGCGGAGACAGGGGAGCGGCTCAGCCTGTCGGACGTGGCCATCAACGCCGACGCCCTTTCCATGCAGCTGGAGGAGCAGGTCTTACAGCAGATGGAGCAGGCACCGGAACAGTATTTTTCTGATGCCCAGCAGTGGGTACCCCAGCTGCTGGAGGACGGCTGCTGGTACTTTTCGGAGGACGGCGTGGTGCTGTTGTCCAATCCCGGTGTGCTGGCTCCGTACAGCGCTGGAACGCTGAAGTTTACCGCGACATACGAGGCCCTGACGGGATTGCTGGACGAACGGTGGATACCGGACCCGGCAGCGGACAGCCAAGGGGAGCCCCAGATTGCCCTGACTGCTGACGATGGTGCGCCCGCCCCCACGGAGACCGTCCAGGCCGATACGTCCGGCGCGGAGATGGTCCTGTGGACCGACGGCGTGCTGGAGGACTTCCGCATCTGGCGGGTCACCAGCAGCGACGGCGTCACCTGGTACCGGGGCGGCTGCTGCTACGCCGCCGACCGCCTGGAGGACGGGCAGGCCGTGGGCCTGACAGCCATGCTGCCCGATGTCATGACCAATGTGATGATTTCCTATACGGCGGACGGGGAGACCGTCTACCGGGGCATCGGGGAGAGCGGCAAGGACGGTTCGGTGTTTTTCCTGGAACTGGACACGGTCATTGATTAAGAATCCTTTAAAATTCTACAAAAGGAATTGGCATTTTTCGCGCCTCCATTGACAAGCTTGGGAAAGATTGATATATTTTCTGTACTAAGACATTTAACACACTCATTTACATTCAATCAATTTAAGGAGGAATCGCCCATGGAGGATCAGGGTGTCAAGTTGGAGAAGCGGCCGGAGGAAACGCCGGCCATTGACACGGCGGAAGCCGACCGTCTGCGGGTTCTGGAAGAAAAGAAGGCCCGGCGAGAGGCGGCGGCCAAGCTCAAGCGGAAGAAAATCCGCCGCAAGCGCATTATTACTTCGGTGATTGCATTGGCGGTGGTGGGCGGTATCGCCTTTGGCATGATGCAGCTGTTCAAGGAGAAGGAACCAGAGCTGACCGTCTGGAGCCAGCCGGTCATGCGCGGCTCTATCAGCAGCAGCGTCACCGGCAGCGGCGAGACCAAGGCCCTGAAATCGGCCACCCTGACCCTGTCCTCCGGCGGCACGGTCCAGGAGGTCTACGTCCAGGAGGGCCAGCAGGTTAAGGAGGGCGATCCCCTGTACAAGGTGGACAGCACCGAGGCCCAGAAGGCTGTGGAGGACGCCCAGAAGACCGTCAACGACTATCAGAAGCAGATTGACGCGCTGAACAAGTCCTATGCCGATCTGACCTTTACCGCGCCCTTTACTGGCAAGCTCATTGACGCCCCGGATTTGAAGGTTGGCAACACGATTGCCAGCGGTGAGAAGCTGGGCAAGCTGGTGGACGACAACACCATGAAGCTGTCCCTCTACTTCAGCTATGCCTACGAGCAGGAGTTTTCCGTGGGCAAGACGGCCACCATCTCCATTCCCACCACCATGACCAACGTCACCGGTACCGTGGAGACCATCAATAAGGTCCAGCGCATCAGCCCCGAGGGCTCCAAGCTGTTCGAGGTCATCTTCACCATGAAGAACCCCGGCACCCTCACCGAGGGCATGGGCGCCACGGCGTCCCTCAAGGCCTCCGACGGCAGCGAGATTTTCGCCTATGAGCCCGGCACCCTTACATATAACCGTTCCGTGGACCTGACCACCAAGGCCGGCGGCGAGCTGATCAAGGTGAATCTTGTCAACTACAGCACCGTCCAGTCTGGTACGGTCCTGGTGCAGATGAAGGGCGACAACAACGATGATCAGATGGCGTCCCTCAGCACCTCCCTGGCCGATGCTCAGGCGAACCTGAAAAAGGCCCAGGAATCCCTGGCCAAGTACAATGCTGTGTCCCCCATCACCGGTACGGTCCTGTCTGTTGGATTGCAGGCGGGCCAGACGGTGCCCACCGATACCACGGCGGTCTCCATCGCGGATACCAGCATCATGACCGTGGAGATCAAAGTGGACAGCATGAACGTCTCCTACGTCAAAGCGGGTATGCCCTGCGAGATCATCCAGTATGATATGATGACCGGCGAGCAGAGACCGGTGACCGGCACCGTGACCTCCGTCAGCCTGGAGGGCAAGAACGAAAACGGTACCTCCTATTTCCCGGCCACCATCCAGGTGGAGAACCCCGACGGGGAGCTGCGGCCCGGTATGTATGTGGAGTACAGCATGACGGCGTCCCAGGCGGACGACTGTTTGCTGGTGCCGCTGCAGGCCGTCAAGCAGACCCAGCTGGGTACCTGCGTCTTTGTGGAAGGCGAGCCCACGGAAAACGCGCTGGACCCGGCGGAGCTGGGCATGGAGGTCCCGGAGGGCTACTATGCCGTGGCGGTTACCATCGGTTTGTCCGATCAGGCCAACGTGGAAATCAAGGAGGGCCTGGAGGAAGGCCAGAACGTCTTTATCCAGTATATGACCAACGAAGGCAGCTCCTGGGATATGGGCGGCGGCATGAGCGGCGGCGTCATCGCCGTGGGATGAGGTGAGTGACATGGAGACCATGGAAACGAAACTCATCGACGTACAGGAGGTCTACAAAATCTATAACGAGGACGAGGAAAACGAGGTCCGGGCGCTGGACGGCGTCTCCCTGGAAATCGGCCGCGGAGAATTTGTGGCCATCGTTGGCGCGTCCGGCTCCGGCAAGTCCACCCTGATGAACATTCTCGGCTGCCTGGACGTGCCCACCTACGGCGAATACTATTTGGACGGCCACGATGTCACCACCCTGACCGACCAGGAGCTTTCCCGCATCCGCAACCGGGAAATCGGCTTCATCTTCCAGGGCTACAACCTGATCCCCGGCCTCAACGCCGTGGAGAATGTGGAGCTGCCCCTGATCTACCAGGGCGTCCGGGGTGACAAGCGCCGGGACATCGCCATGGAGGCGTTGGAGCGGGTAGGGCTGGAGGACCGGTACGACCGGCGTCCCTCCCAGCTCTCCGGCGGCCAGCAGCAGCGGATCGCCGTGGCCCGGGCCATCGCCACCCAGGCGCCCATCATCATGGCCGACGAACCCACCGGTGCACTGGACTCCAAAACCGGTGAACATGTGCTGCAAATTCTCCACGATCTGAACAAGCAGGTGGGGACCACCATCATCCTCATCACCCACGATATCAAAATTGCCAAGACGGCCCGGCGCATTGTCCAGATCTCCGATGGCAACATCATCCAGGATTGCCCGCGAGAGGAGGCGGTATTTTGAATCTGCGCCAATCCTTTAAAATGTCCATGCAGTCCCTGATGTCCAACAAGGGCCGGGCCTTTCTGACCATGCTGGGCATCATCATCGGCGTGGCCGCCGTTATGATCATGGTGTCGGTGGTCCAGGGCCAGAACAAGGCCATGAAGGAATATTACGAGGCCCAGGGCACCAACAAAATCACCATCAGCGCCTCCACCTATAACGGCATGGACCTGACGGAGGACATTTATAAATTCTGCCTGAGCCTGTCGGACTATGTCTCCGGCGTCACGCCCAACGGCATGGCCTATGTCAATTCCGTCAAATATATGTCCGCCAACACCCAGAACAATCAGAATATGGGCAGCCCCAACATCTATCTGGGCAGCGATCAGTTTTCCATCTGTAATAACTACAAGCTGGCCCAGGGACGGGACCTGTCCTATCTGGATATCAAGCGGTACAATAAGGTTATCGTTCTGGGCAGCAAGCTGAAGGAATATCTGTTCCAGGCACAGAATCCCATTGGCAAGTACGTGTCCCTGGACTCCCAGTACTTTAAAGTTGTCGGCGTCTATGCCCCCATCGGCGGCGACAGCAACAGCGAGATGGCCACATCCTATGATTATCTCAACTATGTCGGCGTCATCCCGTATTCCACCAGCCGGTTCCTCAGCAGAGGGTACAGCTCGTTTTCGGATTTTACGGTCAAGGCCAAGAACTCGGAATCCGTCACCATGGCCATCACCCAGATCAACGGTTTCCTGTCCGGCAAGATCAACCAGAACAACGGCTATTTCTACGTGAATTCTCCCGACACCTGGCAGCAGGAGAGCAACAAGCAGAATACCATGATGAGTTTGGTGCTGGGCGGAATCGCCGGTATCTCCCTGCTGGTCGGCGGCATCGGCATCATGAACATCATGCTGGTGACCGTGACAGAACGAACACGGGAAATCGGTATTCGTAAGGCAATCGGCGGCAGCCGCCGGTCGATTATCACCCAATTCCTCATAGAAGCCTGCGTTCTGTGCGGCGTGGGCGGCTTTCTGGGCGTGGTGATCGGCTTCCTGGGAACAGTCATAGCCGGTAAATTGCTGATGAAAATGTTCCTGCTGCCGAGTCTGCCGATGACGTTGGGCGCGGTGGCGTTCTCGGTGCTCATGGGCGTGGGCTTCGGCATGTACCCCGCCGTCAAGGCGTCGGGATTGCAGCCGGTGGAAGCGCTGCGAGCCGATTAAAGGAGGAGTGATACGATGAAGAAAAAATTTCTTTCCCTGCTGCTGAGCGTGGCGCTGGTGCTTTCCATGGTGCTGCCCGCCTCGGCGGCCTTTACGGACATCCAGGACAGCCAGCTTCAGAAGCAGGTGTCCGTCCTGCAAATGCTGGGCGTCATCGGCGGTACGTCGGCCAGCACCTTTTCCCCCAACGGCACCCTGAGCCGCGCCCAGTTCTGTAAAATGGCGGTGGTGCTCCTGGGCCGGGAAAATGAAGAGCCCCTGTACCGCAACCGGACCATTTTCCCCGATGTGAAATCCAATCACTGGGCCAGAGGCTATATCAATCTGGCTGTTTCCGTGGACGTGGGCGGCTCTGCTGGTGAAGACGGCGAGACCACCGGCGGCGTCAAGCTGATCCGCGGCATGGCCGACGGCACCTTCCAGCCGGACCGCGCCATTACCTATGCCGAGGCCGTCACCATTCTCATGCGCGTCCTGGGCTATTCCGACACCGATGCCGGTATGAACTGGCCCACGGGTTATTTGCAGCTGGCGGCCAAGCTGGGCGTTACCGACGGTCTCACCGGCCTCAACGCCAACAGCAGTCTGACCCGCGCCCAGGCGGCGACCATGTTCTATCAGGCGCTGTTTGCCAAGACCAAGGACGGCTCGCCCTACTATCAGAAGCTGGGCACCCCCAAGACCGGCGTCATCCTCACCGGCAACAACGGCAAGCTGGAGGACGGCTCTACCGGCGGTCTGGTCACCAGTGACGGCAGTGTTTACAAGCTGGCCAACGGCGCGTCGGCGCCTGCCGAGCTGGTGGGCCAGCGCGGTATGCTGCTGCTGCGGAGCCAGGATAACGCGGTTCTGACCTTCCTGCCCCAGGGCACCCAGAAGACCGTATCTGTGGATAAGGCCGAGGCGGCGTGGTTTACCGACGACACGGGCCACCGTTACACCATCGACCCCACCACTCCGGTTTATACGCCCAACGAGAGCACCACCTACGAAAAGCTGTGGATGGACCTGCGGGGCGGCAGCGTCCTGACGGTGTACTACAACGACACCGGCAAGATTGAATCGGCCTATTACAGCATGGGCGCATCGTCGGATACGGTTATGATTGCCAAGAGCCTGTCCAACGGCGGCAACCCCTTCGGCGCCCTCCTCAACGGCGCTGTCAATTACAAGATTTATCGGGACGGCAACCCGGCCACGGTAGCGGACATTCAGGAGTTCGACGTGGGCATTTATGATGCCACGGCCCGGGTGCTCCAGGTGTCCAGCGCCAAGCTGACGGGCACCTATGACAACGTGGAGCCCAACGAAAAGAGCCCGGTCAAGGTGACCATGCTGGGTATGACCTTTGAACTGATGACCCAGGCTCAGCGGGATATGGCCAAGTTCAAACTGGGCGACCGTGTGACGCTGCTGCTGACGGCCGACGGCCGTGTGGCCGGTGTCCGCAGCGCCAGCGAAGTGGAAAGCAGCAATGTGGGCATCCTGGAAAAAGCGGATGGCGGAGACGTGGAAGTGAAGCTGCTGAGCGGCCTCACCATTAAGAGCAAGGCGTCCAATACGGCGGCCCAGCAGGGCCAGCTGGTGACCGTCAGCTCCAAGGACCTGTTCAGCGTCTATGTCTCCCCGGTGACCAGCTCCAATGTGAGCGGCTCTCTGGATGTGGCATCCGGCAAGGTGGGGACCCTGTCTCTGAGTACCAGCTGCCGGATTTACGACCAGGCCAGCGGCGGCCAGCTGGTGGAGGTCTCTCTGGATGATCTGGCGGTATCCACCGTGCCCAACAATAAGATTACGTATGCCTACCGCAACGCCAGCGGCCGCATTGACGTGCTGGTCCTCAACGATGTGACCGGCGACGGCTACACCTACGGCAAAGTCAGCTATGGCGACCAGGACGATGTCACTGTGGGTGTCAAGGTGGTCCTGACTAACAGCGAGGGCACCAAGTCGGCTGTGGGTGCGGTCACTGTGCCGGGCACCGGCTGGGGCGGCGTTGCGTTCAGCGGAGACGGTACCAGCGCCATGGCCACAGTCCCCCTGAAGACGAAAGCCAATGTACACCGCAGCGACTTTACCGAACGCGACGGCAAGACGTATGTGACTCTGGGCGACCAGGAGCTGCGGGTCTCCGACAAGGTCCAGTGCTACAACAGCACCACCGGCCAATGGCTGGAGGACCTGGAGACGGCCAGAGCCTTTGCCGAGCGCCTGACGGTCTACTATGACCGCAACGCCAACGAAGGCGGCAAGGTCCGCGTGGTAGTGGTCGAGTAACTTCTGCTTCCCTCACTCCCCAAGATACATCCCCTCACAGGGGGCAAAAACGGAGCGCCCCGGCGCTCCGTTTTTGTATATTGGCATGGACTTCTCCCATGGGGATGGGGTCCGACGTGTGGAGAGACTTCCATCCCATCGGAAAAATCAAACAGAAAGGAATGCAATCCCATATGACAGAACGAGAAAAAATGCTGGCAGGAGAGCTGTACGACTGTGGAGACCAGGAGTTGCTGACCCAATGGCACAAGGCAAAAAATTTGATTTTGCAGTACAATGGGCTGCAATCGGAGGACCTGGAGGGCAAAGAGCGGGTTTTGGACCAACTGCTGGGAGGACGGGGGAAAAACTTATGGATTACTCCGCCCTTTTATGTAGATTATGGAAATAACATCTACTTTGGCAATAACTGTGAAGTCAACATGAACTGTACCTTTCTGGATGACAATGCAATTGTCATCGGGGACAACGCCCTGATTGGGCCCAATGTGCAGATCTATACTGCATTTCATCCCACCAACGCATCGGAACGGTTTGGCGAACCAAAACCAGATGGAACCTTTGAATTTTGTAAAACGCGGACGGCGCCCGTCCATATTGGCAACAACGTATGGATTGGCGGCGCAATCCTGCTGCCCGGTGTGAAAATCGGGAACAATGTGGTCATTGGAGCGGGCAGCGTGGTCACAAAGGATATTCCGGACAATGTCATTGCCGTTGGCAATCCCTGTAAAGTCGTGCGGGCCAATGTGTAACCGTCAATCCAGAATCCGCTTTCCGCAGTGGGGACAGAAGGGACGTTGACAGAAAAAGCGGCCTTTGCTATCATCAAGGGAGAAATTCACAGGAGAGGGTGCGCACATATGGCCCAAATCATCGAAGTAACCGATATCAACATTCCGGAACTGGCGGCCTTTACCCGGCTGACAGAGGCCCAGCTGCGGAACCGGCTGGAGCCGGAACGGGGGCTGTTGATCGCGGAGAGCCCCAAGGTCATCGGTACGGCTCTGGACGCGGGCTACGAGCCGAAAGCGCTGCTGATGGAGCACCGCCATCTGGAGGGCCAGGGACGGGCCATCATCGACCGCTGCGGGGATATTCCGGTCTATACCGGGGCGCGGGAGGTCCTGGCGTCGCTGACGGGCTATGCCCTGACACGGGGCGTTCTCTGTGCCATGGGCCGAAAACCCCAGCCCACTGTGGAGGAGGTCTGCAACGGGGCCCGGCGGCTGGCAGTGCTGGAGGGCATTGTGGACACCACCAATGTGGGCGCGTTATTCCGGGCGGCGGCGGCTCTGGGTATGGACGGTATCCTGTTAAGCCCCACCTGCTGTGACCCGCTGAACCGGCGGGCTGTCCGGGTCAGCATGGGTACCGTGTTTCAGATTCCCTGGACCCGCCTGGAGATGGGCTGGCCGGAGCCGGGTCTGTCCCGCCTCCACCAGTTGGGCTTTGCCACCGTGGCTATGGCGCTGGATGACCGGGCCTTGTCCATTGATGCCCCGATTCTGAAAGAACAGGACAAGCTGGCCATTGTTCTGGGTACCGAGGGGGACGGCCTGGCCCATGACACCATTGCTGCCTGTGAGTACACGGCCTGCATCCCCATGCAGCACGGCGTGGATTCCCTCAATGTGGCCGCTGCTGGGTCCGTGGCCTTTTGGGAGCTGCGGGCCAGATAAACGGATACAACAGCAACGCCGCGTTGTCTTATGACAACGCGGCGTTGCTGCTATGTAATGTTACTGCTGGTCGATGGGGAAGGTCCAGCCGAAGGGGTCCTCGGTCTTGCCCCACTGGATGCCAGAGAGATCGTCATACAGCTTCTGGGCGAAGGGGCCAATTTCGCCGTTGTGGATGGTGTAATCCACACCCTGATAACCCAGAACGCCGATGGGGGAGATGATGGCGGCGGTGCCGATGCCCCAGGCCTCGTCCAATGTGCCGTCCTTGGCTGCGCCGATGAGCTCGTCCACGCTCAGGAGACGCTCGGACACGGTGATGCCCTGGCTGGCCAGCAGCTCAATGGCGCTCTTGCGGGTGATGCCCGGCAGAATGGAGCCGGTGAGCTTGGGAGTCACGATTTCGTCGCCAATCTTGAACATGACGTTCATGGCGCCCACTTCCTCGATGTACTTCCGCTCGACGCCGTCCAGCCACAGAACCTGAGAATAGCCCTTGGTCTCGGCCCGGTCGCCGGCACGGGTGGCCGCCGCGTAGTTGCCGCCGCACTTGGCCTCGCCGGTGCCGCCGCGGACAGCGCGGACGTCCTCGTCCTCAATCATGATCTTGACAGGCTTGAGGCCCTCGGGGAAATAGCTGGCCACAGGAGAGGCGATGACCAGATAGGATATCTCCTTGGCCGTATGGACCGCCAGATTGGGCTCCGTGGCGATCATAAAGGGCCGCAGATACAGGGAGGTACCGGGGGCGGAGGGGACCCAATCCTCTTCCAGCTCCACAAAGAGCAGCAGGCTCTCCAATGCCAGATCCTCGTCCATGGTGGGCAGGCACATGCGGCGGGCGGAGTTGTTCATGCGGCGAATGTTCTCCATGGGGCGGAACATCTGCACCTTGCCGTCGGGGCGGCGGTAGGCCTTGAGGCCCTCAAAAATCTCGGTGCCGTAGTGGAGCACCACGGCGGCCGGATGAATCTCCAGATTGCCGAAGGGCTCAATGCGGGCGTCATGCCAGCCGATACCGGCGGTGTAGTCGATGCGCAGCATGTGGTCGGTATAGTATTTGCCGAAGCCCAGATGGTTCTGATCGGGCTTTGCCTTGGGAGTCGTCGTTCTGGTAATTTTGATGTTGCTCATGGTGTCTTCCTTTCCGCCGGGGCCCATGGGGCCGCCGGTTCATTCTTTCTTTCGGTATCTTCAATACTCCTCTTATTTTAGTCCTTTTTGCAGGCCAGGTCAAGCCGAAGCCGTCGGGACCCGTCGTGGATTGCTTTACCGAATTTTAGCATTGAAGTATTTTTCCTATTGTAAACCATGGGGGTATGGTTGTCAATGGGAGAAATTCGGGGCCGGTTTGTGCGGAGTAGCCGAAGGTTTTCTGAAAAAATTGTGGCTTTCATGGAAAATAACCGTTGACGGCGTCCGGTCGGTGTCGTATACTATGACTACCAATTTCATAGCTGAAAGGCAATGAAGGAAAGAGTAAGCCAAACCGACCGTCCAAGAGAGCCCTGGCAGGTGAGAGGGGGCACGGCACGCTGTGCTGAACATGGTTCCGGAGCTGCGCACCGACTACCGCTATGGTATAGGCTGCGACGGGAGCGCCCGTCATCGCGCAGGCGTATGTCAGTACGCTGTAAGGCCGTTTCCGTGAGGCAGCGGCGAACCAAGGTGGTACCACGGTGGAGTAGTCTGTCGTCCTTGATCGAAGATCAGGGGCGTTTTTTTATGCCCATACGACAGTTTGACAAGGAAAGGAGCGGTTGGTCCATGGCAGAACCGATCATTCAGATTCGAGACCTGACCAAGACCTTCGGCCAGGGGGCGGACGCCGTCCACGCCCTGGAGCACATTTCACTGAACATTCAAAAAGGAGAGATTTTCGGCATCATCGGCCTGTCCGGCGCCGGTAAAAGTACGCTGGTCCGCTGCATGAATCTGCTGGAGCGGCCCACTGCCGGCAGCGTGGTGGTGGACGGCCAGGAGCTGACCCAGCTCACGGACCGGCAGCTGCGCAAGGCACGCCAGTCCATCGGCATGATCTTTCAGGGATTTAATCTGCTGATGCAGCGGACGGCCTTGGACAATATCTGTTTTCCCCTGGAGCTGACGGGCGTGCCCAAGGCACAGGCCCGGAAGAAGGCCCGGGAGCTGCTGGAAGTGGTGGGGCTGGGTGACCGGGAAAATGCCTACCCGGCCCAGATGTCCGGCGGCCAGAAACAGCGCATTGCCATTGCCAGAGCCTTGGCCACAGACCCCAAGGTACTGCTGTGCGACGAGGCCACCTCGGCCCTGGACCCCACCACGACGTTGTCCATTCTGGAGCTGCTCAAGGACCTGAACCAGAAGCTGGGCGTCACTGTGGTCATTATCACCCATGAGATGAAAGTGGTGGAGCGCATTTGCCACCGGGTGGCCATCCTCAGCGGTGGTGTGGTGGCCGAACAGGGGGAGGTGGCGGAGATCTTCGCCAATCCTCAGTCGGAAATCGGCCGCCAGCTGGTGTATCCCGGCGGCGTCAAGCTGGAAGCCCTGCGGGAATCCCGCGTCATCCGCATCGCGTTCAATGGTGGTTCCTCGTATGAGCCCCTCATTGCGTCCCTGGCCATCGACTGCGGCGTGAAGGTCAATATTCTCGGCGCGGATACCCGCAACATCGACGGCAAGGCCTTCGGTACTATGCTGCTGGGTCTGCCCCAGGACCCCGCAGAAGCCGCCAAGGCAGTAAACTATATTCAATCCCAACCCAACGTGACCATGGAGGAGGTGCCGGACCATGGCTGAATTTTGGAATGAATACGGCGGACTGATTCTGGAAGGTCTCCGGGATACCACCATCATGGTGGTGGCTTCCACCATCTTTGCCTATATTATCGGCTTGCCCCTGGGCGTGCTGCTGATTGTCACCCGCCCCGGCGGCATCTGGGAACGTCCCTGGTGCAATCGCATTGTGGGCTGGATCATCAACATCGGCCGTTCCATTCCCTTTATTATCCTGATGATTTTGCTGCTGGATTTCACAAAATTTCTTGTGGGTACGAAAATCGGCGTTCGCGGTGCCATTCCGCCCCTGGTGATCTCCGCCGCCCCCTTTATCGCCCGGATGGTGGAGTCGTCCCTGTCGGAAGTGGACGGCGGTGTGGTGGAAGCGGCCCAATCCATGGGTGCGTCCATATGGCAGATTGTCCGCAAGGTTTATTTACCCGAGGCCCGGCCTTCCCTGATTTTGGGCGCGTCCATTTCCATTGTCACCATCATCGCCTATACGACCATTGCCGGTACGGTTGGCGCGGGGGGACTGGGTGACCTGGCTGTGCGGTACGGTTATGTCCGCAGCGTACCCCCGGTTTTGCTGACCACGGTGCTTTTGATCATCGTCATGGTCCAGGTCGTACAATCGCTGTTCAGCTGGCTTTCCAGAAAGCTGGATAAGAGACTTCGCTGAAAATTAAAGGAGGAACCTGAAAATGAAAAAGCTGATCGCAACGCTGCTGGCCGTCGGTCTGGTGGCAACCCTGGGCGCCTGCGGCGCCAAGAAGGACGACACCACCTTGAAGGTGGCTGCCACCGCCGTGCCCCACGCCGAAATTCTCAACGCCTGCAAAGATATGATGAAAGAGAAGGGCTACACCCTGGAAGTCACCGAGTACAGTGACTATATCATCCCCAACACCGCCGTAGAGGACGGCGAGGAAGACGCCAACTTCTTCCAGCACACCCCCTACCTGGAGCAGTTCAACGCGGACAACGGCACCCATCTGGTCAGCGTGGCCAAGATCCACTATGAGCCCATGGGCATCTATCCCGGCAAGTCCGCTTCCATTGAGGAAGTGCCCGACGGCGGCACCGTGGCCGTGCCCAACGACGTGACCAACGAGGCCCGCGCCCTGCAGCTGCTGGCTGCCCAGGGTCTCATTGAGATCGACCCCGCCGCCGGTCTCAACGCCACACCCAAGGACATCACCTCCAACCCCAAGAACCTGGAGTTCACCGAGCTGGAAGCCGCCATGCTGCCCAAGACCGTGGAGGAGTTTGATCTCAACGTCATCAACTCCAACTTTGCCATGGACGCCGGTCTGAACCCTGCCACCGATGCCCTGGCTTCGGAGGGCGCCGATTCCGAGGGCGCTCAGACCTATGCCAACGTGCTGGTGGTCAAGGAGGGCAACGAGGACAACGAGGCCGTCAAGGCGCTGATTGAGTGCCTGACCTCCGACGAGACCCGCGCCTTCATCGAGGAGACCTACGGCGGCGCCGTGGTCCCGGTATTCTAAAAGACATTGAAACCCCCATTGTTTCCTCCTGGGAAATGGTGGGGGTTTCTATGCCACGGAGGCCCTTTACAGGTGCGTCGCAAACTGCTATAATGGCGAGATAAATAGATATTTGATTAAATGACTGCTGTGAAACGAGGGACGAGGATCGTTGCTATGAAATGTATAGTATGCGGCGCAGAGATGCAGCCAGGAGGCATTGTGGCAAGTGGCATTACAGTTATGTGGGTGCCGCGCCGGGAGTTTCAAAAAAAGGGGCTCCGCAAATTAATCTATGAAGGCGGAAAGTCCATCGGACACAGCAATGTGAGCGACATGGTTTTTGGCCAGACAAAAATCCCCAATGCATATTATTGCGAGCACTGCAACAAGATCATAGGGATTTTTGACGTCAAAAAGTAAGCAGCCGGCCATGGTGCGGCGCACGCTTTCATTGCATAGCAAAAAGTATCGGGAATCGCCGGAAAGACGATTCCCGATACTTTTTGCACGTTTGATACCAGAATCTGAGACGGCTTATCTGTCCCACTTGTCGATAAGGGATTTGATCTGATCGGCAAACTTGCCCAAATCCTTGTTGGAGCCGCCCCGGTTGTGTTCGACTGCCAGCAGCAGTTCCTTGGCCATCTGTTCCAAACGGCGATAGGCCGGGGAAGCGGGCTGCACGGGTTTGGTCTTGACCGTGGCCGTGGGCCGTACCCGGGCCGTACCGGCTTCCACCACCCGATTCTCCAGCAGGTCATAGACCTCGCCGGGCAGAGGCGCATGGGCCGGAATATGGTTGTCTGTCAACAGTTGGGCGTATTCCTCCGTCACCTCGTCCTGTCCGTGGACCACAAAGGTATGGCGGGGAGCCGGGTTAAAGTTCTGCGCCCAGGCCAGCAGATGGGAGCGGTCGGCGTGGGAGGACAGGCCGTGGAGCACATAGATATTGGCGTTGACCTCGATTTCCTCGCCGAAGAGCTTGACGTGCTTGACCCCGTCCAGCAGGGAACGGCCCAGGGTACCCTCGGCCTGGTAGCCCACGAAGACCACCGCGCACTCCCGCCGCCACAGGTTGTGTTTCAGGTGGTGCCGGACCCGGCCCGCGTCGCACATACCGGCGGCGGAGATGATGACCCGGGGCGTGGGGTCCGTGTTCAGGGCACGGGACTCCTCCACGCCGGGAATCAGCCGCAGGCCGGGGAAGGTGAACAGATCCCGTTCCCGAATGGTGGCCAGTGCCTCCTCGTCCAGATAGCCCCGCAGGTCGCCGGAATAAATGCGGGTGGCCTCATTGGCCAGGGGACTGTCCACCACCACTTCAAAGTGGGGCACGCTCTTAACCATGTTCTGCTCTTTCATCTCCCGGATTTTGTAGAGCAGTTCCTGTGTGCGGCCCACGGCAAAGGACGGAATCACTACATTGCCGCCGTTGCCCAGGGTTTCGTCGATGATCTGGGCCAGACGGGCTGTGTAATCCTCCTGTGCATCGTGTTCCCGGTTGCCATAGGTACTTTCCGTGACGAGATAGTCCGCGTCGTAAATGGGCTGGGGGTCCCGGATAATGGGCTGATCGGTGTTGCCCAGGTCGCCGGTGAACACCACCTTGCGGGAGGAACCGTTCTCCGTCAGCCACAGCTCGATGGCGGCGGAGCCCAGCAGATGGCCCGCGTCGGTGAACCGGGCGTGAATCTGGTCGTCAATGCGGACCTCCCGGCCATATTCACAGGGGACAATCAGTTCCAGCGTCTCCATGACGTCCTGGAGGGTGTACAGGGGCTCCACCGGAGCTGCGCCGGAACGGCGGCCCTTCTGGTTTTTCCAGTTGGCGTCGCTTTCCTGGATGTGGGCCGAATCGCGGAGCATGATGTCCAGCAGTTCCCCGGTGACACGGGTGCAGAAGATCCGGCCCCGGAAGCCCTGCTTCACCAGCAGAGGCAGGCGGCCCGTATGGTCAATATGGGCGTGGGTGACAATGACATCGTCGATGAGACTTGGTACAAATTCCAACTCACTGTTGCTGTTATCCCATTCATCTTTACCTTGCTGCAAGCCGCAGTCAATGAGAATCTTGCGGCCGTTGCAGGTGATGCAGTGGCAGCTGCCGGTGACGGCTCGCGCCGCGCCGTAAAAGGTCAGTTTCATAGAGTTTCCTCCTTTCCTGCACCTCTATTATAATGCATCCTCAACAAAAGGAAAACCGCTGGCAGAGAATTTTTTCACCAATTTGTAAAAGTTCTGTGGCGTCCGGTCCCAGCACCTCCGTCAGCAGGGCCAGCTCATCGGCGGTGCCGCTGCCGTGGGGGACCCGCCAGGCCCCGGCGTCGCTGCCCAAGGCAATGACCGCTCCATAACGATGGGCCACGGCAATATTGTCCATATGGAGCCGCGTCAACCGCTGGACATCCTCTTCGGGGAACCGGCCCGCCCCCCGGAGATTGGCGATGGTCACCAGCGTGGGCACCCAGACAGTTTTGGATTCCGCCAGCTGGTGCAAAACCTCGTCATTGGCATAGCCGCCGTGCTCCAGAGAGTCAATGCCCGCGTCCAGGGCCGCCGCCATGCGGTCCGCGCCGTTGACATGGGCCATGACGGGAAAGCCCGCATCGTGGGCAATGGCCACCAGATCGTGGACCTCCGACGGCGGCAAGGGATCGTCGGAAATGACGCCGAAGTGGGAAAAATCCATGATACCCGATAGCATCAGTTTGATGAAATCGGCCCCCTGGGCCTTGGCTTCCGCCACCAGCTGCCGGTACTCTGTGAGATCATCGTAGCCCCGACCGATAAAACCGCCGTAACGGCCCTTTCGGTGGATGGGGAAGATGGGGCTGCGGTAATCGATGCCGTATTGGGGCGCCAACTCCTTGGCCCGGCGGCTGACGCCAAATTTGTCGCCGCCGTCTCGCAGAAAGGTAACGCCTAATTCCCGATACCGGACCAGGGCTGCGTGGATGGGTTCGTCATCCACGGCCTCCCGGTGGCGGCCCAACGCCGCCTTGTAATCATACCCGTCCAATGCCAGGTGGATGTGACAGTCTCCCAGCATGTCCGATGCCTCCTTTTTTGATAGTCTATGTGTGATAGACAATTGTATTTTGATGTACTTCAATGATGGACTGTGTTATATTCTATACAAGAAAATACCGCAAATCTTGCAAAAAGTAAAGTAAAATGCCGTTTGACTTTATCCCATACGGACAGTAGAATACTGATATAAGTACAAATAGATTGAAAGGGGTCATACCATGACTGCATATGCAACTCTGACCGCAGCCCAGCTGCAACAGGAATACGACGTTGTTACCGCTGCCTTTGAGGCGGCCAAGGCCAAAAACCTCAAGCTGGACATGTCCCGCGGTAAGCCCGGCAAGGCGCAGCTGGACCTGGTCAGCGATATTCTGACCGTCCTCTCCACGCCGGAGGATTGCGTGGCAGACGGTATGGACGTCCGTAACTACGGTGAGCTGGCCGGTGTGCCCGCCTGCCGCGCCCTCTTTGCGGAGATTCTGGGCTGTAAGCCCTCGGAGGTCTTTGCCGGCGGCAACGCCAGCCTGAACCTCATGTATGATGTGATTTCCAAGGCATTCACCCACGGCCTGCTCCACAGTGAACGCCCCTGGTGTAAGGAGGATGTGGTCAAGTTCCTGTGTCCGTCCCCCGGCTATGACCGCCACTTCAAGGTCACCGAGTCCTTTGGCATGGAGCTGATTACCATTCCCATGACCGAGGAAGGCCCCGACATGGACGCCGTGGAAGAAGCCGTCAAGGACCCGGCGGTCAAGGGCATCTGGTGTGTGCCCAAGTATTCCAACCCCCAGGGCATCACCTATTCCGACGCCGTCATTGACCGTTTGGCCGCCCTGAAGCCTGCTGCTCCGGATTTCACCATCATGTGGGACAACGCCTACTGCATCCATGAGTTTGACGGCGATTTTGTACCGTTCCGGGACATTCTCACCGTGTGCCGCGAGGCTGGTAACCCCGATATGGTCTTTGAGTTCGCCTCCACCTCCAAGGTGACGCTGCCCGGCGCGGGCGTGGCCGTCTTCGCCACCTCCGAGGCCAATATGGCCTATATGCAGAAGCTGCTGACGGTTCAGGTCATCAGCTATGACAAGGTTAACCAGCTGCGCCACGTCCGCTACCTCAAGGACAAGGCCCACACCCTGGAGCTGATGAAGAAGCACGCCGCCATCATGAAGCCCAAGTTCGACGCCGTGGTGGATATGCTGGATCGGGAGATTGCTCCCCTGGGCATCGGCAGCTGGTGCCGTCCCAAGGGCGGTTACTTTGTCAGCTACGACACCATGCCCGGCACCGCCAAGCGGGCCCTGGCCCTGTGCAAGGAGGCGGGCGTGGTCATGACCGGCGCCGGCGCCACCTACCCCTATGGCAAGGACCCCCAGGATTCCAACATCCGCATTGCGCCGTCCCTGCCCCCGGTGGCCGAACTGGAGGCCGCCATGGAGGTTTTCTGCGTCTGTGTCCGTATGGCCGCGCTGGAAAAGCTCATGGGCAAATAAGAACATCCATAAAAATCCGGGCGAAAGCCCGGATTTTTTGGCAGAAGGAGGTTTTTCTGTGAAACCCATTCGATACGGTCTCCTCAGTACCTCGTCCATTGCGCCCCGGTTTGTGGCCGCCGTCCGGGCGGCGGGCGGCGGGGAAGTGGTGGCATTGTCCTCCCGGTCCCTGGAAAAGGCACGGGCAAAGGCGGCGGAATGGAACATTCCCACAGCCTACGGCAGCCATGACCAGCTGTTGGGGGACCCCAATGTGGACGTGGTGTATCTGTCCACTGTCAACGGCCAGCATTACCAATGGGCTAAAGCGGCTCTGCTGGCCGGAAAGCATGTTCTGTGTGAAAAGCCCTGCACCACCTCGTCCCGGCAGACGCGGGAACTGTTTGCTTTGGCCCGGCAGCGGGGCCTGCTCCTGATGGAAGCCCAGAAAATGCTGTTTCTGCCTGCCGTCCTGGCGCTGAAAGAGCGGGTGGAGCGGGGCGACGTGGGAAAAATCCATCTGGCGGAGTTCCGCCACTCCTTTTCCCCCGATTACAACGGCTGGATGTTCCGTCGGGCCGACGGCGGCGGTACCCTGCTGTCCAGCGGCATCTATGTTATGGAACTGCTGCTGTGGCTCTTCGGCCCGCTGGAGACGTGCAGCGGCGTCTGGACCCCGTCGCCGGAGGGCGGCGAGTGCCAGTATATGCTGGCGGGCCGTATGGAAAACGGCGTCCTGTTCACAGCAGCCAACAGTACAAAGGCCATGCTCCAGGATGGGGCGCGGTTTTATGGGGAACGGGGCTTTATGGAGCTGCCCCTCTACTGGAAAGCCCGTACCCTGACCATTCACGCCGACGGCAGGGAACCGGAGACGCTGGAATTTCCCTGTGACCACGAATTGGTCTACGAGGTGCGCCATGTGCAGGAGTGTCTGTCGGAAAACCGGATCACCAGCCCCGTGGTGACAGAGGAGCTGAGTGTGGCCGCCATGGAGGCCATCGAGGAGATCTACCGAAACTGGAGGTGATACGCTGCCCGAAATGCCTGTTTTCTGTATCGGCTGTATGGAAAAGGAGCGATGGACTATGGAGAAAACACGGAGTTTGTGCCGCTTCCTATTGCTGCTGGCGCTGCTGCTGACGGTTCTGACGGCCTGCGGCAAAGAGGAGGACGCCGCAGTCTACAATATAGAGTGTGACGGAAAAGTTTATACGGTGAATCATACGGAACAAACCATCACGGTGGATGGTGCGGTGTGCAGCTTTTCCGTGAAAGGACATGGGGGCCAGGTGGAGTTGGAGGTCATATATCCCGACGGGTCCACCTATCAGTGGAGCCGGGGAGACAGGGTCGGCTATGGAGGATGGAGCGAGGATTACGACCCGGACAAGTACATTTCGGGAGAGGAAGTGTGGGACATTTTGCAGCTGAACCAACGGTTGGAGCGCGACCGGTCCGACTCCCACCCGGTCCTGGGCGGGTTCCTGCTTCTGCTGGGTATTGTCCATCTGGCATTTCCGCGCAAGATGTGGCAGCTGCACTATGGATGGCGGTATGAGAACGCAGAGCCCACCGATGTGGCATTGCAGGTGGAAGCCATGGGCGGCTTGGTCACGGCACTGATTGGCGCGGCGTTTCTGTTCACATAAGAAAAATTGCCGGGTACAGTCCCATGGGACTGTACCCGGCAGCTTTGTACCGGTTGCTATGAAGCGGCAGAGATCAGGCTTCCTCGGAGAACTGGTCCTTGCCTACGCCGCACAGGGGGCACTCGAAATCCTCGGGTACGTCGGCCCAGGCGGTACCGGGGGCAATGCCGTTGTCGGGATCGCCGGCAGCCTCGTCATAGACATAACCGCAAACGTCGCAAACATACTTAGCCATGGGAAATTCCTCCTTAAAACTTTAGAGTTATGTAGGTAGTTTAACCGATTTTCTCAAAATCAGCCACACCGTGCTTGCACAGGGGGCAGATGAAGTCGGCGGGGATATCCTCGCCCTCGTAGACATAGCCGCAGATCTTGCAGACCCAGCCCTTCTGCTCGGGATCGGCAGGCTGAGGCTTCGGCTTGGTGTTGTCGAAGTAGTAGGCGTAGGTGATGGAGGGCTCGTTGTTCAGCACACGGGCCTCGGTCACATCGGCTACAAACAGGGTGTGGGTGTCGTAGTCATAGGTCTCGGTGACCTTGCAGGACAGGAAGGAGTTGGCGTACTTGTTCAGATACACCAGACCGTTCTCGCTGCGCTCGGTGCAGGCGAAGCCCTCGAACTTGTCGGTATCGCGGCCGCTGTGGAAACCAAAGCGCTGGAACAGGGAGAAAGGAGCCTCCTGGGTCAGGACAGACACGTTGAACACGCCGGTCTTGAGGATGGTGTCGTGGCTCAGATTGGCCTTGTTGACAGCGATGGTAACGCGCTTCTTCACATCGGTCAGCTGGGTGACAGTGTTGATGATGCAGCCGTTATCCTTGTCGCCGTCCTTGGTGGTCAGGACGAAGAGGCCATAGCTCAGCTTGAACATGGCGTTGGGCTCAATCTGCTGGCTGTGATCGATGACCACGGGCTTGGGCATGGAATCGGCGATGGCGTCGGCCAGGGCCACCAGCTGCTGCCGCTGGGCGTCCTTGACGGAGGACAGGATGTCCACCTGGGCGTCCAGAATGGTCATGTTCTTCATAGAGGAGATGCACTCGCGCATCAGCTGGCCGGAGGTGGGAGCCCAGGAACCATTCTGGATGATGCCCACCACGCGGTTTTGCAGGTTGTGGTGCTGCAGATCGGTGAGAACCGTCTCCATGTTGGCGAAAATGTTGGCGTTGTAGGTGGTGGAGGCGAAGACCAAGTGGCTGCAGCGGAAAGCCTCGGCCACGATGACGGAGGGATGGGTCACGGACACATCGTACATGACCACGTTGCGGATGCCGCGGTCAGCCAGCTCGTTGGCCAGAATGGTGGCGGCGTTCTCGGTGTTGCCGTAGACGGAGCCATAGGCGATCATGACGGCGGTTTCCTCGGGCTGATAACGGCTCCAGTGCTGGTACTTGTCGATGAACCAGCCGATGTTCTTGCGCCACACGGGGCCGTGCAGGGGGCAGATCATCTCAATTTCAATGGTGGCGGCCTTCTTCAGCAATGCCTGGACCTGGGTGCCGTACTTGCCGACGATATTGGTAAAGTAGCGGCGCATGTCGTCCAGCCACTCGGTTTCGAAGTTGACCTCGTCGGCAAAGATGTTGCCATTGAGGGCGCCGAAGGTGCCGAAAGCGTCGGCGGAGAACAGGGTCTTGGTGGTGACATCATAGGTCACCATGGCCTCGGGCCAGTGGACCATGGGCGCCATAACAAAGGTGAAGGTGTGCTTGCCGGTGCAGAGGGTGTCAAACTCCTTGACCACCAGGGAATGACCGTCCACATCAAAGGTGAAGAAGTTCCGCAGCATGGGCATGGTCTTGGCGTTGCCCACGACGGTGACGCCGGAGTAGCGGCGGACGACTTCCTCTACGGTGGCGCAGTGGTCGGGCTCCATGTGGTTGACCACCAGATAGTCCAGGGGACGGCCGTTCAGCACATGCTCCAGGTTCTCAAAGAACTGGCTGCTGACGGAGTGGTCCACCGTGTCCATCAGCACGGTCTTTTCGTCCAGCACCACATAGGCGTTGTAGGACACGCCGCGGGAAATGGGGTAAATATTTTCAAACAGGGCCAGACGGCGGTCGCTGGCGCCTACCCAGTAGAGATCTTCCTGTAATTTCTTCACACAATACATGGATCAGATTGCCTCCTTCATAATTTCTACAATATAATAACATTGATTCCTAAAATTGTCTGTTGGATTTCAAACAAATTGGAAAAAATTTTAGCTTTTTTATAATAAGGTAAACTGGTTTTTGTGGAATTCCAGCAAGCCCTCCTTGCGCAGCTTGCCTAGCTCCGTGGACATGGCGCTGCGGTCCACACTGAGGTAGTCGGCCAGCTCCTGGCGGTTGTAGGGAATGGTAAAGCTGCTGCCGCCGCTCTGGGACGCCTGCTCGGAAAAATAGGACAGGAGTTTTTCTCTGGTGGTCCGCTTGACCAGATGGGAGATTTTGTTGGTGAGCATCAGGTTTTTCCGGGCAATGAGGGACAGCATATTCTGGATCAGCGCCGCGTGGAACGGACAGGCGTTGGGACAGGTGGTGGTGACTTTCCGGTAGTTGAGGAACAGAATTTCACTCCGTTCCGCCGCCACCACGCTGACAGGCATGGAGGGAACGTCGATGCAGGAACAGGCTTCCCCAAAGATGCCCCCGGCGCCGATTTTGGTGATGATGGCCCGGTTGCCCCAGTAATCTTCCTTAATTAGATTGACGCTGCCCCGGATGACCACGCCCAATTCCCTGGGCGGTTCTTCGGCGGTGCAGATATAGGCCTCCCGCTCATAGGTGCGTTGGTGGATGGACAGACACGACAGCATTTTGCCGATGTCCTCCGGGTCCACGCCGGCAAACAGGGGAGAGGCGGCCAGAATTCGCGGTTCCAATTCCATCGCTCCTTATCGTTGGAAATACAACAGAACATGCAACCATATTATGATACAATTCCCCTATAAAGTCAAGGAGGCAACGGCAAATGATCCGTAAAATTATACACATTGATGCGACAGCCTGCAACGGCTGCGGGGCCTGCGTGACCGCATGCCATGAAGGGGCCATCGAACTGGTGGATGGCAAGGCCCGGCTGACCCGGGAACACTACTGCGACGGTCTGGGCGACTGTCTGCCCGCCTGTCCCACCGGGGCCATCACCTTTGAGGAGCGGGAGGCCCCGGCCTATGACGAGGCGGCGGTCTTGGCCGAAAAGGCCCGGAAGCAGCACCACCATGGGGGCGGATGCCCCGGCAGCCGGGCCATGGCTTTCCAGCGGGATGAGGCTCCGGCCCCGGCGGGGGAGCAGCCCTCCCGACTGCGCCAGTGGCCGGTGCAGATTCAGCTGGCCCCCATCCACGCCCCGTATTTTGACGGCTGTGACCTGCTGGTGGCTGCCGATTGCACGGCCTTTGCCTATGGGGCCTTCCACGAGAAGCTCCTGAAAGGCAAAATTGTGCTGGTGGGCTGTCCCAAGCTGGACGCGGTGCAGTACGAGGAAAAGCTGGAAGCCATCTTCCGGGCCAACGACATCCGCACCGTCACTGTGGCCCGCATGGAGGTGCCCTGCTGCGGTGGTTTGGAGCGGGCGGTCCGCACGGCGCTGGAGCGCAGCGGCAAGGCCATGGCCTGCCATGTGGTCACCATTTCCACCGATGGCCGTATTTTGTAAGAACAGCAGCCATTAAGCCATATCAAAAGGAGCCGCGCCGGAGGCTGTTGCCTCCGGCGCGGCTCCTTTGTAAAACCGCCGGTGTTTCCGGTTATCGTACTCAATTGGTATGGATTTTGGAACATTGCAGCACAAAAATATCGCTGAACAGCCGTTCCAGGTGGCCTTCGTCCAGATAGCGGAAGCTGCAGCCGTAAACGTTTGGCTGCATGGCGTTGCGCTGCGGGGTTTTCCGCACCACAACACAATCCAGATCGTGGGCAGGGCCGCTGAAGTGGAGCTGCTGTCCAACAATTTGAATGGAGTCACCAATCTGATAGTTCATCATACTGTGCAGACACAGACCGCCGGCGCTGATATCCACGATCGTGCCATCGTGCTGCACCGGCTGGCCGTTGTGGAAAGAAACGGTGGTTTGCAGCTGGACGGACTGCCGGAAGTATTCCCGTTCGTTGGACTTGTAGGTGATAAACTGGGGCAGCATAAAGAAATGATCGTTTGTGGCGTTGACCACCATGCCATGCAGCATGATAAACTGTTTGGAATCCTGCTCATCCTGAAGCCGCAGATAAATTTTGCTGGCCGGTTTCAGCGTCCAGTAGGGACAGCAGGTGTCGGCGTCGTATATGACATTGACGCGAAGGGTATTGCTGTACGATGCGACTTCACCGGAGAAGAGAAGTTCGCTGGTGTCGTTGTACACCAGACAGGTGCTGCCCACATATTGGGTGAGTTGATTTTGTTCCATAACCATCCATGTCCTTTCTTTTTATATGCAGGGGACACGGCGTTCAGCCGATGCCGCCCAAGGCAATTCCAAGCACCAGCACCAGCAGCGTCACGCCGCAGAAGCCGTACTTTGCCAGGGGATAAAACCAGCCGCCCAGCGGTTTGGAACGGGCCAGATTCACCTGCTCCAGCACATAGTCTTTCCGGCAGAGCCAGAAGAAGCAGACACCGGCCAGCAGGGCTCCCAGGGGGCAGATATAGATGGAGCAGACGTCCATCCAGGGGGAGACGATGGGGGCGATGAGCAAACTGACCACGGCGCCCACGACGCCCACCACTGCCACAGCGGCGGGCCGTCCCAGGCGGAACAGCTCCTGCAAGGTGGCAATGGGCGATTCAAACAGGTTGATGAGAGAGGTCATGGCCGCAAAGACCACGGCCAGGAAGAACAGCATCAGCAGCACCGTGCCGCCGGGAATCTCCCGCAGGACGTTGGGCAGATAGATAAACAGCAGGCCCGGTCCGCCCTCGCTGAGGTTCCGGCCCGTGACGGCCATGGCCGGGATGATGACCAGGGCCGCCAGCATGGCGGCGCAGGTGTCAAAGAAGGCCACAGCCTTGGCGTCGCTGGGAATATTGGCGTCCTGGCTCAGGTAGGAGCCGTAGATCAGCGTTCCATTGCCGGCCACCGACAGGGAGAAAAACGCCTGACCCAACGCGTAGACCCACACCAGCGGATCGGCCAGTCCCTTGGGGTCCAGGACAAAGATATACCGGTAGGCCGCCGCCGCGCCGGGGCGGGTGAAAATATAGACGGCCAGACCGATGAACAGCACATAAAACAGGGGCATCATGATTTTATTGGCTTTTTCGATGCCGCGGCCCACGCCCAGGGCCAGAATCACCATGGTCAGCACCAATCCCACCATCTGCCACAGGCCGTTGGAGGCGGCGGCGCCGTTGAAAAAGGCGGCGTACTCCTCCACGCTGGCCATACCGGAGAAGCTGCCGGTCAGGGCGCTGAACAGGTATTTGAAAATCCAGCCCACCACCACCGAATAGCCGATGGCCAGCGCCAGAGAGCCCAGCACCGGCAGGAGACCCAGGAGCTTGCCAGGCTTTTCCGAGCCGAAGCGCTGCCGGGTGGCCAGACCAAAGGCGTCGATGGGCCCGGAGCGGGCAGCCCGTCCAAAGGCCATTTCACCGATGACACCGGTGGACCCGATGATGACCACAAAGATCAGGTAGGGAATTAAAAAGGTCGCGCCTCCGTAGGCGGAGAGACGGGCCGGAAACAGCCAGATGTTGCCCATGCCCACGGCGGAGCCAATGCAGGCCAGAATGAACCCCCATTTGGAGCCCCAGGCGTCGCGCTTTTTGCTGTGTGCCATCGGAAATAGTTCCTTTCTTACAGTAAATGGTTATATCCGAGGGGAATACTATGTTTATTTTATCATAAAATTATCCCGATGCAAGGGGAAAAAACGACCCACCGGGCGGGACGCGGAAGGGCCCAGCCCGGTGGGGAAACAGGGTGGCGGAGTGTGTCAGAGGGCTGTGGGAGCAAAGGCCTGCTCCATGGCGGAAAGGACCTGCTCCTGATCAAAGGGCTTGTAAACAAAGCCCAAGGCGCCGATGCGCTTGGCCTCGTCAATGGTGTCATCGTAGGCCAGGGAAGAGATCATGAGGATTTTGGCGTCCGGGTGGGTCTCCAGCAGCAGCCGGGCCGCGTCGAGGCCGTCCATGCCGGGCATGACGATGTCCATGGTCACCAGATCGGGAAGGACTTTGTCATAGGCCGCCAGGGCCTCCTCGGCGCTCTGGCAGCAGGCCGCCACTTCGTACTCTGTATTGGAAATGATCTTTTGTAACTGCAACTGGGCGATTCTGGAATCATCTACCACCATGATTTTTTTCGACATTGATTGCTCGCTCCTTTATTCTGTCCGCAGCACGTCTGCGGGCGCATGTACCGGCCAGGCCGGTCCGTTGGGTCGGTCGTCAGGCCCGACAGGCCTGGTCTTCGGGAGTGAGAAGGCCCAGGAACATCAGTTGGGCGTTCTCGTTGCTGCCGCTGCTGTAGCCCAGCACACAGCTGCCGGATTGCGGCGTTTCGGGAACGTAGGCGCCGGTACGGAACCGGGGCGGTGTGAACCGGGACGAAATCCGGGTGGATTGATAGAGTCCGGCGGCGATGCGCCCGCAGACCACATTGAAATACTCAATGGCCACGTCCTGCACATCCTGCTCTGTCACCTGATCCGAACACATGATGATCCGGGCCAGCCGTGTCAGCAGCGCGGTGTCGGCGCATAGTACCAACGTGGCGTTGCATCCGCCTTCCAGGGTGGTATGCACCGTACAGACGTTATCGGAAAGAGCGGTCTCTTCCTGCAGCAGATCGATGCCTGCGAAGCGAATGGTGGTGTCCTGCATACACTGATGAATGATCTCCTGCAATTCCTTGAGCTGTTGCGTTGTCATTAGCAACCCTCCTCTAAAAATTTACAGCCAACCCACATGGCCGCCGGCGGCACCGATGGCACAGGGATGGGTGATCTGGTCCACAGGAATTTCCCTGTGGCGAATGGTAACGACGGTGCCGGGGTAGGCGGTGTCGCAGAGCAGGCGGCAGTCCTCCGCCTCCAGAGCTTTGGCCGCGGCTTCCAGCTCCCGGTCGAACTTTTCCAGCTTCAGCTTGGCCACACCCTGGTGCAGCTTCAGCTTGGGCAGCTGCCGGACGGCTTCTTCATCGGTCCGGCGGCTCAGTTCCGCAATGGTCTGGTCGGCGTCCTCAATCTCCTGCAGCACCTGCGCCCGCTCGGCCTCTTCACAGGGCTGGCCGCCCAGAAAAATCTGGGTGGGCCGGTGGGCCTGGGACCCCACCATGGTGGCGGAGACTTCCCGGGTGGCCCGGACGGTGCCGCCGATGATGGCGCCCAGTCCCGTGCGGACCCGCACCATATCGTTGCTGTAAATCTCACAGCGGATGATGCAGTCAGCCTGGACGCTTTCCCGGGCGTAGACGGTGCAGTGGTCGAGGTATTTGGCATAGACGGACCGCTGGGCCCGGAGACTGGCACGGTTTACACCCTGGGCGCCGCTGGACAGAATGATATTTTCACCGGCCTCAATGGTACAGGCGCCCACAGCGCCATCCACCTGCACGGTGCCGATAGCGTAGACGGAAGCGCCGTCGGGCAAATCGCCGTGGATGTGGATATCACCCAGAAACTTGACCACCTGCTGAGGAGAGACGGGCGGGTCCTGAAGCTCCAGCACCGGCTTCACATGGAAGCTGCGGCCGGAGAAGACCACATGACCCCGGCAGGCGGCCACCAGATGCAGCCCGTCCTCGGACAGGCAGGTGTTGCGGCCCTGGGGTACGGTGACCGTGTGGCCGTCGGGGGCGTCCAGGGCCCGGCCGGTGACGGTGAGGCCCGGCGTGCCCTTGGTGGCCGGAAAGATGTCGCAGATCACGTCGTTTTCTTCGATATCCCGCACCAAATGCAGGGATTCATAGTCCTCATGGGCCAGAACATCCACCTGGACCTCCGCGCCGATGGAGCGGGGGAAATGGTCTGTGATGCGGCCGTCCCGGCCGGGGATGGGCGCCGTGCCCACCGCGATGGGCACCATGCGGAAATGGCGTTGGGGCAGCGTGGGAAGCTGCCGCAGGGTGTCCCACCGGATACCGGTGGTGATATTATGCCGCAGCAGCGCCTGCTGCAACCGGCCATTGGTCAGCGCCCGGCCCTGTCCCACGGCGGGGAACAGAAACAGCCACGCCACCAGCTCATTCCGGGTCAGAAAGACCAGGGCCCGTTCGTCCAGAGCGTCCGGCGAAGTGTTCAGGGCTTCCAGCCGAGCTTGGGCCGCGTCGTTGAGCAGCAGCTGAAGCCGCTGGTGCTCCCGGGGCAGAGTGTCGCCCAACAGGGCGTTGCATGGGTCCTCGCCGGACAGAAGACTCAGACGCAGCGGCGCGTCATCGCCGCCCCGCCAGAGCTGGTAGAGCTTCCATAGGGCCTGCCCGGCGGAAAAGGTGATGAAAGGAGGGGACTGCGGCAGCTCAGGAGCCCGTCCGGAAATGGGGGCGTCATGGGAATTCTGTGCCGAAAGGGTGTCCCGAAAACACAATGCCGATCACCTCTTTGTTGCGGTCCGCAGGGCCTTTGGGGACCGCTGCGGCTGGGAAATGCGAATTTGTATTCTTATCTACTATTATATCGTCTCAATTTGCAAAAGGTTAAGATTTCCCCAATGGTTTTAGGGAAATAATTTTACGGTTTAAATGGAACGGGCTCCATCCCCGGCCGCAGACCGGCAATGGCCAGCGGCCGGGGAAAACGGAGGGCGTCAGTCCAGGGAGAAGACGCGGACATGGCGTTCCAGCTCGGAGGCCTGGGCGTGGAGCTCCTGGCTGGCGGCGGCGCTCTCCTGAGAGGAGGCGGAGTTGTTTTGGATGACGGCGCTGATCTGTTCCAAACCGCTGTCGATCTGCTCCAGGGCGGCGGTCTGTTCCGTCAAGGCCGACAGAACCCGGGCCGTGCTGGCGGCGGATTCTTCGGCCGCCCCCGCGGTGTCCCGGAGCAGACCGGCGGCGTCGGCGGCCAGCTCCCGGCCCAAATCCACGGCGCTCTGGGTGCTCTGGAGCAGCCGGGCCGTCTCCTTGGCCTCTTCGCTGCTCTTGATGGCCAGATGGCGCACCGTGTCGGCAATGACGGCAAAGCCCTTGCCGGAACTGCCGGCCCGGGCGGCTTCCACGGCGGCGTTGAGGGCCAGCAGATTGGTCTGGAACGCGATGTTTTCAATGGACTGGACCACCCGGCCCATCTCCTGAGACGCGGCGTAAATCTGGGCCATAGCCTCCAGCATCTGGTCCATTTTCTCATTGGTCTGTTCCGTCAGTTCCCCGGCTTCCCCGGCCTTGCGGCTGGTGGCGGCGGCATCCTCCACGGCGGCGGTCATCCGGGTGGAGAAATCGGACACGGCGGCAGACAGCTCCTCCACGCTGCTGGCCTGTTCTGTGGCGCCCTGGGCCAAATTCTGCGCGGCGGCGGAGACCTGTCCGGCGGCAGAGGAAACCTGCTCAGTGGTGGACTGCACCAGGCGAATCAACTGGTTTTCCTGTTCAATCATGCGGACAATGGACTGCTGCATGGTGAGGAAATCCCCCTGGAACACGGTGGTGTCATCGTAGACCAGACGGCCGGCGGCCACCTGTTCCATGGTGGCGTTCACATGGGATACACAGGTGTCCAGCGCTTCACAGGTCTCGTTGAATTTTTGGGAAATGCGGCCCAGATCGTCCAGGCTGCGCACGGGAATCCGGGTGCTGAGAACGCCGGAACGAAGGCTTTCCATGCCGTCCATCAACCCCTGGACCGATTGGCCGATGGAGGCGGACATGCGGATGGTAACCACCAGGGAGTAGATCAGGGCGAACAGGGCGAATCCGCCCAGCAGAATCATGACCTGGGAGGTGGTGGCGCCGAGACGGTTCAGCATTTCCTGCCCGGCCAGCTCCTGGGCGGCAATGATCTGTTGGACCATGCCGTTCACGGCTTCGCCCGCTACCAGAAGCTCTTGGGTAAACCGGCTCACGGCGTCATCGGCGCTGCCGTCTTCCACTATCTCCACCACTTCGGCCTGGGCGGCAAAATAGGTGTCCAGCAGGGACTCCAGTTCCAGCAGATCGCCGGGGTCCAGATGGTCAAAATAACCGGCGGCGTCTCCGGTTTCCAGACGGTCCAGAAGATCGGTGCGGTTGGCGGTCAGCGCGGTGAGCAGCTGTTGCTGCCCCTGGGGGTCCCGGTTGAGCAGCAGGGAACCGGTGAGCAGTTCATTCTGTTTGAAAACGGCCAGAATCCGGTTGGCGGCCCCCTGGGCCTGGCCGTAATCGGTGTACAGGGTGCGGCTGTGGGTGAAAACGGTGCCGATACCCAAAGCGCCCAGAAGTGCCGCCACGGTACAGAATAGAATGATGGTACCGAACGCCAGCTTCAATTTGCGTCGGATGGAGAGATTTTTAATGGATTGCAGCATATGGGAAAACGCCTTTATAGAGGAAATGTGGTCAGTGGTTGTACCATACATTCCATACTATCGTGTCGGACCGTGTTGTGTGTTTCCCGGACGCCTTCCGGCGGCGTGAAAAATTCTTGCGGTAATATTTGAAAAATAGTTGACAAAGGGTGAGGAATGAGATATAATGCTAGAGCACTCAGGAGTGCACAATAGAATATGGGGGTATAGCTCAGCTGGGAGCGCAAGCAATCAGGTGTGCCACCTCTCACCGAGAGAGACAACAGTTAAATCAAAAAGCCCGGAAACCCCTGGGACACAAGGGTTTCCGGTTATATGGGGGTATAGCTCAGCTGGGAGAGCGCTTGAATGGCATTCAAGAGGTCAGCGGTTCGATCCCGCTTATCTCCACCAAAAACAATGACTCACACAACCAAATGTGTGAGTCATTGTTTTATACTAAACTAAAAAATGAGGGCGAACACCCAATTCAAAGGCTCGTGCAGATGATGCACGAGCTTTTTTTATTCCTACACCGTTTTACAATAAGTACAGATTTGGAGGTATGTGATGAAAAACAAATATCTGACTGAACTGTCACGGCGGTTAAGCATGGACGGAATCCAATCCGCCATCAAAGAGGACCGACGGCTGGAGGTATCCCTCCACGGCCAGCCGATCCTCTATGTATCACCTGCCAGCGATGTCTTTCTGCTGCCTGCGGGGAGCAAGAATGAGGAGGCCAGCGAACTGTACCATCAGGTGGCTGTAACAGCAGACGAGGTATATGGATATGTGGAGGCCATGGAACATACGCCGCTGCTCCGTGCGTCCGGCCTGCAGGAGAAATTCCATCTGCTTGCGGATTTCGGCGGTGCGGTGCTGGCGGGGCAGGAACGGGAAAACGGCCAGGGGTACCAGTTTGTCACCTGGACATGGGACTATGACCACATCGGCGTCAGCCACGGCCACTACTATGAGGAAGATTTTCAGAGCGCAAAGCGGGACTTCGCTGTCCGCTCCGGCCTCATCTCCAATGCACAGTTCTTCACCCCAGAGGAACTCACAGAGTTGTACCGGGCAACGGATTATCTGCTGGAGGAGGGGCCGGAACCGGAGGAGAAGCAGTTGAAAACGATCCAAACCGCCAGGACGAGGATCGAGTACATCGTCCCGGATCTGCAGTGCAGACTGGAGCAGACACAGAGCCAGGAACCACAAATGAATTTGTAAATCCAACGCTGAACCAAGTGGGGCCGTATTTTGCCAAGCGCAGAATACGGCCCCTTTTTTGCGTTTTGAGAGGAGAATCCTGTCATGATCAGAAAAAGGGAATATCACTGCCTGCCCCATGCTGCCGCGGTAGAACGGATGCAGGCAGTCTCCATCCTGCGCCGGGTGCGGGCTATGGCTGCACCCACCTGCCCCCCGGACCCGCCCCAGAAGCCGGTCTGTCACCGGTTTTCCCGCTGTGAGGGCTGCCCCTACCCCGCCCACGGGTTTCTCTGCTGGGGCAGCGGGGAGGACTGCATGAGAACCAGAGTAAAACAATTGAATGAAAAGGAGGGCGCCCATGAAGATCCGAGCAGCACTCTATAACGCAAACCACCTGGAATACGGCCTGGTCACCATCCCCTTCCCCATCCCGCCGGACCAGTACGACAGCACCATCGGGATGCTGGAATCCCTGGACATCGGGGACCCGCTGGCCAGGGACTGCACGGTGGAGGAGATCCAGGGCCCGTGCCCCATCCTCAAGCGCCTGGAGGAAACAAAGGTCAATGTGGATGAGCTGGACTACCTCGTCAAGCGTCTGGACAGTTTCACGGACAGCGAGCTGGCCCAGTTCCAGGGGATGGCGTATAGACTGGGGACTTCCGATATGACAGACCTCATCAACCTGACCTTCTGCTGCCAGCAGGCCACGGTGATCACCGACTTCTCCGACCTGGAGCAGATCGGACGGGAGCACTACATGAATCTCCACGGCGGCTGTGCCTCTATGGAGGAACTGGAGCAGCTGGACGCCCACAGGACGGCCCTGGATCTGATCCTCAACGACACATCCGGTCAGATCACCCCCTACGGTGTGGTCTATGACAATGGGATGCAGTTGGAGCAGCTTTACGATGGCTGCCATTTCCCGGACTACAAGTACAGCGGCAGCCTGATGGATGTGTCCCTCACCTCGGTCCACGACGCCCGCCAGACAGTTTTTCTCTCTCTGCCCATGCCGGAGCGCCAGATGGAGCGGCTGATTTTCCGTAGCGGATTCGAGAGCGAGGATTTCGCACAGCTCACGATCCAATCCTGCGAATTTCCCCAGTCACTCCGTCCCATCCTGAGTAAAGACCAGGAGAGCGTGTTTGACCTCAACCGCCTGTGCCGCGCCTGCTCCGGCCTCTCCCGGCAGGAGTGGAGCAAGCTGGAAGCGGCAGCGGCCATCGCCGCGCCGGAGGACTCCGCGCAGCTGCGCCGGCTGGCCGAGAACCTGGATCTCTTTGACTTTGTGCCTGACGTCCATACCCCGGAGGAATATGGGCGGCACATGATCCAGCAGTCCGGCCGCTTTGACTACGACAGCGAGCTGGACGCCTTTTATGACTATGAGAAGTACGGCCGGCAGCGTATCCAGGAGGAACAGGGGCGCTTTACTGAACCCGGCTATATCGCCTATCACGGGACATTGACATTGGATGAGCTGATACAGGGAGATCCCGCGGAGCAGTACCAGAAGGAGCAGGCGGAAGGGATGGAGATGGGAGGGCTCGGCTGATGCAGAAAAGAGCAGCTGAATGTTTCAGTGGACTTCTCAAAAAGTGTGTGGTAGTGTTGTTGAAAACGAAATGGAGGTGTGAGTATGCGTAGAGATCAAACAATCAATATTAGAATAGACCCCATGCGGTCTGCTGTGCTGTTTGGACGGGAGGTGCTGTTCACACCCATGAAGATCCCCGCGGAGGATGTCCCAAGCACCTGGTACCGATATGATATCCGTGGAACAATACGCGACGCCGGGAGAGCAGTTGCTTTACAGGACCGTTCCTATGTCAATCGGATCGGTTCTGTCCTCTCCCCCGTCCCTCTGAAACGTGAGTCTACCATATCCCGCAGAGTGAATGGTCAATTCCTCTTGTTTGGGGAGAGTATGACACTTTTGGAATACTGTCACGCTAACGCGCTGGAGTATCCCTTTCCGATGACCTGCGAAATTCGGCCCGCTTCCCGTGAGGAGGCGGGCCTTTTCTATTCCCACCCCAGCGGGGAACAGGATCTGGAGCTTGGCACAGTGGGCCATCTCCGGCTGGATTTTGGTTCCGGCGGAAAAGATTTCTGTTCTACCTGGTGGCCCCACAACGGGGATCAATTCAATACGCCGGAATTCAAGGAGGCCCTGCAGCAATTTGTGGAGGCCATGCGGAAGGACGGTCCACTGAAGGATCTGCCATCCATGCAAAAATTTTGCGGTCACAATGGCGGGGCCATTACAGAGGACGGGCGGAGCTATGGGTACATCGGAGAGACGGAAAACTACCGCTTCTGCCTGCGGTGTACCCCGCGGCCTGGAGACTATCAGGGATACCTGTACTGCTACGATCTGCGCCAGCAGGAGCTGGCCAGGCAAAATAAGCTGGTGGGCCGGGTGACCTACGCCAGCGGGGAGCGGCAGGAGTTTACAGACCCCCAGCAGTATCTCCAGACTATCCGGGAGGAACTGCCCTACCGGAACACCACCGGCTTCCGGCATGAGACCCTGACAGACGATCCGGATGTGAAAAAGGCGGTGGATGACATCCTGCTGGACTTCGCCGGGGAGGAGAATCCCCGCCGGGCCTGCAACTACGGGCTGACTGAGGCCGGAAAGCAGGCCCTGCGGGACGCTGCCGATCCTGGAAGACCCCATACCTACGCCTGGTTCGTACTCACCGACTGCAATACCCGGAAGGAGCATATCCACCGGAACCTGACCTTGGAGGAGGCCATCCAAGTCTATCAGGACAGCGACCGGGCGGAGAAACGCATCGGGGTTACAAAAGACGGCATCGCCGCCGTGGATCTGGTGCGATGCCTGGACGGAGAACAGCAGTTCTTTGATGACTACCGCAAACTGGAGAGTTTCCGGGATGATCCGGTGGTCACCGGCGCGGTGGAGACGCTCCAGCAGGAGCTGGGGCAGATGGAGCCACAGGAAAATTTGACATTGGGAGGAATGTAGTGTGCGAGAAGTACCAAGAGAGTGGCTGGAGTTCATGCGGGAACAGTACCCCAAGGGCAGCCGGATTCGGCTGATCGAAATGGCGGACGATCCCCAGCCCATTCCGGAAGGTTCCATGGGGACCCTGGACTATATTGATGACGCCGGACACTTCCACATCAACTGGGATAACGGCAGGGGGCTTGCCCTGGTGATTGGAGAGGACCGTTTTTCCATCCAGCCCCCGGAACCCACACTGCTGAAGCTCTATATGCCCCTGACCGCGGATTTCTACCCGCGAAACGAGTGGGGCGATGTAGATGAGACCGGCGAGGAATGGGACGGCCGGACGCTGCTGGAATACGAAAATCAGATCATGGGCGCTCTCATAAAAGAACGGATGCCGGAGGAGCGTGAGCGGGGGCTGATGCACTGGTACCATGGGCAGGACAGCCTGAATGCCAAAGTGCGATCCGCGGAGTTCACCGCGGAGGAGCGCGGCGGACAACTCTGGGGCGTGGCAGAGTGCCGGATCATCGGAGAACTCTCCCCGGAGGAACTGTCCACCCTAAAAGACTTCCTCTCCGGCCAGGCATCGGACGGCTGGGGCGAGGGATTTGAGCAGCGTGAGATCCAGGTGGACGGCGGAGAACTGTACGTCCATCTGTGGAACGCAGATGACAGCTGGAGCATCCAGACGGAGCAGGAGCGATTTGCACCTAAAATCGCAGACGGCCTGCCGGAACTGTGTTTCTCCACCCTGATGACCACCGGCCAGCTCATCTGCATTAAGCGGGGAGAAAGCGGTTACTACCCCTCCGATTGGGACACCGGAGATAAGGAGCGGAATGTAGAGCTGGCAGACGAGTTGAACGCGCGGCGGGGCGTCACCCCCGCCCAGCGCCAGGCCATGGAGATCGGGAGCATGGCGGGCTGGGATGTGCCGGGAGCAGACCCCAGCAATTACGAAATCCAGAGAGAAGAACAGACGGGAGGGATGACGTTTGGCTGAGAAGGTCTTCCAAGTCTGCCTGGCCAAAACGAATGACGCGGGGGAAACCTTATATACCGAACTGGACCTGCCGGCCCGACCTTGGGCTCTGTTGGACGCGTTGGACAAAGTGCGGCATCAGGATGGTGACGACTTCTCTCTGGAGATCGAAACCTACTATGACTGCGAGGAGTTGGAGCCCTATCTGTCCGCCGACCCGCTTAGTCTGATGGAACTGAACGATCTGGCGGCACGGCTCTCAGAGATGTCGGATACTCAGCGGATCGCCTTTCAAGGTCTGCTGTGCATGGATGAGGCCAAAGGAAAGGGGGCCATCTCACTCCAGCGGCTCCGGGACCTGGCGGCAAGCGTGGACTGTTGCCACGTTGTGCGGGAAGCAAGGAACCCCTCCCAATTAGGGAGATTCTACGCGGAAAACGGGTTTGTCCCGGAAATTGAGAATCTGCCGGACTCGGTGTTTGAACTGCTGGACTTTGAGCTCATCGGCCGCCGGTGTCAGCAGGGCGAGGGCGGTGTGTTTACGGACAGCGGCTATGTGGTTCAGAACAGCGATTTGAATACCGCTCCGGAACTAAATGAGATCCCGCAGGCGCCCCAATACACAGTTTTGTTGGAACTGTCCCGCATCACAGACTATGCCCCGGATGTACCCCCGCTGCGTGTGGAGATGCCTCTGCATCGAAGGGCGTCAATGGAGATCCTGAAAGTGCTTAATGATCCCTATTCGGTGGAGCGTAGATGGAGATGCTTGGACTGCAAGACTCCAGAGCTGGCGGGTCTCATCGAGAACTCCTCTGATTTTTCTGCGGTGGAAGCCCTGGCGTCCGAGCTGGAAAAGCTGAACCATTCGGAACTGGCGCTGTACAGGGCGGTTCTGTCCGCCACAAGCTGTACAGAGATCTCCCAGGCGTTGGAGCTGAGGAATCAGCTGGACCAATATATCCTTGCTCCGGAAATCTCCACCCCTGAGGACCAGGCCAGGGCGGAGCTGACATTGATACTCCCGAAATCGGATGCTCAGGCAGTGGCGTCCCATCTGAATCTGTACGCCTACGGCAGGGAGATGATGGAGAAAAACAACAGCGTCCAGACGGATTACGGCCTGATCCGCCGGAAGGATGGCGGGCAGATGCCAGTCATCCAGAAGAAACAAAATGAAGCCCCTGTCTGGGGCGGGATGGAGATGACATAATGGAGGCACAGAAGAAAAACTTGGAGCAGCAGTGGCTTTTGGACCGGCTGGAGGCGCTGTCGGTGAAGGAACAGGCTCAACTGGCGGCCGCCGTGATCTCCACTGGCCAGCTGAAGGAGCTTTCCGGAAAAAACGGGGACGAGCTGGAGCTGGCAGTCCGGAAGTTGACCCCGGAGGCGGCAAAGGACGCCGTCAACCTCCTGCTGTCCCTCCCGGACTATGAGGTGATTTGCCCGGCGGGAAGCTACGAGCAGCTGGGGGAATTTTACCTCCGGTATGAGGCTGGCCGGTCGGAACTCATCCCCTACGCCAATCTGGAGCAGATCGGCTGGAACTATGAGGACAGCCACCTGGGGATCTTCGTGGGGGACTGCTTCGTGGTGCTGCCCGGCCGGGAGCCCCGGCAGGTCTATGACGGCACGAACCTGGACACGCTGCCGGATACGGACTGGAGCCTGCGGCTGAAGCTGGCCTCCCCCGCTGTGCCGGGGGGTGTGTGGCTGTGCCTGCCGGACAGCACCATCGACGAGGAGGGGCGGATGGACGAGATCCGGCTGGCCCTGCGGGAACTGAAGGTGCAAAACATCCAGGAGTGCAGTCTCCTGGATGCGCGGTGCTCCCTTCCGGAGTTGTCCATCGGCCTGGATGAATACCAGGACCTGGCTGACCTGATCTACGACGGCAACGACCTGGGGTATGTCCTCCAGGAGCAGGGCCAGGGGGCGCCGCGCTTTCTGGAGAAGTTCCGGGCCGCGCTGGAATATGAACACTGCCACGACCTAAAACTGGCGCTGGACATCGCGGCGAATCTGAACTGCTACGACTACTGCCCGGCCCAGGATGCGGCGCGGTTTGGAGAGGAGGTGCTGCAAAAACAGGGAGAGACAGTATTCCGGGACCCGGTCCTCCAGGGAGGCATCGACCTGCGGGCATACGGGGAGGCCCAGCTGGAGCGGCAGGGCTATCTCCTCAACGCCGCCGAAACCGGGTACATCCGCCGCAATGAGCGGGAGTTTCACTGTGAACGCTCCGCGCCCGCACCGGAGATGGGGCTGACCATGCAGTAAACCTATCAAATCAATTTTAACAGAGGCCGTTTTCCCGAGAGGGCAGACGGCCCCTCTTTTTTTATGCCCTTTTTCGGGAAAGCAGGCCCCGGAAAGGGTGAAAAATGAACCGAGAAAATAAATTGCTGACCTACCTGAAAGGAGCCTGTCCAGGGCGAGCCTACCGTGCAGGCAGCATGGAACTGGAACAGACGTTGGGCGTCAGCGGGACAGACTTGCGGAAGATCGTCAATCGTCTGCGACGGAAAGGAATTCCTATTGCCAGCGACCGAAGCGGTTACTTCTATGCGCAGACCGCCGGTGAGGTCTACGCCACCATTCGTCAGCTACAGAAGATGGCCAGCGGACTGGAGGCCGCGATCCGGGGGCTGGAGCAGTCGCTGGACAGCTTTGGTGAGGCAGGTGATGCCCCCTGAACAGTTTCATGAGCTGGGTGGGCGGGAAGAAAGCACTGCGGGAGGAGGTGGTCAAACGATTTCCTCTGTTCTATGAGCGGTATGTGGAGGTGTTTGGCGGCGGAGGCTGGGTGCTGTTCCATAAAGCCCCCGGCAATGATTTTGAAGTTTACAACGACTACAACGGACTCCTCGCCAACCTGTACCGCTGTGTGCGGGATAAGCCGGATCTGTTGATCAACGCCCTGAAATATGTTCTCAATTCCAGAGAGGACTTCGACCGGGCGCGGCTGGCCCTGCGCCGCAAGCGCACTACCGATATTCAGCGGGCGGCGTGGTTCTACCAGATCATCCGCCAAAGCTACGCCGCCGCTCTCACCAGTTTTGCCAGCCAGCCCCACGATATGTGGAGCAACTTCCCGCTCATTGAGCAGGCCCACCGACGGCTGGCTGATGTGGTGGTGGAGAACCAGGACTTCGGAACGCTGATCCGGCACTATGACCGCCCAGTGACCTTCTTCTATTGCGACCCGCCCTACCACGCCACAGAGGGGTATTACCAGAACATCGGTGAGGACGGCTTCACGGAACGGGACCACATCCGCCTGCGGGACGCTCTGCTGTCCATGGAAGGCAAGTTCCTGCTGTCCTACAACGACGACGCCTTCATCCGAGGGCTGTACGATGCCCCCGGCATCCAGATCGAGCCGGTGACCCGGCTGAACAACATCCGGCAGCGGTATGACCCAAACTGCCAGTTCTCTGAGTTGCTCATCGCCAACTATGACATGGCTGAGCGGGCCCATGCCACAACACAAATCAATCTGTTTGATTTTCAGAAAGGAGAATTTGATGAAACCTATGCACTTTAAACTCTACCACAATCCAGAGGACAAGACCCTGACGATGCCCTCCAGCTCTCTGCCTTGCGGAGGTGGAGGAGCGAACCTTCCACACAGGCAGCGGATATTTTATGGCGGCATGATACTCACTGAGTATCATGAATTTTCGCACATCATGTAGACGGGGAAGATTCCCTCATACCAAACTGATCCACGAGCCGATTACGGCTCAAACATTTTATTTTGGAGGAAAACGACTATGAAATTCTATGTACACCGCGACCCCAGCAACAAGATTCAGATGATTCCCTATGTTGCCCTGCAAATGTCCAAGTTGGCTGACGCGGATGGACTGCTCCTGGATGTTGGCGAGGGCACTATCCTGCTGAGCCGGGGAGAGATGTCCACCCGTGAGGCCATGAAGATGGTCTCCCACCTGGAGCAGATGTCCGTCGATCTGGTGAAGCAGCTGACGGAAGCCAGCTATAAGGCCCTCAGCTGCCCGGAGGGATGCAAAGATCCTCTGGATGAGTTTGATGAGGATGTCATTGAGAATCTGATGGGCTGTGGTGCGGATCTGGACGGCCTGCGAATGCTCCTGCTTCAAGAGGAGGCAGAGGATGAATAAAACCTACCTCTATCCCTACTCCCAGGCGGATGCCCGCAGACTGGGAGAATCATCGCTCTGGCAGGCGAGTTTTCAAGCCAATGTGTCCTGCGCCAGAGACATCGAGGGGGCCATCCGTACCTACAGCGGCACGGACGGCTCCCTGCGTCCCGAGGCGTCCCGGAGCATTCTGGACCGCTGGGGCTTCCGGCGTACCCTCTTCGTCCTGGCCAGCACACTCCGGGACGCAGGGGATGATCGGTATCTCAGCGAGGAGAACCGCCAGTGGCAGAAAAGCGCCTTTATCCCGGATGACGGTGTCCACAACCGCTATTTTACCGTGGATACCGCCGGCGCCAGCCTGGACGCATTCGTCAGCCAGGTGCGGGAGGCGTATGACAGACTGGAACTGTTTGGCCCTGACCAATGCGAACCGAACTCTTTTTCCACCCTGGACTACGAGGGGAAGGTGCTGGTGCTCTCCCCGGACACCCTGAAGGAGTCCTGCTGGTCGCCCCAGAATCAACTCTGGTACGCCCATGACGGCTTTGGATGCAGTCCCACCGCCATTGGCCGTTCCATCCGCTGCACCTGTCTGGGGGACGGGGAGATGACCCGCTGGAACCGGACGGATTTTACCGGCGTGCTGAAGGAGGAGTTCCTGCCGGACTGGGCGAAGGAAAAACTGATGGAACTGAAGGGCCAGGAGCAAAACAGCGACGCCCCCGCAATGGGCGGGATGACGATGGAATGAGGTGATCCGCAGAGATGAATATTTCCTATTACACCATCGATGACCTGCGCCGGCTGTCCAAGCACCCTCTGCAGAAAGGCCGGGGGATGGAGCAGTTCTCTACTCTGGAGGAGGCCATGACCCATTACTGTACCCTGCCCGCCGCGGGTATCCGGGCGCTGGGACTCACGGATGGCGTCCACGTCCTGGAGTTGGTGAAGTGTCTGCCCCTGCTCCCGGATGATTGCGAGGGCGAGGACGTGCTGGCCTCGGACTACCGGCAGTTTCCCCTGTGGGCCCAGGAGCCGGAGGCGGCCAAAGCCGCCGAAGCCTGTATCGCTTCCCTGGCCCTGCGCTATCGCGTCAAAGGCAATGTGGTCGAGCCGCTCCCAGCCCCGGAGGGGCTCCCCCAGGAACTCCAGGGGAATTTTTTGTGGCTGAACCTGTCCGGCGAAGCCCAGTCCGCCATCCACCAGGTCTATGTGGCCGGAACCGGCTGGGTATCCCCCGGTATCCTGCACCGCAAGGCTGACCCCATGCCCCTGGTGCTGAAATATCGAGCCGATGGGATCAACGAGCAGGGCGCCTACCTTTCCCTGGAGGTAGAGCCCTGGGCGTATGACCTGCTGGCCCTCCACACGCAGAAATACATGAGTGAAAGGAAAAGTGAACGATGAGACAGAACAACGACCGTCAGCCCCCCAACTATGAGCAGCTGCCCATGCAGATCCATGTGAAGATCTATCGTCCAAGCGCAAAGGGCCCCATCCTGGCGGACGCCTCGGTCAATCTCAACGGCTGCTTTGCCGTCCGGGGCGTCCAGGTGAGGGAGGGGAAAAACGGCCCCTTCGTCTCCATGCCCAGCCGCCAGGTGCGGGGCGAGTACCGGGACATCTGCTTTCCCTGCACGCCGGAGTTCAAACAGGCTTTCGACCGGGCCGTGCTGGACGCCTACCGGATGGAGCTGGAGCAGGGGCCCAGCCAGCGTCAGAACGAGTCCCCGGAGCAGGCTGGCCCTGAAATGGGCGGCATGAGTATGTAAGGAAGGAGAAAACCATCATGAGACGAAAACTCGCCCTCTGCGCCGCGGTCCTGTGCCTGACCATGGCGCTGGCCCCCTCCGCTCTGGCGGCGGAGTCTGTTGTGATTTCCCAGCCATCCGCGGCCTCGGAGGTCTGCTACCCCACATCCGTCTCCCAGAGTGAGGACGGCACAGAGATCCGCAAATATTATGACCTGTCCCCGGAGGACGATCCCGCCGGTATCCCCCGGTCAGATTTTGAACAGGACGGTTTCCACTACACCCTGACGGATCTGCTCAAGCAGGAGCTCCCGGAGAATGAGAGCCGTCCCCACACGGAGACCGTCTCCCTCCAGAGCAAAAGCAAGGACATGGAATCTGTATTGGCCCTGCTCCCACAGGAGAAGGAATTCATCACCGAGGATGGGCTCTCCGGTATCCTGACCCTCCAGCTGGACACGGTTCAGGTGGAGGTGGCCGGGTACGGCAGTTCCACCCGCGAGGTCTCCGCCACCCGGAGCTATCCCAATCTGGCCAGCCAGGACACCGCCAACATCCCCAAGACCATTGAGGAGGATGGCCGCACCCTGACCCTCCAGAATATCCAGTGGCAGACCGACAACACCGCCAGCATGGACGGCTACAACCTGGGGGACCGCTTTACGGCGGTGGCCACCTACACCGGCAGCGCCACCAGCAGCTATGTCACCGGCTACACCGTCACGGCGGACTACACCGGGACCGTCAGCCGGATCGCCCTGAACAAGACCCGCTATGTGGCTATTTTTGAGGGCACGCCGCTGGAGCCTGTTGTCCCGGAGGCCTCTCCCGATGAGGCCAAGCCCGCCCAGTTCAACTGGGCTTATATTTTGGTACCCCTGGGAGTGGTATTCGCCGCCGGCGGTGTCATCGGCGGATGCCTGCTCTATAAGCGGAAACATGAACAGGACGAGGAGGAAACTGAATGAAAAAATTATGCGCGTTTCTCTGCCTGATGTGCCTGACCGCTGCCCTGACCGTTCCGGCCAGCGCAGCCGGGCCGCTCACCTATACCATCGATGCCCCCGGCGATCCGGACTATGGTGTCCCCACATCCTTCGAGCCGGTGGCCACCGCGGACGGCGGGGCCAGAAAGAATGAGGATGTGAGCAAAAACGCTGCCCTCATCCCGCCCGGGTTCGGCACCGCCAGCGCCGACACTCTGAACACCGGGACGCCCCTCACCCCCAATCTGGCTCCCGGCTCCATGCCCGCTACCGGCGCGGCGGTCAACGGCACAGCCGCCCCCGTCTTCGTCCCCGGCAGCACGATCCCTGCCGTGAATACCTCTGCCGCCCCTTCGACCTCTGTTCCCACCACAGGCTACACTGAGGTGACCAGCGATCTCTACTACGCCGGCGGATATCTGGGGACGCTGAAGATCCCGTCCATTGGCCTCACCGTGAAGGTCTATGAGGGTACGGACAGCAAAACGCTGGCCAGGGGCGCGGGACACTTCGAGGACACCTCCATCTGGGACGGCAACGTGGCCTTCGCCGGCCACAACCGGGGCGTCAACAACCACTTTGGCAAGATTCACACCCTGGAACTGGGCGATGAGATCTCTCTGACCACCAAGCTGGGCACCCGCACCTATGAGGTGGTGTCCGTGTCCAAGGTGTTGGAGACAGACCGGGGCGGCCTTGCCGCCACAGCGGAGAATATGATCACCCTCTACACCTGCGTCATGAACCAGCGGGAGTACCGCTGGTGCGTGAAGGCAGTGGAAATTTAGTCGATCTGCTTCGTTTTCCCTGGTGCATCAAAGCGGCGGCCCAATAAATGCACGGCGGAATAATCTTGCGTTTCTATCATATTTATGATATAGTATTGATAGAAAATCAAGGAGGTGCTGCTATGCAGATCAAAGCGTCGACCGCGCTGCGAAACGAGTATCCCAAAATTTCAGAGTTGGCCCACGCCTCTGGGGAACCCGTTTTTATCACCAATAAGGGCGAGGCGGACTTGGTCGTCCTCAGCATCGAGGCGTTTGAAGAACGTGAGAAGATGCTGGCGCACCGGGCCAGTATTCTGGAGGCCGAGTTCTCCCGTCTCTCCGGCGCCCCAACGTATTCCATGGAGCAGATCCAAGCGATGGTAAAGGAGAAGTTCCACCATGCCCAAAGCGAAAATTGAATTTCTCCAGGCGTCATGGCTGGACATCGACCGGATCTCGGATTTCTACCTGCGGGAGGTTGGCCCTGTATCCGCCGAAAAAGCCGTCGATGAGATCATGGAGCATATCGGGATACTCGGTGAGCACCCCTACGCCGGACCGCTTCATCCAGATCCGGTTCTGGCCAGACAGGAATACCGCAAATTGGTGCTGACAAAAACCTACATTGCGGTTTACCGGGTCATTGGCGACACGGTCTATATCTATCGCATTGTCAACGGGAAAACGGATTACCCAAGCCTATTCAAGTAATCTCTCCGCAGGAGGGCCGTTCCCTTATGGGAGCGGCCCTCTTTTGTGTGTCCGACAATTGCTCCACGCTTTTTTCTCCGTTTTACCGGCAATCTTTTTCTCGACTTTTGCTCCCTTCCTGGGTATTGTGTGTTTGCGGAAAGCAATCACAATTTTATAAAGGAGGAGCAAAGTCATGAGCAGAAAGAAAAATGTCCTGATGGCCGCGGCGTGCATTGTCCTGGGCATGGCCCTGGCCGGTCCCGCGGCGCACGCGGCGGAGGAGATCCTGACAGCGGTCCGCAGCACCCACCAGTTCTATCTGGACGGGGAGCAGATCCAGCTGGAGGCGTATCTCATCAACGGCAATAACTATGTGAAACTGGCGGATGTGGGCCAGGCCCTGGACTTCAATGTCTACTGGGACGGGGCGGTGCGGATCGAGAGCGGCGCGCCCTATACCGGCCGCGCCCCGGAACAGCCGCCTGCTCTGGAGCAGGCACGTCAGGACATTGCCGCATTGGTCAACGGGGTGCGGCAGGAGTATGGACTGTCGGAACTGGCCATCGACCAGCGGCTGATGGCCGCCGCCCAGGAGCTCACCGGAAGGAAATACACCTGGCACCACAACCGGGAGGAGTGCGAGGCGGTGGCAGGGGCAGGCTACCCCTTCGGATTCCGCTCCAACCTCACAGTCTTCACCGGAGCCGCAACCCCGGATATCCCCCAGCAGGCAGTGGAGAACTGGGTAAACTCCCCCGGCCATCTCCAAGCCATGCTGGACCCGGACGCGGACAGCCTGGGCGTGGGGGTCACGGTGGAGCAGGGCGTCACCTACTGCTGCCTGCTCCTGGGCGACCCCACCACCCACAACCCCTACGGATGACCGCTGTACCGGCGGCGCGGCCCCTTCCAAACAGGAGGGGCCGCCCTTTTTTTGCCCGAAATCCAGAAGAAACAGAGGTGATGCCCATGGTATAAGCCGCTCCATTCCAGAGCGCGAACCGCTCTCCCGAGGCAACCGCGGGAGAAACCATCAAATCCGAAGGATCGAAAACGGAACAGGCCGTAGGGACCGGCGCCCCGCAGCCTGTTTGCGTTTCGCCGGCCCCTTTCGGCCTTTCCCCATTTCGAGGAAAGGAAAGAGCATGAAAAAACAAAAGCATTCCCTGAGAAACCGAGTTGTTTCCATGTTTCTGACATTGCTGTGTGTCCTGGGCCTGCTCCCCACCGCGGCCCTGGCCGCCAGCCCGGACACCATCGTGATGGAGGACTGTACCCACAACGGTGTCTATTACGAGTCCGCGGCGCTTGATACCTGCTATCTGCACCAGATGAAATTCGACTACAACGGCGACACCGTCACAGGCTTCTGTGCCGACCACGGGGGCGGCATGGGGTGGTCGCTGGAAGGGCACGAGTGGAATGACCCCCAGCCCATCAGCGACCCCACCGTCAAGACCATGATGGCATATTATTACGCCCACAGCCGCGGGATCTTCACAGACCGGGCCCACGCCCTGGGGGTGGACGAGGTCTGGAGCAGTGACTACACCTGGATCATGAACGCCTGGGTGCAGGCGGTGATCTGGCGCTATCAGGAAAATCTCTTCTCAGATCCTGTGGCGGCCTGTGCTGAGGAATTGATGTATGTCTACAACAACCTGCAGCACACCAACTACACCAGCATCGATGACGTCGTGGACGGGACCTCCCTCCGGGATCGTGTGCAGTACATCCTGGACCTGGGCGCTCAGGGCGTCTGGGGCGATTGCGAGGTGTATGAGTACACCTATGCCGGCCCCGGCACCACACAGCATCCGGCCTATGATGTCCAGGGCATCATCATCGGAAACCTCACCGTCACCCATGAGCAGTATGAACTGACCGTAAAGAAGGTGGACGCCACCAACCCCAGCAAGGGGCTGCCCGGCACCCGGTTCCTCATCCAGAACGCCAACGGCACCTACTCCAGAGAGGTCGTGACCGGAGCGGACGGGACCTATACCCTCTCCCCCCTGGACGCAAACACCTATTCCGTCACAGAACTGGAGGCCCCGGAGGGGTACCGGATCGACAACGCCGGCCCCCAGTATGTGGTCCTGCCCAATGAGAATGGCAAGACTGTCATTGTGACCTTTACGGATACGCCGGAGATCACCAGCGAGGGCTCCATCCGAAAGGTGGATGCCGATGATCCCACCAAGGGTCTGGCCGGCGCGGTTATCCAGATTAGCGGCGTGGACAACAACTTCACGGGCACCTACACCACCGGCGCGGGGGGATACCTGGAGGACGTGCCCTGGGATACCATGCCCATCGGATCGTTTGTGGCGACGGAGGTCACTCCGCCCACCGGCTACACCACCAGCAGCGATCCCGACAAGGTGCGTCAGGAGTTTTACTGGGATGGCAAACACGATGTCGATCTGGTTTTTGAAAACGATGCCAAGGTCAAGATCGAACTGCGGAAGGTGGATGACTCGGATAACCCCATCGAGGGCGCCGTGTTCAACATCCTGAAGGACGGACAGGTCATCGGCTCGGATTCCACAGACGCCTCCGGGATCATTACCGTCACCGGCATCACTGAGGGCCTGTATGCCTTCGTGGAGGTCTCGGTTCCGGAGCCGTTCGCCCGGCTCACAGATCCGGTCATCGTCCATGTGGATCAGGCGGACATTGACGGCGGAGGCACGATCTCTGTCACCGCTGTGGACCACAAGCTCCCCAACCTCACCATTCTGAAACGGGATGGACAGACCGGAGAGGTGGTCCCCGGCGCGGTGTTTGAGGTAAAGGGTATCCACCACGGCTACCACACCGACGTGACCACCGGTCCGGACGGCACCGCAACGCTGACCGGCCTCCCCGTTGACAGCTACGAGGTGACAGAGATCTCTGTTCCGGACCCCTATGTGGTGGCGGCGGAGCCGACCCAGACCATCTGGCTTGGCCCCGGCGATGACCGGCAGCTCATCTTCGACAACCTCAAGCAGCCCCAGCTCACCATCGCCAAGGTGGACGCGGCGGACTCCACCCCCATCCCCGGCACTGTGTTCCGCATCGAGGCAATCGACGGAGACTATCAGCACGACGTAACCACCGGACAGGACGGCACCGTCACCCTGCGGGTGCAGCCAGGCACCTATCAAATCACGGAGCTGTCCGTCCCGGCACCTTACTATCTCCCCGATAAGGACGCTGACCGGGTGCAGACCATCTCCCTGAATGCAGGGGATGAGAAAAAGCTGGTCTTTGAAAACCACAGGGCCCCAGAGCTGACCATTTATAAGGTGGACTCTGTCGCCGGCGCTCCGGTAGAGGGGGCCCGTTTCCATGTGACCTACACCTCCAACGGCGAGGCTGCCGACGCGCCGGATTCCTATGATTTCGGTGAGATCGTCACCGACGCCAATGGCGAGATCCGCCTCCACGAGCAGGGCCAGCGTCTGTATCCCGGCGAGTTCACCATCACGGAGGTGGAGCCCGCCCCTGGATTTCAGATGAAGGAACCCACCACCCAGAAGGTCATCCTCCACGGCGGAGAGAGCAAGACGGTGCAATTTGAAAATGTGCCGCTCAACGCCATCATTGTCGAGAAGTATGATTCCGTCACCGGCGAGGCCCTGCCTGGCGCCACGTTCCAGCTGCGCTGCCTGGGCGGCACCTCGGGCACAGGAGGCACCGTGATTGGGCAGAAAGTGACCGGGAAAAACGGGACAGCCATCTGGACTGGCCTGGAGCCGGGCACCTACATTCTGGAGGAGGTAGACCCGGCGGACGGGTACAGCATCATCCAGTCCTCCGAGACCGTCTATCTGGCCGACAGCAGGGAGCAGTCGGTCATCACCGTGCGGTTCGAAAATATGCCGGACGGCATCCTTCTGATCCGCAAGGTCTGCGCCACCAACCCCAGCGTGACCCTGCCCAACGCGGAGTTCAAAATCGTGTATGCCGACGGCACCCTCATCGGCGACAGCAACGGCATTTTCAGAACCGATGAAAACGGTGAGATCCGCATCGAGGGACTGTCCCCCGGCAAGAGCGTCATCGTCACTGAGGTGTCCGCACCGCCGGGCTATATCATCGACACGCAGTCCCAGACGGTGCAGATCAAAGAGGGGCGAACCGTCAGCCTGACCTTCAAGAACCAGCCCAAGGGGGAGCTGATCATCCAGAAGCGGGACAGCGCCACCGGGCAGCCCCTTGCCGGCGCGGAGTTCCGCGTGACTACGGCGGCAGGCTGTGAGGTGGGACTGGACGGGGTCATTGGCGATTCTACCCTCACTCAGAACGGCATTTTCACCACCGATTCCGCAGGTGAGATCCACATCACCAACTTGGCTCCGGGCGCATACGTCATTTCGGAGCTCCGGAGCCCCTCCGGCTATGTGATGGACGCCCCCTCCACCAATGTGGTCATTGGAGAAAATGGCGACACCCAAACGGTAGTCATTACCAACTCCAAGGCCGGCTCCCTCATTATTGATAAACGGGACAGTTTGACCGGCGAGCCGCTGGAGGGGGTCACGTTCAAAGTGACCACCAGCACCGGTGAGTATGTGCCGGACGAAAACGGCTACATCTCCAGCAATGGCATCTACAAGACCGACCAGAACGGCCTGATCCAGATCGACGGGGTGGTGGGTACGCTGGTGGTGACGGAGGTGGAGACTATCCCCGGCTACTCCATCGACCCGGCCCATCAGACCCAGACCGTCCAGGTCAATCCCAACGACACCCAGACCCTCTACTTCACCAACACTCCCAGCACCACCCTGGTCATTGAAAAGTATATCGAGGGCACCACCACTCCGCTGGAGGGCGTGACCTTCCTGGTGACCGACAGCTCCGGCGCTGTAGTCGGCCCCTCCAACGGCGAGTATATCACTGATGAGGCGGGCCGCATCGTCATCAACGATCTGGAGCCCGGCACCACTGTCACCGCCCGGGAGATCAAGACGGTGGAGGGGTATGTCCTGGACGGCGCCCCGAAATCTATCGAGATCAAGGCGGGAGAAGTGCAGACGCTGCGTTTCTACAACGAGGCCAAGGGCACCCTGGTGATCCGCAAGCTGGACTCTGTGACAAAGGAACCCTTGGCCGGGGTGGAGTTTGAGCTGACCTACGCGGACGGCGGCTATGTGGATGACGCCAACGGCCACCTGTCCAGTCTGGGCCTCTACACCACCGACCAGAACGGTGAGATCCGCATTTCTGGCGTCACCGGCACCATCGTGGTCAAGGAGACCAAGACCATCGAGGGGTATACCATCGACCCGGCCACCCAGACGCAGACCGTCCAGGTCAATCCCGAGGACACTCAGACCCTGACGTTCTATAACGACCCCATCGGCGGCGTGGAGATCATCAAGGTCAACGAGGCGGACCGGACGGAGCGCATCCCCAACACCACCTTCGAGATCCGCAAGGTGGACGATGAGCTCATCGACACCGTGACCACCGGATATGATGGCCGGGTCTTTGTCTCCCTGGAGGACGGCGCCTACTACGCCGTGGAGACTGTGGCCGCGGAGGGCTTCCAGGTAGATCCCACGCCTCACTACTTCGAGGTGGAGGGCGGCAAGACCGTCTCCCTGACGGTGACCAACAAGGCGTTCAGCGGCATCCTGATCCACAAGATCGACGCGGATACCCGGGAGGGCATCTATGGCGTGACCTTCCTCCTCTACGACAGCAGCAAGAATCCCATCGGCCAGTACACCAGCGATGACCGGGGCTATGTCTACATCAACGACCTGCCCGGCTCCGGCCGTTACTATCTGCGGGAACTGGAGAATGAGGGCTACATCGTGGATGAGCAGCTTAAGACCGTCTACGTCACGGACGGTACCACCACGGAGATCACCTGGGAGAACACCGCCATCACCGGCCAGATCCAGGTGACCAAGACCTCTGCGGACTACAACTCCATGAACGGCTGGCCCGCCGGGACGCCCATCCCCAACACCGAGTTCGAGATCTACAACGCCCGCACCGGCAATCTGGTGAATACCATCCGGACAGACAAGAACGGCGTGGCCTCCTCCCGGCCTCTGCCTTTGGGCCGGTACAAAATCGTGGAATCCAAGGCCGCGGATTTTTACGGCCTGGACCAGACCCCCATCGAGGTGGAGATCGAGTACGCCGGCCAGATCGTCAGGGCAGCCATGACCAACAAATCCCTGTATACCAACGTCAGCATCAAGAAGACCGGCTATGTGGAGGTCATGCCCGGACAGCAGATCCGCTACGATTTCAGCGGTATCGGCAACAACTCCACCACCAGCCTCACATCCTTCTACTGGAGGGACACCCTGCCCACCCAGGCGGTGCGGCTGGACAAGATCGTCACCGGCACCTACAACGTACCGGGCAATTATAAGGTGGTCTACAAGACCAACCTGAACCCCAATTACCGGACCATGTACGACAACCTGAGCACTCAGCAGAACTATGTGCTGGATGCTTCTCCCGCCGCCCTGGGGCTGGCCTCCAACGAGGTCATCACCGAGTTTATGGTGGTGTTTGGCGTGGTTCCCGCCAACTTCCGGCAGGTGGAGGCCCCGCAGGTGACCTGCAATGTGGTCTCCTGGCTCACCGGAGGGACCCAGTTCGTCAATCAGGCGGATGTAGGAGGCGTCTACGACGGCCAGTGGATCATGGCCACCTCCCGCTGGGTGACCCGGGTCTATAAGCCCGCCGAGCCCCTGCCCCGCACCGGCTACTAAGCAGCACCCATTTCATTTGATCCAGAAGGCCGCCCCGCAGGGCGGCCCTCCATTCTTTTAATAGGAGGAAAACGAACATGAAACGGAAACGTATTTTTCAGATGTTCCTCGTGGTTCTCACCCTGGCCATGTGCCTCTGCGTGCCCGCTTTCGCCGCGGGCGGGGATGTGGCCGGCGCGGTGGAGCAGACCTGGACGGACGCCTCCGGCCAGATCAAGACTGTGGTGGACAATGTGGTCTTTCCCGCCCTGAGCATGGTGCTGGCCATCGCCTTCTTTGCCAAACTCGCCATGGCGTACTTTGATTATCGGAAGCATGGCCAGTTCGAATGGGCGGGGCCGGTCATCCTCTTCGTCTGCCTGGTCTTCGTCCTGCTGGCCCCCAACTACATCTGGGGCATCATTGGAATTTAAAGGAGGACGCCATGCCGAGAGAAGAATTTGATTCCCGCGTTCGCACGCTGCTGCCACAGGTATCTGAGTCTTCCTTGGAGTGCTATGCTCGGTTGGCAGAAGATCCGGAAGTCGAGGGGACAATGGGACGTTCCACTTTTTATGATTCTCTGTATGTGGATTTGGCCCTGGTTAAACGGGATCTTGGTGAGATTGTTGCAACGGATCTCTTTAACTATGCGGATCTCTATACCTTCAACCCGTTCGAACTCCGGGGTGCGGCCAGGCTGATAGCGGATGGATGGGAAATTCCCGAAATTGCGAATCACCTGATCGAGCACGGAGGCGAGGAACCTTTCTGCGAATATACGCCGGAGGAGGAACAAGAATCCGAGGCGCTCTTATGGCTTTTCCAAAATAAAAACAAAGATTTTGGAGACCTGGGTATGCCTGATCCGCCCCCACAAGAGCACGGTATGGAAATGGGGTGAGGTCTTATCTTTATCCTGGATTTTGTGGCCTCCACCGTCATGGACAACCTGATCGATTGGTTCTACGGCCAGGTGGTGGGCTTTCTGGGAAACTTTTTTGCTGAGATGGGCAACATGGGCGTGGAGCTGTTCGACTTGGACTGGGTGCAGGCCATCGTCCTGTTTTTCTCCCAGCTGGGCTGGGCCCTGTTCGGGGTCAGCCTGGTGGTGTGCGTCTTCGAGTGCGGCATCGAATACACCACCGGCCGGGCCAATATTAAAGATACTGCCCTGAATATCCTGAAGGGCTTTCTGTCCGTCTGTCTCTTTACCACCGTCCCGGTGCGGCTCTACTCCCTGTCGGTGACCCTGCAGGGGACCTTCGCCTCCGGGCTCACCGGCTTTGGGACCAACATTGGGACAGTGGGGCAGCAGATCATCGAGGATCTCAACGGGGTGGAGAGCATCACGGAGATGACCGGCGCCGCGGGGGGCTTCGGCCTGGGCGTCATCACCAGCCCCATTATGATCCTCTTCTGCATCATCCTCATGGCCTACGCGGTGATCAAGGTGTTTTTCAGCAACCTCAAGCGGGGCGGCATCCTGCTCATCCAGATCGCCGTGGGGAGCCTCTATATGTTCTCTATCCCCAGGGGCTACACGGACGGCTTTGTCCAGTGGATCAAGCAGGTCATCGGCCTGTGCCTCACCGCCTTCCTCCAGTCCACCATTCTGGTGGCTGGCCTGATGGTATTCAAGGACCACGCCCTGCTGGGCCTCGGCCTGATGCTCTCCGCCAATGAGGTGCCCCGAATCGCCGGCACCTTCGGCCTGGACACCACCACCCGCGCCAACATCATGTCCGCCGTTTATACCGCCCAGGCTGCCGTCAACACCACCCGGACTATCGTGCAGGCGGTGGCAAGAAAATGAGTAATGTGATGGGGCCCCCGCGCGAGCCCAGTGAAACGGGTCGCGTGGGGAGAGGAGGAGCAGCGGAACGAGCGAGTTTTCGTGCCTGCACGGAAAAGAGCGATGTGGAGCTTGCGACGACGCTGACCATGGGAAGCCTGTTTGACGGCATCGGAGGCTTTCCCCTCGGGGCCGCCAGATACGGCATCCAGACGATTTGGGCCAGCGAGATCGAGGCGTTCCCGATGGAAGTGACAAGGCGCCGTTTCCCAAGCATGGCCCACATGGGAGACATTACGAAACTAAATGGAAAGCTTCTGTTCCCCGTGGATATCATCTGCGGGGGCAGCCCGTGTCAGGATCTCTCAGTTGCTGGGGCGAGGGCCGGATTATCCGGCGCCCGCTCCGGCCTTTTTATGGAGCAGATCCGCATCATCAAGGAGATGCGGACAGCGGAGCGGGAGCGCGGCCGCACGGGAACCGACATCCGCCCCCGGTACATGGCATGGGAGAACGTGCCTGGCGCCTTCAGCAGCGGAGCGCCCAAAGGGGAGGATTTCCGCATCGTGCTGGAGGAGATCCTGCGCATCCACTGCGGCGGCGGGTCAGTGCCCCGCCCGTTCCCCTATACCTGGCATGACGCGGGCGAGATCCGGGTGGGCGGCTCCTTTTCCCTGGCCTGGCGCTGCCTGGATGCCCAATATTGGGGTGTCGCTCAGCGGCGCAGGCGTATTTATCTGATTGCCGATTTTGCGGGGGACACCGCGCCGAAGATCCTGTTCGGTCTCCTGAACGCCCCAAAGAAGACAAACCAAAGGCAGAAAAAGGAGGAGTTGACCTTGAGATGAGTGACGTTCGGGAAACCAGCGGCCAGCTGGCCCTGTTTGAAATGGACGGGTTGGGATCGATGGAGCAGCCTGTGAAACCACAGAGGCGAAAAGTTCCATCAAAGTCTGTGTCACAGCTCGTCTCTATCCCATATCTGTATTTAGATCTTTCTCCCGGCCATGTGGATCTGTTTGGCAATCCCTACTGGGAACTCCGCTCCCCCTATCGGGAGGGGGAGCCGCCGCTGAACACCGGACCGGCCCCCCGGGAGCCGGTCCGCAGCTCCTTGTCTGAGATCCTGGAGACAGATCCAGGTCATAAATACTACCTGTCCGCTGCGGCCTGCCGGGGCATCCTGCGGCGGGCGGAGGAACGGGGCAAGGAACTGCCGCCGCAGCTGGAGACGGCGCTGCGGGCACAGGCTGGATTGCCCAGCCCGGCTCGGGATGTTCCAGAACAGGCAATTCCCATCGCGTTTGCCGCAAACCAAAGGGACGAGGTGCGGGATCTCCATGATGTGGCCGGCGCTCTCGGCGCCCAGCCGGGTATGAAGCAGCAGACCTTTGTGGCCGGTTTCTCCGCCGGGGCCGGGGCCAGCGCCGGCAGCATCGGATATTCTGAAACCGTGGCACCCACCCTGAAGGGGAGCGCCAGCGGAAATTGTATGCCCTCAGTCCTCTGCCTCAACGACCAGGGCGGCAGCGTCATGGACTGCTCCAAGGACGTCACAGGAACGCTCCGGGCGCAGGAGCACGGGCACCAGCCTCTTGTCTTTGACGCCCACGGTCAGGACACCCGATATCGGGGGCCCGTGAAGTGTTCCCCCACGATTTCAACAAGTTTCTTGAATCATCCATTGGTAGTCGATACGATGTTTCGCCCAAAATTATATGAAAACCACGGCATCGACGCCCGGTACACCGGGCCGCACCCTGTGGCGCCCACCCTGTCCGCCCGTGCGGGCACCGGCGGGAACAATCTGCCTCTGGTGGAGCAGGAAGCGGCGGAGACCTTCTGTATCACAGGCAACGCCATTGACCGCCAGCCCCAAAACGGCGGCAACGGGATCGGATACCAGGAGGACATCGCCTATACCCTGACCGCCACGGATCACTACGCGGTCTTTTCCCGCCAGCGGGTGGACAAGTTCGCACTCAGTAATATGGCCTCTACGGAGAGCGCACGGCAGCACAAGGATGCCACAGATTTAGTTTATCAGAAAACTGTAGGGGCGCTCACCAGTAGTGACCGAAAAGGGCCCAACAGTCAGTATGTTGGGCAAGATAAATTGGTGGTAGAGCATCCGCGACTGATCCGCCGCCTCACCCCGCTGGAGTGTGAGCGGCTCCAGGGGTTCCCGGACGGCTGGACAGCCCTCCCCGGTGCCTCAGACTCCGCCCGGTATCGGGCCCTTGGCAACAGCGTGGCCATCCCCTGTGTGGAGTTCGTCATGCGGGGCATCGCCATTGCCGCAGGCTGCCGCGATCCTGCCTGACCCGTCATAAGATGGCTGCCGGGAAGAGCGCGGCGGGGCTTGTCCATTGCGCTTGATTTTTGCGACATCTCTTTGTTGGTTTCTGTGAATGGATTTCTGTCCAAACCCTTGATATAGTTGCGTTGCCGGCAGAAAAGGAGGACCCACCATGTCAGAAGAAAAACGCAATCTCTGCGCTCAGATCCCCATCAGCCTGCACAGCCGTGTCCGGCAGGAGCAGGAAGCGTCTGGCCAGACCCTGAGCGCGTACATGACCCAGCTCATCACCGACTACTATCACATGAAGGAGGACCATCAGACTATGAATACCGAAACCAGAACCG
>CALWXC010000010.1 GCA_944385415.1 uncultured Oscillospiraceae bacterium | reverse complement strand
CTGTCTGACACTACACGGAGGTATTGTTTCATATTACACTTATTGGAACAAGGCGTGGTTAGATTTTACGCTTACCGCAGATAAAACCACTGGCCGCGCCGAAATGCACGAAAACCATCATTCCCAGAAATACTGTGCTCATAAAAAGATAGACTGGGCAACCTTTTTCCGGTTGTCCAGCCTATCTTTTTATCCCTGATTTTACAGCAGCCCATGGGCCTTTCGATTGGGTGGTTTCTGCAAACCGCCAAGGAAAATGTACCTTTTAAAAAGCAAATACGGATTTTTAAAGCGCACAGCTCAGATTGCAATTGGGGTTCCGTCCAGATACCGCAATCCGGAAATACCATGTATACCCAGGCCCGGTGCGTCTGTAAGTTGAATGTGTTTTCCACAGAAAATGGCGCCGCCGTCCACAGGATCGGCGCTGCACAGCGCCGGCCCATCCAGATCAACCCTGGTAATCGCGCCCTTGGCGCAAGCCAGATGCACCGCGGCGGTTACGCTGACCTTTGCCTCCAGCATGCAGCCGATCATACACTCCACGCCGTACACCTCCGCCGCAGAGAGAATCTTGAGAGCATTGGAAAGGCCGCCGCATTTCATCAGCTTGATATTCACATAGTCCGCCGCATGGCGTTGCAGAATGGTCATGGCGTCCAGCGGTGAAAACATGCTCTCATCTGCCATGACGGGTACCGGTGAATGGTCCGTCACAAACTGCAGTCCCTCCAGGTCCCGGGCCTTGACCGGCTGCTCCACCAGCTCAATGTTCAAGCCTTCCGACTGCATATTGTCCAGCAGCCGCACCGCTTGGCGGGGCGTCCAGGCCTGGTTTGCGTCAATCCGGATTATCGCTTCCGGCGCCGCTGCCCGCACGGCGCGAAGCCGTGCAAGATCCAGCGCCGGATTCTCCCCAACCTTTATTTTCAGCGTGTCATAATCTTTGGACAGGGCATCCACCGTATCGCGTTCCATGGTTTCCGGATCGTTTACGCTGATGGTGATATCGGTTGTAAGAGTGGTTCGGCCACCGCCGAGCAGTTTGTATAGGGGCAGATTGCATTGCTGGGCATAAAGATCCCAAACGGCCATCTCCGCCGCAGCCTTGGCGCTGGTGTTACCGACGATGCTTTGGCTGATGGCGGAGCAGAGCTCCTCCAGGGACGCGACTTCTTTTCCCACCAGCGCCGGGCAGATGTGACCGCGCAAGGCGGCTTCAATGGACCCCAGGGTCTCACCTGTGACCGCAGCCGTGGGCGGCGCCTCTCCCCTGCCCACGGCACCATCCGCCGTATGCAGCTCCACCACAATATCATGGACATGGCTGACCTCTCGCAGTGCCGTGCGAAACGGCACACGCAGCGGAGCGGAGAGCAGCCCCAATCGAAAACCGGTTATTTTCATGAGTTTCCCCCAGATTCAAAATGGTCTGCACTGTGCAAGGCACACAAACAGCAGCTTGGCCACAGTGCCATCGTTTTTCTTACGTCGTTCCAAATCCCTCTGATCATGCAAAAGGGGGATACCTGGACCAAGTATCCCCGTGGCTTATCCTTTTCTAAGATACAGTCCATATCCGCGCCCGACAGTCCCTTTGGAGAGCAGATGCCGTTTGAAGATCCGCCGCAGGGCGGTATCCTCCGGCAGCGCGGATGCGTTCCCGTCCCAGGGTTTGCCAAAGAGAATCCACAGGTCCGAATAGTTCGGGTCGTCTATGACGTACAGCAGCTGATAGTTCGCAGCAAAGCGCCGGATACCGGAGTCCTCCGGCAGCTGGGCACACAGCGGGTGAAGCAGCCAGGAGTCACAGACAAACGGTACGGTATTCCCCGGCGCAAAGCCGAAAAAGTTCACAGCTTGCGCATAAGCGTCCTCGCACTGGGACACGCACAGCGGACCGCTGGACGGAATATGGACATTGATTACGCGCTCACCGCGCGGAAGCGGTGCATCGGCCTGGAAGGAGACAGCTTCAAACTGAAGCCTTCCCAGCGCAAAACAGCGCAATTCAAAAAAGCGATAAAACCATGGTGCAACAAAGGAACCCCAAACCCCGTAGACCTTGTGGCATTCCCGGGTCTTCCACAGAAGATCCCCAAAGGAATCGTGGTAAATCGTCTCGCTCAGACCCGCGGCGGCGTATTTTGCCTTCGCCGGTTCCAGCAGACAAAGATACGGCAGCATACGCATTGTATAAGCGCTTTCTCCGCATGCATTGGCAAAGGAGTCCATCTTTGCAAGAACGTCCCGTATACCGACGTCCTCCCCCGCCTCATAGGCAGAAACCGTATGCTCCAATACGGCCCTGGCCGCCGAATGCCGCATGGCGGATTTCAGCGCCCGGCCATAGGTCTGAACCGCATCGGACGTATAGTCCCACGGCGCCAGCAGCTGCTTCACGTCCAAAGCATCCGTGAGCATTTCTCACACCTCCCAAGTGCACAGGTCTTTCAGCAGCACATGCTCCGTAATGCCGGGTTTTACGGCATCCGGTATGGCACCCAGCTCCCAATACCCCAGAGCGTGATAAAACTCCAGCGCGGACGCGTTGAATGCACTCACCAAAAGACTTGTTCTGCAGCAGCCGTCTTCCCGCGCCATACGCTCAAATTCGCCCATCAGGAAGCGGCCGACGCCCCTTCCACGGGCCGACGGGGCTACCCCGATGAGCGATAGATAGGAATACAGGCCGCAAAAGCCCCTGGGAACAACACGCATGACACCGACAATTTCGTTTGCCGGCGTAAGCGCACACCAAAGCTCTCCGCGTTCAATGGCTCTGTTTAAGGAACGCTGGAGCCTGTCGCCCTCCGCAAAGTATTGGCTCCAAATGGCGGTGTCGCGAAAAATTTCGATGCATTCCGGGAGCCTGTCCGCCCCGCCCGGCGCAAGGATGAGCGAAGCGCTCATCCTTTTACACCGCCGAGGGCGATGCCTTCTACAAATTGCTTCTGCATAAAGCAGTAGAGAACAAAAGGCACCAGGAAAGACAGGGTGGCAGCCGCCATGGGGGGACCGTAGTTCGTGGCAAAATAGCTGGTAAGAGAGCTGGTTGCAACGGTCAAGGTCTGCATCTCGTTTTTGGTAGCTGCAATCAGCGGCCAGAGCAGCGCGTTCCACGCGGAATTGAAGGTAAAGATGGCCAACGTGATTCTGGCCGGCTTGACCATGGGCAGGACAACCTGCGTATAGATGCGTATCTCACTGCACCCGTCAATCTGTGCTGCCTCCATAAAATCATTTGGCACACCGCTGATAAACTGCCGCATCATAAAGACGCCGAACGCGCCGATCAGTGGAATCACCAAAGCGATATAGGTATTCAGCAGATGCCACTGCCGCATCATGACATACAGCGAGATAAACACCACCTGAGTCGGAATCATCATGGTGGAAAGGACAATATTAAACAGTCCCTTTTTGCCGGGGATGGGCTTTTTTGCAAAGCCGTAAGCCATGGTGCAGCTGAGCAGATCGACAGCGATTACGCTGATCACAACCACAATCAGGCTGTTGAGAATGGGACGGCCAAAATTGCGGTTTTCAAAGAGATAGCGGTAGTTGAAGAAGTCAAAAAGTTTTATATCGCTCCAGCGGATATACATGGTTGTAGTATCGGCAAAGGAGACCAGAATCATATACACCAGCGGGACAATACACATCACGGCAAACAGCGTGACCAAAATCACACCCACGATAAAGCGCCAGCCGCGGCGTTCTCTCTGTATCATGTTCAGTCCTCCTTCCCTTCAAAGAAATGCTGCTGGATAAAGTGGACCAGAAGAATGACCAGCAACAGCAGCACGGCAACCGCACTGGCATAGCCAATCCGGAAATCCTGGAACGCATAGGCATAGATGATATAAGCAACCGTGGAAGTGGCGCCGAACGGTCCGCCGCCGGTGAGCTTATAAACAATGTCAAACGCCTGGAAAGACCAGATAATGCCCAGGGTCACATTCAGATAGGTAATGGGCTTGAGCAGCGGGGCAGTAATCTTCCAAAACCGCTGACTTGGCGTAGCGCCGTCGATCAGCGCCGCCTCCCGCACGCTGACATCGACGTTCATAATACCGGCGTAGAAGATAATGGTAAAATAACCAACGCTCTTCCACACGGCCACCAGGGATACGCAGATCAGCGCCGATGTGGGTTCTCCCAGCCAGTTGAACGGGCCTACGCCGAAGATGCCCAGGATCTCATTGAGCAATCCGCCTTTGGACGCCAGGATCACTTCCCATACGGAAGCGGCGGCCACATAGGACGCCAGTGTGGGAATAAAGATGACGCTGCGCAAAAAGCGTCCATACCGGTTATTCAAGTACTCCGCCAGGAAGTTTGCCACAAACATGGCCAGCAGCGTCTGGAGCGGTACGGTGATGATCACATAGATTACGGTGTTGAACAGAGCCCGTCGCAGCTGAGAGTTGGTGAATACCTTCTGGTAATTCTCTAAATTGATCCACTCGGGCGGCTGGGCCAGATTGTACTGTGTGAAGCTGTAAAACACCGTCATAAAAATGGGCGCAATACAGAAGACCAGGAATATCAGCATACCCGGTGTGATATACGCAATTCCATATGCGGCCTGTCGGCGCATCAGAGGGGACGATGCCCTCCCTTTCGTTTTAAACATTCTCTCACCACACTCATTTCGCTTTTTAAAAAGGAAAAACCGGGCATAGTCGGTCTCCGGCAATGCCCGGTTTTTTCAGAAAGCTGTCAGGAAACAATCTGCTCGTTGTAGTAGGTCATGGTCTGCTCAATGACCTGCTCAGGCGTGAGCTGGCCCATCAGCATGCCCTGCACATTCTGCTGGAACTGGTCCATGAAGGAAGCGGAGCCCTCGAAGGAAGGCACAACGTGCATCTTGTCGGCATCGTTGGTGTACATGCTCTGGAAGGGTTCAGGCTCGGTGTAGGTGGCATCGGTGGTCAGAGACGGCATGCCGTAGATCTGCTCATGGTAATCATCCATGCACTCCGCGCTGGTAATGTACTTGATGAGGTCAGCCGCAAGCGCCTTTTCCTCGCAGTAGCTGGCCACGGCCAGAGAGTCAACCGAGAAGTTGGTAGCCAGTCCACCGGAGCCTTCGAGACCCAGGCTGCACTGCCAGTTGATGCCCTGCTCGGTATAGGTAGCCGCGTTACCGGTACCATTGATGATGATGGCGGCTTCGCCGTTGACAAACTTGCCGTTGGGGTCATCCATCGTAACGATGCTGTCGTCAAAGATGCCGTCCGCTTTCAGCTTGTTGATGAAGTTCAAAACTTCCAGCGTAGCATCGCTGTCCAGGTTCAAGTTGCCTTGATCGTCGAGAACCGTGCCGCCAGCCTGGAAGAAGAAGGGCCAGAAGCTGGCCAGCATGGCGGAAACGCCGTTGGTGGCACCCCAGGACTGGATAAAGGGCCAGACGTCAGGGTTGGTCTCTTTGAGGGCAACGCAGACATCATAGAACTCATCCCAAGTGGTGGGCAGCTCAGTGATGCCGGCAGCGGCAAGCATATCCATGTTGTAGAAGACGACGCAGGGGTTGCCCGCCATCATGGGCCAGGTGCAGAGCTGTCCCTCGGCATTGTAAGCGCCCTGGTCCAGGAACACATACTTCTCCTGGTCCTCTTCGGTGATGTACTCGTCCAACGGTGCCAGCAAACCGGCGTTGATCAAGTCATACGTCTCGGTGACATAGACCACATCCGGACCTTCACCGGCGCCGGACAGCATGCCGGTATAAATAACGGTGGCATAGTCGGACCAGGAGAGGATCTCCAGGTTGACCACACAGTTGTTCTCGGCTTCAAAGGCATCGAGCTTTTGATTCCAGAACTCCTCGTCGCTGATGCCGTCACCGAACTGGTAGATGGGCAGCCACAGCGTCAGTTCCGCAGGATCGCCGCTGGTGCCGCCGGTCTGTGTATCGGACGTCTGGGTGCCGCCCTCTATATTCTGGGATGCAGACTTTTCACCGCAGCCGGCAAACATCCCAACGCAAAGCATAAGGGCCAAGGCAAGTGCAAGTACTTTTTTCATGATTTCCTCCTTATTTTCCTGTAATTTAACTTTTCTCCTATCTAAAAAAGACACATACTGCATCTTTATTTTAAAGACATTTTAACAGTTTCGTCACAAAATGTAAAGAAATAAAAGTGCAGTTTCACAAAATATACTGTTTCTGAATTTCAAAAATTTTGCATTTCATCTAAAAGGTATGAATCAGGGGCATCCTGCCTGTAAATTCGCGCTTTTTCGCAAGGAATGGCGCCAAGGTTTCCAATGCGCGGATTGTATATTCCCAGACGGCAATACCGGCAGCGCCATCCGGCAGGCTCAGCAGATCATAGGGATTTCGCAGGGCGGCTACCACCATTGGCTTGCCAAGCGCCCCCAGTGCCTTCATCAGTGCCAGCTGTCCCGGCTTTAAATGTGCGTTGTAGGTGCCGAGAACGATGCAGCTGCTCTCCGCTGCCGCTTGCACTGCCCTGGCAATCTCCGCATCGTCCGGCTCATCGTCTGTGACCAGCGCATCGCCGCCGAGGGTATTGGCCATGTAGGTGGCAAACGGAGGTGTTTCTCTGACGTGACTGGAAACCAGGCTTGCCCGAACGGGACCACTGCCAATAAAAAACGGTTTTTCGCCCAGATCCGGCATTGGTCCATGCAGCAGCGTAAAAGATCTGGCCAACATCTCCCGGACCGCCTGTGCATCTTCCGCGGTTGTGCCGGATTGGTCGTGGAGTACCGCAAAGCGGCGTTTGGCTTCCGCAATGCGTCCAAGGGCCGCTTCAAATTCTGCATCGGGCAGTTTTCCGCTCTCCAGGGCAGCGTACAGCCGTTCCGCCGTTTCGCTGGCCAGCGCAGCCGTATGGGAAATGCAGACAATATCCGCACCGGCGGCGATGGAAGCCGTGGCGCCCTCCACGGTACCGTAGAACTTTGCAATGGCGTCCATCTCCATGCAGTCGCTGATGATGACTCCGCCAAACCCCAGCTCTTCCCGCAGCAGCCCGGTCAAAATGCGCCGGGACATGGTGGCCGGGAGTTTCTCCGGCTCCAGCTCCGGAAACAGCACATGGCTCGTCATAATGGCGGGAATCCCTGCCGCCATAGCCCGGCGGAATGGGAGAAGTTCGCATTTTCCCAGCATTTCCCGGGTTTTTTCCACCAGAGGCAGACCCAAATGGGAATCCACCGCAGTATCGCCGTGTCCCGGAAAATGCTTGCCGCAGGCCATAACGCCGCCAGCCAACGTGCCGCGCAAAAATTCCAACGCCAGCGCCGGCGCCCGCTTCGGGTCATCGCCAAAGCTGCGCACGCCAATGACGGGATTGGCCGGATTGGAGTTGACATCCAGCACGGGAGCCAGGTTAAAGTTGATGCCGCAGCTGCTCAGTTCGCGGGCGGTGAGAAGTCCGGCCCGATACGGTGCATCCCCGCCCGCGGCAGCCAGGGCCATGGCACCCGGAGTATTGAGCATATCATCAGAGAGACGGGTCACAACACCGCCCTCCTGGTCTATGGCAATCAGCGGCTCCACGCCGGTCTCTGCGACGATCAGTGCCCGCAGCTCGGCGCAAAGGCGGGAAAGCTGTTCCCGGCTCTCCACGTTCCGGCGGAACAAAATCACATTGCCAATCTTGTACTCCCGCACCAGCGCGGCAAATGCCTCGTCAATCTCTGTACCGGGAAATCCGGCCATAATCCGTTGGCCGACTGCACATTTTCTGTCCATGTTCAAACCTCCCCCAGCGTTTTGGCGATTACGCCGCCGGTTGCATTCAGGCGCTCTTTGGCCGCCTCTGCACTCTCTCCTCGAACCAGCATCACAATGGCGGTCTTAACCGAGAAACCGCACGCTTCCAGCGTCCGGCGGGCCTCTTCCTCATCGACGCCGGCGGCGGTGGCAACAATGGAGATGGCGCGGCGGACCAGCTTTTCATTGGTCGGCATAACATCCACCATCAGATTGCCGTACACCTTGCCAAGCCGTATCATAGCACCAGTAGACAGCATATTGAGCACCATCTTCTGCGCGGTACCGCACTTCATGCGGGTGGAACCAGTGATAACCTCGGGACCAGTCTCCACACCAATGGGAATGTCGGCCACTGCATTCATCTCCGAAGCTTTGTTGCAGGTGAGCGCCACCGTCTTTGCACCAATCTCATGGGCGTAGGCCATGGCTCCCAGCACATATGGGGTCCGCCCACTGGCGGCAATGCCCACCAGCACATCCTTGGCACTGAGATTGATCTGTTTCATGTCCTCCCGCCCGGCTTCCGCGTTGTCCTCTGCGCCTTCCACGGCCTTGAACATGGCGCGTTCCCCACCGGCCATGACGCCCATCACCATGCCGGGATCAGCAGAATATGTCGGCGGGCACTCAGCGGCGTCCAGTACGCCCAGGCGTCCCGAGGTGCCGCAGCCGCAATAGATGAGCCTTCCTCCGGAACGGAGGGCATCCTGGATGGCATCCACCGCCTTGGCGATGGGTTCCAGTTCGCGTTCCACGGCATAGGCCACCTTCTTGTCCTCATCGTTGATCCTGCGCACGATCTCCAGGGTAGAAACGCGGTCAATATCCGCGGTATTGGGATTGCGCTGCTCCGTCGGCAGCTTGTTAATTTGTTCCAATGCAATCTACTCGCTTTCCTCAATTGATTTCCCGCACCAGGGCCGTATGCACTTCACGGCGGAAGGCGTTCATATCCGCTTGGGGCAAGTGGTCGTAATACAGCCTGTTGGTGAGCATGGCAAGCCCTATGCCTGCCTCACGGTCTATCCACAGGCTTGTCCCGGTAAATCCAGTGTGTCCACAGCCGGTAGGAAAGGCCCCGCCGGTGTGGAAAGCCAGACAGCGGCCAGCACACCCTAGCTGCGGCGTGACAGCGCCGAGATACGCCGGGTCCTCAGTATTCAAATAGAACTGTCCCAGCCCGGCCACAGCCTTGCAGGTACCGAACAATCCGGCATGACCGCTCACGCCGTCAAAATAATAATAGGCATTGCCGTCGTTGGGTTCACCGATCACGTCGGTAAAATGTGGCCGGAACCGTTGAAAGTCCATGCCACGCTCCCGGCACATGGTTTCTTCCACCGCGTTATCGCGGCAGGACGGCACCAGCGGCAGCGCTCGATCAGGATGAAAACACAGTTCCTGGATCCCCAATGGCCCGGAGACGTATTGGCTGATAATCTCCTGTAATGTAAGCCCGGTAACGGTGCACAGCACCTCCCGCAAAAGCATATAGCCGATGTCGCTGTACACCATTCCGTCCTCGCCGGTAGGAAGTTCCGCCAGGATTTCAAAAAACGGGCGGCCGTCTGCATAAAACGGATACCAGGCAGGCAGCCGCGCCGTATGGGTCAGCAGCGCACGCAGGGAAATCCCCAGCAATCTCCGACCCAGCACGCCTTCTGTGATTCCAAGCAACTCCCCCGCCGAGTTCTCCAGAGAGATTTTTTTCTCCGATGCCAGGGTCAGTACCGCTGTGGCTGTATGGGGCTTTGTAAGGGAGGCAAGGTCAAACCAGCGTCCTCCCTCCCCTTCGGTGGCTCCGATTTCCAGCACGCCGGACCGGTCAAATAGCGCCCATTCGCCATAGGGAAACACGGCTTCCTCCACAGCCCTGTGCATCAGCGGCGCGACAATGCTCAATGAAAAACCCCCTTTTCATCCATCGAGAAATATTGTATCATGATATTGCTTCATTTGATAAAAATACTATATAATTGATTATAACATGCACACATCCCCAGTTCAATCATGCAATTTACATGGAATCCTTGAGGCCATTTTTCTCAAAACGGCCTAATACGCTTTGTAAGGAGTGAACAGCAACATGGTGGAACGTATTGCCAACAAACCTTGCCGCCTGGCCGTCGGACTGATGTCCGGCACATCCGTGGATGGAATTGACGCTGCCCTTGTGGAGCTGTCCGGCAGCGGCGACGGGCCGAAGGTCAAGCTGCTGGCCTTCCAGAATATGCCTTACCCCGAAGCGGTCCGGGAAAAAATATTTGCGCTTTTTCAGCCGAACAATGCAACGGTGGACAAGCTGGGCTATCTAAATTTCCTGCTGGGCGAATACTTTGCCGCCGCAGCGCTGGCTGTGATTCGGGAAGCGGGAGTCCGTCGGGACGATGTGGATTTTATTGCATCCCACGGCCAGACCATCTGGCATGCCCCTGTGGCAGACACAGCCGACGGCTATCCCATACGGTGCACCGTACAGATTGGCGAAGGCGCCGTCATTGCGGAGCGCACCGGGATTCCCACCGTCTCCGATTTCCGTGTGGCCGACATGGCCGCCGGCGGCCAGGGTGCACCCCTTGTGCCGTTTACAGAATACCTGCTCTACCGCCGCGAGGGTGAAACCATCCTTTTGCAGAACATCGGCGGCATCGGCAACATGACCGTTCTGCCCGCCGGTGCGTCGCCGGAGGCGGTCTATGCCTTTGATACCGGCCCAGGCAACATGATTATTGACGCCGTGATCACTGCTGCCACCAACGGGGCCGAGCGCTTTGACCGCGATGGTGCTGCCGCTGCCCGCGGCAAGGTCTGTGAAGCACTGCTGAAAACGCTCAGTCAGGATGCATATTACACCCTGCCTCTCCCCAAAACCACCGGCCGGGAGCATTTTGGGGAGCAATACACCGCGAAACTTCTTTCCTATGGCCAGGAACACGGGCTTTCCTTTGACGATTTGGCCGCCACAGCGACGGAGCTTACCGCCTGGTCCATTGCAGATGCCTATACGCGCTATGTTCTGCCCCGATACCAGGCCACAGAACTGATTGCCGGCGGCGGCGGCAGCTACAATCCAACGCTTTTGGCCGCCCTCACACGGCGGCTTGGCGCCCACGGCGTCAACGTACGTACCCAAGAGGATTTGGGACTGAGCAGCGACGCCAAGGAAGCGGTGGCGTTTGCTCTTTTAGGCGACCGGTTCCTGGCCGGGCTTCCAAACGTTCTTCCCACCGTCACCGGTGCAAAACACGCCGCCGTCATGGGGAAGCTTTCCCTCCCTTCCGCCCGTTAAAAAAATCCGTTATATATGCCGCAAAAAATTGAGGCCGCGCCTTTTGGGTTGGTGCCGGTTTCGCTTGCAAAAGCAGTTTCCCACGACGAGATGGGTTGGGCGGCGAATGAAAATTAGTCGGCACAGCTTCAACGCGCTTTTAAAAGGTTGGGAATCCTTCGGATTCCCAACCTTTTAAATTTTTCCAGTACATTTCTCCCATGTTTTTCTTTGGAGCACATTTCTTTCCGAACCTCTTGAAAGTGGCGGAAAAAGACCGTATACTATTCAGGCATGTCTTGTCAAAAATGAGCAATAATAGGATTGCTCCGAAATTTTTTGGAGGAGAAAACAATGGAATTCAAGCATAAGCGAGGCAATTTTACCGGTTCCATCGGCTTTGTGCTGGCGGCAGCCGGCAGCGCCGTGGGCCTGGGAAATATCTGGCGGCCAAGGACGGCGGCGGTGTATTTCTGCTGTGCTACCTGATTCTGGTGCTGACCTTTGGCTTTACGCTGTTGACCACGGAAATCGCAATTGGCCGAAAAACCGGTCAGAGTCCCCTGACGGCCTACCGGGCTCTGAACCGCAGCTGGGGATGGCTGGGCATCATCGCCTGTCTGGTGCCGGTGATCATCCTGCCGTACTACTGCACCATCGGCGGCTGGGTCCTCAAATATCTGGCCACCTATCTGACCGGCGGCGCTGAAGCTGCCATGGCGGATGGGTACTTTACCGGCTTTATCACCTCCACCTGGAGTCCCATCCTCTGGTTCCTCATTTTCCTGGGGGCCACCATGCTGATCGTATATAAAGGCGTGGACACCGGCATCGAACGGTTTTCCAAAGTACTGATGCCCATTCTCCTGGTGCTGATTCTGGCCATTGCCGTCTTCTCTCTGACTCTGACCCATACCGATGCGGCCGGCAATACCCGCACCGGTCTCCAGGGCTTTTTGGTCTATGTGGTGCCCAACTTCTCCGGCATGACCGTCAAAACGTTTCTGATGATTCTGATGGATGCCATGGGACAGCTGTTCTATTCCATCAGCGTAGCCATGGGCATCATGGTGACCTACGGCTCCTATGTGAAAAAAGAGACCAACCTGGTCAAATCCGTCAACCAGATCGAGATTTTTGACACCGTGGTGGCGTTTCTGGCTGGTCTGATGATCGTGCCCGCAGTCTTTACCTTTATGGGCACCGAAGGCATGAACAGCGGCCCCAGCCTGATGTTTGTCTCCCTGCCCAAGGTCTTCGGCGCCATGGGCGCTGTGGGTGTCGTCGTCGGCGCTGCCTTCTTCCTGATGGTAGCTTTTGCGGCCCTGACTTCTTCCGTTTCCATTATGGAAGCCATTGTCTCCAGCATGATGGACAAGTTCCGCACGACGCGGAAGAAAGCCATTCTGGGCGTTACCGCCGTGGCTATGGCTGCCGGAATTGTTGTCTGTCTGGGCTACAATCTCCTCTACTTTGAGCTGATGCTGCCCAATAGCACCACGCCGGGTCAGATTTTGGATGTGCTGGACTATATCAGCAACTATATTCTCATGCCGATTGTGGCGATTTCCACCTGCATTCTCATCGGCTGGGTGGTCAAACCCAAAGCCGTCATTGACGAGGTCACGCTGGGCGGCTGCCGCTTTGGACACAAGTCCCTGTATGTGGTCATGGTTAAGGTCATCACCCCTCTGATGCTATTTTTCCTGCTGCTGCAATCCCTGGGACTGCTGCGGTTTTAACATGATGCAGGCGCCAAAGAACTGCTGTATCAAAAAACGGAACGGGGCGATGCCCCATGAAATCTAGCGAGGAAACGATGATTGAAATAAAAGGAAAATACAACGAGGCAAAAATCTTCACCGACGTGGTGGACAGTGCCTCCATCGCACAGGTGCAAGCACTGTGCAATCAGGAATTTACAGTGGGCAGCCGCATCCGGCTTATGCCCGACATCCATGCCGGGGCGGGCTGTACCATCGGCACCACCATGACCATTACCGACAAGGTGGTACCCAATCTGGTGGGGGTGGATATCGGCTGCGGCATGGAGACCACCCGCATTCGGGAATCTCGGCTGGAGCTGCAAAAGCTGGACAAGCTGATCTATGAAAAAATCCCCTCGGGCTTCTCCATTCGGGACAAAGCCCACCGCTACCTCAGCCAGATTGACCTGGATGAGTTGTGCTGTGCCCGCCATGTGGATTTGCTGCGGGCGGAAAAAAGTATCGGCACCCTGGGCGGCGGAAATCACTTTATTGAAGTGGATAAGGACGACGAGGGCAACCTCTATATTGTGGTCCACTCCGGCAGCCGCCATCTTGGCGTGGAGGTAGCCAGCTACTACCAGGAGGCGGGCTACAACGTGCTCAACCACACCGATGACGCCTCCATTGCAGCCCTGGTTGCCCAGATGAAAGCCGATGGCCGGGAAAAAGAGATTCAGAAAGAACTGAAAAAGCTGAAAAACCTCAAGCAGACCAACATTCCCAAGGCTCTGGCCTACGTGTCCGGGGAACTGTTTGCGCAGTATATCCATGACATGAAGATCGTCCAGCAGTTTGCCATGCTCAACCGGCAAGCGATCATGGATGAAATTATCAAGGGAATGAAGCTCCATGTGGAGGAACAGTTTACCACCATTCACAACTATATCGACACCGACGCCATGATTCTGCGGAAGGGCGCTGTATCCGCCAAGGCGGGAGAACAGCTGCTTATCCCCATCAATATGCGGGACGGAAGCCTGCTCTGTGTGGGCAAGGGCAACGAGGACTGGAATTTCTCCGCCCCCCACGGCGCCGGCCGTTTGATGAGCCGGGCGGACGCCAAGCAATCCTTCACGGTGTCGGAGTTCAAAAAGCAGATGGCGGAGATCTACACCACCTCGGTCAGCAAGGCCACCCTGGACGAGTGCCCCATGGCCTACAAGGGAATGCAGGACATTCTGGACAACATTGGCCCCACGGCGGAGGTGACGAAAATCATCCGCCCCATCTATAATTTCAAGGCCGGAGAGGAAGCGTAACATCCCTGGAACTGCGAGGTGAAATTTATGGTTGAACAGCAGATGGCCAAGCTGCTTGATACGCTGAAAAACATCCATTTAGAAACATTGGATATTGACGATTTCTTAGAGCAAAGGGAGTGCGATCCCTTTGATGGGGAATGGGTCAGAGTGTATCAGGCCGTTGAAGAACTGAAAAAAAGGACCGCCATTGAGGACAGCAGAGAAATCGAGAAGATTGCGTATCTCACGGTCTATGAAAAATCAGAGGATGATGAGCTGGCAGGATACATCTCTGACGACTTTGGCCTGATCGCAGACAGCAAAAAGCTGGGTTACTCTGACGAATGGCTGGACAAGCTGATCTCCTGCTATGAAGACGCCAAGCTTCCTTGTGGGATACTCTGAAGACATCACTGTGGTACTTGGCATCTATATCGAGCCACCCCCAGTCTGACATGGATTCCTCTGCCAAGTTTGTCTTCTCCATGTCTCAGCAAACCCCTGGGGCAGGATGCTGCGGGTTTGATTCCGGCCACTTGGACCTCTTTTAACACAAAAACCGCCTGAAAAGGCGGTTTTTGTGTTAAATAGTTACTCTATATCGTTTGGAGTGCTGTTGGTTCGGCCAATGTACTGTCTGGACGCCTGGAGCCGCTGTTCCATTTCCGCAATCTCTGCCCGGAGCTGCCGGCGGCTCTTCTTGCGGTTCATTTGCAGGAAAATGTGATATCGGTCCTGCAAGGTTTCCTCTTTTGACCCAAACTGAATGACCGTGTCGCCAATCTGATTGCCCTCCAACTCGTTCCGGCAGATCTCGTCGTCCAGAACCGCCATATAGAGCGCATAGCGGGTAAAATCCTTAAGGGGCATCCGAAACATCCAGCGCCAGCAGGCAGCCGCACCGGTTCCGACGGCCAGACAGCCCAAAATTGCCGCTTTGTGACCTGTTTTCATGGTTTTTATCCTCCGATATTCTGTACCTTGTGGCCGGACTTCTCTTCCAGAAAGCGGCAAAACTCCAAAAGGCTGCCGCCCTCCAGCGCTGACTTTGCAAAGGCCATGGCATGGTTCATTCCCATCACCAAAACAATGTATTCTCTGGTTTCCGCCACCGCCTGAATTTTATCATACTGCCATCGGGATTCCGCCGCGGCGGTTTTCACCAGGTAATGATCGGGGTAGAATATTGTATCGGCAGCATCCGTGCCCGGCAGGGCCTTGCGCTTTGCAAAATAACCGTTGATGGCGTCCTCTTTCCAGTGAACCAGCAGCAATGCCCCAATGGTCACGCAGCTGAGTACCATCTGCCAGAGCGTTCCCCAGGACAGCCAGAGGGCCACCACCAGCAATCCCAGGACAATCCAGCCATAGTAACGGACTATGCGGCTTCTTTCCGCCCGGATCGTCTTCCGGACCGCCCGCGCCATGGCTGTCAACGCGTTTTGATCGTATGTGGTATGACAAGTAAATTCCATAGGCACCTCCCAGATCGTCATGGCCGTCTGTTGCAGGAATTTACACATACTATATCAGAAAAGTATATCCCTGGATATCAATATTTTCTGAATTTCTTTTACGATTGTACGATTTCTCTGCAAAGGCAATGATTGACAGACCCGCGCACGGACGATATGATAATGCACAACTGGCCAACGCCGCTATGCAACTTGAGAGAGCACACACCTGTTTCCTTTTGCCTTGATACATCATATACTGACCGAGGTGATTGACATATGAATAAAAATCCAATGTCCCGGCGCAAAAAATGGCTTGTGGCCGGTGGGGTTGTTCTCCTGGTTCTGGCCATTCTGGCCGGGGTGTTTTTCTGTTATGTGTCCGATTACTACCGGGCGGAGGACGCGGCCCTTGCCGTGCTGGAGCAGGACAGCGGCATCACGGTGCAGGACAATCTGACGATTTTATCGCCGGCTGCGCCCACCGATACCGCCATGATTTTCTATCCCGGCGCCAAGGTGGAGGCCGAAGCCTACCTGCCTTTGCTGGACCAAATCCGGCAGACCGGGATTACCTGCATTTTGGTCCATATGCCGTTTCACATGGCGATTTTTGATGCCAATGCGGCGGAAGACGTGATCGCCCAGTTCCCTGCGTTCCAGCACTGGTATCTTGCCGGGCACTCCATGGGCGGCGCCATGGCGTCCCAGTTTGCCTCTGACCATCCGGACCAGATCGATGGGCTGATTCTCATGGGCGCTTACCTCTACGGCGATTACCCGGCGGAAAAGACGCTAACCATTTACGGTTCCCTCAACCAGAGTGTGGAGGACCAGATTGACTACACAGAAAATATTGTGGAAATCGAGGGCGGCAACCACGCCCAATTCGGCAACTACGGCCCCCAGAAAGGCGATCCTCCCGCGGCAATCTCTGCCGAGGAGCAGCAAAAACAGACGGTAGCAGCCATTGAAGCCTTTCTGGCACAACAGACAAACGGATAATGGACAGAACGCGGAGTGACCGGCAGGCGCTCCGCGTTTTCCAGATCAGTACCGTTCCCACAAGATAAAGAATGCCTGCACAAAATAACTGTATATAGAAAATGAGTATTTTACATTTCTAGGCATTGGATTTACAATGGAGCCAGAAGATGCACAAGGAGGTTATTCGCATGAACGCATTAGTCGCTTATTTTTCCGCCACCGGTACCACCGCCAAGGCGGCGAAGGCTTTGGCCAACGCCATAGGCGGGGACCTCTATGAGATCAAACCCGCCATTCCCTACACCAGCGCCGATTTGAACTGGACGGACAAGCATTCCCGCTCCAGCGTGGAAATGATGGATAAGCAGTCCCGCCCGGCTCTGGCCGATCTGGACGCCCCGGTGGCCGGACATGATGTGATCTTTCTGGGCTTCCCCGTATGGTGGTATGTGGCCCCCACCATTCTCAACACCTTCCTGGAGGCCTACGACTTCACCGGAAAGACCATTGTTCTTTTCGCCACCTCCGGCGGCAGTGGTCTGGGCAAGTCGGCGGCCGGGCTGCGCTCCAGTGCCCCCGGCGCCAAGATCGTGGATGGCCGGATGCTCAACGGCCGTCTGAACGAAGGGGAGCTGAAAGCCTGGGCAGATGGGCTGAAGCTGTAAAGCATCGCAACTCTTGAAAACCTGTGGCGTATCGATTGGGATACGCCACAGGTTTTATAGGTTTCGTTGCAGATACGCCATATCTGCCAGCAGAAAAAACGGCAGAAAACAGGCCGTGTTATTCCGCGTTGCTTGCAGCAACGGGCCATACTTCGTACAATGATGGTAACACCTGCGTGAGAGGAGTTATCCCATATGTTAAGCGAAAACATCAAAGCAATCCGGAAATCCAAGGGGCTTTCCCAACAAGAGCTGGCGGTGAAATTGAATGTGGTGCGACAGACCATCTCAAAATGGGAACAGGGATTATCCGTCCCCGATTCGGATATGCTGCTCTCCCTGTCGGAAGCGCTTGCGACGCCCGTCAGCACGTTGCTTGGTGAGACTGTGGTTGTGTCGGAAGCGGATGCCATAAAAGCGATTTCTGAAAAGCTGGAGATCCTCAATCTACAGCTTGCACGGCGAGCGGCCTTCCGAAGGGCCGTGCTCCATTGGCTGCTGATTGCGGTCTGCGCATTCATCTTGGCAGGTTTCGCGGTCCTGCTGACAGCGAATAGCCCTTACCTGAGTTGGAATTATCATGACCCGGAGCTGGCCGTTGCCGGCACGGTTTTGCACGCATTGGAATGGCTGTTTATCCGGCTGGCGCCCATTGCCCTGGCTGCGGCAGCCGTTGGAATCTGTTTGACGCGAAAAAAGGGATAATCCCGCTCTGCTTGGGAATATTCCGACGGCTTCAGCACTATGAGAGCCGCCGCAATTTTGATACAATCAGAATGGCGGCGGTTTCACAGCATGGTTCTTGAAATCAGCACAAAGTCCAAACCGTGTCGTTCTCTTTTAGCCTTGTATCCTCTATGATCGGATCAACAGATGCAGTGCATCCATCGATCATAAAAGGAGACGAGCACCATGAACACAGACAAAATTTTTGCTGAAGCCATTGCCAACGAATACGCCCCCAAGGACACCTCCAAGGTTGTCGCCCTGAGAAAGCTGGACCGAAAAGCGAAAAACCCGGCCAATATCTTCGCCTACAGCTTCGGTGTCTTGATGACCCTGGTCCTCGGCCTGGGGATGTGCCTTTCCATGGGGACAATCGGCGGAGGCGGCGTCCTGATGACGGGCGTCGGAATCCTCCTCGGGATTCTGGGCATGATCGGCGTGGGTCTGAACTACCCCATCTACAAAAAACTCCTGCGGTCCGGCAAGGAAAAGTATGCCTTTGAGATCATGCAGCTGGCCCGGGAGATCAGCGAAGCGGCAGAGTAAACGCCAAAGGAGGGCGGCAGATGAACAAATCCGAAAGCAAATACTTCCACACCGCCCTGCGGATGAACGAGGCGCTGATTGCGCTGCTGGAGCAGAAAGACCTGGAATACATCACGGTAAAAGAACTCTGCCATCAGGCCGGCGTGAACCGTTCCACCTTTTATCTGCACTATGAGACCATTGCCGACCTGTTAAACGAGACACTGGACCTGATCAACCAGCGCTTTCTCTCCTATTTCCCCCAACGAGAAGAGGAGATTCTGGAGCGTCTGGACAGCCGGGAACGGGAAGATCTGGTGTTGGTCACCCGGGCGTATCTTCTCCCCTACCTCCGCTTCATCCGGGACAACAAAAAGGTCTACCGGGCGGCGTTCCAGAACCCCGGCACCATGCAGGCCCATGTACGATTTGGAGAATTGAAGCAGCGCCTTCTCAGTCCCATTCTGGAGCGGTTTGAGATTCCAGCCGCCCACCGCCCCTATTACATCGCCTACTATGTGGAGGGTATCATTGCCATCGTCAAGGAGTGGCTGCGGCAGGACTGCGCGGACGAGGTGGAGATGGTTGCCGATATCATCGAATCCTGTGTGCGGCCCAAAGGCGGACTGGCGCAATAACGGAGAAAAGCACATGGGCAGATGGCGTTTTGCCATTGGCCCATGTGCTTTTTCCGATTTTATGGCTTGGATTCATCCTTTGACCGGCAGCCGCAGTTCACACCGATAGGGCGTCCCGCTGTAAAATTCCGCTTTGCCCCCATGGGCGGCGGCGATCTGGGCCACCAGCCGCAGACCGGTACCGTGGGCGGCCCCGCCGTCCGGCTCCAATGGCCGGGCTGTATCCGGCTGCATGGTTCCGGCCATGGCGCCGCCCTCCACCCAGAAAACCAGTTCCTTTCCCTCTGCCCTGGCCCCCAGACAGATGGGACAGCCGGGGTCATTGTGCCGCACGCAGTTGGTGAGCAGATTGTTCACCGCCCGCCGCAGCAGGAACGGGTCCGCCGCAATCTCCGGCAGCGGCGTTTCCGGCAAATCCATCTCCAATCCAAATCCCTCCGCCATGCCGCCGTTGAGAAAATCCGCCGCGGTTTGCCGCAAAAACGCCGCCGGCTGCAGGGTTTCTTTCCGCAAGGTCTGCATGTCATAATCCAGGCGCATGGTTAAATTCAAGTCGTTGACCAAATCCCGGATCACCTGGCTCTGGGCCCGAATGGCGGCGGCCTGCCGCCGGTGGACCGGAGGCAGGTCCGCCGCGTCCTCCAGCTGGGCGGCATAGCCCATGACCACCGAAAGCGGTGTGCGGATATCGTGGGAAACGCCGTTGATCCAGTTGGACCGGGCGGCATCCCGGACCCGCTGTTCCTGCCGGAACCACCGGCGAAGCACCAACCAGGCAAGGACCAAGACGCTGCCCAGCGTCAGCAGAAACCCGCCTGCGAACCAAATGGGCGTTTGGAGCAGGGTATGGGTGTCCATGGCCATATCGTGTTTCCACACGCTCCCCTTGGGAGAACCCACCACCAGCAGCCCGTCCTCCCGTACCCAACACTGTACCGGGTAGTCGTTCAGATACCACCGGGTAAAGGATGCCACATCGGAGACGGTGTACTGTTCCGGCACGTCGTCGGGCTTGTGGAACGACCACATCGCCCGCCCCTCTTCGTTTAGCAGCATCATCCAGCGGTCCGGCTCCAGCAGGTCCTCTCCCGAAAAGGTATAGGCCGTCCCGTCCCAGGTGAGTGCATCGGATAGCTGCTCCAGGGAGACGCCCCACTCCCGGCCCCCGCTGGAATTGGAATAGAGAAACGCCAAAATCCCCAGCAGCGTTACGGCGGCAATCAGCAGCGCCGAACACGTCACCAGCAGGGCCCCTTTCCGCAAACTCCGCAGCTTCATGGCGTTTCCTCCCGTTTCAGACGGTAGCCCAGCCCCCGCACGGTCAGGAGAAATTGAGGATGGGACGGGTCCGCCTCCACCTTTTCCCGCAGACGGCGGATATGGACCATCAATGTGTTCTCATAGCCCACCAGAGGACCATCCCACAGGGCAGCGCACAGGGCGTCGACGGTGACAATGTTCCCACGGGCTTCCCACAGTTTTTTCAGCAGGGCGAACTCCTTGGCCGTCAGGGCTGTCTCCCGGCCGTTCCGGCGGACGGTTCCCTTGCCCCAGTCGATCTCCATGTCTCCCAGCCGCGCCGTATTGGCTTCCTCCCGGTAGACCCGCCGCAGCACCGCCCGCAGACGCAGCAGCAATTCCTGGGGCAGAAAGGGCTTTGTAATATAGTCGTCCGCTCCCAGGCCCAGGCCCCGAAGCCGGGCCGCGTCCTCGTCCCGGGCGGAGAGGAACAGGACAGGGACATCCCCTATTGCATGGAGTTTCCCAAAGAGGGAGAAGCCGTCCCCGTCGGGGAGCATCACATCCAGCAGCACCGCGTCCGGTGCCGCGGCATGAAACCGTTCCAACGCCTGGGCACAGGTCAACGCTGCGTCGGTCTCATAGCCTGCCTGGGTCAAAATCTCATTTACCATGCTTTGCAGGGCGGGTTCATCGTCTACAATCAAAATCCGATAGGCCAAGGTCACGGCCTCCTTTGTGTTCATCTGGTTTCATTATACCCGCTCCTCTGTCTTCGTCCAGCCTTAGAACACAAAGTAAGGTAATTGTAAGGCAGGCTTCATGGACGTGTAAGGCAGGACCGCTAGGATAGGCGGCACAAGGAGGTCTTGCCATGAATATCATTGAGACGCACGATCTGTGCAAGCAGTATGGAACCGCCCTGCGGGTGTCCCATTTGGATTTACAGGTGCCGGAGGGCAGCGTTTACGGCTTTCTCGGCCCCAATGGCGCGGGAAAGTCCACAACGCTGAAAATGATTCTGGGATTGGTACGCCCCACGGCGGGCAGTATTCAGGTGCTGGGGCATACCATGGACCGCGCCAATCGCCTGTCTGTGCTGCGGCAGGTGGGCAGTCTCATCGAAAGCCCCAGTTATTACGGCCATCTCACCGGGGAGGAAAATCTGCGCATTGTCCAGGCCCTCCGGGGTGTGCCGGAGCGAACCATTCGGGAGGTTTTGCAGATTGTCCGGCTGGACGGCCAGCGGGGCAAAAAGGTGGCCCACTACTCCCTGGGCATGAAGCAGCGGCTGGGGCTGGCGGCAGCTTTGCTGGGGTATCCGAAGCTGCTGATTCTGGACGAGCCCACCAACGGCCTGGACCCGGCGGGCATCCAGGAGATGAGGGAGCTGATCTGCGACCTGCCGGGCCGGTTTGGCATGACGGTGGTGGTGTCCAGCCACCTTTTGAGTGAGATTGACCAGATGGCCGACCATGTGGCCATCATTCGGGAGGGAGAACTGGTCTTTCAGGACACGTTGGAAGCCCTCCACGGCCGCAGCCGCCACCATCTGGCCCTGCGGACCACCAACAACGCCGTGGCCCGCAGTCTGCTGGCAGAAAAGTCCATTGCCTGTCAGGAGGAGGTCGGGTATCTGATGCTGCCCATCCTCTCCGACGAAATCGCCGCCCAGCTTACCCGTTTTCTGGCGGAAAGCCGCCTGGGTATCGTCCGACTGGAGGAGCGGCAGAAGAGCCTGGAAGATATCTTCCTGGAGCTGACGGGAAAGGCGGCGAGCCTGTGAACCTGCTAAGATTGGAATTTTACAAATGCCGCCGCCGGAAAATCGTCCTGGTGTGCGCCGCCGTGCTGGCGGTGGAGCTGATCTGGATAGGGGCCTTCTTTACCCGGCAGGACGCCGAGGATATGAAATGGGGCTGGATGCTCCTGCTCTATAATCTCTCCACAGTAGACGCCATTGTTCTGCCCCTCAGCGTGGCCACTTTGGCCAGCCGCAATTGTGAGTTGGAACACAAGGGCGGCACCTGGAAGCTGCTGGAGACCATGGTCACGCCGGTCCAACTCTATGATGCCAAACTGGCCTGGGGCGCGCTGGTGCTGGCGGTCCTGCTGATTGTCCGCTCGGGGCTGTTTCTGGCGGTCGGTATCGCGGAGGGCTTTTCGGGACCGCTTCCCCTAGCCCGGTTCGGATTGTTTACCCTGCTCTCCTGGACCGTGTCCATGATGGTCTACGCCCTCCAGCAGGGGTTGTCGCTACGGTTTGCCAACCAGGCCGCCGCCCTGGTGTGCGGTATTGCCGGCAGCTTTTTGGGCATCCTCTCCATGCTGTTCCCCCCGGCTCTGGTCCGGTGCGTGCCCTGGGGGTACTACGGCCTGATGTCTCTGGTTTTCATGGACTGGAACCCCGTCACCCGGGTGACCCGGTTCTACTGGCGGTGGCCCCCGGTCACCGACGTGGTCTTGCTGCTGCTCTGGGCGGCCGTATTTCTGATCGTGGGCCGGACCCTGTTCGTGCGGAAGGAGGTATAGGGCATGCTGCTGCGTTGTCTGAAAGCGGAATTACAGAAGTGCCGCCGCTCTCCGGTGTGGCTGGCCTTTGTGGTGCTGCCCATATTCCCGGCCATTCTGGGAACCGGAAACTATCTGGGCAATTTGGAAGCGCTGGAAAACGGCTGGTACAGTCTGTGGAGCCAGCACACCTTGTTTTCCTCCATGTTCTTTCTGCCCGCGCTGCTGGGCGTGTTCTGTGCCTGGCAGTGGCGGCTGGAACACACGGACCACAACTGGAACAGCTTTCTCACCGCGCCGGTGCCGGTGCGGGATTTGTATGGGGCCAAACTGATTCTAGCCGCTGTGGTCTCCCTGTTATCCCAGGGGTGTATCGGCGTCTTGTTCCTCCTCAGTGGGAAACTCGCGGGCGTCACCGGCCCGGTGCCGCCGGAGCTGCCGGAGTGGATGCTCTGCGGGGCGTTGGGCGGCGTCTCAGTCTGTGCGGTGCAGCTGTTTTTCAGTCTGGTCATCCGGGCCTTTGCCCCGCCGGTGGCCTTCGGCCTGGTGGGCGGCATTGCGGGCCTGATGTTCACCGCCCAGGGGTGGGGGTATGCGTTTCCCTATTCCCTGCTGTGCCTGGGCATGCGGGCCAATCATCCGCAGATGGAGCTGGATTTGCTGCCCTTTGCCCTTTCGGCATTGGCCTATACCGTGGTATTTACGCTTCTCGCCCTGGGGTATCTCCGGAATCGGGATATTGCGGCAGAATAGGACCAGCCCCCGGAAAACTATAATGCTCCCTCTGCGGTGGACAGTGTATGGAAACACTGTCCACCGGGAGGGAGCATTGTTCATATGGGATGGCGTCCGGTTTATGCTTCAGGAGCGTCGGCGCTTTGTTCCGGCCTCTCCGTCATGCCGCCTTGGCCGCCCATACCGCCGCGGCCGCCGGTTCCGCCATGACCGCCCATGCCGCCGCCCATCTGGCCCGGATTACTTTCCGAACCGTCGTTGGTGGTGACATCGCCGCCGTTATTGGTGTAGGTGCCGTCGCAGTCCAGCGCCGTATCCCCGTTGCCGTTGCAGGTCAGGTTCAGGGTGCCGCCGTTGATGGTCAGATCGCCGTTGGAATCCACGCTGTCCCCTGTGGACACAATGGTAATCGTACCGCCGTTGATGGTGATAAAACTGTCGGAGCTGTCGGCAAAAGTATCCGGCTGCCGTCCGCCAAACCCGGAACTGTCCGCACCACCGGCGGCGTTGAGACCGTCGTCATAAGAGGTAATATCGAACACGCCGTCCTCAATGGTGATGGACAGCCCCTCGATGCCCTCGTAGCAGTACGGAATGGTGAACGTGCCGCTCTGAATCGTCAGGGCGTCGTCACAGTGTACCGCGTCGTCGCCGCTGCTCAGGGTAAAGGTCCCGGCGGCCAGCGTCATCGCGCCGCCTGCATGGAGACAATCGTCCACACTGTCAATGGTAAAGGTACCGCCGTTGATGGCAAAGCTGCCCTCGGCCTTAATGCCCTTTTGACTGGTGGAATCCGCCTCTGTCTCCGTCGCAGACGATTCCTCCGGAATTGTGGCAAGTTCCAAAGGGGCTTCCGTCGGTTCTGTTGGAGCCTCAGCTGGCTCTGTGGGGGCTGTAGCTGATTCCGGAGGAGTGATGGCTGCAAAGTCCCTTTGACCACCGCCGCCCATGGGGCCCAGTTGGTCGCTGCTGGTCATCTCCATGCTGGCGCTTCCCTCTCCGGTGTTTAGGTTAAAGGTACCACCGTCAATCTGGAGCGCCCCGCTGGCGCTGATGGCATCTCCCTGTGCCGTTATGGTAAAGCTGCCGTCGGCAATATACAGATAGCCCAACGCGGTATCCTCACTGTTTTCCGCGTGGATGCCATCCTTGCCGGAGGTAATGGCAAAGGTACCATCGGCAATGGTGATACTGTCCTTGCCGGACAGGCCATGGCTGGCGGCGGTCAGGGTGTAGCTGCCGCCGGTGACCACCAGATCGTCCTTGGACACCACGCCATGACCGGCCTGGGCATTGATGGTCAGACTGCCGGAGCCGTTCAAGGTCAGATCGGTTTTGACGAAGATGACCGCGTCAATGTTGTTGTCATCTATGGCCACGTACTCCCCGCCGTTGGTCAGCTTGTTCTCGGTGCCCTCCGCCAGGGTGATAAACACTTTATCCGCCTCCAGCGCATAGATGGCGGCGGAGGTGCTGCTGGTGATATCCGCCCCCGCAAGGACCAGCTGCACCTTATCCGTTTCACCTGCGTTGACCACAATCTGGCCGTCGGTGAGGGTGCCGGAAAGTAGGTAGACGCCTTCCGCGCCAATGGTGACGCGGCTGCCTTCCACGGTCACACTGTTGGAATCGCAAACCGCGCTGTCTCCCTCCAACGTAATGGCAACGGCTTCACTCTCGTCATAGGTACCCGCCAAATCCCGGTCACTGAACAGTCCGTTTGTGTCTACGGCGGATACCGCGTCCGCCGTCACACTCTGGGAGACTGTTTCCCCGGTATCGGTGGACGTTGCTTCGCTGGCCTGCACCCCACAGCCGCTAAGGACCAGCAAGGCGCACAAAAGCGCCACAATAGGCGTCCCGCTCATAGGACAGGAACACCGTGGGGCGCAGCGACTGATAAAACTCCATGGTATAGGAAAGCTCCGCGCCGATTTGGCTGTCCGGCCAGGGCTGCCGCCCGTCCAGACACGCCATGGCCTGTTCCTGGGGGATGGCAATGCGGCGCTTGTACACCACCGAAGCATATTTCTTTTTCAGCTCCACAAACACCGGGTCCTGGTCCCCTGCCCGGCCATAGCTGCGCACCCGGATTTTTTCCTTGTAGACCGGCTGTTCCAGGCTGCGGCGAATGAGCCGGAACTCGGGCGTGTCCAAATAGAGATTGCGGATGGAGCTGTGGCTGTATTCGTCCGGCACCATATGGGGCGCCATGGCATCCAGAACCGCCTGGTACTGGCGGAACGTCATTCGATATTTGAATTCATATCGCTGAAAAATCATTTGGTTTTTCACCAAAAAGCCCTCCTTGTTTCGATATCGTGATGCCAGTGTAAGAATCCAACCATAACTGGAGTTTAAAAGAAACCGTTTTTTTGCACCGGCTGGCATGACAGTCCGCTTGCGCTGTGCTATGATTTTAATTAAGGTTAAGGCAGCTGCGGTATGCTGACTCCAAATGATATTGAGAGGATGGTTCGGATGCGCATATTGTTTGCAGAGGATGAACGTTCCCTGTCCCGGGCGGTGACGGCCCTGCTGGAAAAGAACAACTATTCTGTAGACCCGGTGTACGACGGGGAGGAGGCTCTGGCCTATCTGGAGGCCGGAAATTATGACGCGGTAATTATGGATATTATGATGCCCAAGGTGGACGGGTTGGAAGCGCTGCGGCGGCTGCGGCAGCAGGGCAACGCCATTCCCGTGCTGCTGTTAACCGCCAAATCGGAGGTGGCGGACAAGGTCACCGGCCTGGACATGGGAGCTAATGACTATCTGACCAAGCCCTTTTCCACCGCCGAGCTGCTGGCCCGCATTCGGGCCATGACCCGGAGCCAGACCGGCGGCCAGGTGACCAGCCGCCTCACCCTGGGCAATATTACGCTGGATCAGGCCACCTTTGAGCTGTCCTCCCCCCCACGGCAGCTTTCGTCTGGCCAACAAAGAATATCAGATGATGGAGCTGCTGCTGCGCAATCCCCGACAGCTCATTCCCACTGAGCGGTTTCTGGAGCGGATCTGGGGCTATGACAGCGATGTGGAATTGAATGTGGTATTTCCGATGTCATGGAGCGGATTGCGGAACTGATGACCCAGACCACAGACCTGACCCAGACCAATTCCACCCAGTCATCCGAAACCGCCGGTTTCGGCTGGCGTGGAACGGCCCCCATGGCATAACAGAACCACCCCATATTGCACAAAAACAGCCGGCGAGCGCCATGTACTGTGGCGCTCGCCGGCTGTTTGCTATGGTACCACCATAGGCAGCGGGATTGGACGGGCCATTGACAGTACCATGGGTGGGACGGTATGATAAGAGCACCAACGTCCTGCATCCGGTGATCTTCAAGCTGGAGACCACGGACAAGGTCGCCCAAATCCAATACACCCCGGTTCGGTGACGGCACACGCCAACCGACAACATAAGGAGCACCCACTATGATTCGAGACATCTGCAAAGACGAAACCTTTCTCGCCCAAAAGGCGGAGCCCGCCACGCCGGACGACCTCTCCGTTGCCGCCGACCTGCTGGAAACCCTGGAATACCACAAAAACGGCTGTGTGGGCATGGCGGCCAATATGATCGGCGTCAACAAGCGGATCATTGCCTTTGACAACGAGGGCACCTATATGGTCATGTTCAATCCGGAACTGGTGAAAAAATCCGGCCCCTATGACGCGGAGGAAGGCTGTCTCTCCCTCACCGGCACCCGTCCGGCCAAACGCTGGCAGTCCATCAAGGTTCGCTGGCAGAACGAGCAGTTCCAGGTCCGGCTGAAAACTTTTACCGGCTGGACCGCCCAGATCATCCAGCACGAGCTGGACCACTGCGAGGGGATTATCATATGAAAAAATGTAAGATCACCGTCATGCGCATGGCCCGGTATGAGGACCTGATGGCCCAGTACGAAAATCCCATCACCCACGCCTGTGATATGGCGGTGGGTCAAGTCTTTATCGCCAACGGCTGGGAGAAGCCCGAGGGCTTTTGTCAAAGCGCCTGGGACACCCTCTCCCCCTTTGTGCTGGCCCTGAGCCACGGCGGCGGGAATTTTTATGACGGCTGGATGCAGAATCCCAAGTCCGCCATGCTCTCCTGCAACGACGGGTTTCGTCCGGTGAGCTTTCTGGTGGAAGCGTTGGACGAGGACGCAGAGTGAGGTGATCGTATGATATTTGAAAAGAAAGTGGCCGTCGTCACCGGCGGCGCACGGGGCATCGGCAAGGCCATTGTGGAGGAATTTCAAAAAGAGGGCGCCGCGGTGTGCGTCATTGATCTGCTGCCCAACGACTATTTTGTGGGCGATTTGGCTGATCAGACCGTTTTAGAGAACTTCTCCCGGAAAGTCCTGGCCGATTACGGCCATGTGGACTATCTCATTAACAACGCCCTGCCCCTGATGAAAGGCATTGACGATTGTACCTATGACGAGTTTAACTACGCCCTGCGGGTGGGCGTCACCGCGCCCTTTTACCTTTCCAAGCTGTTCGCGCCCCACTTCGCCCCCGGCGGGGCCATCGTGAACATCTCCTCGTCCCGGGACCGGATGAGCCAGCCCCAGACGGAGAGCTACACGGCGGCCAAGGGCGGCATTGCCGCGTTGACCCATGCCTTGGCCGTGAGTTTCAGCGGCAAAGTGCGGGTCAACTCCATTTCTCCCGGCTGGATTGACACCGACTATACCGTCTACGAGGGCCCGGACGCCATCCAGCAGCCTGCGGGCCGGGTGGGCAATCCCCTGGACATCGCCAATATGGTGCTGTATCTCTGTTCGGACAAGGCGGGCTTTCTCACCGGTGAGAATATCTGCATCGATGGCGGCATGACCCGTCAGATGATCTACCACAACGATTTCGGGTGGACGCTGCAAGGAGGAAACCCGGAATGAAAACCGCCATCTGTTACTATTCCCACCACCACGGCAACACCCGGAAGGTTTTGGAGGCCATGGCCGAAGCGGGCGGGGTCGATCTCTTTGATGTGAGCGTCGGTCAGCCCGTCCGGCTGGAGGAATACGACTGCATCGGCTTCGCGTCCGGCATCTATGGGTTTGAAATGCACAAATCGGTAGTAGAATTGGCCCGGCAGTCTCTCCCCCAGGGGAAACCGGTGTTTTTCGTCTATACCTACGGATTAAAGGCCGGTACCGGGGCCAAGGCCCTCCATGGGATTGCGGTGGAAAAACACTGTCCCATTCTGGGTGAATTTTCCTGTAAAGGCTATGACACCTTTGGCCCCTTTAAGCTGGTAGGCGGGACGGCCAAGGGCCATCCAGACTCCCAGGACCTAGAAAACGCCCGCCGGTTTTATCGCGGGCTTCAAAATGGAAAGGCAAACACATGAACACAGAACAAGTTTTGATCGGTACAATTCCTGCCGTTTTATACGGTGCGCCTGCGGAGCAGGGATATCTGTTTCTCCATGGCCAGATGGGCCATAAGGAGGAAGCCGAAGCCTTTGCCCAGGTGGTCTGTCCAAAAGGATATCAAGTGCTGTCCATCGACCTGCCCGGCCATGGAGCGCGTCAGGACCGGGGCGAGGAATTGACGCCCTGGGCAGCAGTCCCCGATATTCAGGCGGCGCTGAATTGGGTAACCCCGCGTTGGCACACCGTCTCCCTCCGGGCCACCAGTATCGGGGCGTACTTTGCCATGCTGGCCGTTGAGGCACCGGCACGCGCCCTTTTGGTATCTCCTGTCCTGGACATGGAAGCCTTGATTCAAACCATGATGGGCTGGGCCGGTGTGACCGAGCGCCAACTGCAGGAACAGGGAACCATTGCTACCACCTTCGGCCAGACCTTGTCCTGGAACTACCTGTGCTGGGTACGGGAACACCCGGTCCACCAGTGGACCTGTCCCGTCCGCATTCTTTACGGAAGCGAGGACAATTTAACACCTCGTCCAATGGTTGAAATATACGCCCGGCAGCACAGCGCCGGGCTGACCGTGATGGAGGGTGGAGAACACTGGTTCCATACCCCCGAACAACTGGCCGTACTGCGGAACTGGGAGGAGACTGAGACATGAGCAAGGAAGAATGTTTGATCTGCAAAGCGCCGCTGGAATATCTGGTGCAGGACCAGATGATGGAGTGCGCCATCTGCCACAAGCAAGAGCCCAGTAAAACCCGCTGCGTCAATGGACACTATGTATGCAGCGAGTGCCACACCCAGGGTATGGACAGCATTTTCGGCCTGTGTCTCTCGGAGACCTCCACGGACCCTGTCGCCATCCTCCGGCGGATGATGGACCTGCCGTTCTGCCATATGCACGGCCCGGAACACCATGTGATGGTGGGCGCGGCCCTGCTCACCGCCTACAAAAACGCCGGGGGCGTCCTGGATTTGGAAGCAGCTCTGCACGAGATGTACAGCCGGGGCAAGGCCGTTCCCGGCGGCGCCTGCGGATTTTGGGGCGCCTGCGGTGCGGGCATCAGTGCGGGGCAGTTTCTGGCCATTGCCACAGAGTCCACGCCCCTGGCCCAGGAGCCCTGGGGATTGAGCAATCAGATGACCGGCCGGGCCCTGGACAGCATCGGCAAGGTGGGCGGCCCCCGCTGCTGCAAGCGGGATTCCTACCTGGCCATTCTGGCCGCCGTGGACTTTGCACGGGAACACCTGGGGGTGTCCATGACGCGGACCGTCCCCGTCTGCACCTATTTGAAGCAGAACAACCAGTGCATTGGCAAACGCTGCCCCTTTGCGCCCATCAACCGCAAACGCCCCAAGGTGGCCTTCCTCTGCGTCCATAACTCCTGCCGCAGTCAGATGGCGGAAGCGCTGGGAAAGCATCTGGCCGGGGATGTATTCGAGAGTTTTTCCGCCGGTACCGAACCCGGCGCACAGATCAACCCCGACGCGGTGCGTCTGATGCGGCAGGTCTACGGCATCGACATGGCCCAATCCCAGCACAATAAACCCCTTTCCGCCCTGCCGACGGTGGATATTGTGGTCACCATGGGCTGCAATGTTCAGTGCCCCACCCTGCCCTGCTCCCATCGGGAGGACTGGGGTCTTGATGACCCCACCGGCCAGCCGGACAGCACGTTCCTTGCCGTCATGAAACAGATTGAGGAAAAGGTTTTGGACCTGAAACGCCGCGTGGAATCGGGTCAACTGGGATCATGATATGGAAAACCCGCCCGGAGCGCGTTCCGGGCGGGTTTGTTATTCTGTCTGTTGTTCCAACTCCCGTTCAATCAGGGAAACGGCGATGGTAAACGCCTGAATCCGCCGGTTTGCCAGGGTGATTTGGGATTTGTACCGGACGGGGTTCTCCTTTCCCTCCAGGGTTTTGACGGTTTCCCGCAGCTTGTGCAGGGTGGAATCAATCTGCCGTTTGGCTTCCAGCAGTTCTTCTTTGGAATGGTGCATTGGGTACCTCCTGTGAAACGCGATTGGCCCCGGACGGGGCCGGTGTTAAGAATCCGGGCGAACCTGACAGGTTTCCCTGGTGGATTTTTGGCGGGCCGGGCGGTATACTGGAAGGCAGAACTTGACGATAGGAGGACGATACTATGCGTTTGGGAAGCAGCCTGTACCACGCCCGGAAAAAGAGCGGACTGACCCAGGAGGAGGTGGCCGAAAAGCTGGGCGTCAGCCGCCAGACCATCTCCAAATGGGAGACCGACGAGACGCTGCCCGATATCCGCCAGTCCAAGGGGCTGGCCATGCTCTACCATATGACGCTGGACGAGCTGATCGAATACGACTTCGACGAACAACAGGCCCAGCAGATGATTGACAGCGTCAACGACGAGGCCCAGGCCCGGATTGACTGGAACAAAGTCTGGAGCAAGAAGTATCCCGTTCTGGGGACGTATCACCAGAACGTGCGCATTGACGACTATGCTGCCCCTCTGCGGGAGCTGCTCACCCAGCTCCAAGTGGACTACGGATACAACCACACCGACGCCCTGTTGGTCCTCAAAGACATTCTGGCCAGAGTTTGGAAAGGCCAGGTATAACGCGCTTTCCTGTATCACGCCCCCGATTCCGCGCCGGTTCCTTGTACGGCGCAGCGTCGGGGGCGTCAGTGTTGTTTCTGTCAATCCGCGGGTAATATTCGGTCCAGGACCTTGCCTTTTGCCAAATCGTCCACCAGCTTGTCCAGGTAACGGATTTCCCGCATCAGCGGGTCTTCGGTTTCCTCCACCCGGATGCCGCACACTTTGCCGGTAATCCGCGTCCGGTTGGGATGGGGGGCGGGAGCGTTGCGGAAGAACTCACCGTAAGTCAGCCCGGACTGTTCCATCCGGGCGATATCCCCGGCGGTATAGCCGGTGAGCCAGGCGGTGACCTGGTCCACCTCCTGCCGGGTCCGGCCCTTTTTCTCCGCCTTGTTCACCAGCAGCGGATACAGCTTGGCAAAGGGCATCTGCGTCACATCCATACGGGCCATCTCGTCAACCTCCCACTCTGCCCTGGCCGAACAAAACCAGATAGACGGTCAGTTCGTAGGTCTGCAAAAATTCCTCAATGGTGTCCACCGCCACCTGATACGCCTGCTCCTTGGGATAGCCGTAGGCCCCGGCAGAAATCAGTGGAACGGCCACAGTCCGGCAGCCATGCTCCACGGCAAGCTCCAGAGAGGACCGGTAGGCGGACACCAGCAGGTCCCGCTCCCCATGGTTTCCATCCCGCCAGATGGGACCCACCGTATGGATGACAAATCGGGCAGGCATACGGTAGCCTTTGGTGATCTTGGCCTGACCTGTTTTGCAGCCGCCCAGGGTGCGGCATTCTTTCAGCAGGTCCGGCCCGGCGGCGCGGTGGATGGCGCCGTCCACACCGCCGCCGCCCAGTAAACTCTCGTTGGCGGCGTTGACAATGGCGTCCACTTCCATCACGGTGATATCATTGTGTACAATGTGCAGGGGCATAGCGCTGCCTCCCCCCTTTTGAACCACTCAAAAATCGATTTGATACGTCCCGTCGATGAGAATATACTCGACGCCGTAGTTCCGGCAGGATTCCAGCGTTTGGGCATTGTCCCGCAGCAGCGTTTCCATCGTACAGTCCGAATCGTCCCCTCGCTGTTCCACAACGTTGGCATATTCCTGAATTTCCGCAAAGTGGCCGCGAATATACGCTTCACTCATGACGAGACAGCGGTATTGTATCTGTGCGCGGTATTCCTCCGTAAAGTCCCGTTCCCAGTCAAAGGGAATATAGCAGCCCTCCACGGTGAGATTCTGCCGGTTTTCAATGGCCGTTTTGATCATTTCCCGCACCACCGGCCACAGATATTCCGTCAGCTCCCGGTCGCTGCTCATAGGTGTGAGCGCGGTGTAGCCGCTTCGGATCAGGCCCATTTTCAGATGGTCGATGGAAAGATAGGGATACCCGTACCGCTCCAAAAGTCGCTGGGCCAGGGCGGTTTTCCCCGTATGCGACGCTCCTGCGATCAGAAAAACCATCCTGTTCCCTCCCGGCTGCATGGGCTGCGGTGTCCCGCAGCAGATAGAAGTATCATAGCACATGCGGCCCTGTCTGACAATCCGGAAGGATGCGGCGGCCACTGTTCCGCCGAGAAAGTCTTGGTGGTTTGGGGAAAAATCATGTATCATATAGGAAATAAATTTCCCAAATACCCGCCTGCAACGGTAGATGGGACCAGCTGTACACGGGTTTGGATGCCCATGGGTATGTAAAGTCGGTGTCCATTCTGGGACAGCCATTCACCGTCAGCGGAACGCCCACCTATCAGGACTGGGTGATTACGCCACCCGCCGGGCCATGATCGCCACGGTTTTGTGGCGCATGGCGGGCAGTCCTGTGGTCTCCGACGCGCTGCCCTTTGCCGATGTGGCGGATGAAACCTGGTATACGGAATCCGTCCGTTGGGCGTCGGTGGTGGGCATTGTGGGCGGCTACAGTGACGGCACGTTCGGACCCGATGACGCAGTCACGCGGGAACAGCTGGCCGCCATGCTGATGCGCTTTGTGGAACTGTACAACCCGTAACAACCCATCGATGCGTTGTCGCTTGTTCCCATGCTGTAACTGATTTTATATTGCAAGCAATACAAGAAACCTGTTCACCTTTTTCTTTTACACATTCAACGCAAAACGGGAGCACCGCAAAAGCGGTGCTCCCGTTGATTCATTTGTTTAATAGAGATTATACAGCATCTTGGCCACCTGGGCACGGGTGACAGTGCCGTTGGGGTCCAGCTTGCCATTGGAACCAGAGATGATACCCCGGGTCACCATGGCGGCAATATAATCCCTGGCCCAGCCGCCCACCTGGCCGCTGTCGGGGAAGGCGGTCAGCGGATCGAGACCGTAGCCCATGGGCTGGGTCCGGCCCAGGATGGTCATGGCCTCCTGGCGGGTGATGGTGGAGGTTGGGTTGGCCATCAGCTGTCCATTGGAGGAAGAACCAGTGACCAGCCCCAGGGCATAGGCAGCCTTCATATCGTTCATGGCCCAGGAGGCAATGGAACCGCTGTCGGCAAAGGGCAGCGTGGTATCGGCATACTGGCTGCTGTCCACACCCAGGAAGCGGATCAGGGCCACGGTGAACTCCTGCCGCGTCATGGAATCGTCAGGCCGGTAGATCATCTTTCCATCGGCTCCGGTGGAGCCGGACAAAATGCCCTGCCGGTTGCAGTAGGCCACAAAGTCGGCGGACCAGTGGCCGTCCAGATCGGAGAAGGGATTATTCAGCGTACCGCTCTGGCTGACGGTCTGGGAGCTCAGATTGCCGAACTGGTCGGCGGCGGTGATACGGACCTGATGGGCCTGCCCGTCGGTGGGCAGGGACACGGTGGCCTGTCCGCCGCTGAGGGGGACAACGCTGCTGGTACCGTCAATGGAGACAGTGATGGAGGTCACGCCGCTGCCGCTGTCGGAGGCGGAGACGGTCAAAGTGGTACCGCTGACCGTGGCGGTCAGGGACGGCGGCGTGGTGTCCTCCATCTCGCCGGAGGTGGCCACAATCTGATCCACATAGACGGTACCCACTATGGTGGCGGCTTCTTCTCCAGCGGTGACAGCCAGGCCGGAAATGGACGTGGCCCCGGCGGGGATGGCCGCCGTGACATACTTCCAGCCGGTAAAGTTCAGCTGGGTCACCCACAGGGATGACTCATTGGTGCCATCAGTGAATCGCAGGGAGAAGCTGTTGCCGGAGTTATCGCCGTAAATCCACAGGCCCACATGGTCGGCCTTGGCAGGCAGCGTGGCCTGGAGCTGAGCCGTCACCTGGGCTTTGCTGCTGGCGGCGGCATCGACCTTGGACAGGTCATAGGAGGCCCGGAGGCTGCCGGTGCCGTAGCGGACATAGGAACGGCTGCTGTTGGACGACAGAGTCAAACCGGTGCCGGAGGAGAAGGCCGTAAAGCCCGGTTCCAGTCCCTCCAGTACGGAGCCTTCCGGCGGCAGCGGGGACACGGTAACGGCGATGGAGGTGCTGGTAGTTCCGGCGGTACAGGTGATGGTGCCGCTGACGGCGGAGGTCAGCTCGGCGGCGGTGAATTTGCCGTTGCCGTCGATGACGCCCAGACCGTCTGTAACAGTCCATTGATAACAGTCATCCTGGGCCGTGACCGTGTAGTTGTACAGCTTGGCGGCGGCGGTCAAATCGAGACTTTGCCCTGCGGCCACGGAGATGGAGGTCACAGCATTGCCGGTGGACTCATTTTCCACGGTGATGGCCGACGGAGATGTGATAACCCGGATATTCCGGGTGCCGGTGGCGTTGCCGCCGGCGGCAGTGACGACGGCTGTGGTGTCCTCGGCCCCGGCGGTGAAGATACCGCGCTCGTCAATGGTGCCGCCAGTGGCGCTGTAGGACACCAGCTCCGGCAGGGTGGTGGCGGTGTAGCGGCTGTCGGTGGCCTTGACAGTCATAGCCAGACGGCCGCCAGCCAGCACCACGCCGTCCCAGGGGTACAGATGCAGATTGACGGCCTCTCCGGCGGGCTGGGTGTCCTTGACCAGGAAAATAAAGTTGGCGCAGCGGCGCAGCTGTCCGTCCGAGGGCTTGTTGATGGTGGTCATGGAAGTGCTGCCCGGATACTGGGCCACATAGGTGGTGGAGCCGCCGCCGTCCAGGTTCAGCGCCGTGACGCAGCCCAGCTCCACCATGCGCTGGGCCAGCTCCGGCAGGGTGATACCGGCGGAATAGCCGCTTTGGGCGCCGTCCACGGTGTAGAGGACCAGGGTGCCGTCGGCCTTGACGCCCACGGCGGTACGGGCCGCACGCTTGTCGGCGGTGTTGAGCACAAAACTGGTCATGGCTTGTCCATTCTGGACCAGGGGCTCATCACAGCCCAGGGCATAGACCACGTCGGACCAGGCACTGTCCATGGTGCAGCTGATCTGCACCGTGTCGCCTACCTTCAGGCCGCCCAGGTCGTTGGTCAGGGTGTACTGGTAGTCGGATTCTGTGGCCATGGACACCACCATGTCACCGGTGGGAATGTCACAGGAGGCCGTGTCCTCCACAATGGCCGTGACGGTGCCGGTGACGGTCTGGCCCGGCGACAGCGTGGCGCTGTCGGTGTCCAGCACTACATTATAAGAAGACAGGGTGTTCTTGGTCTTGGTGTCAAAATCCTGGGAATAGACCACCAGACCGTTGCCCTTGGTGACAGTTTTATTATAGTTGGCGATGCCGCTGCGGCCGTTGGGGAAGATCACCTGGACTTGCAGCTTGGGGTCCCCCATGATGGTGGAGCCGTCGGCCCGGAAGCCCACCGCCAGATTGTCGCCGCTGGAGCGGAGAATGCCTTCGGTGAGGACCAGATCCATGGGCACGCCGGTGGACATGGAGAAGAATCCGCCGTTGACGGCAGCCACCGGCGTCAGGTTCCGGCCCGCCAGATACTGGGCCACATAGTTGGCGTCGCTGCGGCCGTAGAGGGTGGAGCCGAAGGCTACCACGGGCCGCACGGTGGAATCGGGCGTATATGTAAGGATGTTCTCCGTCTGCTGTCCGCCGCCGGAGACGGTGCCGGTACTCTGGCCGTGGGTCAGCGTGGCCGTGGCGGAAAGCTCGACGGAATCCTGCCGCAGGGTGTACCCGAGGGTCGTTGCGGCCTGGACCATGCCCACCAGCAGAGCGGTGGCAGCGGCCAGCGCCGCCGCCCGCCGCAGGGACGGGGCCCATTTATGGAAACGAGGATTCATGGGGAAAAAACGCACCTCCTGGGAATACATACGGTGAAAATGGGAAATTACTATTATGTTAACACAAATTCGGCCTGATGTAAATGGGAACTCGTGTAAAACAAATTACTTGACAGGGGGAGAAAAGTCTGGTATAGTAAGTGAGCTGTCAAGGGATAGACCTTTGCAGAGAAGGAGGCGCCATGAAAGATTCCGTCAACATGACCCTTCTTTATGATTACTACGGCCAGCTGCTCACCGACAAGCAGCGGGAGTGCTTCGACCTGTATTACAATCAGGATTACTCTTTGGCCGAGATTGCCGCCGAGGTGGGCATCAGCCGCCAGGGCGTCCACGATTCCATCGCCCGCGCCGAGACCCTGCTCCGCCATATGGAGGAGCAGCTGGGCTGCCGGTGCCGGGAAGAACAGCTGCAAAAGGCGCTGGCCGTCATCTGTGACGCCGCCGGGCAGCTGAGCCAATCCGACGATGCAAAGACCCGTTCCCTGGCCGGAGAGATTCTCCGGGCGGCGGATACCATAAAGGAGTAGCAGATGGCATTTGAAGGTTTGACCGAAAAACTCTCTGCCGCGTTTAAAAAGCTCCGCGGTAAGGGCCGGATCACCGAGGCCGATGTGAAGGAGGCCATGCGGGAAATCCGTCTGGCCCTGCTGGAAGCCGACGTCAGCTATAAGGTGGTCAAGGACTTTGTCAAGGCCGTTACGGAACGGGCCATTGGCGCCGACGTGATGGAGAGTCTGACCCCGGCCCAGATGATCGTCAAGATCGTCAACGAAGAGCTGACAACCCTCATGGGCAGCGAAAACGAAAAACTCAAGATTTCCTCCCGCCCCCCCACAGTGGTCATGCTGGTGGGCCTTCAGGGCGCCGGTAAAACCACCAACGGCGCAAAATTGGCGGGCCATTTTAAGAAGCAGGGCAAGCGGCCTTTGCTGGTGGCCTGCGATATCTACCGCCCCGCCGCCATCAAGCAACTGCAAGTGGTAGGCGAAAAGCTGGAGATTCCCGTCTTTGAGATGGGCCAGACCAATCCTGTGGAAATCGCCAAGGCCGCTGTTGCCCACGCCGAAAAGCACGGCAACGATATGGTCTTTCTCGACACCGCCGGCCGGCTCCACATCGACGAAGCCCTCATGGAGGAGCTAAAGGCCATCAAAGCCGCCGTCAACCCCACGGACATCGTCCTGGTGGTGGACGCCATGACCGGCCAGGACGCCGTCAACGCCGCGTCCTCCTTCAATGAGATGCTGGACATCGACGGCGTCATGCTGACCAAGCTGGACGGCGACGCCAGAGGCGGCGCGGCTCTGTCCGTCAAGGCCGTCACCGGCAAGCCCATCCTCTTTTTGGGTACCGGCGAAAAGCTGGACCAGATCGAGCCCTTCCATCCCGGCCGCATGGCCTCCCGGATTCTGGGCATGGGCGACGTGCTTTCCCTGATTGAAAAGGCCGAACAGGCGTTGGATCAGAAGAAAGCCGAGGAGTTACAGCAAAAACTCCGTTCCAACAGCTTTACCCTGTCTGATTTTTATGATCAGATGGTGCAGATGCGCAAAATGGGTCCCATTCAGGACATTCTCGGTATGCTGCCCGGCGTCAACGCCTCGGCGCTGCAAAATGTCCAGATCGATGAAAAGGCCATGGCCCATGTGGAGGCCATTATCCTCTCCATGACCCCCTATGAGCGCGACAATCCCTCCTGCCTCAACTACAGCCGGAAACGCCGGATTTCCGCCGGCTGCGGCGTCAAGGTGGAGGAGATCAACCGCCTGCTGAAGCAGTTCAATGCCATGCAGCAGATGATGAAGCAGTTCGCCGGTCCCGGCGCGGCAAAGAAACTCAAGCGCATGGGCAAGATGGGCCGCTTCGGCGGCGGCGGTTTCCCCGGACTGCCGTTTTAATTCCGTTGGTAAAGGGCGGTTCCCCGCCTTTCCCATAGATCAATGATATTTTTGGAGGTGAATCCCCATGGTGAAGATCAGACTGCGCAGAATGGGCGCCAAGAAGAACCCCTTCTACCGCATTGTCGTTGCTGACTCCCGCAGCCCCCGTGATGGCCGCTGCATCGAGGAGATCGGTACCTACAATCCCCTGACCACTCCTTCCACCGTCGAAGTGGACGTGGAGAAGGCTCAGCAGTGGATCAAGAACGGTGCTCAGCCCACTGACACCGTCAAGGCTCTGCTGAAGAAGGCCGGCGCACTGTAAGCTGCGAAGGAGACGACAGTATGAAGGAACTTTTGCTCTATATGGCAAAAAATCTCGTGGACAATCCCGACGCCGTCACCGTTACTGAGGTGGAGGGCGAGACGACTGTCCTGGAGCTGCGGGTGGCCCCCGAGGATATGGGCAAGGTGATCGGCCGTCAGGGCCGCATTGCCAAGGACATCCGCACCATCATCAAGTCCGTTGCCCAGCGCAATGGGCAGAAGGTTTCCGTCGAGATCGTTGATTAAGGCCCAATGGAATGTGCGTGGCAATGTTGCCACGCATTTTTCCGTTTTATGTGCAGGATCGTTTATTGCCGATGCGTGGTCCCGGCGGTGCGGCCCTGCATGATTGTGTAGAATGGAACTATTTTCGGGAATGAATTAAGGAGGCGGCCCATGGCCAAGCAGTATTTGGAAGCCGGCGAGATTGTCAACACCCACGGCATCCGCGGCGAAGTGAAAATCAACCCCTGGGCCGACGGCCCGGAGTTTCTGGTGGACTTTGACACGCTCTATTTGAACGGCACGGCCTACGAGGTGGAGAGCGCCCGGGTCCATAAGTCGGTGGTGCTGTGCAAGCTCCGGGGCGTGGATACCGTCGAGGCAGCACAAAAGCTCCGTGGAACCGTGGTCTGCATCGACCGGGACAAGGTGGAACTGGAGGAGGACGCGGTGTTTATCGCCGACCTTATCGGCCTGCCGGTGCTGGCTGACGGCGTGGAGATCGGCAAGGTGGAGGACGTGCTCACCATGCCCGGCAACGACGTCTATGTGGTCAAGGGCCAGCGCTCCTATATGATTCCGGCGGTGAAGGAGTTCCTGCTGGATGTCAATGTGGACGAGGGCTACGTGAAAGTGAAGCTCATTGAGGGAATGTGTACCGATGAGAATTGACATCATGACGCTGTTTCCCGACACCGTAGGGGACATGATGAACGAAAGCATCCTGGGCCGGGCCCAGGAACGGGACATTATCCGCATTGAGGCCCACCAGATTCGGGACTTCACCACCAACAAGCAGAACCAGGTGGACGATTATCCCTACGGCGGCGGCCATGGGGCGGTGTTGCAGGCCGATCCCCTGTACAACTGCTGGACCCACATCTGCGACGAGGTTGGCGGCCCGGTCCATACAATTTTTATGTCCCCCTGTGGTACCACCTTCAACCAGCAGAAGGCACGGGAGCTGCTGAAACAGGAAAATATTATTCTCGTCTGCGGCCATTACGAGGGCATTGACCAGCGGTTTCTCGATGAATGCGTGGACGAGGAAATCTCTCTTGGTGACTTCGTTCTGACCGGCGGGGAGATTCCGGCCATGGCTGTGGCCGACTGCATCTGCCGCATGGTGCCCGGCGTCCTGTCGGACCCGGAATGCTTTGAGGACGAAAGCCATTGGAACGGCCTGCTGGAATATCCCCAGTATTCCCGGCCCGAGGTGTGGCACGGCTTATCTGTGCCGAAAGTCCTCCTGTCGGGCCATCATGGCAATGTGGCCCGGTGGCGGCGGAAGCAGTCCATTCTGCGGACGCGGCAGCGGCGGCCGGATCTGTACGAACGGCTGGATTTGTCCTCCAAGGAGGACCGGAAACTCCTTCGGGAGCTGGAAGAAGAAACCGCGGGACAGTGACCACTGTCCCGCGGTTTTGTCTGCTTATTTCAGTTTTGCCCCGTCCCGGAAGGCGTTGCCGGCCTTTTCGCCCAGTTTGCGATAGGCGTTGTGGATGGGGTCGAAAATAATGGGCTGGAGCTTGTCCGGGTCAATTTTTCCGTCGGCGTCCAGGACCGATTCGTCGGCGCTGACGTTGACGATCTCGCCCACCAGGCGGCAGCTCTCCGGGTCATAGCTGACCAGACGGCATTCCACGGCCATGGGCAGCTCATCGATCAGAGGGGCGTCCACAAACTCCGAGGGGGTGGTGTGCCAACCGGCCTTGGAGACCTTCTCGGGAACCCGGTTACCCGATTCAATGCCCATATAGTCACAGGCCACCAGCTGGTCCACCGTGGCCATGCTGACGGTAAACGCCTTGCGGGCCAGAATGTTGGCCGTGGTCTTGTGCTCGGCGCTGATGCACATGGACAGCTCCTTGTCCTCGCTGATGCCGCCCCAGGCCGCATTCATGGCGTCGGGCGTACCGTCCTCACCGTAGGCGGCCAGAATAAAAACCGGCTGGGGATACGTCCAGGGTTTGGCTCCAAAGTTCTTACGCATAGAAAAGACCTCCTGTTTCAGACATGGTGCAGCGGGCCCCCGCGTTGTGGCCGCGGTGGAAACCGGCTGGAAGATTGTCTTCATTGTACCGCGGCGGCGGCGGTTGTGCAAGGGCTTTCCCGGTCTTCCCGGATTGTCAGATGGGGCCGCCCGTGCTATGATAGGGCTGACAACGTCAGCCGGTTGGTGCGGCATGGGAGGACGGTATGATGCAAAAACAGGAAATCTATGCCCTTTTGGATTCCCAATCCATATGGTATGAGGTGACGGAGCACAAGGCGGTGTACAATATGGCCGAGGTTTCGGAACTGGACCTGCCCTATCCGGAGGCCAACGCCAAAAATCTGTTTGTCCGCGACGGCAAACAGGGCGGTTACCACCTGATTACAGCCAGAGGGGACCGGCGGGTGGACCTGAAGGCATTTCGGCAGCAGAGCCAGATCCGGTCCCTGAAGTTTGCGTCGCCGGAGGAGCTTCTGGAAATTTTGGGACTGATTCCCGGCGCGGTGACGCCGTTGGGTCTCCTGAATGACCGGGAAAGGGTTGTGACCTTGTGGATGGATCAGGTGTTTTTGGAGCCGCCTGGACGGATTGGCGTGCATCCCAACGACAACACGGCCACCGTGTGGCTCAAGACAGAGGATTTGCTCCACATTTTGCGCCAGCACGGGAACCGGGTCATGCTGTTTGAGGGCTAGAAACAGTTTGCATCGGAATGGACGTCGGTCCATTCCGATGCAAATTTTTTATGGATTCTGCATGGCTGAGACACTGCGCTTGATCTGCAAAAGCAGCAGCACCAAGCTGACGCCCAGCAGAACATGACCAATACCGGCCATGCCGGAGATGGCCGCGTTCATACCGGCGGACAGCGTGGTACCCAGCACCTGGACCACACCCCGAACCACCAGCATCACAGCCGTCAGATTCAGGCCGATGTGATAGACCGCCAACACCCGCCCGGTCTTCGGACCGGTGAAGGAAAAGCTCTTTTCCAGCACCAGCAGCAGCAAGAACAACACCATACCCAGCAGAAAATAGTGGGTATGTACCACGGATAGGGTGGTTTTGGCCGTAAAGCCGTTAAACTTGGTAAACTCCCGATAAAACACGCCGCCCACCATGGCAAGGATGGCGTACAGCAGCGCCATATTCATGTAGCGTTTCATGATGATATCCTCCTTTTTAGTTGCACTCCCGTTTCATGGCAAAATATCCGATTAGTACGGTCCAGACATAGGCGCAGGTCTTGGGAATCATCAGCATGCCGATGAGGGGAACGGCGTCGGCCCACAGCACCACCGGAATGTAGAATCCAAAACTCAGAACAATGGTGAGCCACATCCAGCGGAACGCCCGGTCCTTGTGTTCCCTGGCACTGCGGAAAAACAGCACAATGATCAGCAGGCCCAGCAGAGCAAAGGGAATGTTGCGATAGATACCCCAGGAGAGGGGGGCGTCGGCGCTGAGCCACCGGTTCTGGGGCATCATGCACAGCAGCACCCGCAGACCGGCCAGTACATACACAGTGGCAGTCAGTCCTCCCTGCCCTTTCACGCTGTACCGCTGCCGCCACACATAGTAGAGCAGCACATAAAATACGGTCATGGTGACGGAGGTAATCCATTTACCCAGTCCCAGGGCAAAGGTGTAATTTTCCAGCCCCGTGGTACACAGGGCCACGGCTCGGGGAACCAGGTGGAATGCGTCGCCCGCGCCCAGCACCACCGCCATCACACCGAACAACCAGAATTGACGGTTGCCCTTGCTGCCCCGGATCATCAGAATGCCGATGGTGATGACCGAGATCAGATAGACGGCATCAAACAACGTTTCCATAATTGCCTGCATCGTTGATACTCCTTTTTGCGTTCATTTGGTTTGCGCGGCGGCGGTGGAACAGATTGCCCGGCCATAGTTACGGCCAAACAGCAGCCCGGCCAGCAGCAGCGCCGCGCCCAATCCCGTGTAGAAGACAGCGATAAACCGTTCCGGCGCCAGACCGCTGACCCGCTGCCCAATGCCGCCGCTCATCATCACCGCCATGATGGCAAAGGCTTTCCCATTGAAGAACTTCAGGAAAAAATGCCGCTCTTCCGCATAGGACTGGATTCTGGCCGTGTGTTTTTTCACCAGTTTTCCAAAGATCATCCACTGAAATACCGCGAAAACCAGCACAGACAGCAGATAATTCACCACAGTGCCATAGGCCGGATAGGCCAGCAGCCCGATGCGCAGGATATTGAACCCCGCCGCGCTCCACACCAGACAGGCCAGAAGCAGCAGGGTGTTTCGCTTGACTTTCATCCGCAGCCTCCTTTTGAATGAACATGGTTCAAATTCCGGAAGATAAAATTCCCACAGCTTTGTGGGAATTTTAATAGAGGGTCCGGCGGACCAGCTCCAGCACCGTCGTGGGATCGTAGTCCTGCCGCAGCAGCGCCGACAGCATCAGGGAGAACAGCAGGTCCGCAACGTGTTCCACCGTAAACTGTTCCGTAAAGGCGTCGGGCCGGATGTTGGGGTCCCTCCGCAGGACGGCGCACAGTCCATCGGTAATGTGCTGCCACGTCTGCTCCATCCGCCGTTTTCCGTCGGATTTGTCCACCCCCAGAAAGCCCAGGGAATGGAGATTGAAAAATCCGGGATACTGTTGGCCGCCGTATTCCATCCGCCCATACAGCCAGGTGAGACAGGCCAGCGTGTCCTGAAACACGGCTCCGTCCGCGGGCCGGTGGAAGATTTCACACCAGACGCTTTCCACTGTGGCAGTCAGCAGCGCGGCTTTGGAATCAAAATAGTTGTAAATGGACCCCACCGACACGCCGCAGGCCGATGCCACCGAACGGATATTGACCGCCGACCAGCCCTCCCGCTGAATCAGCTCCCGGCTGGTTTTCAGCAGTTCCTCTTTGGATGTGACAATGGTATTCATCCGATCACCTCAATATGAACAATGTTCATTATAGACAATTTTGCTCCCTTTTCAAGTGCTTTTTCTGCTTTTCGGTACTGCCGGAACCAAAAAGCCGGGTGGACCGCCATGACGATTGCAGTCCACCCGGTTGGTCGTTTATACGGTTTTCGTCAGTGCGTTGGCACGGGCAAACTTGCTCTCGGTCAACGCCGTCAGAGCATAGGTGGCGGCCACCGTATCGGCAAAGCGGCGAGTGGTCTCCTCGTCGCCCTCCTTGTGCTCCACCTCAATCTCACACAGGGGCACTTCCTTGCCGCCGCCCCGCAAGACGCCGTCATCCAGCGCCACCTCCGCCTGGGCCTTGCCCAGGGCCACCGTCAGACACCGGCGGGTAAACGATGCGCCGCAGACCTCCCGCAGATCGCGGCCGTCGGTCAGCTGCCGCAATTCCGCCGGAGCGCCCGCCGCCGTCAGCTGTTCCACTGCCGCCGCCGCGTTGTCGCCCTGCCACTCCCATTCGCCTCTGGCTTCGCCGCTGCCCGGCGTCTTGAGGCAATAGACCGAGTGGCCGTTCTCCATGCGCTGCCGGAACGTCCAGCGCCGTGCCGCAAAGTCACCCCGCGGCGTATCCAGATACCGGGTCTCCATGACAATCTGCCGCCAGCCGCCGGGGTGCTCCCGCTCCGCCGCGTCCAGTATCGCCCGGTCCGCTGCATATTTCCATTCCAATTCCCGTCCCATACGTTCCTTCCTCTCTGTGGTATTGCTCCACTATTGTACTACCCAAACCCCTGCGTGGCAAGGTCCATTTCCCGACACGTTATTTTTCCAGTTTTTGTTATACTTTGAAAAAACACTATGGGGAGATGGAGAACTTGAAAGAAACCCTCGCCGCCATTCGATCCGTGCCGGACCGAATGGCCCCGCCCCTGGCGGCGGTGCTGCGAAGCCGCGTCCTGGGGCTTTTGATCCGCACCGTGGCCATTATGGGCCTGTCTCTGCTGCTGACAGGGGCCCGGTTGGGCAGTCAGGCCCTGCCCCTGGCTGTCTGCCTGACGGCGGCAGCTGGTTCGGCGTTACAGTCCCTGGCCGCCATGCTGGGGGCCGTACTGGGCTATCTCTACTTTCAGGGTATGCCGCTGGGCCTGGAATATGCAGCCGCCGCCGGATTGGTTTTTGCCGCCGTCTGCGTGGTGGGCTGCCTGCATCCGCCCCGCTGGTGCATGGCCCTTCTGGCCACATTGCTCACGGCCCTGGCCGGGCTGCTGTTTCTGGCCCAGGCCCGATTTTCACCGCCGGCACTGATCTGGTACGGCCTGCGGCTGGCCCTGGTCTTTCCCGTAACCCGCAGCTTTTCCAGGGCTCTGGCAGGCCGGACGGCGGACCGGCTTTGGCTGCTGGGCTGTACCCTCTGCGGCTGTGCCGCCGTGGAGCTGACTGCGGGCATTACGCTGGGACAGGTGGCTGCCGTGGCCCTGGGGGCAGCGTCCTCCGGTACGGCGCCGGGCCTGGCCATCTGCGCTGCCGCCGGTCTGGCTGTGGATATTTCCTCCCAGGCCACCGTCAGCCTGACGGCGCTGCTGTGCGCTGCTTCCCTGGTGACGCTGTGGCTTCCGGTGCGCATTCGCCCCCTGCGGGTCCTGCTGTTCTTTACCACCGTGGCCCTGGGCGTCCTGCTCACCGGCGGCGATATGCCGCAACTGCTGCCGGCAGCCGGTCTGGGAGCCGCCGTTGGTCTGGTGATTCCCCCTTCCCTGTTGCCGTTGGAAAGCCGCCGCCAGATGGTGGCCCACCGGCTGGAGCTGGCCGCCGCCGTACTGGATGAAATCGGCCAATCCCTGGACGACCGCCGCCGCCGGGAACCGGTAGGGGCTTCCATGATCTTTGACCGGGCTTCCGATCAGGTCTGCGGCGGCTGCGTCCTCTGGGGCCAATGCTGGCAGCAGCACAGCAGCGAGACATACCACGCCCTCTGTGCTGTGGCCCAGCCCATGCTGGAACGGGGCGCCGTCCAGCGGTCCGACTTCCCCCACAGCTTTACCGACCGGTGCTGCCGCCTGGACGGTCTTATTGCCGCCATCAACCGGGGACTGGACGACATGGTATGCCGCCGTCAATATGACAGCCGTTTGCGGGAAAGTCGAGCCGTGCTGGTGCGGCAGTACCGGTTTCTCCGGGATTACTTATTGCAGACGGCGTCAGAGGAGCCAGCGGTCCGGGAGCCGCTGCTCCGCTACCGGCCGGAACTGGGGGTGGCCGGTGCTGGACGGGGCGGACAAGCCCTGTCCGGTGACCGGGGCGCCTGCTTTCGGACGCCGTCGGGGCTCTACTGTCTGCTGCTGTGCGACGGCATGGGCACCGGGCCTGAAGCTGCCGCCGAAAGCGCCGCCGCCATCCGGACCGTGGCCGGCCTGATTCGGGCCGGGGTCCATCCGGCGGCGGCACTGGAAACCCTCAACGGCGCGTATATTCTCCGGGGGGACGGCTGTTTTTCCACGGTGGATTTGCTGGCCGTCAGTCTGGTGACCGGGGAAGGAACCCTCTATAAATGGGGCGCGGCCCCGTCCTATCTGAAACGTGGAACCCACGTCAAACGCATCGGGACAGCCGCACCCCCGCCGGGCCTTGGGGTTGGAGAAGGCCATAAGGCGGCGGAGTATAGGCTGTCCCTGGGAGATGGAGCGCTGCTGGTACTGCTCAGTGATGGCGCCGGTGGAGAATCGGCTGCGCAGCAGATTGCCGCCCTGGGGGATGGAGACCCCAAGGCGCTGGCGGCTGCGCTGATCGGGCAGCCAGCAGCGGATGGAGAGGATGACCGGACGGCTCTGGCAATCTGCCTGCGACCCGGTGCGGTCTGACCTTAGTGTACCACGGCAGCGGCAACAGTTCTGTCGAACTTCGTCGACCGGGAAATATTTCCCAATTTTTAACATGTAAATGCTCTAAAAAGGACGTGCTGCTCTGGACAGCACGTCCTTTTGTCATGGGGCCCGTTATCGAACACGGTCCGGCATTTCGGCTTTATGTCGGCTTTTCATGGCGTACATCTCCTGGTCGGCCCGCTCCAGAACGGTCTCAAAGGATTCCCCCGGTCCCCACTGGGACACACCGTAGCTGAGAACCATTGGCAGATCGATTTCTTTGGCCCGTTTCGCCAGGGTGTCAGTGACCGCCTGCATCCGCTGCTGGGCATTGGGCAGCCCCGCCCCCACAAAGGCCAGCAAAAATTCGTCGCCGCCGTAGCGGCAGACCACATCCCTGCCCTGGCGGCAGCATTGGGCCAGGATCTCCGCCACCGTCCGCAGATAGCGGTCGCCCTCCTTGTGGCCCAGGTTGTCGTTGACATATTTTAGTCCGTCCAAATCCACCATGCAGAGGCACAGCTGCTGATGGGCCTGAACCGCCTCCAGAATCCGCTGCTGGCCCGTCAGCCGCGTCAGCACACCGGTGAGTTCATCCACCTCAATGGTCTCCAGCAGTGCCTCCTCCTCCCGGGCCCGCCGGTCCAGGTCCTGCTGCATAATCACGTTGCAGTCGCTCATATAGCTGAGAATGCTGACCCGGATGGCATAGCGCAGAGCAAAGAGATAGCCCAGAGAAATATACAGGCAGAAGACCAGACTCCACAGCTTGGTATAGATATTGTTGGACGTCTCGCCGCTGTTCTCATAGAGATAGGCCTGCATGGCCAGAAACACCAGCGCCAGCACCATGCAGGCCGCCAGAAATCGGAGCTGGTGGCCGCTTGTCAGCAGATAGCGCATGGATTGCCGCTTCCTGGTATCAGCGTAGCGCCGGAACACGAAATAGCCTGACAGAAGTCCCAGAAGCACCGGTACCGGCGCCCAGATATCCCTAGAGTGGATGCTGTTGTCGAAGGCATACAGGGGCTTTTGCAGCACAATAGCCAGCAGAGACCGGTAAAACAGCATGGTGCTGAGGCCGCAGATCACCGTCTCTAGGGCCAGACCAATGGCCAGCCAGCGGCGAATGTGCATCAGATACCGCAGCTCCAGATAGAGCACCGGCAAAATAATCAGCCAGTTGGCCATAAGACCCAAATGGGCCATATTGCACAGGATGAACAGCGTACCGTTGACAGCCGCGGGAATTAGAGCATAGCGTCGGGGTACCTGGCTCGTCTGGTCCTGATCCAGGCTCACGGCCAGTACAGCCGTACCCTGGTGAAAGAGATACAGCGTGAACAGATATCCTGCCAGGAGGAGCACTTGCTTCGTCATATTGTGACCTCCTCGCTCCGCCTCTTGTCGTGGTACATACGCTGGTCGGCCAGCGACAACAGATCCTCCAGATTGTCGGCCTCATCGCTCTCCACCACACCAGCACCGAAGGCGAATTGGTCGATGTCTTCGGCCATGCGGCGGCGGATGACATCCAGACGCTTCTCCGCGTTCTCCTTGGAGCAGCCCAGCAAAATCAGAATAAATTCATCGCCGCCCAGCCGGGCCAGGATATCGGTGTCCCGGATCTGCTTCTGCACGTTGGCAGCAAACCGCCGCAAATAGGCGTCGCCGGCAGCATGGCCCAGGGTGTCATTGATTTTCTTGAGACCGTTGAGGTCCAGATACACCAGGGAAAAGGAGGTATGATAGCGTTTCAGCTGGTTCAGCGCCTGCAGCGCAAATCCCCGGGACCGGGCGCCGGTAAGATTGTCAAAGTGGGCATTGCTGCGCAGATCGTCCAACCGCTGGTTGGACTCCATCAGCGATGCCGACAGACTGTAATAGCTGTTTTCCACATGGAATTTCCGCAAAATCTCCGTCAGACTGATGAGATAGCAGCTGATATACATCAGGGTGATCAAGTTGCTGCACAGCAGCACCGCCATATGGGGGTCCACCGGGAAGCGGAACTGGGACAGTACCGTCTGCATAAACAGATAGACCACCGTCAGATCGAGAAACCAGTAGAGGTGGCGGAAATCCCGCTGCTCCTCCGGTTCAATCCGAAACTCCATCCGGCTCTGGCTGATCAGGGCCGTGCACTTGATGCCCGCCGTCACCAGCATGGCCAGCGCCGTGCTGGTGCTCAGCATAACGCCCCGGTCCACCACCATATCGTTGTCCCACCGGAACAGAATCAGGGACATCAGCCCCAACATGGTCATATGGATGCAGCCGAAGACGGCGAACCGCGTCCGGATAGAATAGTTGAACATATGCTCCGGCGTTGGTACCGTCCGTTCCTGGACCGCACACAGCAGGAAAAACAGCAAATAGAAAATCGGCAGGCGGACGGGAGTCATCAGCATGGCCAGCGCCGGTATAAAGGCCGGCAGCGTATAGCACAGCCGCGCACGCCAGGACAAGGGCTTCAGACCGTTTTTCCGCCAGATCAGCAGACGGATGTGGCTCTCCGTCATCACTGCAACCATCACCAACGCCACCAGTGCCAGGTCCACAGCCGGTCTCCTCCTCTCCTGTCGGCTTATCCGTGGTTCTTTGTCAGTGCAATTATACCTATGCGTTCCATATCCTGTCAAGAACGTGTAAAAAAGCCCCTGCCGTACATCGACAGGGGCTTCGAGTATGCCAATCTCACAGGGCAGCGGTTATTTCTGCTGCTGGGCTAATTCCCGCAGGGCGTCCTTGCGGCTCAGGTTAACGCGGCCCTTCTCGTCGATCTCCATGACCTTGACCCAGGTCATATCGCCGATGTTGAGCACGTCTTCCACCTTCTCCACGCGGCGGTTCTCCAGCTTGGAGATATGCACCAGGCCGTCCTTGCCGGGCACCAGCTCCACAAAGGCGCCGATGGGCAGGATGCGGACCACCTTGCCGTAATACAGCTTGCCCACCTCGGGGACGAAGCAGATGTCGTCGATCATCTTCTTGGCAGCCTCGGCGGCAGAGCCCTCAATGGCGGAGATGAACACGGAGCCGTCGTCGTCAATATCGATCTTGGCGCCGGTGTCGGCACAGATCTTCTGGATGGTCTTGCCGCCGGAGCCGATGACCTCGCGGATCTTGTCCACCGGAATCTTGATGGACAGCATCTTGGGCGCGTACTCGGACACCTCGGGCCGGGGCTCGGCGATGCAGGGCAGCATGATCTGCTCCAGAATCTCCAGGCGGGCCTTGCGGCAGATCTCCAGAGCGTTCTCGATGATCTCCATGGTGAGGCCGTCGTTCTTCAGGTCCATCTGAATGGCGGTAACGCCTTCGGTGGTACCGGCCACCTTGAAGTCCATTTCGCCGTGGAAGTCCTCCACGCCCTGGATGTCGATAAAGGTTCTCCACTCACCGGTCTCCGGCTCGGAGATCAGGCCGCAGGAGATGCCGGCCACGGGACGCTTGATGGGCACACCGGCGTCCATGAGGGCCAGGGTGGAACCGCAGATGGAGGCCTGGGAGGTGGAACCGTTGGAGGACATGATCTCACTGACCACGCGGATGGCGTAGGGGAACTCCTCCACGGAGGGAATCATGGGAAGCAATGCCTTCTCGGCCAGGTTGCCGTGGCCGATTTCACGGCGGGAGGTGGAGCGGCTGCCCCGGGCCTCGCCGGTGGAGAAGGACGGAAAGTTGTAGTGGTGGATATAACGCTTGGTCTCCTCATCATAGATGGTGTCCAGCTTCTGCTCCATGGACAGAGTATTCAAGGTGCAGATGGACAGGGCCTGGGTCTGGCCGCGGGTGAACAGGCCGGAACCGTGAACGCGGGGCAGGACGCCGACCTGGGCGGACAGGGGACGAATTTCGTCCATCTGACGGCCATCGACGCGCTTACCGGCCAGCAGCCACTTCTTGACGACCTTCTTCTGCATCTTGTACAGGCAGACCTCAATGTGCTGCTCGTAGTCCTCGTACTTCTCAGCGAACTTCTCAGCGAAATCCAGACGGGTCTTGGCCAGACGCTCCTCGCGGACGTTCTTGTCGGGGGTGTCCAGGGCGTACTCGATCTGGTCCATACCATAGGCCATCAGATCATCCAGCATCTCGTGGTTGACGGCGGCCTTCTCGAAGGTGAACTTGGGCTTGCCAATGGCGTCCACGATGGTGTTGATGAAGGCCACGATCTTCTGGTTGGTCTCGTGGGCCAGCCGGATGGCGCCCATGAGGATATCCTCGGGAATCTCGTCGGCCTCGGTCTCAATCATAACCACCTTTTCGGCGGTGGAGGCGATGCAGCAGAACATCTTGGCCTCGCGGCGCTGCTCGGAGGAGGGGTTGATGATATACTCACCGTTCAGGTAAGCCACCTCGGTGGTGGCCATGGGGCCGTTCCAGGGCACATCGGAGTAGGCAGTGGCGATGAACGCGCCCAGAGAAGCCACGACCTCCACAGGATTCTCGTAGTCGTTGGCCAGGACGGTGCAGGTGATGACCACGTCGTTGCGCAGCTCGTCGTCGAAGAAGGGGCGCATGGGACGGTCAATCAGGCGGGAGTTGAGGATGCCGCGCTCGGAGGGACGGCCCTCGCGGCGGTTGAAGGAGCCGGGAATGCGGCCCACGGCGTACATACGCTCCTCAAACTCGATGGTCAGGGGGAAATAGTCAATACCGCTCTTGGGGGCGGAGGAGGCCACGACGGTGACCAGCACCACGGTGTCGCCGTACCGGCAGATGCACTCGCCGTTGCACAGTTCGGCCACCTTGCCGGTCTCGACGGTAAAGGTACGGCCGCCGATTTCGGTTTCAAAGATGTGGTGGTTGGGGAATTGCTTTTTGGTAATCATGCAGAACTCCTTTCACTGGTGGGAAGGACACGGAACGTTAGCACTTGAAACAGCTGCCGAATACTCAGCAGTTCTTTCAACTGCTAACCTTCTCCGTGTCATTCTCTTTTAAAAAAGGGCGGCCAAAGGCCGCCCTTATGGGTTACTTACTTACGGATGCCCAGCTTGGCAATGATGGCACGATAACGGTTGATGTCCTTGCGGGCCAGGTAGTCCAGCAGGTTGCGGCGCTTACCAACCATCATCAGCAGACCGCGGCGGCTGTGGTTGTCGTGCTTATGCACGCGCAGGTGCTCGGTCAGCTCGTTGATGCGGGCGGTGAGGATGGCAATCTGCACCTCGGGGGAACCGGTATCGCCCTCGTGGGTAGCGTTCTCGGCAATAACCTTGGCCTTGGTTTCCTTCAGAATCATGGGATGATCCACCTTTCATAAAATTGTTCTCCCACAGGCTAAGTACCGGGCTGGCGGAAATGCCCTGTGTACAGCGGCGCTGTCCCGGAACTGAGCGCGGGGTCCGCTAACTTTGCGTTAGCTATACTACAATATCACAGGATACCCAGAATGTAAAGGTTTTTTCCCCGATTTTAAAAAAATTTCGCTCCATTTGGGCGCACCTCCGGCGGCCGCCCGTCATAGACTGTCGGGAAAGGAGGAATTTTGAAATGTGGAATCCCTATGAATCCAACGACCGTACCGGCGACGTGCGCTACTTCGGCTACGCCGTCCAGCAGGTGGCCCCGGCGGGCGAACTGCTCATGGCCCGGTACTGCCCCGCCGAGGATACAGAACCGTCTCCCACAGTGTATCTGCCCGGCGGCCGGTATCTGATTGCCTACAGTGTCAACGCCTCGGCGGCGGAGCCGGCAGCGTCCGATACGGCCACCCTGGGCATTGCACCCCGGTTCAACGGCGTGCCCTTCCCCCGGGGCGGCAGCTTCGCCACGGTGCCCGACGACGGCAGCGCACCGCTGAACAGCACCTTTGTCATCACTCTGCCCCGGGCCGTCAACACCCTGAGTTTTACCAATACCGGCAGTCTGAATACATCCTATCAACTGCTCAACGTCACCGTCAGCCGGTTACGCTGACGGCAGCGCTTCGGCCCAGGCCAGAAGATCTTCCAGGCTGCCCATGGAGAAGCTCTCCGTGGGCAGCTGCTTGTCGTTGACAAGACAATCCGCAATCAGAAGAACCTCCATGCCCAGAGACTGAGCCACACCGTCCTCCAGTACATCGTTGCCGACCATGATGCAGTCGCCCGGCTGAACGCCCAGCCGTTCGCACACCTGGCGGTAGTATTCGGGGTTGGGCTTGGCATAGGTGCTGGTCTCAAAGGTGGTCACCAGTGGGAATGTCACGCCCTCCAGACCGGCCCAGCGTAACCGGGACATGGTGGCAATCTCCGGGAAAATGGGATTGGTGGCCACGGCCACGTTGTAGCCCTTATCTTGCAGGGTTGTAACAATTTTTCGGCTCAGTTCCGCGGGGCGGCACACGTCCACACAGCGCTGGAACTCCTTGGCGTAGTAATCGAGAAATTCCGGCTCCTGGTCATAGTAATCCACGCCCAATGCCTGGGAGAACACAGCGGCGAATGCTTCCCGATTGGTGCGGGAGCCGTCGTTTTTCACCATGGCCCCGGTACCTGCCCACACGGCCTTGATCACATCTTGCGGGTTGAACTGGGGAAAGCGGCCGCAGAGGGTTTTGAAATAGGCTTCTATAAAGGTTTTCATTTCCAGCGGCAGCAGAGTACCGTCTAGGTCGAAGAGGACCACCGGACGGGGTGCGGTTGTAAAAGCCATGTACATGCGCTCCTTTTTCCATAGTACACCGCTATTGTGCCAGAGACCGGCAAAAAACGCAAGGGGCTGTTTGCCCTCACGGGGCGGCGCTGTCCGGCAATGTGTGCATGGCCTCATTGAGCTTTACCATGTGAACGTGGTCCTCCCAGATCCCATTGATTTTCAGGTAATACCTGGACAACCCCTCACAGACAAAGCCGTTCTTCTCCAGAACCCGAAGCGACGCGCGGTTTCTCGGCATGACATTGGCCTCGATACGGTGCAGCTGCAATTCCACAAAAGCATAGTCCACCAGCATTGCCACCGCCGCCGTCATATAACCCCGGTTGATATAGCCCCCGTCCAGTTTATACCCCAGGAACGCGGAACGAAACGCACCCCACACCACATTGTTCAGTCCAATGACGCCGATAATGCGTTGGGGCTGCTCTGCCGGTTGGATATAAAACCGATAGGCCCTGGCTTCATTCCAGTTGCGCAATTCCTGTTCCAAAAGCTCTCGCTGACCGTCGGCTGTGAAAAACCGTTCCTCCCGCGTCGGTTCAAATTCCTTTAAAAACGCACGGTTCCGCCGGTAATAGTCCGCCGCCTGTTCCGCCAGAAGCGGCTCCGCTGGTATCAACCGCAGTATTTGATTTTCCATAGTACCCCCGCCATTCTGTGTCGCATTTTTATTGTTATAGTAACACAATCCAGGCCGTCTGAAAAGGAGCCGCTTCCAGACAACACCGCCGCCGTCCCAAGGGGGCAGGGACGGCGGCGGCGTTTGGGTATCTATTTGTATTGAACTGTTGACAAAAACGGTTATGACGGGCAGTGGCAATGGTCGCAGCTGCCGGAGCAGCGGGGCTGTAACTTTTCCGGCACCGGCAGGCCCTGCCGCTCATAGTAGTCCCGCAGCGCCGCCTGGACGGCTTCCTCCGCCAGGACGGAACAGTGGAGCTTCACCGGAGGCAGGCCATCCAGGGCCTCCACCACAGCCTTGTTGGTCAGCTCCATGGCTTCCTCGATGGTCTTGCCCTTGATCAGCTCCGTAGCCATGGAGCTGGTGGCGATGGCCGCACCGCAGCCGAAGGTATTAAAGCGGACGTCCTGGATGACATTGTCCTGGATATCCAGATAGATTTTCATAATGTCGCCGCACTTGGCGTTGCCCACTTCACCAACGCCGTTGGCGTTATCCAGCTCGCCCACGTTGCGGGGATTCATAAAATGGTCCATGACCTTTGCACTGTATGCCATATCAGACGGCCTCCTTCTTCATCATATCTTTCCACACGGGAGACATATCCCGCAGCCGCTGGACCACCTGGGGCACCACGGCCAGAATGTGATCAATTTCTTCTTCGGTGTTGGTGTGGCACAGGCTCAGACGGAGGGAGCCGTGGGCCACCTCATGGCTCAGGCCGATGGCCAGCAGCACATGGCTGGGGTCCAGAGACCCGGAGGTGCAGGCGGAACCGGAGGAAGCGGCCACGCCCATGGAGTCCAGGAGCAGCAGCAATGCCTCGCCCTCCACGCCGGGGAAACTGAAATTGACATTGCCGGGCAAACGGTGCTCAGCGCTTCCATTAAGCCGAGCATAAGGGATTTTTGACAAACCATCAATGAGCCGGTCCCGCAGCTTTGTCACATAGGCCGTATGCTGGTCCAGATGCTTGCAGGCCTCATCCAGCGCCACGGCCATACCCACAATGGCCGGAAGATTTTCCGTACCGGCCCGCTTGCCCCGTTCCTGACCGCCGCCCTCAATGAGGTTTTGCAGCCGCAGGGCGCCTTTGCGGACATAGAGGACGCCCGCGCCCTTGGGACCGTGGAACTTATGGCCCGACAGGGACAGCAAATCGATGTTCTGGGCCGCCACGTCGATGTGCAGGTGGCCCGCTGCCTGGACGGCGTCAGTGTGGAACAGGATGCCCTTTTCCCGGCAGATTGCGCCGATCTCCGCAATGGGCTGAATGGTGCCGATTTCGTTGTTGGCATACATGATGGTGACCAACGCCGTGTCGGGCCGGATGGCGTCTCGCACTTCCTCCACCCGGACAATGCCGTCCTCATGGACCGGCAGCAGGGTGATCTCCCAGCCCTGGCGCTCCAGCTTTTGCAGGGTGTGTAGGACGGCGTGGTGTTCAAAGGCCGTGGAAATCATGTGGCGTTTGCCCTGCTTCTCCCCTGCCGCGGCGGCGGAAAGAATGGCCTGATTGTCGGCTTCGCTGCCGCCGGAGGTGAAGGTGATCTCGTCAGCTTTGGCGCCCAAGCAGCGGGCCACGGTTTCCCGTGCCTCCTGCAAGGCGGCAGCCGCCGCCTGACCGAAGCTGTGGGGGCTGGAGGGGTTGCCGTAGACCTCGTCGAAATACGGCAGCATGGCGGCCTTGGCCGCAGGGCTCATGGCGGTGGTGGCCGCGTTGTCAGCGTAAACTCGCAGCATCTATACATTCCTCGTTTCTATAATACACGGGTCGGGAAATTTTTCTTTCCCTTTATTCCTATCTGTTTTATGCGCTTATACTACACCATATTTTTCCCCCTGTCAAGATAAACCTATCACTTTCCTAGGAAAATATTTTACAGAAAAAGAGCGCGGGCTTTTCTATCCCGCGCTCCTGTGTTATTCCAATGTAATTTGAATGTCGCCGGTATCTGTACGGATTTCGCAGACACCGCCGGTGACGGTTTTGGGAACATCGATGTCCCCCGTGTCGCTTTCCACCAGGAACACTTTTTCCGACAGCAGCGTGCCGGTCACGTCGCCCGTATCGGTTACAATGTAAAGCGCTCCGGCGTCGCAGCTGTCAAACTGCACCGCGCCAACCTCGTTTTGGAGCGTCATGGCGTCGGTGGCCGTCACCTGCTTCAAAAGAAGGTCGCCGGTGTCGGCAATGGCCGTCAGGCTGCCGCATGTCACATCGGTGAGCCGGGCCGAACCGGTGTCCACTTCCACCTCCATGTCCTTGTCACAGGTCACAGAGGTGACAGTCACGTCTCCGGTGTCCGATGTCAGACTCAGCGAACCCGCCGACAAATTCTCCAGCTGCATGTCTCCCACATCCAGCTCGATCTTAAGCTGTTTGGAGACAGAAGCCCTGCACAAAACGCTGCTGGTGTCACCGGAAATTGCCACGGTTTCAAAGGAAAACGCGTCGGGCAGCTCCACCGTGCCCACGCTGCCGTCAATGACAAGGGCGTTATATGCTTTCTGGGGCAGATAGACGGTAATTTTCGGCGTTTCCAGCGTGATGCCAATGAATTCATACCACGCGTTCGCGTCCACCGCACGAATATACAGCGTGCCGTTTTTCACCTCTACATTATGGTGCATCATCTGCCGTTCATAGCAGACCACTTTACAGGTCTCGTCGTCGGACGGGACAAACAGCAGGTCTGCCACATCGGTGTGGATGGACAGGTCCTGGAATGTCTCGTCAAATTCGTAGGTGTTTGTCTCATATTTTACCGTACCGAGCCGGGAAAAGTCCCAGTGATTGATGGTCATCACCACGCCGAAAATCAGGACGCCCAGCACCACCAGAACCGTCGCAATCGTCAGCCATACCTTTACCGCCTTGCTCATGCTGCCGCCTCCTTTTTAACGAAACAGGTTTTCAATGCCAGGAGCAGTTTCCCAGTCAGCCGCAAAATGCCCTTGGTCACTTCCTTACACCCGAAGAACAGGAAAATTGACAGACCCGTGCAGGCCAGCCCCACGCCGATCACCGCAATACCTGCCAGACCATTGCCCCGGCAGGCAAACACCGTGCCCAAAACCACGCCGCTCAGGGCCGAACCAATCAGGGCGCTTTCCACCAGCCACAGGGAAAGAATCACCGACCATACAGCCACATAAAACGACACAACAATGGCGGCGGCGCTGACCAGCAGGGACAGCCACAGGGGCGACCCCAAAACCAGCAGCACAATTTCCCAGGCTTTCAGGGTGTGCTTGGGCTTCATTTTTTCCTTGACCAGCTTTGTCAGAGGAATGTCCGCTACAATCTGCGCCAGCACCTCCTCCACTGGGCCAATCTCCTCCACGGCCTCCGCTTCGGTGCGGCCCTCCTCCACCCGGTCATCGATCATCTCACTGTAAAACGACAGGCGTTCTTCCACGTCCTCCTGCGGCAGGCCGGACAGTCCGTTCCGCAGCCGCGTCAGAAAGGTCTGTTTATCCATGTTCCCCATCCTCCTTTGTCACAAACTGATAAATGGCCAGAATTTCCTTCCATTCTTCCTTGAATTCCTCAATGCGCCGCAAGCCCGCTTCCGTAATGTGGTAGTATTTCCGCAGCCTGCCGCCGTGCTCTGCCGTTCGGACCGTCAGCATCTTGGCCGTCTCCAACCGTTTCAAAATGGTATACAGCGTCGATTCGGACAATTCAATATACGGTTTCATATCTTTGATGATCTTGTAGCCGTAGGAATCCTCGCTTTTGATGGCCGCCAGCACACAGACGTCCAAAAGGCCCCGCTTCAGCTGAATATCCATACGATACCTCCCTTCGTGTAATACATCATATCACGAAGTATTAAGCTTGTAAAGAGCCGCAACAAATTTTTTATTTTTTCATCCTGGTGGAATCGCGTGTGCCGAACCCTTAATTTCTCCCCGAAAAGGGCGATATATAAATAGTAAAGAGTCAATCCTTTTTCAGTTATTTGGTATGTAAAAGGAGATGAATCAGCCATGACCATCACAGATATTGCCCGTATGATGATGAACGCAGACCGGTATAGCCGCGGAACCACACAGCCAAAGTATCCAAACGGCGCTGCGGTCGCGCATCCCGATACGCCGGATGACGGGATGGATATTACCGGGATGACTTCGGCGGATTTTCATATCATCCCTGTGTCCAAGGAGATTGAGCAGAAGGTGCGGGACAGAGTATTTGAGAATATGAAGTACCGCTACGGCATGACCGGAACAGGCAATGAATACGGAGAAATGGTACATAGCTATTTAATGTCCATCCCTGCTAAAGACCGGAGGGACGCGGCCTACACCATAGATCAAATTCATTTTGGCGAAGTGGAAAAAATCAATGCCTTTGTCAAATCCCGTGTCCCCGGCTGGCAGCCCGGACAATCATTTGATACCAGTATTTTAGAGGAATACAAGCAGGGAGCTCTGGATAGGAAGGATGTTCATTCTATCGAGAGGAATGGCATTGGCAGCGGTCACAATTTCAGTCTCCAGAAGCATGCGCTTCCTATCGGCGAAAAGCGTAAAGCAGAGCTGACAGCCGCCTCCCTCTTCCCTGAAGAGGAGGTCCGGGAGACGGAGGAGAGCCGGGCCCGCTATCGGAAGTTTGAGGAGATCATCCGCAAGATGCACTCAGGCAAACGACTGACTGCGGCGGAAATGCGCTTTCTGCGCCGGCATTACCCGGAAGCCGCAGCCAAGGCGGATCGGATTCAGCAGGAGATAAAGATGCTCGAAGCGCAGTTCCGCGCCTGTGACACAGCGGAGGAGACCGATCGGTTGTATGAGAAGGTGAAGGCAGAGGCGCTCACCCGGTTTGCCCAGAAAGATTCCTCCGGGCTTGCCGTGCTGGCCGCTGTCCAGCGGATGCAGCCCGCCTGTAACGCGGAGCAGGGACCGGATGACACGGAGCAGAAAGAGAGCGGGGCGGCGCCCCTCCCCTGGCAGCCGGAGCAGGCATTGGATCGCAGCATTTTGGAGAATCACCGGCGGGGCATTGATGTAAAGGCATAAGAGATGCTGCACAATAAAATGTAGACATCTTGCGCGGAAAGCAACTGATTGGACCGCCGGTTTTCAGAAAGGCATAAGCATTTTCTGCTTTGTCGAACCTCCATAGTCAATACTTATCGCATAGCAGAGGGGGAGCGCTGTCGCGGACAGCGCTCCCCCTCTGTAAATATTCAGGGCTCTTTCAATTCCGATGCAATGGTCTGGTCCACCAGATCCCGTAAGGTAACACTTTCCAGATAGTCGTCAATCAAGTGGTCCAGGTGGAGCCACAGGGGCAGTGTCTCGCAGCGGGTAGCACGGCTGCAGGTGCAGCGGCGGTTTTCCAGACAGGCCACAGGTGACAGAGAACCCTCTGTCAACTTCAGGATGGACCCCACAGTATATTCCTCCGGCTTGCGGGACAGGCGGTAGCCGCCGGACTTGCCGCGGGTACTGTTGACAAACCCCGCCTTGTTAAGCACGGAGACAATCAGCTCCAGGTACTTGGCTGAAACCTCCTGCCGTTCGGCAATATCCCGCAAGGAAACGGCGTCCTCGCCCGGATGCTGGGCCAGATCAATCATAATGCGCAGGGCGTAGCGGCCCTTGGTGGATATCTTCATGGTCAACACCTCCCAAGTTATCCCCATTATACAATAGGAATGCTCGGCTCGCAAGTGGTGGCTATAAAAATACCTATGTTTTGCATATGTTTTTTCCTATGGATTCAGTCTCGATGGACCGAATCATAGCCCCGCCCCTCCCGATACGCCGTCATGATGTCCTTGAAAATCTCGCCGCAGGAGGGCGGCGTCCAGGTGATGGCGTTGGCGCCGGCTTCAATGGTCCGGCGGATGGAATCCTCATGGGCGCCGCCGGTGGCGATGATGGGCACATGGGGAAACCGCTCCCGGATGGTGCGGACCACCTCCGGCGTATGAGCGGCGGCGGAGACGTTGAAAATGCTGGCTCCAGCCTCCATACGGCCCTCGAAATCCTCGTCGGCCCGGGCCACGGTGACCACCACGGGAATATCGATGGTCTGGGCCGCCTCGGCAATGACCTGGTTGGTGGTGGGCGCGTTGACCACCACGCCCATGGCGCCCTGCATCTCGGCGAACATGGCCAGGTTCACCACTCTGGGGCCCTGGGTCAGGCCGCCGCCTACGCCCACAAACACCGGAATATCGGCGGCCAGCATCAGGGCCTGGGTGATGATGGGCTGGGGCGTAAAGGGATAGACGGCAATGACGGCGTCGGCGTTGACATTGCGGATAATGCTGACGTCGGTGGTGAAGACCAGGGACTTGATCCGCTTGCCGAAAACCAGAATACCGGAGCAGTCGCGAATGCACTCGGGCACCTTGAGGGTCACACGGCGCAGAGCGCCTTCCACCGGTGTAGGAAATGTTTTCATGGTTGCTCACCCTTTCCGGATCACGCTGTACAGCTGTGGATTTTTCTTATCATATCATAGAATTTTTGCGAGGATATTGCAAAATTGTGAAGTTTTTCTTTCCGATTTCTCCCCTTTGCCGCCCTTGCAAACGCCGCGGAAAACTGGTAAAATAAAATGATATTTAAATGATAATGGGAGGAATACCCCCTTGGAACGTAAGACCACTGTGATCTCATCGGAACAGCTGCGCCAGCAGCAGGAATTCTGCGGCCGCATTCGCCAGCGCTGGGAATCTTCCGGCGTTGTGCCTACGGCCTTTGTGGACACCTACGGCTGTCAACAGAACGAAGCCGATTCCGAACGCATCCGCGGTATGCTGGAGCAATGCGGCTACACCATGCAGGACAGCGAGGAAGGGGCCGACGTCATTGTCATCAACACCTGCGCCGTCCGGGAGCACGCGGAGCAGCGGGTTCTGGGCAATGTAGGCGCGCTGGTCCACACCAAGCGCCGCCATCCGGGCCAGAAGATTTTCCTCTGCGGCTGCATGATGGGCGAGCCTGCCGTGGCGGAAAAAATCCGAAAGAGCTACGTCCATGTGGACGGCGTCTTTTCCACCCATCACCTGTGGGAGTTCCCTTCCCTGCTGTATCGGGTCCTGGACACCGGGAAACGCGTCTTTGCCACGGAGGATGAGGCTGGTTCCATTGCCGAGGGTCTGCCGGTGGTGCGCTCCAGCGCCTTCAAAGCCTGGGTCAGCATCATGTACGGCTGCAACAACTTCTGTACCTATTGTATCGTACCCTATGTCCGGGGCCGGGAGCGGAGCCGCAAGCCCGAGGATGTCATTGCCGAGGTAAAGGAGCTGGTGGAAAGCGGCTGCCGGGACATCACCCTGTTGGGTCAGAACGTCAACTCCTACGGCAAGGACCTCGACTGCGGCGTGGACTTTGCGGACCTGCTGGCGGAATTGGCCCAGCTGCCCGGCGAGTTCCTGCTTCGGTTCATGACCAGCCACCCCAAGGACGCCACAAAAAAGCTGTTTGACACCATGGCCAAGTATCCCAAAATTGCCCGCCATATCCATTTGCCCTTCCAGGCGGGCAATGACCGGGTTTTAAAAGAAATGAACCGCCGCTATACGGCGGCGCAGTATCTGGAATTGGTGGATTACGCCCGCTCCGTCATGCCCGATATCGTTTTGACCTCCGACGTCATTGTGGGATTCCCCGGCGAGACCGACGAGGAATTTGAAGATACCTTAAAGCTGGTGGAGCGCGTCCGGTACGACGCCCTGTTTACCTTTATCTATTCCCCCCGCACCGGCACCCCGGCGGCAAAGATGCCGGACCCGGCCACCCGCCAGGAGAAACTGGCCCGGTTTGACCGGCTGTGCGCGGCCCAGAACCGCATTTCCGAGGAGAAGCATGGAGCATATGTCGGTAAGACCGTCCGGGTCCTGGTGGACGGCGTCGAAGACGGTGTTTTAACGGCCCGTACCGGCGGCAACCGCCTGGTCCGCCTGGAAAACGGCACAGAGGACCTGATCGGTCAGTATACCGATGCCACCATCACCGGCGCCAATACCTGGTCCCTCCTGGGAAAGCTGTAAATCCCGAACGCATTGTATAGGGCGAGGGTTTGCTCCCGCCCTGCATTGTATCGCATACGATACCGCTTGCAATCATTCCATCCAAACAAAGGAGGCCGCTACATGGCCCAGCAGCAACTGACCCCCATGATGCAGCAATACCGGCAGATCAAAAACGATCATCCGGACTGCATTCTCTTTTTCCGTCTCGGCGACTTTTATGAGATGTTTGACGAAGACGCCCGCACCGCTGCCCGGGAGCTGGACTTGACCCTCACCAGCCGGGACCGCACCAAAGCCAAGGACGATCCCAACCGGATTCCCATGTGCGGCATTCCCTACCACTCCAGCGAGGGCTACATTGCCCGCCTGGTGTCCAAAGGCTATAAGGTTGCCATCTGTGAGCAGATGGAGGACCCGGCCACGGCCAAAGGTCTGGTCAAACGGGACATCACCCGCATTGTCACCCCCGGCACCGTCACCGAAAGCTCCATGCTGGACGAACGGCGCAACAACTATTTTGCCTGTGCCTATGGCCGGGACGGTATCTTCGGTTTATGCTTCTGCGACGTGTCCACCGGTACCTTCTACGCCACCTGTCTCTCCGGTCCCCATGCCGTGGAACAAACCATCAATGAGCTGGCCCGCTTCTCCCCCTCCGAATTGCTGCTGGGCGGCGAGGCCGACGATGTGACATTGCTGCCCGAAGCCCTGAAAAGCCGCCTGCACTGCTGTGTGGACCGGGGCGACGACGCCCTCTTTGTCCTGGATGCCGCCACCGCCGTGGTGGAACAGCAGTTCCGGCAGAGCTTGGCTGCACTGGGGCTGGAAGCCGTTCCCACGGTGGTCTGCGCCGCTGGTGCCCTACTGGCCACCCTCCACCGGGTGCAGAAGTCGGAACTGGGCCATATCCGGGCCATGGATTACTATCTGTCGGGCCGGTTCCTGGAACTGGACCTGACGGCCATCCGCAATCTGGAATTGACAGAAACATTGCGCTCCAAGGAAAAGCGGGGTAGTCTCTTATGGGTCCTCGATAAAACCGTCACCGCCCTGGGCGGGCGGCTCCTGCGGAGCTGGTTGGAAAAGCCCCTCCTGTCCCCGGCCCTTATTGGCAAACGGCTGTCCGCCGTGGAAGAACTGGTGCAGAAGACCGTGGACCGGGAAGAACTGCGGCAGCTGCTGCGGGAGGTCTCGGATTTTGAACGGGTCATGGCCCGCATTGTCAACGGCACGGCCAATGGCCGGGATTTGCTGTCCCTGTCCAATGGCTGCGCCTGTCTGCCGGAATTGAAACACGCCCTGAGCCAACTGGATTCCTCCATGGCCCGGACCCTGGCCGAACAGCTGGACGACCTTTCCGATTTGAAAGCCCGCATTGACCGGGCCATTGTGGACGATCCCCCCTTTACAGTCCGGGAGGGCAAGCTGATCCGCCCCGGCTACAGCGAGGAGGCTGACCGGCTGCGGGATATTCTGTCCGGCGGCAACGGCGCCATGGCCGAAATCGAGGCCCGGGAAAAGGAACTGACGGGCATCAAGACGCTGAAAGTGGGCTACAACCGGGTATTCGGGTATTATATTGAAATTTCCAAGAGCCTCAGCGAACAGGCTCCGGCCCATTACATCCGTAAGCAGACCCTGACCAACTGCGAGCGCTACATCACCCCTGAATTAAAGGAACTGGAAAACACCATCCTCACAGCCAAGGACCGTATCACCTCTCTGGAATATGAGTTGTTCAATGAGGTTCGGGAGTGGCTGGCGAGCCAGGCCGACCGGGTCCGTCTGACAGCAGGCGCCGTGGCCACCGCCGATGTGCTGTCCAATCTGGCCCATGTGGCCGTCCACAACCACTACTGCCGTCCCGAAGTGGACCTGTCCGGCGAAATTGTCATCAAGGACGGACGCCATCCGGTGGTGGAGCAGATGCTGGAAGGCAGTCTGTTCGTGGCCAACGATACCACCCTGGGCGTCGGCGGCGACAATGTGGCCATACTCACCGGTCCCAACATGGCCGGTAAATCCACCTATATGCGCCAGGTGGCCCTCATGGTCCTCATGGCTCAGATGGGCAGCTTTGTCCCGGCCAAATCGGCCCGCATCGGCATTGTGGACCGGCTGTTTACCCGCATCGGCGCGTCGGATGACCTGTCCTCGGGCCAGTCCACCTTTATGGTGGAGATGACGGAGGTGGCGGAGATTCTCCGCAACGCAACGCCCCGCTCCCTGCTGATTCTCGACGAAATCGGGCGGGGCACCTCCACCTTTGACGGCATGGCCATTGCCCGGGCTGTTCTGGAACACACGGCGGACCGGAAAAAGCTGGGGGCAAAAACCCTGTTTGCCACCCATTACCACGAACTGACCGTCATGGAGCAGGAGCTCCAGGGCGTGAAGAACTACAATATCGCCGTGAAAAAGAAGCAGGATGAAGTAATTTTCCTGCGGAAAATCGTCCCCGGCGGGGCTGATGACTCCTTCGGTGTGGACGTTGCCAAAATGGCCGGACTGCCTGATTCGGTGATCCGCCGGGCCCGGCAGCTGCTGCACCAGCTGGAAGCGGGTGATGGTGCGCCGTCCCCCGCTCCCGCCGCCGCACCGTCCATGGACGATCAGGTGTCGCTGATGGACATGACCGGCAGCGAGCTGCGGCAAAAGCTCCAGTCCATGACCGTGGAGACCATGACCCCCATTGAAGCCCTCAACGCTCTGTACCAGCTGAAACAGCTGGCTGAAAAAGGCGTATAACGGCAGAAAGGAATCCTCTATGGCAGTGATGAAACACAGCGTTCCCGGCCCCTCCATGACCCGCTTGGAGATCATCTGCGGTGTCATCTATCTTCCCATCTACCTGATCGGCCTGTCCCTGGGCCTGAATCTGGTTTTCGGCCTGCTGAACGTCCAACCCACAGACGTGACGGCCAACCTGTGGTATTTTGCACTGAATTTTCTCTTTCTGGCCCTGATGTTCCGCCGTTGGCTCCTGGCCTCCCTCCCCACGGGGCGGTGGAAATTCTGGCCGTTTCTGCAGGCTGTGGTCCTGGGCTTTGCGTTGTATTACGCGTTGACGTGGCTCCAGGGATTTGTCTTTGAACTGTTTTCCCTCTCATCGTCCAGCCCCAACGATACTTACGTTGACAGTCTGATCAACGCGAAATTTACCGCCATGGCCATCTCCATTGTGGTACTGGCACCCTTCACAGAAGAAATCCTCTTCCGGGGTGTAATCTTCGGCAATCTGCGCCGCCTTCATCCGCTGGTTGCCTATATCGTCTCTGTGGTGCTCTTTGCGGTGATCCATGTGGCAAGCTATCTCCCCCAAATCGGGTGGAACGCCGCGATTTTGTCGGCCATCGGATATTTCCCCGGCGGCATCGCCCTGGCCTGGACCTATTCCAAGGCGGATTCCATCTGGGCCTCCATGACACTCCATGCCATTCTCAACGGCATTGGCGTGGGACTCCTGCAACTGGAAGGATTGGGTTGATTCTATGGCAGTCATTCAACAGCTGTCGGCCCACGTGGCCGACTTGATCGCCGCCGGCGAGGTGGTGGAGCGTCCGGCCAGCGTCGTCAAGGAGCTGCTGGAAAACGCCGTGGACGCCGGAGCCAAACACATTACGGTGGAGATTCAAAACGGCGGCATGACTTTTCTGCGCGTCACCGACGACGGCTGCGGCATGGACCCCGATGATGCAGAGACGGCCTTCCTCCGCCACGCCACCAGCAAACTACGCTGTGCCGACGATCTTTCGTCCATTGTAACCATGGGATTCCGGGGCGAAGCCTTGGCGGCCATTGCCAGCGTCAGCCGCATTGATCTTTTGACCCGGCTCACCGGTGCGGCCTCCGGTACGGCCCTCCATCTGGAGGGTGGACAGGTTACGGAACACACTGAAGCCGGATGCCCCGACGGCACCACCATTCTCGTCCGGGACCTCTTCTACAACACCCCGGCCCGGATGAAATTTATGAAATCCGACGCCACCGAAAGCTCCCACGTCTTCGCCGCCGTCCAGCGGCAGGCCCTTTCCCATCCCGACGTTTCCATCCGCTTTTTGAAGGACGGCCAGGAACTGCTCAGCACCCCCGGAGACGGAGACCTGCGCAGCGCCGTCTATTGCGTCTATGGGCGGCAGTTTTCCGCCGGACTGGTGCCGGTGGACAGCCATTGGGAGCACTATACCCTCCGGGGCTTTGTGGGCAAGCCCACAGCCACCCGGGGCAACCGGTCCGGCCAGCACTTTTTCGTCGGCGGGCGGCCCGTCAAATCCAAGCTGCTGACCTCGGCCCTGGAGCAAGCCTACCAAAATCAGATGATGCAGGGCCGGTTCCCCTGCTGCGTGCTCCATCTGGATTTGCCGCCCCATCTGGTGGACGTCAATGTGCATCCGGCCAAAACAGAGGTCCGGTTCCTGTCGGAACGGGCCGTCTTCGACGCCGTCCACTACGGCGTGTTGGGGGCCTTGTCCCATGCGGTGGACCGGCCCGAATTGAAATTGGCCAAGGACCCGGCCCCCACCGCCGCACCTCAACCGAAACAGGACTTTTTCAAAACCATGGACACGTCTCAGTTCCGGGAGTTTGCCCAGGCCGTGGCCGATGCCCCCAAGGTCACACCGAAAAAGGAGACCATGACGGCGGCGTTTACGCCCCGCACCGTGGAACCGCCGGTTCCCGCTGCGGCTCCGGTAACACCTCCGGCCCCCGTCGTTACGCCGTCCAACGCCCAGGAGGAGGAACGGCTGGATTTTCTGCCCACGGAAGCGGAAATGCTTACACTCGGTTCCCCCACCAGCCCGACGGCACGGGAGCCCGCACCGGCGGAGCCGGAACAGCAAACCCTTTCCATGCCGGAAGTCCCCGATTACCGCATTGTGGGAGAAGTCCTGAACACCTATATTGTCATTGAGCAGAACGGAGAACTGTTGTTTCTGGACAAGCATGCCGCCCATGAACGGCTGCTGTTTGAAAAGCTGCGGGCCTCGGAACAGCAGATTATGGGCCAGCAGCTGATGACCCCCATTCCCGTGGAGGTGTCCCGCCAGGAGGCGGCGGCGTTGCTGGAAAACGCGGAATTATTGGAGCAGTTCGCCTTTACGGTGGAGGAATTTGGCGACGGCGCCGTGATGGTGCGGCAAATTCCCGCCGATCTGCCCCAGGAACAGGCCGAAGCCACCCTGCAATCCCTGGCCACGGCCTTGTCGGAGGGACGCCGGGCAGACCCGGCCGCCCTGCGGGACCATATTCTCCATTCCATCGCCTGTAAAGCCGCCATCAAAGCCGGTTGGCACACCACCGATGCCGAGTTAGCTGATCTGGTTGCCCAGGTTCTGTACCGGCCCGACATTCAGCACTGTCCCCACGGCCGCCCGGTCTGCATCACCGTCACCCGCAGCCAGCTGGAACGTCGGTTTGGCCGTGGCTAAGGAGGAACGCCCTATGCACGATATCATCGCCGTGGTAGGACCCACGGCGTCGGGAAAAACGGGTCTGGCCATCGGTCTGGCCAAAGCGCTGGACGGCGAGGTGCTGTCCTGCGATTCCATGCAGCTCTACCGCCACATGGACATCGGTACCGCCACGCCTACGGCGGCGGAAATGGACGGCATTCCCCACCATATGATGAACGTCATCGACCCGTCGGAGGACTTTTCCGTCAGCCGCTATGTGGAGATGGCCGACGACTGCCTCCGGGATATTCTGACAAGGGGAAAACGGGCCGTTGTCTGCGGCGGCACGGGGCTGTATTTGGACAGCCTGCTGCTGGGCCGCTCCTTCGCCTGTCCCGCCACGGGCCACCGCCGCCGTCTGGAAGAACAGGCGGAACGGGAAGGCATCGAGCCCATTCGGGAGTTTTTACGCACCGTGGACCCGGATGCTTATGCGCGGCTTCCCGCCGGAGACCACCGGCGCATCATCCGGGCCGCCGAGGTCTATCTGGAAACCGGCATCACCATCACCGAACACAATCGTCGAACCCAGCTGCTGCCGCCCCGCTACGAAGCCCGGTGGATTGGCCTGGATTTTGCAAACCGCGCCGCCCTCTATGCCCGCATTGACCGGCGGGTGGAACTGATGATGGAGCAGGGTCTTTTGGAGGAAATCCAGGCCCTCCTGGACCGGGGCGTACCGCCCACGGCCACCAGTCTCCAGGCCATCGGCTATAAGGAACCCATGGCGGCGCTGCGGGGCGAGATCACCATGGATGAAGCCATGGCAAAGATCCAGCAGGAGTCCCGCCGCTACGCCAAACGGCAGCTGACGTGGTTTCGCCGCAACCCCGCTATCTCCTGGATTGTCCAGCCCGACGAACCCGACGCCCGTCAAACGCTGGAAACGGCGCTTCATCTGTTGAAGGACGGCATTTCGGGGGATTTCGCACCATAGACATGGTAGATTATGGGTATCCCATTCCCGGCCCCAGGCCGGAAACAGACAAAGGAGAGATACCCATGCAACATCCCTACAATTTACAGGAACAATTTCTCAAAGCCGTCCGCCGGGAGCAGTCCCAGGTCACCGTTTTTTTGATGAACGGCTTCCAGCTGCGCGGCGTCGTCACCGGCTACGACAACTACGCCGTCATCATCCAGTCGGAGGGGCGGCAGAACATGATTTACAAGCACGCAATATCCACCATTTCTCCCGCCGTTGCCGTGTCGCTGCGGGAGCAGACAACCCCCGCGCCGTGACGCTTCACCCGGCCCGCGGGGTCGGAAGGAGTCTCCATGAAGCTGCAAATTCTGTCCAAATCCGGTAAATTCTACAACCGTATCATCGTATTGATTGCCGTGGCGGCTCTGCTGTTCTATGCAGGCTACATGGCATGGAACTATTTTCGAGATCCCCTGTCCACCATTCTCGCCGTGGAGGTCTCCGTCAGCGAAGGCCGTTCCGTGGAGGGCTGGGTGGTCCGGGAGGAGCAGCTCCTGACCTCTTCCAGCGCCATCACCGTTCCGGAGCGCAGCGAAGGGGAAAAGGTCGGCGCCGGTCAGGTGGTGGCCATGGGCTACAGCGACGCCGACGCCCAGACACGGCAGGACCAGATCGAAACCCTGTCGGCTCAGCTGGAACAGCTGACCTATGCCACCACCGTGGCCGCCGAAGCCGGCGACACCACCTCCCTGGACGACGCCGTCTTTCAGCAGCTGACGGACTGGGCCAAACTGACGGCCGGCCAGTCCCTTTCCGAGAGTGTGGATGTAAGTACCGCCCTCAAGGGCCTGATTCTCCGCCACGGCGCCGACGACGGCGCGTTGACAACCCTCAACAGCCAGATTGCCCAGCTCCAGTCTCAGCTCACCGCCCTGGAAACCCAGGCCGTTGGTGACACCACCTCCATCAACGCCCCGGTGGCCGGCTACTTTTCCGCCGACGTGGACGGCTATGAGCAGGTGTTGACGCCGGAGCTGCTGTCCACCATGTCCATTGCCCAGCTGGAATCCCTGGAGCCCGCCGCCATCGACAGCAACGCGTTCGGCCGCCTGATCACCAGCTCCCGCTGGTACTATGTGGCGGCGGTGCCCACGGAAAATCTGGAGGATCTGGAAGTCAATGACACCGTGACGGTTCAGTTTGCCATCAGCGGCAGTGAAAGCCTGCCCATGCAGGTGGAACGTCTGGGCGATGACGAAAACGGCCAAAGCCTGTTGGTGCTGTCGTCGGAATCGTCTCTGCAATCGGTCACGCTGCTGCGCCGTCAGCAGGCCGACATCATTCTCCGGTCTCACCACGGCCTGCGGGTGCCCAAGGAGGCCATCCGTACCGATGAGGCGGGCAATACCGGCGTCTATATTCTCGAAACCACCTCCGCCCAGTGGAAGCCCGTCACCCTGCTCTATGATGACGGCGACAGCTATGTGGTGGCGCTGGATAAATCGGCCACGGACAATCTGTGGCCCGGCGACGAAATCATCGTCAACGCTAAAGAACTATACGATGGGAAGGTTGTGATCGCCTCATGATCCACGAAAATGTACAGACCATCCGGGCCGCCATGGCCCGGGCCGCTGAGGCCGCCGGCCGCGACCCCAAAGAAATTCTTCTGTGTGCCGCCACCAAGATGAACGATGCCGACGCCGTCCGTCAGGCAGTGGCCGCCGGTGTGGACTGCTGCGGCGAAAACCGCGTCCAGGAGTTGCTGGAAAAGCAGCCCCAGGGCGCTTATGAGGGCGTACCCGTCCACTTTATCGGCCATTTGCAGACCAATAAGGTCAAGCAGGTGGTGGGCCGGGTGGACTGCATCCAGTCGGTGGACCGTCTGCCCCTGCTGGAGTGCATCCAGAAAGAGGCCGCCAAGCAGGGCATTGTCCAGGACATTCTGCTGGAGGTCAATGTGGGCGGCGAAGCCAGCAAATCGGGATTCACCGTAGAAGAAGCCGCCGCCGTGGCGGCCCGGATGGGCGAATTTCCCGCTGTTCACCTGCGCGGACTCATGGCAATTCCCCCCATCAGCCAAAATCCGGGGGATAATTGCAAGTTTTTTGCACAAATGCGCAACCTTTTTGTTGACATTAAGGGGAAAAAGTGCGACAATGTTTCTATGGACTGCCTATCTATGGGTATGTCGGACGATTTCACCGACGCCATCGCTGAGGGCAGTACCATGATACGCGTGGGCACCGCCATTTTCGGCGCCCGAAACTACGGATAAGGCAACGTGGATCGTTTTTACTAATAGGAGGATTTTGCAACATGCGTTTTATGGACGAACTCAAGCGTTTAGCCAAGCCCTTTTCCGAGGACTCGGAGGACTTTGACAATTACGATGACGGACTCAACGACGAGACTCCCAATATACCCCCGGCCTCCAAGGCTTCTGTGGCTCCGGCCTACGATATGAACGATCTGGGTCTCGGTTCCGCTACTGCCACGGTCAACAACGACACCCGCAGCAACAAAGTCGTCAGCATCCACCCTACGGTGCAGATGCAGGTCATTCTGGTCAAGCCCGAATCCTTTGACACCGTTACTGAAATCGCCGAGCACCTGCGGGCCAAGCACGCCGTGGTGCTGAATCTGGAGAAGACCGATGCCGCCATTGCCCGCCGCCTGGTGGATTTCCTCTCCGGTTGTGCCTACGCTCTCGACGGCAAGATCAAGAAAATCGCCATTTCCACCTATCTGATTACGCCCTATAATGTGGATATCATTGGGGATGTCATCGATCAGCTGGAAAACAACGGCGTATACCTGTAATCGCTGAAAGGAGCTCTGCCCTGTGTTTACCCCTCAGGAGATCGAAGAAAAAACATTTGTCAAAGCCGTATTCGGCGGCTATGACATGGCCAGTGTCGATGAGTTTCTCGAGCCGCTGACCGAGGACTACATTGCTCTGTACAAGGAGAACGCGGTCCTCAAAAGCAAGATGAAAATTCTGGTGGAAAAGCTGGAAGAGTACCGTACCCAGGAAGACAGCATGAAAAAGGCCCTGGTGGCCGCGCAGAAGACCTCTGATACCATGGTGGCCGAAGCGGAGAAGAAATGCGCCCAGCTGACCAGCCAGGCGGAAAACATCGTCCGCACCAAAATTCAGGAATCTCAGCAGCAGATCAGCGCCGAAGAGGACCGCATTGAGCGGGCCAAGCAGGCCGCCCGGAACTTTATTGAGATCATCGAGAAGGATGTGGCCCGCCATCTGGACCTGCTGAACAACCTCAAGCTCATGAATCTGGGTCCCCAGCCCTCCGCCTCCTCCTTTGACTTCCACGCCGAGCCCCAGGCTCCCAAGGCGGAAACCGTGGAGCCCATTACCGTTCAGCTGCCCGTAGACAAAATCCGTGAGGCCGAAGCCCAGCAGGAGAGCGAGGCCGAAGAGATTGCCCATCAGATTGAGCAGAATCTGGAAAAGGTCATTGGGTCCAATGACGACGGTGATTTGGAAAAGACCCGCGTCGCCCATAAGAACGACAAGTTCGCCGACTTGCAGTTCGGCAAGAACTTCTCCCCCGACCGGGAGTAATTGCAGAATAAAAATCGAGGCGCTGCCCTGGAGCAGCGCCTCGATTTTTTGTTTCCGCTGTTTGGCGGTTACCGGAAGTTCGGCAGGCACGCCCATTTGATCTCGTAGAGCGGGACCTGCGTGTCCCGCCGTGCGGCAGCCCCTGGCTGTTACTGGACAGCACCGGGGCGAATCCGCATCCACATTCGTAGGGCGCGGCATCCCTGACGCGCCCCTGGCACACTCTGTCCGGGGACCGTCAAGGATGCCGGCCCCTACGTTGTTGTTGGTCGATGGTGCATACCAGCGGCGGGACACATAGGTCCCGCCCTACAAATACAATTCAGGCCCCCATACTGTACTTCGCATAACCGCCATACCGTGAAACAAGGCGCGCTGCCGTTAGCAGCGCGCCCATAAACTTTATTTCTCGGATTTACCGTTTTTCTTACCGTTTTTCGTCTCTTCATCGGCCTCTATCTCCAGAACACGGACCTGAATTTCCATGACCCGGCGGTGTTCCACCTTGGTAACGGTGACGTCCAGGCCCTCAGCCTGGAAGTGGTCGCCGATCTCCGGCACCCGGCCCACCTGTTCCATGACCCAGCCGGACACAGTGACAGCGTCAGAATCGTCGCTGCCCTTGACTTCAAATAGATCATACAGGTCATCCAGGTCGGCGGTGCAGCCGATGAGGTAGCTGCCGTCCTCCTGTTTCCGGAACAGCTCCACCACTTCGTCGTGCTCGTCCCAGATTTCGCCCACCAGTTCCTCCATGATGTCCTCCATGGTGACAATGCCCTCGGTGCCGCCGTACTCGTCAACGACGACGGCCATATGGGCCTTGTTCCGCTGGAGCATCCGCAGCAGTTCGGAAATCTTGGTGGTGCCGGTGGTGTACTGAATGGGGGCCTTCAGATGGAAAATATCGCTGAGGCCACGGTAACGGGCCGCATAAAAATCCTTCTCATGAATGAGGCCAATGATATTATCGATGTTGTCGTGATAGATGGGCAGACGGGAATATCCGCTTTCCACAAACATCCGTGCCACCTCTTCCACGGTGGCGGTGTCCTCGGCTGCCACCAGGTCCACACGGGGCGTCAGGATTTCCGACACCTCCAGATCACTGAACTCGATGGCGTTACGGATCAGATCGCTCTCGTGCTCGTCGAGACCGCCCTCATTCTCCGCCTGATCGACCATGCCCACCAGCTCCTCTTCGGTGATGCCGTCGTCGCCGTTGTTGCGGAACACCAGCGACAGGAGCTTTTTCCACATGGTGAACAGGAAATTGGCCGGGGTCAGAATCCAGGTGAAAAACCGCAGCAGCGGCGTGGCAAACATGGCCCAGGCTTCGGGGTTCTCCTTGGCCAGGCTTTTGGGAGAGACCTCGCCAAAGATCAGAATGACGATTGTGAGCACGGTGGCGGACACCGTGGGGCCGCGGGTCTCGCCGATGAGCCGGATAAACAGCACGGCGCCGATGGTGGTGGCCACGTTGTTGACGATGTTATTACCGATGAGAATGGTGGAGAGCAGCTTGTCGTAATCCTCCGCCAGAGCCAGCGTTTTGGCGGCCCGGCGGTCGCTGTTTTCGGCGCGGTTTTTCAGACGGATGCGGTTGAGCGATGTAAAGGCCGTTTCTGTGGCGGAAAAATAGCCGGACATGGCGACCAGGGCCAACAGGGCCACGATCATCACTAAATTACCTGTACTGTCCATTTGGGACGAATCAACTCTACTTTCATCATAAAATTTATCAGCATGACAAGCACTGATATGGTTTTTAGTTTATCACATCATTCTCCCTATTGTAAAGGGAGAATTCCTATGCCTCCGGCTGTTCCCGGTGGGCAAAATAGGCGCGGGTCTGGTCGGCATTCAACAAAATAGCCTGCCGAAGCTGGTCTAACCCATCAAATTTCTGCTCTGGGCGAAGAAATTCGTAAAAATCGACCCGCACTTCCCGGTCATATAAATTTCCTGTAAAATCCAGCAGCCACGGTTCCACAGTCACCGCGCCTACACCGTCCACCGTGGGCCGGACACCCACATTGGCCACAGCGGCATAGGACCGCTCCCCCACCCAAACCCGGGTGGCGTAGACGCCGTAGGCCGGAGCCAAAACACCGTCGGGCAGCAGCAGGTTGGCCGTGGGGGTGCCCAGTTGGCGGCCCAGCTGGCGGCCATGGACCACCCGGCCCGTCAGACAGTGGGGATGGCCCAGCAGTTCATTGGCCCCGGCCACGTCGCCCCGCTCCAACAAAGCGCGAATGCGGGTGGAAGACACGGCGCTACCGCCAATCTCCACCTTGGGAATCACGTCGCAGCCCATTCCCAGCCGGGTACACAGCTGTTGGAGCCGGACAGCGTCGCCTTCGCCCCGCCATCCGAACCGGTGGTCCTCGCCGCACACCACATGGACCGCCCCATACTGCCGGTGCAGCAAATCGCTGACGTAGGACCGCCAGGGCATCTGAGCCGTCTCCCGGTCAAAGGGACAGATCAGCACCTCATCCATACCGTACAGCCGCACCATCAGGCCCGCCCGCTCCTCCGGCGTGCTGAGCAGAGGCACCGCCCGGCCGCCCAGCACCGACGCGGGATGGTGGTCAAAGGTCACCGCCGCCGCAGGCAGTCCCAGCCGGTCTGCCACCTGGCGGGCCCTGGCCAGCAGGGCCCCGTGACCTCGATGGACGCCGTCAAAAAATCCAATGGCAATGACACGTTGTAGTTCCAATGGCGTCACACCTCAAAAAAACTTTTTTCTGTCAAGAGTTTTCCCTTCCGGAACCGGCCCACCATGAGAAATTCCCCGTCGGGGCCGTAGACGCGGCAGCGGCCCCGGCCCTCCATGGTAATGGCCGCACCGTTGCGGCAGGGCTTCACCTGCTCCTCTGTCAGCGTCACTGCCGGCAGGTCGGCAAACAGGCTGTCTACAGGCCGCAAATACTGTTTCGGATGCTCCGCTGCAATCAGGGTTTCCAGGGGAATACTGTCAGCCAGTGTAAAACAGCCGGCTCTGGTCCGCCGCAGGCTGGACATGCAGCCGCCGCAGCCCAGCGCCGCCCCAATGTCGTGGCAGAGGGTGCGGATATACGTTCCTTTGGAACAGAGCACCTCCAGCCGCAGCTCCTCCCCCTCCAGTAGCCGCAGGCTGTGGATGGTGATGCGGCGGGGCTTCCGCTCGATCTCTTTTCCCTGGCGGGCCAACTGGTACAGCTTCTGGCCGTTGATTTTCACTGCCGAATACATAGGCGGAATCTGGTCGATCTCCCCAGTGAACCGGGGCAGAACCGCTTCCACGTCGGCTCGGCTCACGGTGACGGGGTGTTCCTCCAACGTCTCGCCGGTGGTGTCCTGGGTGTTGGTGACACGGCCCAGGCACAACCCCGCTTCATAGCCCTTTTCCGCCGATTCAAAAAACTCCACGGCTCGGGTGGCCCGGCCCACAAACACCGGCAGAACGCCGGTGGCCATGGGGTCCAGGGTGCCGCCGTGGCCAATGCGTTTTTGGTGGAATACGCCCCGCAGCTTGGCCGTCACGTCCTGGGACGTCCAGCCCTGGGGCTTGTCCACAATGACAATGCCGTTTGCCGCCATGGTCACACCTCAATGCCTTCGGCCCGCAGGGCGTCCAGCACCATGGCCCGGGCCTCCTCATAGGAGGCCGTCACTGTAGCGCCTGCCGCCGCCTTGTGGCCGCCGCCGCCCAGGTGGGCGCAGATGGCCGACGCGTTGGCACAGCTGGCCGTCCGCAGCGACACCTTCTGCTGACCACCAGCCTGCTCCCGGATGGTGATGCCGATCTGCACGCCGGACACGTTGCGGGAGAAACCGGAAATGGAGTCCAACTCCTCCTCCCGCAGGCCCAGTTCCTCCATCCAGGACAGGGGGATGTGACAGAGGGCCACTTTACCGTCTGCGAAAAATTCCAGGCTGTCGGTGAGCCGGGATTCCAGGCGCAGCCGGGAAATGGACCGGGTGCCGAAAAATTCCTTGTTGATGGGGTACGCCTCACAGCCCGCGTCGATCAGGGCCGCCGCCACCCGCAGGGTGTTGGCGGTGGTGTTGGCGTACTGGAAGCAGCCGGTATCCGTGGACACAGCCAGATAGAGGGCCGAAGCCATGTCCGTTGTCAGATTGACGTGCATTTCCTGCAGAACGCCATAGATCAATTCGCCGCAGGCGGCCAAATCCGGCTCCACACACGCACAGTGGGCAAAACCCGTATTAGAGCCGTGATGGTCCAGCGCCAGCTGGATATTCCCGGCCAAGGGCTGGGCGTTGTCCGGCAGCAGAGATTCCGAAGCAATGTCCACAGAGACAATGGTATCGTCAACGGCAGGTTCCTCGCAGAGTAAGCCGTCATACCACTGGGCGTAACGGGGGCCAAACTGGGGGTTGCGGAGAATGTGGGCCGTCTTGCCCAAGCTCCGCAGACCGCGGCACAATCCCACGGCACAGCCGATGGTATCGCCGTCGGGGTTGCGGTGGGTCAGAATGCAGAAATGGTCGTGGGCCAGCAGCCACGCCGCGGCTTCACTCCTCGTCATGGCGTTCCCCCCTCTGCTCCTCCTGGTCGTGGAGCTTGGCGATCAGATCAAAAATGTGTGCGCCGTGCTCAATGGAGTCATCCAGCTCAAAGACCAGCTCCGGCGTATAGCGCAACTGGAGCCGGTTGCCGATCTCCCGGCGCAGGAAGCCGCCGGCGGACTTGAGGCCCTTCAAAACATCGCGGCTCCGGTCCTTTTCCAGGACGCTGATATAGACCTTGGCATAGCGGAGATCGCCGGTGGTCTCCACACGGGTCACGGAGATCATGGCCTGGACGCGGGGGTCCTTGAGCGTGCGCAGCAGATCGGCCAGCTCCCGCTGGATCTCCTCGTTGATTCTTCCGATGCGATTGGATGCCATAGTAATGGACCTCCCATAACTACAAAATACGGACGGCCGAAGCCGTCCGGCAGGGCGGCGGGACGCTCCCGCCGCCGGTAAGGACGGTACTTACTCCTTGATCTGCTCCATGACGAAGCACTCAAAGACGTCGCCTTCCTTGATATCGTTGAACTTGTCGATGGTGATGCCGCACTCATAGTTGGCAGCCACTTCCTTGACGGAGTCCTTGAAGCGCTGCAGGGAGCCCAGCACACCCTCGTGAATGACGATATTGTCGCGCAGGACGCGGACCTGGGCGTCCCGGGTGATCTTGCCATCCTTGACATAGCAGCCTGCAATGGTGCCCACGGAGGAAACCTTGTAGGTTTCACGGACCTCGGCGTGGCCGATGATGGCTTCCCGGAACTTGGGGTCCAGCATGCCCTTCATGGCGGCTTCAATCTCGTTGATGGCGTCATAGATGACGCGGTACATGCGCATATCCACCTTGGAACGCTGGGCCGAAGCGGCGGCAGCGGCATCGGGGCGGACGTTGAAACCGACAATGATGGCGTTGGCAGTGGAGGCCAGCAGCACGTCGGACTCGTTGATGGCGCCGACGCCGGTGTGGATGACCTTCACGCGGACCTCGTCGTTGGAGATCTTCAGGAGGCTGGCCTTGACGGCCTCGGCGGAGCCCTGCACATCGGCCTTGACGATGATGTTCAGCTCCTTCATGTTGCCCTCCTGGATCTGGGCAAACAGATCGTCCAGGGTGACCTTGGTCATGGCCTTGGCGGCGCGGGCCTTCTCCTCGGCCTTGCGCTCCTCCACCAGCTGGCGGGCCATGCGCTCGTCCTCAACGGCGTTGAAGATATCGCCGGCGCCGGGAACCTCGCCCAGACCCGTGATCTCCACTGGGACAGAGGGACCGGCTTCCTTGACGGTCTTGCCCTTGTCGTTGGTCATGACGCGGACACGGCCCACGGCGGTACCGGCAATGATGATGTCGCCCTGATGCAGGGTGCCGTTCTGGACCAGCAGCGTGGCAATGGGGCCGCGGTTCTTGTCCAGACGGGCCTCGATAACGGTGCCCTTGGCGCGGCGGTTGGGGTTGGCCTTCAGCTCCTGCATTTCGGCGGTCAGCAGGACCATCTCCAGCAGGTTGTCAATGCCCTGGCCCTTCTTGGCGGAGATGGGCACCATGATGGTGTCGCCGCCCCACTCCTCGGGCACCAGATCGTATTCGGTGATCTGCTGCTTGATGCGGTCGGGGTTGGCCTCGGGCTTATCCATCTTGTTGATGGCCACGATAATGGGAATTTCCGCGGCCTTGGCGTGGTTGATGGCCTCAACGGTCTGAGGCATGATGCCGTCGTCGGCGGCCACCACCAGAATGGCGATATCGGTACACATGGCGCCGCGGGCACGCATGGCCGTAAAGGCGGCGTGGCCGGGGGTATCCAGGAACGTGATGGGCTGGTTATTGATCTCCACCTGATAGGCGCCGATATGCTGAGTGATGCCGCCGGCCTCGCCGGAAACCACATTGGTCTTGCGGATGGCGTCCAGCAGGGACGTCTTGCCGTGGTCGACGTGGCCCATGACCACCACGACGGGGCTGCGGGGCTGCAGCTCGTCGGCGGTATCCTCGTGATCGTCGATGAGCCGTTCCTCGATGGTGACAACGACCTCTTTTTCCACCTTGCAGCCCAGCTCCATGGCCACCAGGGCGGCGGTGTCGTAGTCGATCACCTGATTGACCGCGGCCATGACACCCAGCTTGATCAGCTGCTTGATGACCTCGGCGGCCGTCTTCTTCATGCGGCTGGCCAGTTCACCCACAGTGATCTCGTCAGGAATCTTGACGGTAAGGGGCGTTTTCTTGGCAATTTCCAGCTGGAGCCGGCGCATTTTCTCCTGCTCCTCGTTCCGGCGCTTGTTGCCGAAGTTGCCCTTCTTCTTGTTGTTGCTGCCCTGCTTGCCGCCGATGCGCTGCTTGCCGCCCTTGGCGTTCTGCATGCGCTCGGACACCAGGGAGTCCACCCGGTCGTCGAACCGCTCGGCGTTGACCGTAACGGCGGAGGTGTCAACCACACGGCGCTCGCGGCGGCGTTCGTCCTTCTTGGGCTCCTCTTTCTTCTGCTCGCTCTGGGGGGCAGCAGGCTTGTTCTCCTTCTTGGCAGCGGGGGCCTTGGGGGCCTCGGCAGGCTTGTTTTCCTGCTTCTCTGTGGACTTCTCCGCAGTCTTAGACGGAGCCTTGGCCTCACCGGTGGCCTTCAGGGCCTCTTCCAGCGATGCCACCTGATGGCTCTTGGTAAATACATCGAACAGCAGATTCAGCTGGTCTTCCTCCAGGACCTGCATATGGTTCTTGGGCTTGCCGAAGTGCTTTTCGTACAGCTCCATCATGACCTTGGTGGGTACCCCAAAGTCCTTGGCGACCTCGTGAATGCGATATTTCATTAAACTCATATAGCCACCTCCGAGTTACTTTTTCCCGTGTTTGATATTGTTGCGATGGGCCTTTTCCTCCCGCCGCCGCTGCTGGACCCGCTCCACCCGGCGGTCCAGGTCGGCCAACAGCTCGGCGTACTTCTCCGGCTGACCCAGGGCGTTGACAAACGCTCTGGCCAGCGCCACATCGGTGATGGCGGCCATGGCGCACACGGCGCGGCCGCAGGCGTGGCCCAACTCCTCTTTCGTATAGGGCACGCGAATAAACGTGGTTTTACCGGCATGGGAGAAGGTTTTCACCCGACCGTAGGTGTTGTCGGCGGCGTCGGACGCCACCACAATGAGCCGGGCCTGACCGGCGCGGCTGGCCGCGCCCACATTTTCCTCGCCCAGCTGGATATTGCCGCCCTTGCGCGCCAGGGACAGCAGGTTCAACGCACGATTACGATCCATCGTCTCCCGCCTCCATTCTCTCCACAAGGGTATCGTAAACCGACTGGGGGATGGCCGTCTCAAAGCCCCGCTCCAGAGCCTTGGACTTGATGGCCCGTTTGAGACAGTCGGTATTGGGGCACACATAGGCGCCGCGGCCCGGCGCCTTGCCGCGAAAATCCACAGTGATTTCGCCGGTGGGCGATTTGACCACCCGCACCAGTTCCTTTTTCGGTTTCATCTCCCGGCAGCCGACGCATTGGCGCATGGGAATCTTTTTGGGCATGGCGTCTCCTCCTTCCGGGGTTGGGTCGTTACGCCTGCTCCTCGGCGGTTTCTTCTTCCGCCGCATCGGCAGCAGGCTCCTGCTCCGCCGTCACAGTCTCTTCGGACGCCTCCGGTGCTTCCTCTTCCGCAGCAGCCGGTTCCTCCTGCTCCGCAGGGGCCACGATGGGCTCCAGCTGGTCCTCCATGGACTGGGGCTTGATATCGATTTTGCAGCCGGTGAGACGGGCGGCCAGACGGGCGTTCTGGCCCTCCTTGCCGATGGCCAGGGACAGCTGATCGTCGGGAACGATGACGCGGCAGGCCTTCTGGCCGGGAATCATGGTGACGGACACCACATCGGCGGGGCTCAATGCCGAGGCCACAAACTGGGCCAGATCCTCAGACCACACCACAATGTCCATTTTCTCGCCGTGGAGCTCCTCCACCACGGCGCCGACACGGCCGCCGCGGGGACCGACGCAAGCGCCCACGGGGTCAATGTTCTCTTCGGTGGCGCAGACAGCGATTTTGGTGCGGGAACCGGCTTCGCGGGCGATGGACTTGACCTCCACCAGACCGGACTCGATCTCGGGCACTTCCAGTTCAAAGAGCCGCTTGACCAGCCCCGGATGGGTCCGGGACACAATGACCTGGGGACCGCGGTTGGAGCGGCGGACCTCCACCACATAGACGCGGATCAGATTGCCCTCGGTGTAGACCTCGCTCTTCACCTGCTCGGAGCCGGACAGCAAGGCGTCGGTACGCTCGCTGTTGCCCAGGGCGCCGGTGCTGACGGCGTTGGAGCCGATGCGGACGATCATATCCCGGGTATTGGGGTCAATACGCAGAACGGTACCCGTGAGAATATCATGCTCCTTGGAGGAGAAGTTGTCGAAGACTTTGCCCCGCTCAGCCTCGCGGATGCCCTGGATGATAACCTGTTTGGCGGTCTGGGCGGCAATGCGGCCGAAATTTTTCGTATCCACATCCACATTGATCAGGTCGCCCAGCTGCACGTGCTTGTCGATCTTCCGGGCGGCTTCAATATTGATTTCCGTGGCGGGCAGCATGACGTCCTCCACCACTTCCTTCTGGGCGTACATCCGCAGGACGCCGTCGTTGAGCTCCACGGTGACATTCTCCGTATAGCCCACCTTGTTTTTGCTGTAGGCATTCTTCAGGGCGTCGGAGATCTTCTCCAGCATGTAGTCCTTGGGGATGCCCCGCTCTTTCTCCAGCTGGTCCAGAGCTGCGTAAATCTCGGGATTCATTGGGTAAATTCCTCCTCTTAGTCGGTAAGACGGTTAAAATTCCACATAGAGCCGCACCAGAGCGACTTCGTTCTTTTCAAAGGTCATGGGACCGGCGGCGGTTTCGATGGTCACGCGGCCATCCTCATACTCCCGCAGAACGCCCACAAATTCCTTGGCGCCGTCTTTGGGCCGGTACAGCCGGACGGTGACCTTCTGGCCCAGACATTTGGCAAAGTGCTGGGGCAGGCGCAGCGTCCGTTCCAGTCCGGCGGAGCTGACTTCAAAGTGGTAGCTGTCGGGGATGGGGTCCTTCTCATCCAGGATGGGGTCCACCGCCCGGGACACGGCTTCACAGTCGTTGATGTCCACGCCGCCCTCCTTGTCGATATAGAGCCGCAGGAACCACTCGCCGCCCTCGCGGACGTATTCCACGTCCCACAGGGAGCACCCCTGGGCCTCCACCACCGGCTCGGCAAACTGCCGGACCTGTTCGGTGATCTTCATATGGCAGATTCCCCTTTCCGCCGCTGCAAGCGGCACGCGTACAGCCGCCGCGCTGCCACCGGAACGGTGCCTGCGGACGCTGTCATTCCAATAAGAAAGACTGGGGAAAAACCCCAGCCTTCATCCTACTACATCTTAAATCGTACACATTATATCACTATTCTATGTGTATTGCAAGCAATTTATGAAAATTTCTTGAAAAAACAGGGTGTTTTTTGGAATAGAACCGGCTGAAAAATCCGGTTTCAGCCACCAAACCCGCAAAAGAGGCTGCCTAAACGGCAGCCTCCTGTTTTGTGTGTACAAAGAAGTTTTTCAGGCAATACTGCAAGATTGCCTTTCTGGTGACAATCCCGATAAACGCTTGGCGGTCATCAATGACCGGCACAAAGTTCTGATCGGTGGCCTTGGTCACCAGATCCTCAATGTTGGTGGTCACCGACACAGCGCTGTTGTCCCGCCGGTGGGCGATCTCCATGATATTGTGACTTTCCGTCTGTTTGATGTCCATGACACACAGCTTTTTCAGCGCCCACAGCAAATCGCCTTCGGTCAGCGTGCCGCAGTAGGTGCCGTCCTTCCGAAGGATGGGCAAGGCGGAATACCCGCACTGTTCCATCCGCTCCAGGGCCTGACGCAGCGTGTCATCCTCCTCCAAATAGGAGCAGGTGGCTTTGGGTGTCAGAAAAAACAAAATATTCATGACACATCCCCTTTCGCCCTTATTGTATCACAGATTTTCTGCAAAGGCATGAAAATTTTGTAAAGGCAGAAAAACAGGCGCAGAAAAATCTGCGCCTGTTTTGTGCACAATTCCGATCGGCTTTTGGCTTACACGGTGGGCTGGTTGGCAGCCTCGATGATCTGCACAAACTTCTCGGGCACCAGGGAAGCGCCGCCGATGAGGCCGCCGTCGATGTCGGGCTGAGCCAGCAGCTCGAAGGCGTTCTTCTCATTCATGCTGCCGCCGTACAGGATGGAGATGGCGCGGGCAATCTTGGCGCCGTACAGCTTGCGGATGACGGTGCGGATGTGCTCGCAGACTTCCTCGGCCTGCTCGGGGGTAGCGGTCTTGCCGGTGCCGATGGCCCAGATGGGCTCATAGGCCACAACGATCTTGCGGATCTTCTCCTCGGGCACGCCGTGGAGGGCGCACTTGACCTGCATAGAGATCCAGTCCTCGGTGATGCCCAGCTCTCTCTGCTCCAGGGTCTCGCCCACGCAGACGATGGGCATGAGCTCGGCCTTCAGAGCGGCGTGGACCTTGGCATTGACATCGGCATCGGTCTCGCCCATGGCGCGGCGCTCGGAGTGGCCGATGATGACGTACTTGCAGCCGGCGTCCACCAGCATGTTGGCGGCAATCTCACCGGTGTAAGCGCCGGAGGCGTTGGCGTTACAGTTCTCAGCGCCGATGCCCACGCGGGTCTCTCTCATGCAGCGCACAGCCATGGGGATGCACACGGCAGGCACGCACAGAGCCACATCGCACCAGCGGCCCTTGGGCATGATGGACTTGAACTCGGTCATGAATTCCTTGGTCTCAGAGGGGGTCTTGTTCATCTTCCAGTTGCCGGCGATGATGGTCTTGCGGTACTTTCTGTTCATGTTTCTCGTATCTCCTCAACGATTACTTTTTTCCTGTTCCGGCGGCAGCGCTGCCGGAACAATTATAACATGGTTCAGCGGGAAAACAGCGATTGCAGGCGATACCGTTCCATTTGACAAGAGGACTCAGCGTGAAGTGTTGTGCCAGGCGAAGCTGTGGCTTTGCAGGAATACTTTGTGTATTTCAAAAAGCCACAGTGCACGGATGGCGCAACAAATCCGTTGAGGCCCGCAGGCACAATGGAAGGGTGTCGCCGCCCTAAAAATTACTTATCTTCCAGGCAGGCAATGCCGGGCAGCTCCAGGCCCTCCAGGAACTCCAGGGAAGCGCCGCCGCCGGTGGAGATGTGGGTGATCTTGTCGGCAAAGCCCAGCTGCTCGCAGGCCGCAGCGCTGTCGCCGCCGCCGACAATGGTGATGGCATCGGAATCGGCCAGAGCCTGGGCCACGGCGATGGTGCCGGCAGACAGGACGGGATTCTCAAAGATGCCCATGGGGCCGTTCCACACGACAGTCTTGGCGGAGCGGACAGCGTCAGCGTACAGCTTGCAGGTCTCCTTGCCGATGTCCATGCCGATCATGTTGTCGGGATGGGCCTCCACAGAGAAGGTCTCCACAGCAATTTCGCTGTCGATAGGATCGGGGAAGTGATCGGCGCCCACGGTGTCGATGGGCAGCAGCAGCTTGACGCCCTTCTCCTCGGCCTTCTTCATCATGTCCTTGCAGTAGTCCAGCTTCTCAGCATCCAGCAGGGACTTGCCGATGCCGTAGCCCTTGGCGGCCAGGAAGGTGTAAGCCATGCCGCCGCCGATGATCAGGGTATCCACCTTCTCCAGCAGGTTGTTGATGACGTTGAGCTTGTCGGAGACCTTGGCGCCGCCCAGGATGGCGACAAAGGGACGGGCGGGGTCGGACAGGGCCTTGCCCATGATGCTGATCTCCTTCTCGATCAGGTAGCCGCAGACGGCGGGCAGGTAGTCGGCCACACCGGCGGTGGAGGAGTGGGCGCGGTGAGCGGAGCCGAACGCGTCGTTGACGAACAGATCAGCCATGGAAGCCAGGTCCTTGGACAGCTCGGGATCGTTCTTGGTCTCGCCCTTCATGTACCGGGTGTTCTCCAGTAGCATGATCTGACCGGGCTGCAGAGCGGCAGCCTTGGCCTTGGCGTCGTCGCCAACCACATCAGCGGCCATGATGACCTCCTGGCCCAGGAGCTCGCCGAGGCGCTCGGCCACAACCTTGAGGCTCAGCTCGGGCTTCCACTCGCCCTTGGGCTTACCCATGTGGGAGCAGGCAATGACGGCAGCGCCGTTCTTCAGCAGATACTGAATGGTGGGCAGGGCAGCGACGATGCGCTTGTCGCTGGTGATCTTACCGGCCTTCAGGGGAACATTGAAGTCACAGCGCAGCAGGACCTTTTTGCCCTTGACGTCGATATCCTCAATGGATTTCTTGTTGTAGTTCATGTTTGTTGACCTCCAATATCATGTTACTCCAATTTACCAGTTGACCATCAGCCCCTGGTCGGACAGATGGGGAAATCCCTGCTGGCGCAGGGCCTCAAAGGTGACAATCGCCACAGAATTGGCCAAATTCAAACTGCGGGCCTCCGCCCGGATGGGGATTCGCAGACAGCAATCCGAATGCTGCCGCAGCAGCGATTCCGGCAGCCCCCGCGTCTCCTTGCCGAACAGCAGGTAGCAGTTGTCGGAAAAGGAAGCCTCCGCGTAACTGCGGGGCGCCTTGGTGGTCATAAGCCACATCTGCTCCACGGTATTGCGCTGGAAAAAGTCCTCCAGATTTTCATAGACCCGGACATCCACCAGATGCCAGTAATCCAGTCCAGCCCGTTTGACAGCCTTTTCCGAAATATCAAAGCCCAGGGGTTTGATTAAATGAAGCACGCTGCCCGTGGCGGCGCAGGTTCTGGCAATATTGCCGCAGTTTTGCGGGATCTCCGGCTCCACCAGTACGATATGCAGCATATACAAGCCTCTCTATACAAAATCTCCGCCTTTCGGCTTTCACTTTCCTATTCTATGATAAACTGCTGCGAAATTCAACTAGAAAATTGCATTTTTCTTTTCTTTACAGGGAATCCCTCGAGAAACCCAGCTGTTTTTGTGGAATCCGATTGCACACCCCCTCTTGACGGCAAAGGGCCGCGGCGCTATCTGCACCCCGGCCCTTTGTTTTCCAGTCATTTGGCGACTTGGATTTTGCCCATCAAAATCCTTAACTTATGAAAAAAAGCCGAAGCAGTTACTGCTCCGGCTTTTTCTTGGTATAGGCAAAATAGATCACATGGAACACAGTGGTAAAAATCACACAGAACATCCGTATTCCGTTATTGGCCACCATAGCGCTGTCCGCGCCGTAGAGGGCCTCGGAAGCGGCGTTGATGTACCATCCCAAAACCAACAGCGCCACCAACAGAGCCAATCGCAGGCCCAGCAACGGCGCACCGCCCCGGCACACTTCCTGTACCTGCTGCCGAACTTTGTACGCCAGCAGCACAATGGCAACCATGGCGGCGCTGGCCACGCCCCAAATAAAATACAGCAGTATCAGAACGGTATTATCCCATCTGGTCAGCAGGTCCGCCACTGCTACTGCGCAGATCAGCAGACCGGCCAGACTGATGATGTCCAGCGTCTTCCGATTCATCCTATATACCTCCAATAAAATCAAAAAACGAGGACCGCTGTTGCAATCCTCGTTCTCTGTGTTGGCATTACCTATTTTCCCGTGCAGTCGCCCGCAAAGTATTTTCGGCGCAAACGAG
>CALWXC010000009.1 GCA_944385415.1 uncultured Oscillospiraceae bacterium | reverse complement strand
TATCCTTCTTTGGCCTCTATACGCCAGAAACCCGGCTTATGCTTGACGCATATGCCGGGTTTCTCGACAGACTGAGGCGGGTATGCACAATGCATACCCGCCTATTGTCATGATTCGATCATCTTCAAAAATTCTTCTTCCGTCAGCACAGGGATTCCCAACTCGTTGGCCTTGCGCAGCTTGGACCCGGCGTTCTCACCAGCCACCACATAGGTGGTCTTTTTAGAGACGGAGCCAGATGCTTTGCCGCCGAAGGATTCAATTTTCTCCGTGGCCGCATCTCGCGTAAACAGTGTCAATGCGCCTGTCAACACAAAGGTCATACCAGCAAACCGCTGGTCTACCACCACAGCTTTGGACGTAAAATTGACACCGGCTTCCCGCAGCCGTTCAATCATGTGGCGAGACTGGGGATTGGCAAACCAACGGACAATGCTTTCTGCAGTAATTGCACCAATATCCCGCACCTCCGTCAAAGCAGCTTCGTCGGCCTCCATCAGCCGGTCCAGGCTACCGAACGTAGAAGCCAGCACTTTGCCAGCCTTAGCGCCCACCTGCCGGATTCCAAAGGCAAACAACAGGCGGCTCAGGTCATTGTCCTTGCTTTTTTCAATCGCCGCCATCAGATTGGCTGTGGACTGCTTGCCCATACGGTCCATGGCTTCCACCCGCTCTGGGTCCAGATAGTACAGGTCCGCTGGAGAGTGTACCATACCCTGCTGAATCAGCTGCTCCACAATGGCGCTGCCCAGTCCATCAATGTCCATGGCATCCCGGGAAACAAAATGGCTGATATTACGAACCAACTGTGCCGGACACTCCGCGCCAGTGCAGCGAATGGCTGCGCCGTCCTCGTCCCGTTCCACGGGACTGCCGCAGACCGGGCACGATTCCGGCAGCAAATACGGCACCGCGTCAGCGGGCCGCTTTTCTTTCACGACCTCCAGGATTTCCGGAATAATCTCTCCGGCTTTACGGATGCGGACAGTGTCACCAATGCGCACATCTTTGGCCGTTATAAAATCCTGATTGTGGAGGGTGGCGTTGGTGACCGTAGTACCGGCCAACCGTACAGGCCGAACCACCGCCTTCGGTGTCAGGACGCCGGTACGTCCCACCTGCACCAGAATTTCCTCCACAACGGTTTCCTTGATTTCCGGCGGATACTTGTAGGCCGCTGCCCACCGGGGGAACTTTGCAGTGCTGCCCAACATCTGCCGCTGAGACAGATCATTGACTTTGACAACCGCACCGTCGATATCGTAATTTAAACCATACCGGCCTTCATCCACAGCACGAACCGCCGTCTCCACAGCGTCCTCCGTTTGACAGCAGGTATAGGGAATGACTTTGAACCGCTTTTCCCGCAGATAGTCCAACGTTTCACTGTGGCTGGTAAACGCAACACCCTCAGCCAACTGCAAATTAAACACCAGAATATCCAACCGCCGCTGGGCCGCAATTTTAGGGTCCAGCTGCCGCAAAGAACCAGCAGCGGCATTGCGCGGGTTTGCAAAGAGGTTTTCTCCTTCCTCTTCCCGTTTGGCGTTGAGCGCTTCAAACACCGATTTCGGCATAAACACCTCGCCCCGGACAATCAGCCGATGGGGGGCATCCTCCAATGTCATGGGAATGGAACGAATGGTTTTCAAATTCTCCGTTACGTCCTCGCCCACCAGTCCGTCTCCACGGGTGGCACCCCGGACAAATTTTCCGTCCACATACTCCAGAGCCACAGAAAGGCCGTCCACCTTAGGTTCCACGGTGTATTCCACCTGCGGCAAGGATTCCCGAACCCGCTGGTCAAACTCTGCCAGCTCCTCCATGGAAAACACATCCTGAAGGCTCTCCAGCGGCACCGCGTGTTCCACCTTTTCAAACTGGGGCAGCGCCGCGCCGCCCACCCGGCGGGTAGGCGACAGCGGCGACGCCAGTTCTGGGTGCTCCGCCTCCAGAGTTTCCAGACGGCGCAGCATTTGATCGTATTCGTAGTCCGCAATCTCGGGACTGTCCATCACATAATACAGATAATTATGCCGTTCCAGCTGTTTTGTCAGCTGCTCGATCTCTTCTCTGGGATTCATCACTTTTTGCATCCTTTGTCATGTTGTCCGCTGCACTCCATCAATGGCCAGATAGCTCTCCGGCACCGTGCCCACAATGACCGTCTCCGCCACTACCACTTGCGATGAGGTATCCACCTGTTCCGTCCCTGCCGGCGTTACAATGGTCATATCGATGGTAATGGTCATAATGATTTGATGGAGCGTCTGATTGATACCTGCCTGGGTAAACTGATTGGAAAAAGCCGCTTCTGAAGAACGGACCGTCAATACCTTGACTGGCAAATACGGCCCACGGCCGGAAAACAGTGCCGGAACCAGCAGATTGCCAATTGGTACGCCGATCTCCTCCACATTCAACTGCAAAATTTCCTCATTGACTGTGTCAAGAATTCTGGTTTTCAGCGCATTCATCTCGCTGATGTTGGTTTTGAGTGCTGTAACCGCTCCTGTGTCATCCTTTTCCAGCAATACCATATTGGAGTAGTCCACCACACCGTCTCGAATTTGGGCGTCAATGGCGTCGTTAATAAGCCGTGCTGTCTGGTTGGTGACCCGTGTCACGGCTAACTCTTCCACCATGGGAAACAGCCGCATTCTCATAAGCGCCACAGGAACCAGCAACGCCAGCAGCAGAAGAACCACCACCCAGCGCCGCCGCAGTCGAATCTTTCGGTACTTGATTGCCATTGCCACCACCTCGCCCATGTCTATGGGCGAGCAGCGGCAATTATGACAGCTTTTTCATATGGGCTCCGGCTGTTCTGGCCATAACCCGTTTGGTTCCCACGTTGTCAAAAGCAATTTCCAGCAAAGCATCGTTTCCCATGGGCGTCACTGCAAGAATCATACCAGTGCCGAAAGCTGTATGACAGACCCGCGTTCCTTTTGTGTAACTCATAGCCTCCACTGGCTGGGTGGAACGGTTGGTCAAAGACGAATAATCCTTTTTGGGTTCCCGCTTAGGAGCTGGTTTCTGCTGCGCCGCCTTGATCTGCGCCTCCGTCCGGCCGGTAGTGTGCTGGGCCGGGATTTCCTGCACAAAACGGGATGGCCGGTTGACTGAAGTTCGACCGTAGAGCATCCGCTGCCGGGCGTGGGTAATGGTAAGACTTTCCTTGGCGCGGGTAATGGCCACATAGCAGAGACGCCGTTCCTCTTCCATCTCCTCCGGCTCGCCGATGGCCCGTGAACCAGGGAACAGTCCTTCCTCCATACCCACCAGGAACACATGAGGAAATTCCAGGCCCTTGGCAGAGTGAATGGTCATCATTACCACCGCATCCGCTCCCTGATCGTACTGCTCCAAATCCGTATAGAGGGCGATTTCCTCCAAAAAGCCGTTGAGCGTCGGCACATCCTGATTCTCCATATAGCTGAGAATGCTGGATTTCAACTCGCGTACATTTTCGGCCCGTGTCTGGCTTTCTGTGTCGTCTTTGGCTTCCAACATGGCAAGATAGCCGCTGCGAATCAGCAGTTCGTCGTAAAATTCCGCCAATGTCAGCGTCTCCAGCAATTCCTCACAGCCATCAATCATGTCGGTAAAGGCTTTCAACTTATTGGCGGCCTTTTCCATGGCCGGGTACTCCCCTGCTCTGGCAATAACCGAATAGAGGGGTTTCCCCTCGGCATCGGCCAGCCGTTCCGCCGTCTCCACAGTCTTCGGGCCAATCCCACGGGGAGGATTGTTGATGATCCGCCGCAGGCGGAGGGTATCACTGCGGTTGTTGATGACTGACATGTATGCCAGCATGTCTTTGACTTCTGCCCGGTCGAAGAACCGCATACCACCCACAACCCGGTATGGAATACCATTGCGTTTGAACGCATATTCCAGCGCGTTGGATTGGGCGTTGGTCCGATAGAGTACCGCATAGTCCTTGAGATTCTGCCCACGGGAGCGGGTCAGGATACCATTGGTGACAAAATTAGCCTCGTCGGACTCGTTATAGGCTTCGTATAGGCGGATTTTCTCTCCATCGGCGTTTTCCGTCCAGAGATTTTTTCCCTTGCGGCCCTGATTGTTGGCAATTACAGCATTGGCCGCCGCCAATATACACTTGGTGGAACGATAATTCTGTTCCAGGCGAATGAGCCGTGCGCCCTTGTACTGCTTCTCAAAACCCAGGATATTCTCGATGGTGGCGCCGCGGAATCGATAGATACTCTGGTCATCGTCACCAACCACGCAGATATTCTCATAGCCGCCGGACAGCAACTGCGCCAGCAAGAACTGCAAATGGTTGGTGTCCTGATACTCGTCAATAAGTACATAGCGGAACTTCTGTTGATAATGCTCCCGCACATCCTCGTGTTCTTGTAAGAGCTGCACTGTCAGCAGGATGATATCGTCAAAATCAACCGCATTGGCCGCCCGCAGTCGTTTTTGATACTCGGCATAGGCCTTGGCGATGCGCTCCATACGATAGTCTCCGGCGGCTTCGGCCTGCCGTGCAAAATCCTCCGGTGACCGGAGTTTGTCCTTTGCCTTGGATATCAGGTTCAGGCACAGCCGGGCGGGCAGCAATTTATCGTCCAAGCCCATATCCCGGACCACGTCCTTCATGACCCGTTCTGAATCGGCAGTATCGTAGATGGTAAAGCTGCGGTCATATCCCAGCCGTTCAATATCCCGGCGCAAAATCCGGCAGCAGGCGGAATGGAACGTCATGGCCCACACGTCATTGGCATCGGGACCCAAAATCGATTCCAGCCGGTCCTTCAGCTGGTTGGCTGCCTTGTTGGTAAAGGTGATGGCGATGACATTCCAGGGAGCCGCCGGGCGGCAGGCACAGAGGGCGTCCACCCGACGACGGTCCTCCTCCCGCGGATGCTCCGCAAAAGACTCCAGCAGCGCCACATCCTCTTCCGTCGGCGGAAACGGTATTTCGTTGGTATCGGAAGCGCAGCCGTAGCGCAGCAGATTGGCAATCCGATGAATTAACACCGTGGTTTTACCAGAACCAGCACCAGCCAGTAAAAGAAGCGGCCCTTCCGTGGTCAGGACCGCTTGACGCTGCTCCGGGTTCAATCCCGCAAACTGCGACGCGATCACCGCCCGGCGGGCAGCAAGAAAACGTTGTTCCAATGTGCTCATAGTTTCACCTTGTAATTTCATAGATGGAACTATTTTATTATATTTTTCGCCTTTTGTCGAGCACTATTCCAAAATGGTTTCCCGCAGGTGGGTCAGCGCCTTCTTTTCAATACGCGACACCTGGACCTGAGAGACACCCACAATGGCTGCTGTCTTTTCCTGGGTCAGCCCGCGAAAAAACCGCAAAACCACCACCATACGTTCCCGCTCCGGCAGCTTGGCAATGGCTTCCCGCAGTGCAATGCGCTCAATGAGCTGGTCCTCCTGGCTTCCGTCGGTGAGGACCGCCTCCAAGGTAAAGCCATCCTCTCCGGTTTCCCGTTGGATAGATTCCGCCGCAGAGGTGGCCGTCTCAGCCATGGCAATTTCCTCCACCGTAAGCCCAACCTGTTCCGCAATCTCCGAAAGAGTTGGCTCTCTCCCCAATTCCCCGGTCAGCCGTTGCCGGGCCATCTTGACGGTGGCCGCCCGCTCCTTGAGACCGCGGCTGACTTTGACCGCGCCGTCATCCCGGAGAAACCGTCGGATTTCTCCGGCAATCTTCGGCACAGCATAAGTGGAAAACTGGGTACCATATTGGATATCAAACCCAGCTACTGCCTTGAGAAAACCAACGCATCCCAACTGGTAGAGATCGTCCGGGTCCACACCCCGTCCAAAATACCGTCGCGCCACAGACCAAATGAGTCCAGTATTGTCAACCATCAGCTGTTCTCCGGCCTGTCGGTCTCCCTGCTGGGAACGGACGATCAATTCCTCCAGAGCCGCACTCACGGGCGTTCTCCCCGCTTGACAATCTTCCGCTTCATATGTACCGTAGTACCTTTTCCCAGCTGTGAAGTCACCCGCAGTTCATTCATAAAACTCTCCATGATGGTAAAGCCCATGCCGGACCGTTCTGCACCGCCAGTGGTGAACAGAGGCGTCTTTGCTTGGTCAATGTCAGCAATGCCTCGTCCTTTGTCCCGAATGGTCAGGTCCAGCACGCCGTCACCGGTGATTTTTGCTTTTAACGTAATGATGCCGATTTCATCGGGATACGCATGAACAATGCAGTTGGTCACTGCTTCGGATACTGCCGTTTTGATATCTCCCAGCTCGTCCAGTGTCGGGTCTAACTGGGCTGCAAAGGCTGCCACAATGGACCGGGCCAATCCCTCATTCACTGATTTGCTGGGAAAGGTCACCTGAATTTGGTTTTCATATTTCATCTTATGTGCCGCTCCTCTCCGGTATCTCAATGAGTTTTGCCATTCCCGCCGCCTCCAGGACCTTATAAGGCTGGGCCGGAATGTTTTGCAGGCGAATTTTGCCGCCAATCTCCCGCATCCGGCGGACGGCATTGATGACGATGGCGATGCCGCTGGAATCCATAAAGGTCACATCCCGGAAATCCAGGATGCACAAAGCCGGCAGATAGGTATCAATCTTGCCGCCGATGGTCTCCATGGTCTCCCGGGCGCTGTGATGGTCAATCTCGCCGCTGAGGGCAATGGTCAACTGCTTGTCCTGCAGATAACTGGTCATGGGTTCTCATCCTCTCCGCAAATAATAAAAGCGCACACGGAGACGATTCCGTGTGCGCTTATTATACAGTTTTTGGAAAATAAATCCTGTCGAAGTCCGCCACAGTGGACGAAGTTTTCCGGGATTTTTACTTTTTCAGCCGCTTCTCGGCCTCTTCCAGCTGCGTGATCAAGGCACGGGCCTTCTCTGCCTTTTCCTTTTCAGCATTGACCACATTCTCCGGTGCGCGGGAGACAAAGTTCTCATTGCTGAGCTTGCCCTCAATAGAAGCCAGATTCTTTCTGGCCTTCTCCAGCTCCTTGGCAATGCGCTCCAGCTCTTTTTCAATATCCACCAGCTGGTTCATGGGAATGAACATCTCTGCGTCAGCGGTAACACAGGAGACCATGTCCTCATGACCATCAGGAGCGGTGCCGGTGACCACCACCTGATCGGCGTAAGCCAGGCGGGTGATGAAGCCGGCGCCCTGATTGAAGACATCCTGCTTGCCGGTGACCACATAGAGGGTGGACTTTTTGGAGGGCGGCACATTCATCTCCGCACGACGGTTGCGGACGGCGCGGATGGCGTTCATAATGGCCTCCATGGCCGTCTCTTCCGTCTTAAAGCACAAATCCTCCCGGAACTTGGGCCAGGACTGGACCATAATGCTGTCGCCCTCATGGGGAATCGCGTGCCAGATTTCTTCTGTGAGGAACGGCATAAAGGGATGGAGCAGCTTCAAGAACTGATCCAGCACATACAACAGCACCTTCTGTGCCACGGTCTTGCTGGCCTCGTCCGCGCTGTAAAGCCGAGCTTTGGTCAGCTCGATATACCAGTCGCAGTAGCTGTCCCAGATGAAGTCGTAGACCTTCTGAACAGCGATACCCAGCTCATACTTGTCCAGATTCTCGGTAACCTCGGCAATGAGGGTGTTGAGCTTGGAGAGAATCCACTTGTCTGCCAGCTCCAGCTCGTTCATGGCGGGCAGCTCATTCTTCTCAATTTTCAGGTTCATCAGCACGTAGCGGCTGGCGTTCCAGATCTTATTAGCGAAGTTCCGCATGGCCTCGCAGCGCTCCACATAGAACCGCATATCGTTGCCGGGTGAGTTGGCTGTAACCATGTTCATCCGAAGGGCATCGGATCCAAAACGGTCGATCATTTCCAAGGGATCAATGCCGTTGCCCAAGGACTTGGACATCTTGCGGCCCTTGTCATCCCGGACCAGGCCGTGAATCAGCACCGTGTGGAACGGCGGCTTGCCGGTGTGCTCACAGCCGGAGAAGATCATGCGGGCCACCCAGAAGAAAATGATATCATAGCCGGTAACCAGCACGTCGGTGGGGTAGAAGTAATTGAAATCCTCCGCATCCTTGTCGGGCCAACCCAGGGTTTCAAAGGGCCACAGGGCCGAGGAGAACCAGGTATCCAGCACGTCCTCATCACGGGTGATATTTTTGCTGCCGCACTTTTCGCAGCAGGTAGCATCCTCACGGGACACAGTCATATGGCCGCAGTCGGCACAGTACCAGGCCGGAATCTGGTGTCCCCACCACAGTTGGCGGGAAATACACCAGTCACGGCAGTTTTCCATCCAGTTTGTGTAGGTCTTGGTGAAGCGCTCCGGGACAAACTTGGTAGCGCCGCTGTTGACGCACTCCAGTGCCGCCTCAGCCAGCGGCTGCATCTTGACAAACCACTGGGCGGAGATAATGGGTTCCACATCGTTGTGGCAGCGGTAGCAGGTGCCGACGTTGTGGGCGTGATCCTCGATCTTCACCAAATAGCCCTGCTGCTCCAGGTCTGCCACAATGGCTTTTCTGGCCTCGTAACGGTCCATACCTTGATACTTTCCGCCGAACTCATTGACCTTGCCGTTGTCGTCCAGAACGCGGACCACGTCCAGATTGTGGCGCAGACCCACCTCAAAGTCGTTGGGGTCGTGAGCCGGAGTCATCTTGACGCAGCCGGTACCGAACTCCATGTCCACATAGTCGTCGGCGACGATGGGGATTTCTTTGTTAACCAGAGGCAGAATGCAGGTCTTGCCCACGATATTCTTATAGCGCTCATCATTGGGATTGACTGCCACGCCGGTATCACCCAGCATGGTCTCAGGGCGGGTAGTGGCCACAATAACGTCGCCGGAGCCATCGGCCAGCGGATAGCGCAGATGCCACATATGGCCGGGCTTATCCTGATACTCCACCTCGGCGTCGGACAGGGCTGTGACGCAATGGGGGCACCAGTTGATAATACGGCTGCCCTTGTAGATCAAGCCCTTTTCATACAGGCTGACAAAGACCTCGCGGACAGCGTTAGAGCAGCCCTCATCCATGGTGAACCGGGCCCGGTCCCAATCGCAGGAGGCGCCCAGCTTTTTCTGCTGCTCCACAATGCGGTTGCCATACTTGTGCTTCCAGTCCCAGACCTTCTCCAGGAACTTCTCGCGGCCCAGATCATAGCGGGTCAGCCCCTCCTTGCGAAGCTCTTCCTCCACCTTGATCTGGGTAGCGATACCGGCATGGTCCACACCGGGCAGCCACAGAGCGGAATACCCCTCCATGCGCTTAAAGCGGATCAGCACATCCTGCAGCGCAGCGTCCATGGCATGCCCCATGTGCAGCTGGCCGGTGACATTGGGAGGCGGCATAACGATGGTAAAGGGTTTCTTTTTGGGATCGCGCTCGGCGTGGAAATAGCCGCCCTTCTGCCACATTTCATAGATGCGGCTCTCCACTTCCTGCGGCTCGTAGACCTTGGACAGTTCTTTTGCCATAGTGTTTCTTCAACTCCTGTCAATTCTTTCGCAAGGGCAGGGACAAATAAAAATTCCCGACAGCACAGCTGTCGGGACGAAATCAACATTCCGCGGTACCACCCGGTTTCCCGCTCTATCAAGCGGGCCACTTGCGCCTCTGTAACGGGAGGACCCGAAGGGGCCTACTCATTGGTTCAGCCCTCCGCTCAGAGGGGACATTCCAAAGCCGCACCGCAGACTTGCACCGTCCGTCTGCTCTCTGAAAGGAGCCGCACTTTGTACTCTTCCTCGTCATCGCGTTTCCGATATTGACTCGATGATACACCATATCCGGGAATTTGTCAATCCGTTGTGAGGAAAAAGCGGACAGCCGCCTGCAGGCAGCTGTCCGGACAATCACTCAGATATCCTCAATGATGGGAGAAGGCTTCTTCTCCTGGGGATTGGTCAATGCGTTGAACTTGGCACGGGAATCCTGCACACGGGCCAGCGCCTCGCTGATGGATTCTTCGGTGCGCTTCAATGCGTCATCCACAAACTCATTGGTAACCTGGCGCAGCTCCTTGAGCTTCAGCTGGGATTCCTTGAGCATCTCATTGGCCTCGTTCTGCGCCTCCAGATAGACGTTTTCCTTGGAGATCATCTGCATGGCCCGCTGTTCGGCCTGCTTGAGGATATTTTCCGCCTCTTTCTTGGCGTTGGTGATGACCTCGTTGCGGGATTCCACAATGGTCTTCGCCTGCTTTAATTCGCCGGGCAGCTGACGGCTGACCTCGTCCAGCAGATTCAGAACCTTGTCCCGCTCAATGACACACTTGTCAGTGCCCAGAGGCAGCGACCATGCATCCCGGATAATGTTGTATATGCTGTCAATGATTTCGTCAATGCTGTTCGCCATGCTACATTTCTCCTCAAACAGTTTGATTCATTCGTTTTACACAGTCGGGAATAATCTCCTCCGGCAAAAAGTCGCTGAGATCAGCGCCGTGACTGCCCAGCTCCTTGACCACGCTGGAGCTCAGGTACATAAACTGGTGTTCCGACGTCAAGAACATGCTGTCCAGATTGGGATTCATCTTGTGATTGATGAGCGCCATCTGAAACTCTTTCTCAAAGTCTGTAGCAGCCCGCAAGCCCTTGACTACCACGTTGACGTTGTTCTGCTGGGCATACTCCGCCAGCAGCGCCGAGGAACTGTCCACGGTCACATTGTCCAGGCCCTGGGTTACACGGCGGATCATATCCACCCGCTCCTCCGAAGTGAACATAGGACGCTTATCCACGTTGACCATTACACAGACGATGAGACGGTCAAAAATCTTGGCGGCCCGCTGGATGATATTCAGATGCCCTTTGGTAATGGGGTCGAAGCTGCCGGGGTAAATGGCTGTTGTCATGGTTCCTCCCTGTGGCTGTCCTTGCGGTACAGCGTGACCAGTGTCTTTCCGTAGCGGTAATCCTTACCGGCCGAAAGGCCCGGAAACTGACCGGGGTGGGATTTTTCCGCTGGTCTCTCGCAGATTATTATACCACCGTCTGATAAAATGTCAATTTCCGATATTTTCTGCAGTGCCGTCTCCAGAAATACCTCCGCATAGGGCGGGTCCAGCAAAATCACGTCGAATGTCTGCCGGCACCGGCTCAAATAGTCCAGATAATCCCCCTGGACTGTCTCTGCCCGGTCGCTGAGGCGGGTCCGTTTCAAATTCTCCCGTACCAGCGCCACGGCCTCCCGGCGGGCATCCACAAAAACGGCATGCTCCGCGCCGCGGCTCAATGCTTCAATTCCCAGCTGGCCGGTTCCGGCAAACAGGTCCAGAACCCGGCGGCCCTCGATTTCAAACTGAATGATGCTGAATATGGCCTCCTTGACCCGGTCAGCCGTTGGACGGGTCTGCATGCCGTCTGGCGTCTTGAGGCGGACGCCCCGGGCACTTCCCGTGATAACTCTCATGGTGTTTCCTCCTCTGTATGGGGATGGTAATGGGCATAGACGGCCTCTGCTGCCCCCTGGGGCAGCACCTCCAGCAGCTGTTCCCGGGTGGCTTCCCGGATGCGTTTCATGGATTTGAAGCGCCGCAGCAGCTGTTCCCGCCGTTTGGGACCGATACCCTCGATGGTATCCAGCTCGGAACCCCGCATGCGGCGGCTGCGGAGCGTCTGGTTGTAGGTGATGGCAAAGCGATGGGTCTCCTCCTGAATGCGTCCCACCAATGCAAACACCGGTGGCTGTCCGGCAATACCGATTTCGCTGCCGTCGGATCGGGTCAACGCGCGGGTCCGGTGGCGGTTGTCCTTGACCATGCCGAAAACCGGAATGGTCAGTCCCATTTCCGCCAACTGCCGCTCCACCACGCCGGCATGAACGGCGCCGCCGTCAATAAACAGGGCGTCTGGTTTTTCAGAAAAACCCTCATCTCCCTGGAGCAGGCGGCGAAACCGCCGCTCGATAATCTGCCGCATGGATTCATAGTCATTCTGGTCGTCCAGTTCCTGCAATTTGAAGTGCTTATAATCCTTTTTCAACGGTTTGCCGTCCTGAAACACCGTCATAGATGCTACGATGTCCGATCCAGCCAGGTTGGAGATATCATAGGCTTCGATCCGCTCCAGTTTCTCCATGTTCAGCATGGAACAGAGCATACCCAACGCGCCCTGGACCCGCTCCTCCCGGGAGGTCACCCGTTCGGCCTCCTCCCTGGCGTTTTTATTGGCCAGCTCCACCAGGCGGACATTATCTCCCCGTTGGGGCACCCGCAGATGGACCCGGCGGCCAAACTCTTCCCGCAGCAGCTGCTCAAACAGCTCCGCGTCTTCCATGGCAAAGGGCAACAAAATTTCTTTGACGATACCCTGACGGGAAAGATAGTACTGTTTAACCAGACTGGATACCGCTTCCTCCGGACTGTCGGCCGGCGGTAAAATCTGATAGTCTTTATCCAGCAGGCTGCCGCCCACATAGTGCAGCACGGCAAAACACGCCTTGGCTTCGCTCTGATAGAAGCCCACCACATCAGTATGGGCCATGGTGCCCGCCGTCACCAGCTGTTTCTGGCTCAACGCTTCCAGAGAGCGCAGACGGTCCCGCAGGGCTGCGGCCTGCTCAAATTGCAGGGCATCGGAGGCCGCCAGCATTTTCTCCCGGATATCCATTGCCACATCCTGATATTGCCCCCGCAGCGTCTTGACTACCTGTTCCATGGCGGCGCGGTACTGCTCCCCTGTCTGCCGGGGCTGGCACCATCCGTCGCAGACGTTCATATGAAAATTGAGACAGGGCCGGTCTTTGCCTACGTCCCGCGGGAACTGCTTATGGCAGCCCGGCAGCTTCCAGGTGAGCCGGATGGTATCCAGCACGCTTTGTGTTACACCGCGGCCGCCAAAGGGGCCGAAGTAGTCCGCACCGTCATTTTCCACCCGGCTGACGATTTTCATGGTGGGGTACGGTTCCCGCAGATCAATGCGAATGTAGGGATATCCCTTGTCATCCTTCAAAAGGATGTTGTACTTGGGCATGTGCCGTTTGATCAGGGAGCACTCCAGCACTAGGGCTTCAAACTCCGACCGGGCCACAATGGTCTCAAAGGAGTGAATATGCGACACCATCAGCCGTGTCTTGGGCGTATGGGATGCGGAATCCTGAAAATATTGGGAGACACGATTTTTTAACCGCTTGGCCTTGCCCACATAGATAATCTGGCCATGCCGGTCGGACATAAGGTAGACGCCCGGTTCATAGGGCAGCGACAGCGCTTTGTCCCGCAATTCTTCCTTGGTCATAGTCCCTCCAAACGGTAAAATGAAAATGGCTGTCTCACGCCGCGGAGCGATCACGCGGTCGTCGAGACAGCCATCCGACGATGTGAATCAGAAAATTTCCTTCACGAGCATCTCAGAGAGGGCAGTAACAGCCTCCTGCTCATCGGGGCCCTCGGCAATCAGATTCACGCGGGTGCCCTTGGTAATCCCCATGGAAAGAACACCCAACAGGCTCTTGGCATTGATACGGCGTTCCTCCACCTCAACCCAGATGCTGGACTTAAACTCGTTGGCCTTCTGGATGAAATAGGTTGCCTGCTTGTTGTGCAGACCAGATTCACATTTTACGATAGACTGCTGCATGTACATTTTGGTGTCACTCCCTCAAAGTTTGGCGTGTGTCTCGCATACCAGCTATTTGTATGATAGCGAATATATGAAAAATTGTCAATCTTTTTTGATTGATTTCACTAAAAGAACTGCGTCATTTTTCCAGTCCATTCCAGATCCAGCCTTTAGGGCAGATTGTCTGCCGTGTAGAGCCGGTTCAAGGTATAGACGGAAAAACCATCGCTTTCTCCATTGACCGTGATTTTCACCCGCCCCACCGGGTCCAGGGACAGCAGCGTTTCCACAATGGAGCGAATGGCCATTCGCTCCGCTGTGCCATCCCCCGCGCAATTCAGCAGCGCACTGGAAAAGTCCGCCTGGCAAAATCCTTCACGCACATCGACCCATTGGAGGGTTGTTCCAGGCGGCAGCGGGTTTTTCAGACCGTTTCGGTCGGAAAACGCGGTCAATTTCTCCAAAAGCGTCTGCTCTATGGGAATTTGGGCCAATTGCCGCACCGATACCGGCACCGGTGACAGAAGAATATCACTGCCGCCCCAGACATAGAGGGTGGCGTCGGTCTCATTCAGACCTTGGCGCACCACATCCATGGCAGTCTCGTCCCGAACCAGTTCCCGGTCCAGATCCATGGTGTAATACAGCCCCACCGGCGCCCCTTCCACCAGGATCCGTACAGTACGGATGGTATCCAGTTCCGTCAGAGAGTTGACCAGCGACAAGACTGTCATTCGCTCCATCAAGCCCGCCGTGGGCTTATTGTATAAAAATTCAGCCGATAAATCCACGGTACAGCAGCCGTCCTCCACCGAGAGATTGCGGAGAACCGTGCCCTCCGGCATGGTGGCCACCTGTCCCGCCTCCGTAGGGCCGGCCAGCAGCTGCTGCACCACATAGGTTGGAATCTCCTCTGCTGAAGCAAAGGTCTCCTCCCGCTCCGATGACACCAGATAGCGGCCGTTGGCGTCAGAAAAATAGAGCCGCACTGTCGTGGCTGTATTGACTGTACTGCTGTCGAGATAGAGGAACTCCTGTCCCGTCAGCACCACCGCGCTTTCTCCGGCGGCAGCATTGGCTGTTGTCTCCAGGCAGACGCCCTTGACTCCCGGCAACTGCATGGCCGTCCGGGTCAGGCAGGCGGTGGCCAAGGTCTCGGACATGCCTCCCAGCTGCTCCCACGGCTCACTGAGCACCATTGTCAGAACGCCGTCATCCAGGGAAGTCTCCATACATTGCAGGCCATCCGGAAACGGTGAAACCAAGTCTCCCTGGCTCGGTCCGGCCAGATACCCATTCAGGAGCTCTTTCCAGTCCTCCAACGGCTGTGGCACGGACCGGGCTTCGCTGCCCAGTACACCTTCGCTTCGACCAAAGGACCGTTCCGACTGGAGATAATAGCAAGAAAGATTCCAACTCTCCGGGTCGATTGGGTCGTTGGAGCAAGCCGCCAACAGCAAAAAGCTGCACACCAGCAATAGCCACAGAATCGCCCGCCTCATGTCTCCTCCTCCATGCCGAAAAACGGGAATGTCAGCGTGAAGCGTGTGCCGCCTTCTTTCCGCTGCTCCACCGTCACTGTGCCGTAGTTCCGCTCCACCAGATCATGGACAATGGACAGGCCTAGTCCGCTGCCGCCGGCCTGTCGGGAGCGTGCCTTGTCCACCCGGTAAAATCGGTCGAACACATACGGCAGCGATTCCTCAGGAATACCGATGCCGCTGTCCTCCACGATCAGTACCACGTCCTCCCCTTTCCGTTGGAGAAACACGCCAAGGTAGCCGCCGTCCACGTTGTATTTAATGGCGTTTTCCACCAGATTGAACGCCATCTGATAGATATCGTCTCCCCGCGTCACCACAGTACAGTCCGGGTCCAGTTTCGTTTCCAGCCGAATCTGCCGCAGTTGTGCCAGTGGAGTCAGCAGCCGGACCGCCTTCTCCACCACCGGTCCCGGCTCCATAACCATAAAGTCTTCCTTGGGTGCGTCCTCCAGACGGTTCAACTCCAGAAGCTTCTGCGCAATCCGCGTCAGCCGGTCGGCTTCATTGCCGATATCTCCTACAAATTCCCGCACCGTATCCATATCCATCTCGTTTTGCAGAATGGAATCCGACAGGAGTTTGATGGACGCCAGCGGTGTTTTCAACTCATGGGAAGCGTCGGAGACAAACTGCTGGCGGGTGGCCTCAGAGGTCCGCAGCCGCTCCGTCAGCTTGTTGAATTCCTCAGCCAGTATACCCACTTCATCGTGTCCCCACAGGGCAATCCGATGGGTATATTCTCCTTCCCGCAGCAGTTGGATGGAGTCCAGAATCAGTCGCATCCGCCGGGAGAATATCAGGGCAAACAGAATGGAAAACAGTACGATTGCCGTTCCCAGCACCAGGGAAATCCGCACCAAATTCAGCTCCAGCGCCGCAATGACAGCACCCAAATCTGTATCGTATTCCATCAGATACACAGAACCAATCAGCTGATCGCTGCCGTTATAGATGGGCATACAAGCCCGGCTTTCCAGTGCCGCGCCGTCATAGACGCAGTAAAACACCACGTTGCCCTGCAACGCCGTTACCACCTCGGAAAAGAGAATCATACGGCCCGTGGCGTTGTCTTTGGTCAGGGAGTCATACACCGCCTTGCCGGCGGCGTCGGTCACCGTAACCCGGTTGGCATCCAGATCGCCCAGCAGCGCTATGACCTGGGCCACGTTATCACCGCTGAGCCGTTCCAGGCCAGCCAGAGAAGATACCACCAGCTGCACCTTGCCCTGCAGGGACACCTCTTTACTGCGGAACATCATATCCCGGGTCGTACTGGCGGAATAGACATTGAGAAACACCAGCACTACCGCAGTAATGAGCACATAGGTCAGGGCATAGCGAATCTGCGAGCTGCTGCGCAGAAGCAGCAGCCGTCGTTTAAGCTTTGAAATAGTAGCCCACTCCCCATTTGGTCAGAATGTATTCCGGTGAAGCCGGATTGTTTTCCAGTTTTTCTCTCAGGCGGCGGATATGGACATCCACTGTGCGGATATCACTACGGTACTCATATCCCCAAATGGTATCCAAAAGGGATTCCCGGGAGTAGACCCGGTTGGGGTTTCGCATGAGCAGTTCAATCAAGTCGAACTCCTTGGCGGTCAAGTCCACCAGCACATCGCCCTTATACGCATTGCGTCCGTCCACATCCACGGTGATATGCCCATGGGTCAGCTTGTTGGGCCGCTGCTCCGTCTGTTGGGGGCCAGCTCGCCGCAGCAGCGCCCGGACCCGTGCTTTCAGCTCCAGAATGTTAAAGGGCTTTGTCAGATAGTCGTCGGCGCCCTGCTCAAACCCCATGAGTTTATCCATATCGTCGGCCTTGGCCGTCAGCATGATGATGGGCACATTGGAAAACTCCCGGATTTTCTGGCAGGCCCCCAAACCATCCAAACGGGGCATCATCAGATCGAGAATGATCAGATCCACAGACTGCTCCCGGGCGATTTTCACAGCCTCTTCTCCATCATAAGCGGTTACCACTTCATAGCCGTCATTTTCCAGATTGAACTTGATTCCCTTGACCAACAACTGTTCGTCATCCACTACCAATATTTTCATTGCATCCTTGCTCCTATTTTACACAGATAAGGCCGTCCAGCGCCTCCAGCTTCTTTTCTCCGATGCCGCTGACCTCCAGCAAATCCTCTGTCAGAACGAAGGGTCCGTTGCTCTCCCGGTAATCAAGAATCCGCTGAGCCAGGGTCTCCCCTATGCCCGGCAGTTCCATCAGTTCCTCCAGTGTCGCCGTGTTAAGGTCCACCGGCCCCCGGGCGGATGGTTCCGCTGCTTCCGTAGGGTTTTCCTGTGTCGGCGGCTCTGTGGCTGCTTCTGTATGGTCTACTTCCACCTGTTCCGCTTCCACCTCCGGCTGGGGTTGGGTCTGGACAATGACCGCCGCCGTGCCGTCGGGTGTGGCTGTGGTCCGTCCAACAAAGTATCCGCTGGTGAACAATCCGCCTGCCAGCAGCAGCGCCAGAATCCAATACTCCGGTTTCCACGGACGCACGGCAATTCCCCCTACATTGACATCATCAAAAAATTTGGTATAATTATTTCTATTGAATTATAGCACAGTTTTCGGCTTGGACGCAATGTCCCCGCCTGTTTTTTATGGAGTGAATCATGAAAAAGAAAAAAATTCTTTCCCTGTTTCTGAGCATTCTAATCGCATGCTCCTGCATATATCCCGTCGCCGCCACCAACGACGACACCACAGCAGAGACGGAAACCACCACCTCTGATACTGCCGCAGATACTTCGGCAGATACCACCGTTGTGGATACCGGTGTACCATCCCATACCGTCAAAGCCAAAGCTGCTCTGCTGCTGGAGCTGGGCAGTGGCCAGGCCCTGGTGGAACAGAACGCCGACGAGCAGATATACCCGGCCAGTTTGACCAAGGTTATGACTTGTCTGCTGACCCTGGAGCATGGCACCCTCACCGATACAGTCACCGTATCGGAAACAGCGTTGCAAAATCTGGATGCCGCCGGCAGCACCGCCGGTCTGAAAGTTGGTGAGCAGCTGACCGTCGAGGAATTGCTGTATTGCATCATGCTTTCCTCTGCCAACGAGGCCTGTAATGTGGCGGCCGAATATATCGCCGGTTCTGTCGATGCTTTTGTGGACATGATGAATGAGGAGGCCAAGGCTCTGGGCTGCACCGGCACTCATTTTGCCAATCCCCACGGTCTCCATGACGAAAACCACTACACCACTGCCCGGGACCTGAGCCTCATCGTGCAGGAGGCCATGAAAAGCCAGACATTCCTGACCATTACATCCACGGTAACTCACACGGTACCGGCCACCAACCTCTCCGAGGAGCGGGAATTGTTCACCACCAATCTGCTGGAGACGCCCGGCACTCAGTATTACTATGAATATGCCTCGGGTATCAAAACCGGTTTCACCACCCCCGCCGGCCGCTGCCTGATCTCCACCGCCCAGCGTCCCGATTCGGACCTGCATCTTCTGTCGGTGGTCTGCGGTGCCGAAGACGTGACAGCGGAGGACGGCTCCATCATCAATGAAAATTTCACCGAGACAAAAGCCCTCTTTGAATACGGCTTTGAGAACTTCTCATTTGATACGATACAGGAAGCCACGCCTGTCACAGAAATCCCCGTGTTTCACTCCGCCGGATGCGACGCTGCGGTTTTGGCTGCCGACCAAGCCATTACCGCTGTGATGCCTAAGGACTATGACGAAACCCAGCTGGAGAAGACACTGTTTCTGGATAATCCCAATGGTGTGGAGGCCCCCATTTCCAAGGGCCAGAAGCTTGGCACCATGACTGTCAGCTACCAGGGGCGGGAATTGGGTACGGCCAATCTGGTGGCCATCACCGATACTCCCCGTTCGGAACTGGCCGCGCAAGTCAGCAAAACCGGTAATTTTTTAACGGAACATCCGTTCTTGTCGGTCATCGGCGGCGTTGTCCTGCTCTTTATTCTGTATTTGATCATCAACAATGTCCAACGGGCCAGACGCCGGAAACGCCGCCGCCAGCAGATGGCCAGACGCCGCCGTCAGCAGGAAATCATCGAGTTCCCAGGAAATCGGGACAATCGTTGGGAGTGAGTGAGAATGACCATGGACCAGCTGCGGCAGACATGTCTGGATTGCCGCCAGTGCAACCTCAGTGAAACCCGGAACCATGTGGTCTTCGGCGTAGGGCCGGAGGAAACGCCGATTCTCTTTGTGGGCGAGGGTCCCGGCCAGCAGGAGGATCTACAGGGCGAGCCTTTTGTCGGTCCAGCAGGAAAGCTCCTGGACGATATGCTCTCCATTATTGACCTCAGCCGCCACAACTGCTACATCACCAACATTGTCAAATGCCGTCCACCTCGGAACCGCGATCCGTTGGAGACGGAGCAGCAGGCCTGCATCTGTTATCTGCGGAAGCAAACGCTGCTGCTGAAACCACGTATTTTGGTCTGTCTGGGGCGCATTGCCGCCACACGTCTCATTGATGAGCAGCTTCGCATTACACGGGACCACGGCAAATGGTTTCAAAAGGGCGGCATTTGGATGATGGCCCTGTATCACCCCTCCGCCCTGCTGCGGGATGTAACCAAACGGCCCGACACGTTTCGGGATTTGAAGGGGCTGCAAGCCAAGATTCGGGAGGTCTGCCCCGATTTCTACGACACCATGACGCCATAATAGAGACCTGGTAAGAAGTCCAAACCGTATAGACAGGTATAGCATTATGAATATCCAACAGTATTGGGCGGCAGCCGTTGCCCAGGATGCCAACCGCATGCGCACTTTTTTCCGTACAGATGCCATCATCCGATGGCATAACACCAATGAGCAATTCACGGTGGAGGAATTTCTCCGCGCCAACTGCGAATACCCCGGAACGTGGCACGGAGAGCTGGAACGCACGGAACAGTTGCATGATCTTCTGATCTCTGTCGCCCATATTTATTCTGTGGAACCTGCGGAATCCCACCATGTTGTCTGCTTTATGCAGTTGAAAGACGGTCGTATCGCCGTCATGGATGAATATTGGGGCGAAGATGGTACTGCACCCCAGTGGCGGCTGGAAAAGGCCATTGGAACCGCCATAAAAACGTAGATTGTTATGGAGTAGTTGTATGGAGCAAATTATGATTCGTGAAGCGCTGCCCGAGGACGCGGAAGCTGTTCTGGCCTGTCTGAAGCAGGTCGGCGGCGAAACAGATAATCTGACCTTCGGCAGCGAGGGCCTGCCCTTTACAGCAGAGCAGGAGCGCATTTTCCTCCAAGAGCAGCAAGCCAGCGACCACGGGGTGTTTCTCTGCGCCTTGGACGGCCCCCATCTGGTGGGGACCGCAAGCCTGCAGCCCCTTCCCCGCCGGATGTACCATCGGGCAGAATTAGGGATTTCTGTAGTAAAAGCATATTGGGGCCGCGGTATCGGCAGTCAATTGCTGGAGCAAATAATTGCCTATGCCAAAGCCCACGGCATTGAGCTTCTGAACTTGGAGGTACGCAGTGATAATGCACGGGCCATCCATCTGTATGAAAAATATGGTTTTCGTTCTATTGGCATTTCGCCTGCCTTCTTTAAGATCGGCAGCCAGTATGCCGATTGTGTACTGATGTATCTTGATCTGCGGTAGAGCAAAACCGCCTGTGGTATAATTCATGCAATTGCACTTGTCCCACCAAGGAGGAACTACAATGGACATATGGGAGCAGCTCTATCAAAAAGCCAATGCGCAATACGGCCCCAGGGAGGTCTCCCCGTTTATATACGCCCATCACGTTGTGTGTGCATTGGAAAGTGAAAACGGGGAATTTTTCACCGGTTTTTGTATTGAAAGCTGCTGTGGCGTGCTGGATTTGTGTGCCGAACGGGCTGCGGCGCTCAATATGTACCTGAACAGCGGACAGACCAGAATCAAGAGACTGATTGCCTTTCGGGACCAGCCACCTTGCGGCGGCGGCAGCGGTATGCCTTGCGGCGCCTGCCGGGAATTTTTGATGCAGCTGGACCGGCGAAACAAAGACATGGAGATTTTGATGGATTATAAGTCCCGTAAAACCGTAACGCTGGAAGCCCTTCTTCCCAACTGGTGGGGTATAGAGCGGTATGAAGCAAAGGCTTGAGGCGCTCTCCTGCCTGTGGTAAAATGGCAGCAGGTCGAACCCACATAAATTCTGTATCATGATTTGGAGGAATTGCAATGGCTAAAGATGATCGGTTTGAAAAAGTATACTACCAGGGTGTGCTGAACATCATGGAAATCTGGGTGGACCGGGAAACCGGTGTCAACTATTTATTCCACAGTTCTGGTGATTGCGGCGGCATGACGCCTCTGCTGGACCGGGACGGAAAGCCCATCGTCTCCCCCATTCTCAATCCCCCCACCAAGTCGTCTGACTGAGCAGCCCCGTCGGAAAGTGAGACATTCTCTATGAAAGCCCCCAGAATCACCACGCCTTATGCCATCGGCGTTTTTTCCTCTTCGTCTCCCATCTCAGCCACCGTGCCGATCCGGTACGACCGTGGTGTGGCCTATCTGGAGTCTAAAGGATTCACCGTAGTTCATGGGCAGCAATACCGGAAACAAGATTTTTACCGTTCCGGCTCCATTCAGGAGCGGGCGGAGGAATTCAACCAGCTGCTGTACCGGGAGGACATTCCCATTCTGATGGCTTCCATCGGCGGGAACAACACCAATTCGATTCTGCCCTACATTGACTATGACTATCTGAAAGCCCATCCCAAAATCATCATTGGGTATTCCGATGTGACGGCGCTGCTGCTGGCCATTTATGCCAAAACCGAGCTGGTAACCTTTTACGGCCCGGCCGTGGCTTCGTCCTTTGGCGAACTGCCGCCTTTTGTGGACGAAACCTTTACCGCTTTTTATGAGCTGGTGTGCGGCAAGACGTCGTACCCTCATACGTTTGCTATGCCTTCATTCTGGACCGACGAGTTTCTCGACTGGAGCACCCAGGCCCGTGCCAAGGAGCGTCGCCCCAACAGCTGGCGCTGCGTTCATCCCGGCGTTGTGGAAGGCCGGTTGATTGGCGGCAATCTCAACACCATGGAGGGCTTTTTCGGTACAGACTATATGCCGGAAATCCGGCAGGGCGACATTCTGTTGCTGGAGGATTCTCTGAAAGACGCCTGTACCATCGAACGTTCCTTTTCTCTGCTGAAACTGTCCGGCGTTTTGGACAGGGTCGGCGGCATTCTGCTGGGAAAGCATGAAAAATTTGACGACAACGGCACCGGCAGACAGCCCTATGAGGTTCTTTTGGAGGTGCTGGGAGCACCGAAGATTCCCATTTTGGCCGAGTTCGATTGCTGTCATACCCATCCCATGCTGACCATGCCCATTGGCTGTCCAGTACGACTGGACGCCGCCAACCGGCAGGTCACATTGTTGGAATCCCCTCTTGCATAAAAAAAGATCACACGGAAAGTCATAAGCTTCCCGTGTGATCTTTTTTTGCACTTACAAAACGCCCAAAATCCAGCGAAGCCAGAACCGTCGCAGCTTGGGCAGCCGGTCCAGTTTTTCCCGCTCCCGCAGCCAGAGCACGGCGGCCTGCCGCTGTTCTTCCTCTGTGATGCCCTGGCGGCTGTATTGTGCCTTTTGTGCCAGGGGTTGCAGTGCAGTCGGGTCGGTTCCCCAAGGTTGCAGCTGCTCCAGATGGCGGTACATGGCCAACACCGCCCCGCTGTAGTCGCTGTCGGAGAACTGCCGTTCCCGCCGCCTGGAACAGTACCAGCTGTGAAGGGAGAATATCGCCAGGACCAGGATACCCACCAAAGTCCAGGGGGCCCATGTTGGAATTCCCGCGTCGGTCTCCGCTGACTCTTCCGGTTGCTCCAGTTTTTCCTCTGTCGGCTGGTCCGGTTGTTCCGGCGTTTCCGTCTGGGGCTTCTGTTCCGGCGTTTCCGGCTCCGGTTCATTGATATCTATATCCAGTTCGACCGATTCCTCCGGTTCCGGCGGCGTTTCGCCGATGCCCTCACCTGGGGCCAATCCAATCTCCGCCGGGGGCGTCATTTCCACAGGATACCAGCCGTAGCCGTCCAGGTAAATCTCCACCCAGGCATGGGCGTCAGAATCCAGGACTTCCACCTTGCCCGAAGCCGGAACCTTGGTCAAATACCCTGTCACATACCGAGCCGGGATACCAAGATACCGCATAAACAGCACACCGGCGCTGGCATAGTGGACGCAATACCCTCGTCTGCTCTCGTTCAGGAAGTAGTCCACAAAATCCTCACCCTCCGGCGTCAGCGGCGTGTTCAGATCATACTCTGTCATCTGCGATAACGTCAAAGCAACCAAACGCGCTTGAATGACCTTTGGCGGTAGTGTCATGTCCCCGGAATAGCCTAAATTTCCATATTGTTGGAGATATGCCTGGGCAAACTTCCGAAAAGTTTCTTGAAAGTCATCCGGTACATCCAGATAATTTTCATAGACAAACTGCCGGTATTCCGCCTCCGCCACCGCTGCCTCCCACTGGGTACTGCGGCTCAACACCTGGATTTCTTCCGGCGGTATAAAATACAGGTTTTTGGTGCGGATGCCAAAGTCTCTCTGTAAATGCGTATCATTGACAAAGGTGACATCCATGATCTCATCCGGGCTGCTCAGTAGTTGATACGGTGTAAACATCCACCCCGACAGGGAACGGGGATAGGTGATGGTCATTTCATAATACCGGCTGCTGCCGGAGGCCAGCGCGGGAAAATTCACCGGCGCAAAGCCCTGGACTGAATTGGGCTGGCCATCCTCCCCCAGGCCGTTTTCATAGACCTGTTCCGGCAGGTTGGCCCATTCCTGTCCCGTGTACACTGCCGCAGAAGTTCCCCGCAGGTAGACCGTGCCGTGGTACTCGCTTTCCACCTCCAGCACCACATTCTCTTTAAAGGTACGAGGTCCGGCGCCAGACAGGCTGACGCTGACCTGGTCGCCGCCGGGCAGCGCAGCACTCAGATTGCCGAGGATTCCCTGATTCACCAAGCTGCTGCCGGCTGCTTCCAGTTCCGTTCGCAGTCCCTCGGTCCACTGGGGCCGCTGGTACTCCTGCCGGGGCAGCAGCGCCATCGTCAGACCCAGCACCACCAGCAACGGCGGCAAGGCCATCCAGGCCTGTCGAACGCTGCCAGCCCGATCAAATCGGTGGCTCCGGCCCGTCAGCAGCAGCAGGCAGCCGCCCAGGGTCAAAGACAGCAATCCCACCCAGGACAACTCCTGTTCAAAGGCGATCGCCGGAACCAGCCACGGCAGCGTCATCGCCCATGTCAGTGCCGCGGAACGAAGCAGCAGCACCGTCATACCCAATGTCACCGACAGCAGCAGCGCAAAGTATGTGGCCGTCCACAGGACGTCCCGAACTGAGCCGGTCAGCCATTGGGACTCCACTTCCACCGGCACCTCCAGGGCGGTCAACGCCTGCTGCAATAGTTGACAGCCGCCGGACAGCCATATGGTGTGCCAATACCATCCCGCCAGCGCCAGCAGAACCGCAGCGCCCAGGAGAAACAAGCGCCGTTTCGGCAGCCTTACCAGAATCCAGGGTACGGCCACCGCCGGCAGCACCGCCCGCAGCAGGAAGGATTGCATGGACAGATTCAGCCCGTAGACGTACCGCAGGGACCAGAGAAAGCCCCCCTGAATCAGCAACAGCAACAGCAAATCCAGCGCCATCTCGCTGAGTACTGCTCGCTTGTCAACCTGTTTCATGGCTCCTCCTCCCTCACCGGCTCCAAATGGTACTCATACCGGTCGGCTGCCTGCCGCAGTCCTGTGGGGAATCGGTGTCCCTCCAGGGGCGCCGGTTGGGACAGCAGCGCACCGAAGCATCGGTGCAAGTCCCCCTGTCCCCGTAAAAGAAACCGGAACTGCTGCCCACTCTCCGGATGGACCCATTGAATTTCATGGGCCTTCTGCTGTTCCAGCAGAGCGTTACTCAGGGACCACAGTCGGTCCAACACCTCGTCCAGCGCATCCAGCGGTCCCAGGTGGTCAAAAGTCAGCACCGGCACCGCTTCCGGGCGCTCCAGCACTTCCCGCAAAATCAATTCCTCACTTTTGGACGACAGCTTCCAGTGAATCATCCGCACCGGGTCACCGGGCTGATACGCCCGCAGCTCATATTCCTCCCCCATACCGCCGCCCCGCCGTGGCCGCAGAGCTGTGGCCTGTCCCTGGCTTTGGGCCGTCTGGGGCAGGGTTTCCGGCTCCACAGACCGGGGCAGCACCGCCGTCTGGGCCGTCACAGTCACCCGACGGCGGATGGAAATGAGACCCATAGCGTCATACACCTGCACCCAGCGCACACCTGCTTCCCAGATGCCGCAGTGGCTGGTATCCATGGGCAGCCGGTCTTTCAATGTGGCCGGAAGGCGGTGATATCGCATGGTTTTCGTCAGTGTAGCACCCGTCAATGTCTGGTGCATCGTCAGCCGGACCTTCACACGCGGCAGTGGCAGCCGGGCCGTATTGTATACCGTGATTCGCCATTGGTTCTCCTCGCCCCGACAGCACTGTCCTCTGCATCCCTCTACCCGGACCCGACATCCCAGCATGGCCGGCAAACTGACGATCAGAGAGAGCGCCGGCATGGCCAGAACAAGAATCAATCCGTACGCCGCCAGCCAGCTGTCCACATAGAGGAACATCCAGAAAAAGGCCGCCAGCACTGCCAGGTACAAAATCCGCATACGGGCCGTCATAGCTTCTGTCCCAGGCGGGGCATTGGAACCGCGTGCAGCACCTCTTTCAGTGCCGCCGCACTGGATTCTTGTCCTCCGGTAACCGGAATCATCCGGTGGGCCAGGGTATCCAGAAACAGTCTCTGTACATCCTCCGGCACCACATAATCCCGTCCCTGCAAAAAAGCATAGGACCGGCTGATGGCCGCCAGGGACAGCGTCGCCCGGGGACTGCCGCCCTGGAGAATGGCCGGATGGTTCCGCGTGGCTCCCACCAGTGCCACCAGATATTCCAACACCTGGTCCGACAAATGGACCTGTTCCACCATCTGCCGCAGATGCAGCAGTTCCTCATGGGTCAAAACCTGCTGCACTGTGTCCAGAGACGCGCCCTGCTGCTTGCGCCGCAGCAGTTCCACCTCGTCCTCCGGCGTCGGATAGCCGATGGACAGCCGCACCATAAACCGGTCCAGCTGAGAATCCGGCAACAATTGAGTACCGGATGCGCCCACGGGGTTCTGTGTGGCAATGACCACAAAGGGTTTCGGGATTTCATGGGTCACGCCATCCACCGTCACCCGTCCTTCCTCCATGGCTTCCAGCAGCGCCGACTGGGTGCGGCTGGTGGCCCGGTTCAGTTCATCGGCCAGAAACAGGTTACACAGCAACGCACCGGGCTGGTACTCCAACTGGCCCGTGGCCCGGTTGACCATGGAAAAGCCTGTCAAATCCGACGGCATGACATCGGGCGTAAACTGTACCCGGCCATATTCCAAGCCCAGCGCCCGGGAAAAACCCAGGGCCATGGTGGTTTTACCCACACCGGGAATATCCTCCAGCAGGATGTGGCCTCCGGCCAGAATGGCCATAAGGACCTTAGCCAGGATGGCGTCCTTGCCGACAATGACTTTTTTTACTTCGGCCACCACAGAGATGGCCTGTCTCGCTGTCTCCGTCAAACAGCTCCCTCCTTCTTATGAAAACGGCGGAACGCCTCCGCGCTCCGCCGTCATTCTGTTGCTACTTGGCTGCTTGTAGTCGGTTTTTCATATAGAGATGGGCATTCTGCTCCAGCGTATCATCCAACGGCTCCAGCTGCGCCGTGCCGTATTTCTGCACCAGGGCTGTGGTCAGAATATGATCGCACAGTACCGGGTTTTTCGGCAGCAGGCAGCCGTGGGAGTAGGTTGCAAATACATTGTTATACCGTGCGCCCTCTCCCCCGTCTTCGCCGTTGTTGCCGTGGCCGGTCAGGACCTTGCCCATGGGCCGCACGACGCTGCCCAGGTACGTCTTGCCCGAGTGGTTTTCAAATCCCACAACAGTCTGGCCGTTCAACTCCTCACAGGTGAACATGAAATTGCCGATCATACGCTCCTTGGAGCCGATGGTATACAGGTCCAACGCGCCAATGAAATCGCACTGGACGCCGTCCCACGTTTTATAGTAGGCGCCCAACATCTGATAGCCGCCGCAGATGGCCAGGAAAGTTTTTCCGTCGGCAATGGCCGCCTTGATCTCGTCGGCCTTGCCGCCGCCCAAATCGCCCAGCAGAACCTCCTGCTCAAAATCCTGGCCGCCACCGATGAAAAACAAATCGTAGTCGGCAGCGTGCAGGGGTTCCCCGATGGATACGCCGGTGGTGGTCACATCGATACCCCGCCAGCGGAGACGATGCTCCATACAGATTACATTACCCCGGTCTCCGTAGAGGTTGAGGATATCGGGATAGAGATGACAGAGTTTCAGTTCCATAGCGTCCTCCCTTATTCCCAGAAGTCCTTGAAGCCGTACGTCTTGCTGATGCGTTCCCGCAGACCCAGCATAGCTGTATAGGTGGGCATAATGTACACAGGCTTATCCTGTGCGATACACGTTTTGATGAGCTGGTCATAGTCCTTGATGACTTGAAGTTTCTCCAAGGGCAAACCAGCATATTTGAACCGGATGGCCATATCGTCGGCGCGGACGCCGGAGACGATCAGACCGCTGAGCTTGTCGCCCATTTCCACCACCCGTTCAAAGTCCACGTCCCAAATCCAGCTGACATCTTTACCGTCCTGAGCCCGGTCATTCAAGCAGACCACAAACAGAGACGGTTCGGTGGTATTGGTCAGGAAGTTCAAAACCTGGTTGCAGCCGGCAGGGTTTTTAATCAGAATCATCCGCAGACTGCGTCCTTCAATGTCGAACTTCTCCATCCGGCCAAAGCCGCAGGCAAAGGACGACAGGGATTTGGAGACAACCTCCAGATCCAGGCCCATGGCTTTGCCGCAGGCCATGGTGGCGCAGGCGTTATAGATGTTGTAGCCGCCAGGCAGATTGACGGTAGTATCGTAGTTCTTACCGTCGGCAGTCATGACCACCTCCGACTTCTCCGTGTCGGTGGAGCGGACCTCTGTCACAGAGACATCGGTTTTCGGACGGCTGTAGCCGCAGGCCGGGCAGCGATACCCGCCCAAATGACCGTAGGTCACATAGTCATAGACGTATTCATGCTTACAGCGGATACAATACGGCGCGTCGGACAGCTCTGCCACCCGCTCCTTATAAATGGGAACGTCCACGCCGTAGAACAACACGGGGTTGTCCACTTCATCGGCAAGGGACCGGGAAAGGGAGTCATCTGCATTGAAACACAAGGTAGCATTTTTACTGTTGCCGATGCCGATGCGGATGTTGTCCAGCGTGTGGGTCACCTCGCCGTAACGGTCCAGCTGATCGCGGAACACATTGGTCACCACCACCACCTTGGCGTCCACATAGCGGCTGATGGCCTTGAAGGCCGCCTCGTCGGCCTCGATCAGGGCATAGGGATACCGGCACTTGCCCGTCAGGGACGAGTGCATGGCAAACTCCGCTGTGACGCCGCTGAGAAGATTGGCGCCGGACTTGTTGGCAAAGAAAGAAATTCCAGAATCGGTCAAGGCCTGTTCAATCATGCGGGAGGTGGTGGTCTTGCCGTTGGTGCCCGTGACGAGAATCGTCGTCACGTCCTTTGCCAGCGTGCCCAGCAGATGGGGACACAGCTTCAGTGCAACGCGGCCGGGAAAATCCGTGCCGCCCCGGCCCAGGAGCCGAATGGCGAACCGAGCCAGTTTGCAGGATAGGATGGAAAAAAATACAGAAACTTTCATGGTATGGATTATAACACGAATCCCCGCCGTTTACAACCATGGGACCATGGCCGAAAAATCCAGTTGCACAACGGCATTGAATTTGTTACAATCTGTAACAGCATGAAATATTTTGTCGAGATGGAGGAATGGATTCCATGCGTTTCGTATCGTGGAACGTCAACGGCCTCCGAGCGTGTTTGCAGAAGGAGTTTCTCACCTCGTTTGCCGCGCTGGACGCCGACTGCTTCTGTCTGCAGGAGACGAAGCTACAGGCGGGTCAGCTGGAGCTAGAGCTGCCCGGGTATCATCAATACTGGAATTATGCCGAGAAAAAGGGCTATTCCGGCACAGCCATTTTTACAAAAAATGAACCGCTGTCTGTCACCTACGGCGTGGGTGTTCCGGAGCTGGACACCGAGGGGCGGCTGATCACTCTGGAATTTGAACCGTTTTATCTGGTCACCTGTTACACACCCAACGCCCAGGACGGCCTCAAGCGCATTGATCACCGCATGGCGTGGGACGACGCCTTCCGGGCCTATCTGGCTGCGCTGGATGTCAAAAAGCCTGTCATTGCCTGCGGTGATCTCAATGTGGCCCATCAGGAGATTGACCTGAAAAATCCCGGCCCCAACCGGGGCAACGCTGGTTTCTCCGATGAGGAGCGGGGCAAGTTCACCGAGCTGCTGGCTGCCGGTTTCACCGACACTTTCCGCCATCTGCACCCCGACGCCACCGGAGCCTATTCTTGGTGGAGCTACCGATTCAACGCCCGCAAGAACAACGCTGGGTGGCGCATCGACTATTTCCTGGTATCTAACCGAATGGCCGGCGCCGTCACGGACGCAGCCATTCATAGCGATATTTTTGGTTCCGACCACTGCCCTGTCAGCATCACATGCAAGGAGGATACACTGTGATGATCAAAACACTGTTTCGCCGCGGTGCAGCGCTGCTTTTGACGCTGGCCGCTGTTCTGTCCCTGTCCATGCCCGCTCTGGCCTTCACCAATGCCAGTGACTGGGCCCTCTCCGACCTGAACGAAGCTCAGATGCTGGACCTGCTGCCCGACGCCCTGGCCAATTCCGATATGAGCATTGACATCAACCGTATGGAGATGTGCTACATCGCCACTCTGGCTTATGAAAAGCTCACCGGTAACACCCCCCACCCCAACCGTACCGATTACTTTACCGATACCAACGACCCCCTGGTCTGCGCCGCCTATGAAATCGGCATCGTGGGCGGTTATCCCGACGGTACATTCCGTCCCAATCAGCTGCTGACGAGACAGGAATTTTTCGTCATCATTTCCAACCTCAACCGCTGTGTCAACATGCCCATTCATTTGACCAAGGATTATCTGGCCGGTTTTATCGACCGCAATGAAGTCGGCACCTGGGCAGAGTCCGCTGCACAGGAAGTCGTCGGTCTGGGTATTGTCGGCGGCACCACAGCAGGCAATGCCACCTATCTGGACCCCACCAGCACCACCTCCCGTCAGCAGGCCATTATCATGTTCCTGCGGTGCTATAAAAATGCTCAGGCATTTCTGAACACTGACTGGTTGACGGAAGAAGAGGTCAAAAAGCTGGAAGAGGCCGCCAAGGAAGAAGCCGCTTCCTCCGAAGCTGCGCAGCTGGTCAGCTACGCGCTGGGTTTTGTAGGCTGCGACTACGTCTTCGGCGGAAACGGACCGACGGTATTCGACTGCTCCGGCTTCACCAAGTATGTCTACGCACACTTCGGCTACTCCATCAACCGTGTGGCCGATGATCAGGTGAAAAACGGCGTCTCTGTGTCCTTCAACCAGCTGCAGCCCGGCGACCTGATCTGCTTCAGCAACACCTACTCCTCCAGCGCCTGGATCACCCACGTTGGTATTTACATCGGCGACGGTAAGATGGTCCACGCCGCCAACACCACCCGCGGCGTCACCGTGGATACCATCACGTCCGGTTACTACTACAACCACTTCGCAGCCGCCCGCCGCATTCTCAACTAAGCGTTGCAACATAAAAAACGGATGCTGTCCCGCAACGGTACAGCATCCGTTTTTTTATGATGATTCCGGCCTGGGCCGCCATTCCTCCGGCAGCTGATCCGTGTCCAGGACCATCCAGGTCCGTCCCTCCAGCTCCGTGGGCGTACAGTACCGCAGCACCGGCAGATAATCCACCGGCTCTCCGTGATGATACGGCAGCGCCAACAAAAGTTTCCCGTTGGACTGTCTGGCACGGCCACCCGTCACCGTCACCGGTCCCACGGCCCCCTGCCATGGCTGCCATGCGCCGGGCGGTCCGCCGACGTTCACCGTCTCCAGCCGGTCCAGCGGACAGGCTGAGCAGGCAAACCGCCGGTCCAGTGTCAGCTGTCCTCCCTCCGGCATCAGCACACCCAGGAGCACGTCCTGCCCGTCCACTGTGCCGTAGGCCCGCAGGACCTCCGGGGACACGGCTTCGCAGACACAGCGTACCCGATGATACAGACCTTCCCGCGTCACTGTGGCATGGCCGACGGTATCGCCGCCGTAACGCATGGGAATTTCTCGTTCCATACAAAACACCTCCCGTTCTCCATGTTCCATGGATATGCGGGAGGTGTCTGGATATTCCATTACTTTGCCAACAGCTTGGCCGTGCCGGTGGCCTCCAGGACACAGTCAGCACCAGCTACATACAGGTGGTTGGCCGTCAGGCTGCCGCCGGCGGAAACCGCTGTGCCGGCGGTCACGTCCGTGAGACCGCTGCCCACCGCTTTGACCGTACCGCTGAGCACCAGCACTTCCCCGCCGGCCTGAACGGTAAACTGCTGTCCGGCCGTCAGAGAGTGGGTAGAGAAGTCGTTCTCCTCCGCCGTCACCGTCTGGCCGCTCATGGTCCCTTTCAAATCGGAAACCTGCTGGGAAAAGTTGGACGACAGCTTCTGACTTTCCGCCTGGATATCGGCTTCCACGTCCTTGAGGAGATTGGTCCGGTACGTCCCAGTCAGATAGCTGAGACTCACCAGGGGGTCCGATGCGGTATTATTGCCGGAGACGGCCATGGTCAGGCCCACAACCGCTGTGACAGCCACGGCAATGCCGAAAATTTTCAGACAGATGCGATGTTGTTTCATGGATGGTTCCCTCTCAAACTATGGTGTCGATAGTTTGATTATAGCGGAAATCCCTCAGTTGCGCAAGCCAAAACTGACCGCGATGGCCGAGTCCACCCGATCCATCAGTTCCGGGTCCAGCCGTCCCATATGTTCCCGCAGCCGTCGCTTGTCAATGGTCCGGATCTGTTCCAGCAGCACCACCGAATCCTTCGTCAGGCCCACATTGTGGCCTGCCAGATCGATGTGCGTCGGCAGCTTGGCTTTTCCCGTCTGACTGGTGATGGCCGCCGCGATCACCGTCGGTGAGTGGCGGTTTCCCATATCATTCTGCACGATGAGCACCGGGCGGGTCCCGCCCTGCTCACTGCCCACGACTGGGCTCAGGTCGGCGTAAAAAATGTCGCCGCGTTTCACGTTGGTATCCATAGGCTTCACACTCCGCGAAAAAATGTTCCCAGCGTTACACACCCCTGTGAAGCGGTATGTAACGTGGTCAACCATATTCTCCCACGCAGTGACCGAATCTATACCGTTCCTCGGCTCCCGCATCATTCTATGTCTGTCCTGTTTCGTCGGACCCTGTTATTTCATGGAAAAATCAGAAAGTTCCGCCTGCAATACGCAGACACTTTCATCATAGACCTCGGCCCACAGGGGTACGCCCGCTTCGTCAAATGCCGTGTACACCGTCAGTGCGTCCTGTTCATACCCCACCTGATACGTCACCAGGAACCCGCTGTCCGCCGCTGTCTGGGATTCGATATATCCGCCGGTCCACGCCTGCCCCAACAGCTGCGGCAGCGCCATGGGCGCCGTCTTCCCGCTGGCCAGAGTGCCCAGTTCCAAGGCCGTGCCGTCAAAGGCCACCGTACCGTCTGTCCCCTCCATGGTCGCCGTGATACCGGCGATGGACTCCGGCTCCGTCACCGTCAGTTCCGCCCGGTCATTCCGGGGCTCGTAGATGCAGTCCAGACCAAAGGTATAGGCCCGTTCTCCATAGTCTGCCGTCACCTGGGCGGTAAAGCTGCATTGATCCGCCGCCAGCAGATCGGTGCGGAACGACAGCGCCTCCTGCACCGGTAATGTCTCCTCACCACCGCAGGCCGTCAGTGTCATGCAAAGTCCCGCCGCCACGGCCCCTTTCCAGATTTTTTTCATGGTTTTCACCTCCGCTGATCCACCGGGGACACAGCGTGTCCCATCTGCAAGGATATTTATGCGAATGTCCACGGTTTATTCCATTTTGGATGTTGCATCTTTTAACCGCCTGTGCTAAAATACCATTTGATATGAAAAAAGCGATGAACGGGCTGCCGCCCATCGTCGGAACAGGCACAGAGAGGACCGGCTGCTGGAAAGGTTCCCTGTTCGATGGAAGGCCTTCTCCCGGGAGCTGCCCCTTGAAGCCCCACACGGGTGGTAGAGCGGGCCGGGTCACTCCGTTAAGGGTTTCAAGTGCGCTGTCAGGCGAATTGCGGGTGGTACCGCGGAAGCATAGCTTTCGTCCCCATGGGGACGGAGGCTCTTTTTATTGCCTTTGACCGCCACAGTTTGATGATAAGGAGAACGACTATGAAAGAACAGCTTGAATCGATCCGTCGCCAAGCACTGGACGCCGTGGCCGCTGCCGCCGATCCGGCCCAGCTGGAAGAACTGCGGGTCCGCTTTCTCGGCAAAAAGGGTGAACTGACTGCCGTTTTGAAGCAAATGGGCAAGCTCTCCGCAGAGGAGCGCCCTGTCATGGGTCAGATTGCCAACGATGTCCGCGCCGCCATTGAGTCCGCCATGGAGACCGCCAAAAAGGAACTGGTGGCCAAGGCATTGGAGCAGCGGCTTCTGAACGAAGCCCTGGATGTGACGGTCCCCGGCACCGAGGCCAAAATCGGCCATCGGCATCCCATGTATATCGCCCTGGATGAAATCAAGGAAATCTTTATCGGTATGGGCTTCACGGTGCTGGACGGTCCCGAGGTGGAGCTGGCGGAGCTGAACTTTGACCGCCTTAACGCTGAAGAGGGCCATCCCTCCCGCGACTGGTCCGATACCTTTTATTTTGATACCGACAGCCGTGTGATGCTGCGGTCCCAGACCAGCCCCATGCAGGTCCGGGCCATGGACACCATGGAGCTGCCCATCCGCATCATCGCCCCCGGCCGCGTCTACCGCAAGGACGAGGTGGACGCCACCCACTCCCCCATGTTCCATCAGGTGGAGGGCATGGTCATTGACAAGAACGTCACCATGGCCGATCTGAAAGGCACCCTCAACACCGTTGTGGAGCAGCTCTACGGCAAGGGCACCAAGACCCGTTTCCGTCCCCACCACTTCCCCTTTACCGAGCCCTCCTGTGAGATGGATGTCCAGTGCCATAAGTGCGGCGGCGTGGGCTGTCCCACCTGCAAGGGCGAGGGCTGGATTGAACTCCTGGGCGCCGGTATGATCCACCCCAGAGTGCTGGAGATGAGCGGCATCGACCCCAACGAGTATTCCGGCTGGGCCTTCGGCATCGGCCTAGAGCGCACCGCCATGCGCCGCTTCAAGATCGCCGACCTGCGTCTGATCTTCGAGAACGACGTGCGGTTCCTGGAGCAGTTTTAAGAAGGGAGCGTAGGAAACATGAATCTGAGCAGAAAATGGCTCCGCGAGTTCGTCTCCGTGGATGCTGATGATAAAGAGTTCGCTGAAACCATGACCCTCTCCGGCTCCAAGGTGGAGACCACCGAGGACCTGGGCGCGGAGATTTCCAATGTTGTTGTGGGGCGTCTCCTGTCCATGGAGCGCCATCCCGACTCCGACCATATGTGGGTCTGCCAGGTGGATGCTGGCCAGAGCGAGCCCATTCAGATCGTCACCGGTGCATGGAACATCCATCCCGGCGACCTGATGCCCGTGGCCCTGCACAAATCCACCCTGCCCGGTGGCGTGAAAATTCAGAAGGGCAAGCTGCGCGGCGTTGTGTCCAACGGCATGTTCTGCGGGCTGTCCGAGCTGGGCCTGGACGAGCGGGATTTCCCCTATGCTGCCATCACCCCCGCCGCCATTCTGGGCGATTACAAGCCCCTGGACAAGGAAAAGCCCTCCATTCCCGCCGACATCCAGCCGGGCCACAAGATTTACGGTCCTGTGGTGGCCGCCAAGGTTATGGCGTGCAAGCCCCTGGGCAACGGTACTTTCCATGTCACTGTAGATCTGGGCAGTTCTGCGGCCGAGACCGATACCATCTGCCCCAACATCCACGCTGATGATCTGGTGGCCTACAACACCAAGGACAATGCCATCTGTACCCTGACGGACCTCCACGCCCAGCAGGCGGAGTTCCCTCACTGCATCCCCGACGGCATTTTTGTGCTGCGGGAGGAGGATATTGCCCCCGGCGACGACATCAAGCCCATCATTGGCGCAGACGACCATGTGGTGGAGTTTGAAATCACCCCCAACCGTCCCGACTGCCTTTCCGTCATCGGTCTGGCCCGGGAGGTGTCCGCCACCTATGATGTGCCCATGAACATCCACACTCCTGTGGTCCAGGGTGGCGGCAATGGAACTCTGATGGAACTGCTGGATGTGGAAACCCCCGACCCGGAACTGTGCCCCCGGTACACGGCCCGTATGGTCCGCAATGTCAAGATCGCCCCCTCCCCCAAATGGATGCGGGAGCGGCTCCGTTCCATGGGCGTCCGTCCCATCAACAATATCGTGGATATCACCAACTATGTCATGTTGGAGTACGGCCAGCCCATGCACGCCTTTGATTATCGCTACGTCAAGGGCGGCAAGATCATTGTCCGCCGGGCCAAGGACGGCGAGGAACTGACCACCCTGGACGGCAATGTCCGCAAGCTCAATTCCTCCATGCTGGTCATTGCCGACGACGAGCGGGCTGTGGGTCTGGCCGGCATCATGGGTGGTGAGAACAGCGAAATCGTGGACGACACCGTGGATGTGGTCTTTGAATCCGCCAACTTCAACGGTACCGCCATTCGCAAGGCCGCCCTGGCTCTGGGCATGCGCACCGAGGCCAGCGCCAAGTTTGAAAAGGGCCTGGACCCCATGAACACCCTGCCCGCCGTGGACCGTGCCTGTGAGCTGGTAGAACTGCTGGGCGCCGGTGAAGTGCTGGACGGCGTCATTGATATTCTCAACTATGTGCCCCAGGAGCACACCATCCGTATGGACCCCGACCGGGTCAATGCCCTGCTTGGCACCAACATTCCCGCTGTGGATATGTACCAATATTTGGAGCGTGTGAACATTGTCACCAAGGAGAAGGATTTCCCCAACGGCCCCGCCGATGTGGTGATTCCCTCCTGGCGTGCCGATGTGGTAGGCATTGCCGACCTGGCCGAAGAGGTTGCCCGGTTCTACGGCTACAACAACATCCCCTGTACGTTGATGCGGGGTCAGACCACTTTAGGCGGCTATTCTCCCGAGGAAACGCTGGAGCGCCGCCTGGGCAGCCTGTGCCGCGCCATGGGCTATGATGAAATCATCACCTATTCTTTCATCTCCCCCACCTGCTACAACAAAATCCGCTGGCCCCAGGATGACGCCCGCCGTCAGTCCTTCAAAATCCTCAATCCCCTGGGTGAGGACACCTCCATCATGCGGACCACGGTGCTGCCCTCCATGCTGGACATTCTGACCCGGAACTATAACTATCGCAACCAGAATGTGAAGCTCTACGAGGTGGGCCGCATCTATCTGTCCGGCGGGGAAGACGGCCTAGCCAACGAGCAGAAGGTCCTTTCCATGGGCGCCTACGGCAGCGATATGGACTTCTATGCCCTCAAGGGCGCTGTGGAAGCCATCCTCGATGATCTGCGGGCCGAAAACGTGCAGTTTGCCGCTCCCGCTGTTCCCAACCCCTCCTATCATCCCGGCCGCTGCGCTGAGGTCTTTGTGGGCGGCCGCCGCATCGGTGTGCTGGGACAGATTCATCCCCTGGTGGCTCAGAATTATGGCGTAGACGCCGAGTTCTACTGCGCTGAGCTGGATTTCTCCCAGCTGATGGCTGCCCAGGGCGCTGATCCGGAATACGTTCCCCTGCCCAAGTTCCCCGCCGTCACCCGGGATCTGGCATTGGTCTGCGACGAGTCTGTCACTGTGGGTGCTCTGGAGAACTGCATCACCGCCAACGGCGGCAGCCTGCTGCGAAAAGTCACATTCTTTGATGTGTACCGCGGCAAGGGTATCGACGAGGGTAAAAAGTCCGTGGCCTTCTCCCTGGAGCTGCGGAGCGATGACAAAACCCTCAGCGATGAGGACATTGCTCCCGTCATTTCCAAGGTCCTCGGCGCTCTGGAGGAGCAGCTACACGCGGTGCTCCGCTGAGATTGGACAAGCTTTCCGGCGGTGTCGGTGGAAGTTTTCCTTTACAACGCATCATTTCTATTATATGATAGGAGTATTCCAGGTAAGGAGGCAGACCGTATGGATGATAATACGATCAAGTTTGTGGTCCCCGATGAATCTACGGCGGAGATGAAGCAGATCCTGACGTCTGTTTACCGTTCTCTCAGTGAAAAGGGCTATAATCCCATCAATCAGATTGTGGGGTATCTGCTCTCTGAGGACCCGACGTATATCACCAACTTCAACAACGCCCGCAGTCTCATCTGTAAGCTGGATCGGGATGATCTGCTGCAGGAGCTGGTCCGTCATTATCTGTTCGACTGACCGCCGGCCGGCGTCGAAGAAGGGGAACCTCGGTTCCCCTTCTTGTTTTCTGTTTGTAACCTTTCCATGCAGATTCTCCCAAAGCAACCACATCCATTTCCTTTTTTATCAGATTTTTTAAAATAATCCGGCCAAAGTGTAATGTTATGTCAATTACCTATTGACAACTGGGAAACAATGTGTTACAATTTGGTTACATTTTAATCAGGAGGGTAACAATGTCTGAGAAAAATGCAGTCCTGAAGTATAAGGGCCGTCCCCTGCTGCGGAAGGACAATGTTGTTTATTACGGCAATATGAGCGACTCCCATATTGTGATGCTGCAGATCCTCGAGTCCAAGAAGGACGGCGATCTGGAGCTGGCCACCAAGGTTTCCGTACAGCTGCAGCTGACGGACCCCGACGCCAAACCTCGGGATCGCATCGTTAAGAAGAGTGAAAAAGACGGTTTTTACACGGCATTGGATGTGGGCTGTGTATGGCTCGATCGGGCCCTTGCCGCTAAGTAAGTATCTAAGTAAGTATCACGGAATCTGCAAATGAGAGAGGTATCGAAGTAGAATGAACCGAGTAAAACGTCTGTTGATCCTGTCCACGATGGCAGTTGCCGCCACAGCCGCCATTTCCATCAGTGCTTCCGCCACGGAATTGAAAACCGGCATCGGCGTCGTTGAGACCAGCCTGCGTCTGCGGGAATCGGCCTCCGCCAATTCCGACACCATTTCCATCGCCTCCCCCGGCGACAACGTGGTTATTATCCGCGAGGTTGATGGTTGGTATCTGGTGGATTACAATTTGGATATCGGCTACATGAGCGCGGATTACATAACCTTCAAGGAACGGGAAAACGTGGAGCTCGGCGACGGCCGAATCAATACCTCCAGCGTCAACCTGCGGTCCCAGCCCTCCTCCTCCAGTGATCTGGTCTGCCAGATGCAATACGGTGATGAGGCTTACATCATCGGTTTCAACTGCGGCTGGTACAAGGTCCAATTTGAGGGACAAACCGGTTACGTCAGAAGCGATCTGATGGAACTGACGGAGAAGCCCATTTACAACTCCTCCTCCGGCTCTTCGGTCAGTGTGGGCCAGCAGGCCGCTGACCTGGGCATGCAGTACCTCGGGACTCCCTATGTCTGGGGCGGCACAACGCCTTCCGGCTTTGACTGCTCCGGTTTTACCCGCTACGTCTACAAGCAGCTGGGTTATACCCTTAACCGTACTGCCGGCCAGCAGTTGAGCAACGGCTATGCTGTCAGCAGTCTGCAGCCCGGTGATCTGGTGTTCTTTGATAACACATACGCCACCAGCGCCGCTGCTTCTCATGTGGGTATCTACATTGGCAACAACCAGTTTGTACATGCCGCTTCCGGCGGTGTCAAGGTTACCAGCCTCAGCGACAGCTACTATGCCAGCCGCTACATCGGCGCCAGAAGAATTGCCTGATATAAAAACTCCGACAGTCCTCTACTGTCGGAGTTTTTCTGCTTTTGAGAGTGCCTGTCCCCTGCCGGGCAACTAAAAAACGGTACCGCAATTGGTGCGGTACCGTTTTTTCTCACTTCTTTTTCTTCTTCTCTGTTCTGGCCTCTTCTCTGGCCTTGGCAGCAGCCTTTTCCGCCGTCTCATTGCTGGAAATGGCCCACTTGGCCAGCTCCATGCGGACGCGGTCGGCACTGGTCTCAATGACGATATTCTCGTCCTTGATATGCACCACTTCACCGACGATACCGCCGATGGTGATGATCTTGTCGCCAACCTTCAGCGCATCGCGCATTTCCTGCATGGCCTTCTTCTTCTTGTTTTCAGGACGAATCACAAAGAAGTAGAACACCAGGATCACGACGGCAAACATCATGATTGTCGACATTGCTTCTGCACCCATTTTGTTACCTCCATTCGGGCATTTGTTTTATTATAGCCAATATTACCACTGTTTTCAAGGGGAATTTTAAATTTTCTGCGCCAGTTTTTCCGAGTACTCCCCACGGAACGCATCAAATTGATCGTTGTCCAAAGCGTCACGGATCTTCTGCATCAGCTGGTTATAGAAATACAGATTGTGCATGACGGACAGCCGCATGGCCAGCATCTCCTCGGCTTTGAACAGGTGGCGGAGATAGGCGCGGGAATAGCGTCTGCACACCGGACAATCGCAGTGGGGATCGATGGGGCCCTCGTCCCGCTCATACTTGGCGTTTTTCAGATTGATGGAACCGCTCCAGGTAAAGAGCTTTGCATGGCGGGCGTTACGGGCCGGCATGACGCAGTCGAAGAAGTCCACACCACGGGCCACAGCCTCAATGATATTGGACGGGGTACCAACGCCCATAAGGTATCTGGGGCGGTCCACAGGCATCCAAGGCTCCACCATCTCAATGATGTGGTACATAACCTCCGTGGGTTCCCCCACCGCCAGACCGCCAATGGCATATCCAGCCAGGTCCAGCTTGGCAATTTCCTTCATATGCCACACCCGCAGATCATCATAGGTGCCGCCCTGGTTGATGCCGAACAGCACCTGTCCAGGATTCACGGTACCGGGCAGCCCATTGAGCCGGTCCAATTCGTTTTTGCAGCGCACCAGCCAGCGGTATGTCCGCTCACAGGACCGCTTGACATACTCATAGGGTGCCGGATTCTCAATGCACTCATCAAAGGCCATGGCAATGTCGGAGCCCAGATTAGACTGAATCTGCATGCTCTCCTCGGGGCCCATGAAAATCTTCCGGCCATCCACATGGGAAGCAAAATGGACGCCCTCTTCCTTGATCTTCCGCAGACTGGCCAGGGAAAACACCTGGAACCCGCCGGAATCGGTGAGCATGGGGCCGTCCCAGGTCATGAACTTGTGCAGGCCGCCCAAATCGTGAATCAGCTGGTCACCGGGCCGTACATGGAGGTGATATGTGTTGGACAACTCCACCTGACAGCCGATGTTTTTTAAATCGGCGGCGCTGAGGGCACCCTTGATGGCGCCTTGGGTACCCACGTTCATAAAGACCGGCGTCTGTACTGTGCCATGGGGACAGGTGAATTCGCCCCGGCGGGCAGCGCCGTTTTTCTTTTTTACTTGAAACAACGTCGTTCCTACTTTCTCAATCAGATATCATTGGCAATCAACATGGCGTCGCCAAAAGAGAAAAAGCGGTATCGCTCTTTTACCGCCTCCGCATAGGCCGCCAGAACGTGCTCCCGTCCGGCAAAGGCTGACACCAGCATTACCAAGGTGCTCTCCGGCAAATGGAAATTGGTCACCAGGGCATCCATGGCCTTGAATCGGTAGCCGGGATAGATGAAGATTTCCGTCCAACCGGCCCGCTCCACAAAGGTACCGTCGTCGTTGGCCAGAGATTCAATGGTCCGGCAAGAGGTAGTACCGACACACACAATCCTTCCCCCCTGCCGACGCGTCTCATTGAGGATGTCGGCCGTCTCCTGGGAGATCTCGCAGAATTCGCTGTGCATATGGTGGTCGGTGATTTCGTCGGCTTTGACCGGCCGGAACGTGCCCAGGCCCACATGGAGCGTTACATAGGCCAGCCGGACGCCTTTCTCTTCAATCTGCTGCAACAGTTCTGGTGTAAAATGCAGTCCTGCCGTAGGAGCCGCCGCCGAACCGTTGATCTTGGAATAAACCGTCTGATACCGCTCGCCGTCCTCCAGCTCCTCGCGGATATAGGGCGGCAGCGGCATTTTCCCCAATTCCGCCAGCACCTCCAGAAAAATGCCGGTAAAGGAGAACTGCACCAGTTTTTTGCCGTCGTCACCATCACCCACCACTTTAGCCGTCAGGCGGCCGTCGCCAAAGGACAGTTCCGTCCCAATGCGGCACTTGCGGCCGGGCTTGGCCAGACATTCCCAGGTGTTATCCCCCAGGTCCTTCAGCAGCAGCAGTTCCACCGCGCCGCCGGTGGGTTCCCGGTGGCCCAACAGTCGGGCGGGCAGGACGCGGGAATTGTTCAGCACCAAACAATCGCCGGGTTTGAGAAATTCGGGCAGCTCATAAAAATGATGGTGGCCCGTTTTTCCCGTTTCTCGGTTCAACGTCAGCAGGCGGGAATGGTCCCGATGTTCCAGAGGCGTCTGTGCAATGAGTTCCTCCGGCAGTTCATAGTAAAAATCGCTGGTTTTCAAAGTCGCATCTCCATTTTCTCACTGAATTGTGATTCCAGTGTAGTAGAATTTCAAGATTTCCTCATAGGAGTACCCCTGTTGGCCCATGGCGTAGGCACCCCACTGGCTCATGCCGATGTTGTGGCCGAAGCCGCCGCCGGTGATAGTCCAGCCCTGGCCGCTGCCGCCGGAACTGCTGCCGCTGGAACCGCTGTCGCCGCTTTCTCCAACCGTAACGGTACCACTGTCGGTAAGGACCGTGGCGGGCGCTGTCACCTGCTGGGTGCCGCTGCCGGTAATCACCGTTATGGTGTCGGATTTGACGGTGGTGTTACCGTCATAGACCGACAAGCTGGTATCACCGGTGCTGGTTGTGGGATTCTCCACTGGTTGGCTGCCAACGGGTGTAATCTGGAACCGGCGGCTCATATAGGTGACGCCGGGCAGGTTTTGCAATACCCGGACATTATCCCCGGTAAAGGTAAATTTCTTACCATTGCTGTCTGTGATGGTCAGTTCGTTGACGTTGCCCATGGCTGTGGTCTTCGTCACTTCCAGGCCGGTAACGGTACCGCAGTCGTATCCCTTGCTCTGCATCAGACTTTGAATCTCGGACGGTGTCACGGTATAACTCCAGCTTTTGCCGTTAAAGGAAATCGTATCCTCATAGGGGTCGAGTTTCCCTTTGAGGTATGGCACGTCGCTGCCCCAGGCATTGACTGCGTCTTCCGTTGCGCCGCCGTCGGAGGAGAAATACAGTGCCTCAATCAAAGTGCCGTTATAATAGGCACACTGGCCGCCGGTCTGCTCTACAGCATCCAGAACCAGTTGGGCCCCTGCGCCTGTATAGACACCGCGGTACACCTGACAGTCGGTGGTGTTGCAGATATCAAAGCCCAGTGCGTTGTGCTTGGTAGAAGCCCTGGAGAAAGTCCGAATGGCCACAGCACCGGCCTTCAGGGATTCCAGATCGTTATCTACCACAAATTCATAGGGCAAAACGCCGGACACATACAGGTCCTCGTTGACAAAGTTAATGACGGAAAGATCGTTGCCGCTGCGGCGCATATACTGGAATCCACCGTAATACTGGTACCCTTTGAACCAGGTCCGTGCCCGCTCGCCGCTGCTCATGGGCTGAATGCCCAGATAGTCGCCGTCGTTGTCAAATTCAAACAAAATCTCTCCTGTGGCCGTATTGACAACGGTGTAGCACGTCTTACTGCCGCCAACCACCTGGGCGCCGCTGTAGGCCACAGCGTCTGCTTCGGCGTTGGCAGCAGAGGAATAAAACTCGAAGCGGACCACATAGTTTCCATTGACATAGGCCGGGAAACCGTAGGGATAGGCCGCTGCCGCCTGGGCCGCTGCTTCATAGGTGGCATAGGTATCGGGCATCTGAATATGGTAAGCACCAATGAGCTGATAGTCCGCCGCTGTGGGAGTCTCATAGAAACTGCCGCCGGACAGATAGAGATTGGCATCCTTGCAGACGGTGATTTTTTCCTGGGCTGTGCTTCCCAAGGGTGTAAAGGCGCCGCTGCTGTTATATGTACCAAACTGATAACCGCTGCCCACTTCATTGGCCAGATTCGCCGAGGGCAAAGCATTGCTGCCGTAATACAGGCCCACGCGAATGACACGGTCGGAAAATGACGCGTCAGCCTGAGGCGGAATATAGACTGCAAAAAGTACACAAGTCAGAAACATCAGGCCCAATCTGGCAAATTGTCTGATTTTTTGCGTCATATTGACCTCCATTTCGGAAAATAAAACAGAAAAAGCAGTCAATGCGTGCATTGACTCCACATTAGCAATGTGATATGATGATGAAAGACAAGCGTCTCTGTCTCACGGTCATCTGTGCCGTAGGCAATGGTTATTATACCGCAAAACGTGTTTTTATTCAACCTAAGGTCGGAATTTTCTTTCCTCTGGGACCAATTTCGACCGGCGGTATCATAAAGGAGAATGGAAAATGGAACAGAAATACAAAGTGGGTATCATCGGCGCCACCGGTATGGTAGGTCAGCGCTTTATCACCCTCACCGACAACCACCCCTGGTTTGAGACTGTTGTCCTGGCAGCCAGCAGCCGCAGCGCCGGCAAAACCTATGCTGACGCAGTGGGCAGCCGTTGGGCCATGGAGTCCGAAATGCCCGCCTGGGCCAAGGATATGGTGGTCATGGACGCCGAAGCCGATGTGGAGAAGATCGCCGCCATGGTGGACTTCGTGTTCTGCGCCGTGGATATGAAAAAAGAGGAGATCAAGGCCCTGGAGGACCGGTACGCCAAAGCCGAGTGCCCGGTGGTTTCCAACAACTCCGCCCACCGCTGGACCCCCGATGTACCTATGGTGGTGCCGGAGATCAACGCCGACCACATCAAGGTCATTGAAGCCCAGCGCAAGCGTCTGGGCACCAAGCGCGGCTTTGTGGCGGTCAAGTCCAACTGCTCCCTGCAAAGCTACGTTCCCGCCCTCCATCCCCTGCTGAAATACGGCGTGGAGAAGGCTCTGGTCTGCACCTATCAGGCCATTTCCGGCGCTGGTAAGACCTTTGAGACATGGCCCGAGATGGTGGACAACGTCATTCCCTACATCGGCGGCGAGGAAGAGAAGTCCGAGCAGGAGCCCCTGAAGCTGTGGGGCCATGTGGACGGCGATCACATCGCCAACGCCGAAGGTCCCGCCATTACGGCCCAATGCCTTCGCGTGCCTGTTTCCAACGGTCATATGGCCGCCTGCTTTATGAGCTTCAAGGAGAAGCCCCCCATAGAACAGATCAAGGCTGACTGGGCCGCATTCTCCGGCCGTGCACAGGAACTGAACCTGCCCTCCGCTCCCAAGCAGTTCCTCCACTATTTTGAGGAGGACAACCGTCCCCAGACGAAGCTGGACCGGAATCTAGAGAATGGTATGGCCGTTTCCATCGGCCGTCTGCGTCCCGACACCCAGTACGACTACAAGTTCGTCTGCCTGAGCCATAACACTCTCCGCGGCGCTGCCGGCGGTGCGGTGCTGCTGGCCGAACTGCTGTGTGCCGAAGGCTACATCGACCACGTTCAATAATGACATCTAAAAAAACGGCGTACCGTGATGCGTTTCACGGTACGCCGTTTTGATTATTTATAGTTGCATTTACACCAGAATGGCCTTGTGGTAGACCTTTTTACCCTTGCGGATTTTCACGCCTTCGCGGAGCTGTGCCTCGGAAATGGTCAGATCAATGGCAGTGACCTTTTCCTCTTCCACAAAAATACCGCCCTGCTGGACCAGACGGCGGGCTTCGCCGTTGCTCTTGGTCAGACCACAAGCCGTCAGCAGGCTCAGAATGCCAATGCCGCCATCGGTGAGCTGGTCGGCGGTCAATTCGGTGGTAGGCATGTTGGAGTCATCTCCGCCGCCGGCAAACAGGGCATGGGCCGCCGTCTTGGCCTTTTCGGCCTCCTCCTCGCCGTGAACCAACTTCGTCAGCTCATAGGCCAGAATCTCTTTGGCCTCGTTGAGCTGGCTGCCCTCCCACTTGTCCATCTCGTCGATCTGCTCCAGGGGCAGGAAGGTCAGCATCCGGATGCACTTGAGAACATCGTCGTCGCCCACATTGCGCCAATACTGGAAGAACTCAAAGGGGCTGGTCTTGTTGGGGTCCAGCCACACGGCGCCGGACGCTGTCTTGCCCATCTTCTTGCCTTCGGAGTTCAGCAGCAGGGTGATGGTCATGGCATGGGCGTCCTTGCCCAGCTTGCGGCGAATCAGCTCGGTGCCGCCCAGCATGTTGCTCCACTGGTCGTTGCCGCCAAACTGCATATTGCAGCCGTAATGCTGGAACAGGTAGTAGAAGTCGTAGGACTGCATGGGCATGTAGTTGAACTCCAGGAAGCTCAGGCCCTTCTCCATACGCTGCTTGAAGCACTCGGCCCGCAGCATGTTATTGACGGAGAAGCAAGCGCCGATCTCCCGAATGAAATCCACATAGTTGAGCTTCAGCAGCCAGTCGGCGTTGTTGACCATCTGGGCCTTGCCCTCGCCAAACTCAATAAACCGCTCCATCTGCTTTTTGAAGCAGTCGCAGTTGTGCTGGATGGTTTCCTGGGTCATCATGGAGCGCATGTCGGTACGGCCCGAGGGGTCGCCGATCATGGCCGTGCCGCCGCCGATGAGGGCAATGGGACGATTGCCAGCCATTTGCAGCCGCTTCATCAGGCACAGGGCCATAAAATGGCCCACATGGAGGCTGTCAGCCGTGGGGTCAAAGCCAATATAGAAGGTGGCCTTACCATTGTCGATCATCTCGCGGATTTCTTCTTCATTGGTAACCTGGGCAATCAGGCCGCGGGCCACCAGTTCGTCATAGACTTTCATTTGGTGATATCTCCTTTTCTGATTTTTCAAAATCGCCACAGGCAACAGAAACACCCCCTGCTCCTGTGGAGCAGAGGGCGTAAAATATACGCGGTACCACCTCTGTTCGCCGCCTTCTCGCAAAGGCAGCCTCATGGAGTACAAACATACTCCGGCGCTGTAACGGGCGCACCCGTCGAACCCTACTCCCTCTTGTTTCAGGCCGCCGCTCCGGGAGGTATTCCCGCCGCTTCCCTGCCGGTTTCCACCAACCACCGGCTCTCTTTGAGGGTTTGACGACGCTACTATTTCCCTTCTACGCATTTAACAGTTTGCAATATACCACAAAAAATTTCGCTTGTCAATGGCGCAGCATCTCTTCCGCGCTTTTCAGCGTCGTATCTGTAATGACCGCGCCGCCGATGATGCGGGCAATCTCCTGTTTGCGCCCCTCCATGTCCAGAGGTGTCACAGAAGTATACGTTCTCCCCTTTCGGACCGCTTTGGAGATATACAGATGGGTATGGGCCATGGCCGCCAGCTGGGCCAGATGGGTTACACAGAGGATTTGCTTCGTCCGAGCCACCTGGCAGAGTTTTTCCGCCACCTTTTGGGCCGCCTGGCCACTGACACCGGCATCCACTTCGTCGAAAATCAACGTCGGCACATGATCTTGCTCCGCCAGCACATTTTTCAATGCCAGCATAATGCGGGCCAGCTCGCCGCCGGACGCCACCTTGCTCATGGGCTTCAAATCCTCGCCCACGTTGGCCGACATGAGAAATCGCACCTCATCCATACCCGTAGCTGTCAGTTCCAGTTCTTCAAACTGGCAGACAAACTGCACTTTGGGCATATCCAGCTGGGCAAGTTCTGAGAGAATGCGCTCCGCCAGGGCGTCCGCTGCGGTTTTCCGGATTTTCCGCAGAGCAAGACCCGCCTTTTTCGCCTTGGCTTCCTGCTTGTCCAAATCCTTTTGCAGCTGTTCCAGCCGGTCGCTGGAAAACTCGATTTCGTCCAGTTCCCGGCGGCATTTCTCCAAAAATTCCAGAATGTCCACACAAGTGGCACCGTATTTACGCCGCAGCTTGTGAATGACGTCCAGCCGCTCCTCCAGCTGCTCCAGCTCCCCCTCCGAAAAGGAAAGACTGTCGCGGAGGTCCCGCAGTTCCTCAGTGATATCCCGAATCAAATAAGCGGCGTCGGTCAGGCGGGTTTGCAGGGGCTCCAGACTTTCATCAAACCGGCAGAGACTCCCCAGGGACCGCTCCGCATCGGTCAGCAGACTGCATGCGCCGTCGCTGTCCTCGCCGCCGTACAAGGCGTTGACCGCCGCACACAGGCTGCTTTTCATCTTCTCCGAGTTTTGCAGTCGCTTGCGCAACGCCTCCAGCTGTTCGTCTTCGCCAGGTTTCAGTTTGGCGCTTTCAATTTCCTCAATCTGATAGCGCAGCGTTTCCACCCGCCGCAGCTTTTCGCTTTCGTCCATGGACAGACGGCGGATTTCCGCCCTCGTCTGCTGTACCGTTTCAAAGGCCGCCGTATAGGCGGCCAGTTCGGCTTCATCCTTGGCAAACAAATCCAGATACCGCAGGTGGTTTGCCTCGTCAAACAACTGTTGAGAATCGTGCTGGCCGTGAATGTTAATCAGCTGAATGCCCAGCTTTTTCAGCAGCGCCACGGTGACGGGGCGGCCATTGACCCGGCAGACATTTTTACCGTCCAACCAAATTTCCCGCTGAATCAGCAGTTCCTCCGGCTGATATTCCACCTGATTTTCTGCAAACCAATCCAGCGGGCCGATGCCGGTAAATACCGCGCTGACAAAGGCTTTCTCGCAGCCGGTACGAATCACGTCCCGGTAGGCCCGCTCGCCCAAAATGGCACTGATGGCATCGATGACAATGGATTTACCGGCGCCGGTCTCGCCGGTCAGCACATTAAATCCCGCGTCAAAAGTGATATCCGCCTGTTCAATGACGGCAATATTTTCAATATGCAGCACGGAAAGCATGGCGGTTCCCCTTTTACTCCAGGAGTTTCTTGATTTCAGAACAGAACGCGGCGGCAGCAGCCGTATCCCGCATGACGAGAAAAGCCGTATCGTCACCGGCCAAGGTGCCCACCACCACCGACATGTCCATGGCGTCGATGGCGGCACAGGCGGCGTTGGCCAGCCCCGGCATGGTTTTGATCACCACCATGTTTTGGGCGTAGTCGTAATGGGTGACACACTCGCGGAAAATGGTGTTGAGCCGATTGGAAAACGTACCGGTTTTTTCCGCCGTGGCCGCCGTATACCGATAGCTGCCCATGGGCGTCAGTTCTTTGACAATGCGCAGTTCCTTGATGTCCCGGGAAATGGTGGCCTGGGTACTCTGGTAACCGCTCTGCTGCAGCGCTTCCAGCAGCTGCTCCTGGGTTTCGATGTTGCGGCTGGTGATGATCTCCATGATCTTCGCTTGTCTTTGGGTTTTCATACGACACCTCACCTGTCAAAGAACTTGTTGTTGATGATCTCAAAAAAGCTGGTACGTTTCAAGCGGACCAGCCGCGTCTCATAGCGGGAGCGCCGGACCCGGACAATATCGCCCAGATTCAGCCGGATGGCCCGGCCCCCATCGGTGGACAAAAAGGCGTTTTTCCGCCCGGTCTTACCGATGCGCACGGTGATTTCCCGGTCCTTGGACGTGACGAACGCCCGGGCCTGGACCGTATGGGCGCAGATGGGCGTTACAATGATATTTCTCGCTGTCGGCTCCACCAGAGGGCCTCCCGCCGACATAGAGTAGGCCGTAGAGCCCGTAGGCGTGCAGATCAACACGCCGTCACCGGCAAAGCTGTACGCCTGGACGCCGTCGCACAGGACCTCCATCTGGATGACTCGCGCCACCGCCCCTTTTGTAATGGCGATATCATTGAGGGCTGTGTCCGTATAGATGATCTGACCCTCATGCTGGACTTCCACCGACAACATCATACGCTTTTCAATAGAATACTGGCCCGACGCCAGCCGGGACAGCTGGTTCAGCTCTCCGGCCTCCAATTCCGCCATAAAACCCATGGTGCCGATATTGACGCCCAAAACGGGAATCCCGTGATAGGTCGCCGCTTTGGAGGAATGGAGAATGGTACCGTCACCGCCGAAGCAGAGCAGCATATCCGCCGACTTCAGTTCCTCATTGAGGTTGGAAAACGTCTTGTTGGCGGGTAATTCAAAATTTTTATCCACGCCGAAGGGCAAGCACAGCCGCGTCTCCACACCGGCGGCACGCAGAATCTGCTCGGCCTGGTCGGCATATCTAAAATTCCGATCCCGGTAGGGATTGGGGGTCATGACTACTTTCATACGGTTTGTCCCTTCAATGTTTCATGGGCTTCAGCCACCAGGGCCGCCAAATCGGGAACATTCCGCACTCCGGCTTCCCGGCTCAAATGGCCCAGAAATTCGATATTGCCCTCCGGCCCCTTGACCGGTGAAAAGGTCAGATTGCGGATGGTGAATCCCAGTTCATCGGCCAGGGCCACAAAGTGCTCCAGCACCTCCTGATGCACCGCCGGGTCCCGGACCACACCCTTTTTCCCCACCTTTTCTTTACCGGCCTCAAACTGGGGCTTGATCAGACACAAAACCTGTCCCGTGGGCTTCAGCAGCCGGGCAATGGCCGGCAGAACAATTTTCAGGGAAATAAAGGAAACATCCACAACAGAAAGGTCCAAGGGTTCTCCCAAATCCTCCGGCTGCACATAGCGAATATTGGTCCGCTCCATGCAGACCACCCGGGGGTCCTGACGAATTTTCCACGCCAGTTGGCCATAGCCCACGTCAATGGCGAACACCTTGGCCGCCCCCTGCTGCAGCAGGCAATCGGTAAACCCGCCGGTGGAAGCGCCGGAATCGCTGCAAACATAGCCGGTGGGGTCCACGCCGAAGTCCCGCAGCGCCTTTTCCAGCTTCAATCCGCCGCGGCTTACATAGGGACAAGCCTGTCCCCGCACTTCAATTTCCACAGTATCTTCATAGGACATACCCGGCTTATCGGCCTTCTGACCGCCTACATAGACGTCGCCGCTCATAATGATGGCCTGGGCCTTGGTCCGCGTCTCTGCCAAGCCCCGGGACACCAGCAGCACGTCCAGTCTTTCCTTATGCTTCATGGTCCAGTACCTCCCGGATTCCCGCCAGCAGACCTGCACAGTCCAGGCCCGTGGTCTCGTACAGCTTGGCCACCGTGCCATGGGTCACATAGGAATCCCCAAAATTTCTCTTGCCGACCGCAGCGGCAATGCCCTCCTGTTCCAGGCGGGCAAACAACTGATTGGCCAGACATCCGGCGTCCACTGTCTCCTCCGCCACAAAGAGTCTGCCCGTTTTGCGCACCGATTCCAGCACCGGCGTCATGTCCAGGGGCTTGATCTGGGTCAGCTTGACCACTTCCGCATGGATGCCCTGCTGTTTCAGCGATACCGCCGCCTCCAGCACCGTATTGATCATGGTGCCGTAGGACACCAATGTAATATCTGTCCCCTCCCGCAAGCATGGCTCAGTACAGACGGATTTTAAAAATCCATCGCCGCCGCGGGGATACCGGACCGCCACCGGGCCTGTCATTTCCAAAGCGGCTTTTCGCAGCAGGGTCCGCAGCTCCGCCTGATTGGCCGGGCACAGAATCTGCATGCCGGGAACCTGCTGGAGATAGCCAACATCGAAGACGCCGTGGTGGGTCTCGCCGTCCTCTCCCACCAGTCCTGCCCGGTCCACAGCAAAAATCACATGGAGATTCAGCAAACCCACATCGTGGAGCATCATGTCAAAGGCTCTCTGCAAAAACGTAGAATAAATGGCCGCCACGGGAATCATCCCCTGCTTGGCCAGACCTGCCGCCATGGCCACGGCATGGCCCTCGGCAATGCCCACATCAAAGAAGCGGTCCGGATAGGCGGCCGCAAAGCCATCCAGTCCCGTACCGGGCTTCATGGCTGCCGTAATGGCGCAGATGCGCGGGTCCTCTGCCGCCAGCTCCTGCATGGTATTGCCAAAGGTGGCGGAGAAGGTCACAGATTTAGACGGCTGGGTGGCGCCGGAAGCGGTGTCGAAGGCGCCTACGCCGTGGAACTGGTCGGGCTTTTCCTCGGCGGGCCCATAACCGGAGCCCTTTTTGGTAATCACATGGAGCAGCACCGGTTCCTGCATTTCCCGGGCATAGCGCAGCAATTCCGTCAAACGGCGGACATTACTGCCGTCCACAGGGCCGATGTAATTAAAGCCCATATCCTCAAACAGCGTAATGCCGATCAAATGGCGTTTGAGGAACGCCTTGAGCCGGTGGGTTGCCCGGTAGAGGACATTGCCGCCGGGGATGGCTCTGGTAAACTTACGGTACGCCATTTTGATGCCTAAATAGCCAGGTTTCGTGCGGATCAGCTTCAAATGGCGGGAAATACCGCCGACATTGGGGGTGATGGACATGCCGTTGTCATTGAGAATGACAATCAGCGGTTCCCCACTGGCTCCGGCGTCGTTGAGACCCTCATACGCCAGGCCGCCGGTAAGTGCACCGTCGCCCAGCAGGGCAATGACGCTGTAATCCTGCTTTTGCAGCGTTCTGGCCCGGGCCATGCCCAGGGCCACGGAGACCGCATTGGAAGCATGGCCTGCAATAAAAGCATCGTGCTCGCTCTCCGACGGTTTGGGGAATCCGGCAATGCCGCCGAAGGTCCGCAGCTGCCGGAACTGCTCCTGCCGTCCCGTCAGGATCTTGTGGACATAGGCCTGATGGCCCACATCAAAGACAATGCGGTCTTGGGCTGTATCAAATACCAGATGCAGCGCCAGCGTCAACTCCACTACACCCAGGTTGGAGGCCAGATGGCCGCCGGTACGGGAGATGTGTTCCACCAGGAACTCCCGAATCTCCCGACAGAGCTGCTTCTGCTGCTCCGGTGTCAGCTGCAACAGCGCCTCTCGGGAGTGGATCGTATTCAGCAGTGTCAAAACGTCACAACCATTCTATCATGTTCAGAAAGCAAAAACGCATCCGTTCAGTCCTTAGTAGTGTACCATACAATGAATGTATATACAAGATAATATTCATAAACAACGTGAAAAAAAATGCCGCACGGCGTCGTGCGGCACAGGAAATTCAGTGATCGCGCCGGACCAGCCAATGGGCCAGATCCCGCAGAAACTCCGGCGTTGGGAATACCGACAGGGCTGCAACGGCCCGGTCTGTCTCCTCCTCCACCATCTTCTGGCAGCGGTCCACGCCGTAGAGTCGGACAAAGGTATTTTTGTGCTCGTCCATGCCTGTGGCTTTGCCCAGCTTTTCAGCGTCGCCGATGACATCCAGAATATCGTCCCGAATCTGGAACGCCAATCCTACGCCGTCGGCATACTCCGCCGCCGCCCGCGCCATCTCGGGACTGCCACCGGCAGTGGTGACGCCCATCAGGCAGGCGGCCCGCAACAGTGCACCCGTTTTCATCTGCTGGAGCTGGTGGATATAGTCGGCTTCCAGCGGGCGATTCTCCCCTTCCAGGTCCAGAACCTGACCGCCCACCATACCGCGGGCACCGGCGCAGCCCGCCAGAATGGCCACGTTTTTGGCAAGGACTGCCGGTTCCGCATCGGCCGCCGCCGCCGTTTCAAAGGCTGCCGTCAACAGGGCGTCACCAGCCAGCACCGCCATAGCTTCACCGTAGACCTTATGGTTGGTGGGACGGCCTCGGCGGAAATCGTCATTGTCCATGCAGGGCAGATCGTCATGAATCAGGCTGTAGGTGTGAATCATCTCCAGAGCGCAGCCAAAGGGAACTGCCTTTTGCCAGTCGCCCCCGGCGGCCCGGCAGAACTCCATGGTCAGCACCGGCCGCAGCCGCTTGCCCCCGGCCAGCAGGCTATAACGCATGGACTCCAGCAGCGTCTTCTGGGGCGCGGGCTCCCAGGCAAACTGCAGGTTCAGAAAGTCCTCCGCCGCGTCTACATATCGTTGCAGTTGCTCTTGAAACTCACTCATGGCTCTCAAACTCCATTTCCTCCGGCGCACCGTCGGCGCCCTTTTTCAGTTTGACCACCGTCAGCTCCGCCGCATCCAGCAGGGCGTTGGCCGATTTGACCAGGGCCGTCCCCTCTCCAAACAGGGACAAGGCCTCTTCCAGCGGCAGTTCGCCGCTCTCCATGCGCCGTACGATCTCCTCGAGACGCTGTACCGACGCTTCAAAGGTTTTGGACTGTTCCATGGGACGTGTCCTCCTTCTTCAATTCCTCAATCCGGGCCAGGGCGCTGCCGTCGGACAGGCAAAGCTGCACCTGCTGGCCCACAGACAATTGTTCCATCGATTTTACCACATGGCCCTGCTGCTTCACTACGGAGTAGCCCCGTGCCAGAACCTTCAACGGACTCATGGCGTCCAGGGCTGCGGCCAGGGCTGCAAAATTCCGCCGCTTCCGCTCCAGATGGTGTTGGGCTGCCAGAATCAGCCGCTCCTGCGCCCGGTCCAGCATCAGCCGCCGGTCCTCAATGTAGTGCATGGGACTTTGGAGCACCCGGCGGCTGCTCAACGCGTCCAACTGCTGCCGCGACAGCTTCAGCCGCCGTTCCATGGCGGCGCACATCCGCGTTTCATAGGCCGCCAATCGCTGCCGCAGCTCCACTTGATCGGGGGCGATCAGTTCCGCGCCGTTGGACGGCGTAGCCGCCCGAACGTCGGCCACAAAATCCGCAATGGTGACATCCGGTTCGTGGCCCACCGCCGATACCACTGGGATCTCCGATTCATAGATGGCCCGGGCCACCCGTTCATCATTGAACGCCCACAGATCCTCCATGGAACCGCCGCCACGGCCCGTCAAGATCACATCGCCCAGCTGCCAGCGGTTGGCGTACCGGATGGCTCCGACAATCTCCCGCGGGGCCTCCTCACCCTGGACCCGCACCGGCAGCAGCAGCACCTTGCTCAAAGGATATCGCTTGCGCAGCACCCGCAAAATATCATGGATAGCCGCACCAGCGCCGGAGGTGATAACAGCAATCCGGTGGGGATAGGGCGGCAAGGGCTTTTTATGCTCCAAAGCAAACAAACCCTCGGCCTGAAGCCGCTCCTTCAACTGCTCATAGGCCACATGGAGGTCTCCCACGCCGTCCACCATCATGCTTTCACAGTACAGCTGATAGCCGCCGTCCCGTGGATAGACGGTAATACGGCCCACCGCCAGCACTTTCATACCGTTTTGGGGCTGAAACCGCAGGCGCATGGCGCTGTTGCGGAATAGGACCGCCCGCAGCGCCCCTTCGCTGTCTTTCAGCGTAAAATAATGGTGGCCTGACGGATAGACCTTGTAGTTACTCAATTCACCACGAATGCAGATGCCGCTCAAAAACGGGTCGCTGTCGAATTTATCTTTCAGATAGGCGTTGATCTGCGACACTTCATAGACGGGATACTCCATACTATGCGCCCTCCTGTAACCACGTCAGCACCGCAATGCCCATGGCGTTGTCGGTGGCGTACTGAGGCGGGCAGAACACGGCGTCAAAGCCTGTGACCTGCTGCCGCAGCAGGCTATTGGACGCCACGCCGCCAGAGAACACCACCGGCAGGCCGGGATATGCCTTCCGGGCGTGGTCCGTGGCTGTCAGCACTGCTCCGATCACGCTGCGCAAGGCATAGGCGGCCGTCTCAGCGGAGCTGTGTCCCTCAGCGTACTGCATCACTTTATTTTCCACGCCGGACAGAGAAAAGGTCAAGTCTTTGCATTTGACCCGAAAGCATTCTTTTGCATCCGTCTCCTGGGATAAGGCATCCATGGCCTTGCCCGCCGGAAACTGCAAGCCCAGCAGCTTGCCGGTGCGGTCAATGAGCTGACCGGCAGAAATATCCGTGGTGCCGCCGATTTTGGTGCCCCGTGCCGATTTCTCCCAGGGCTCCACCAACAGCAGCTCCGTGGTGCCGCCAGACAGGTGCCAGGCCAGATGGGGCTGTTCCAGCAATTCCAAGCGGTTTGACGACCACAGGGATGCGGCAATGTGGCCCTCCTGGTGGGAAAAGCGATACAGCGGCACATTCAGCGCCGCCGCCAACACCGTGGCCTGGGACTCACCGGCCAGAAAACAGGGCATATAGGAGCCCTCCACAGGCCGGGGCCGGGTGCTGACGCCTACGGCGGTCACCGTTCCCAGGTCCCGCTGCTCCTTCAAAAGCGCAAACAACTCCGGCAGCCGCTTTACATGGGCAAAGAGCGCATCGCTCTGGCGCAGACCCAGCTCCCCCGGCTTCACATCCAGAAGCCGGGAGCAGTTGAGACCGTCCTTGCCGTCAAAACAAGCCACCGAAGTTGTATAGTTGCTGGTATCGAAACCGAGGCAGCTCATTGGGCAACCTCACGGGCAAAGCTGCCCAGAATGCCATTGACAAAGGACACCACATCCTCGTCCTCATACTTGCGGGTCAGCTCCACGGCCTCGCTGATGGCTGCGGACGTGGGCACGTCCTCCACATAGAGAGATTCATACATGGCCAGCTGCATAATGGACCGGGCCAGCCGGGAAATACGGTCCAGGTGCCATCCAATGGCATATTTGGTGATATAGCCGTTGAGTTCCTCCTGCTTTTCCTCAATGCCCTTGACCACCTGGGCGATATAGGCCAGCTGCTTTTGGTTGGGACGCTCGGCGTAAATATCATTTTCCTCCTGCAGCGTCTCGTAGTAGTCCTGAGCAAACCGGGAGACCATGGCCTCGTCAGCGGTTTCCTTTGTATAGTTAATGCCGTAGATCAGATGTACCACAATCTCGCGGGCGTTGGTTCTAGTCATACTCTCGATTCCCCCATGTTATAGTAGATACATTATAGCGAAAAAACTCAAAAAAATAAACCCTCTGTTTTCACAAAGGGTTTATTTTTCGGAAATTATTTTTTTGTCTCCTTGGGCAGCGTGATGCCGCAGATGTCCACATTGACGCTGCGCACCGTGGCGCCGGTCATGGATTCCACCGCCGTGACCACCCGCTCCTGGACATTCTTGGCAATGTCGATGACGGAGTAGCCGAACAGAGCCACCACATAGCAGTCGATGGCAATGGAGTCATCGTGAATGGTGATCTTCACGCCGCGGCCCAGATTTTTCCGGCCCAGCAGCTCGGCAATGTCGGAACCGAGGTTGGCGCTGAGACCACAGACGCCTTCCACCTCACTGGCCGCCAGGGCTGCAATGGAGGCGATGACCTCCTGAGAGATGTGGATGGAGCCGTTCTCCTGCGTGGTAGACAGATATTCCTTGTTTTCACCCATGGGGAATCCCTCCTTGATGGTACCATTTTACCACAATTCAGGAAAATTACAAGGAGATTCTTTCACTTGACTTCGATCACCCGAATCTGAGACAGCGTGTAATCCGACTGGGATGTGACAATGTCGGAGATCAACGCCACATCGGTGGCGCTGAGCCCTTCCTCCGGTGCGGAAACCGCAATGGAGATATTGTCCTCATTCATGTACGCCACACACTCCTCGTACCCTTTGGCCACCACCAGACTTTCGATCTGGGATTCCGCCAGAGCGTCATTGACGATGCTGTTGAGCTGGCCGGACACCTCCGACACGTCCTCCTCTTCCCCGGCGTAGGAGATGGTCTCCTGCAGCGTCTCCACGGCGCTGTCCCGGGCCGTCTGACGGCTGAGACGCACCTCGGCAAAGTAATCGTTGACTACGCTGCCGCTCTCTTCGCCGCCGGTTTCCGTCACCGCGCCGTCATTGGACAGCACCAGATTTTCTCCCATGACCTTCTGTGCATCCAGGGTGTCCGCCAAATTGGTGGTATTCTGCTGGTTGTAGGACCAGTTCAGGTACACACCCGCACAGACGAACATCAGCACCACCGCTGTCACCGCATTCCGTTTCCAATTCTTCATTGTCCATTCCTCCTGGTTATTTTAATTTGATCACTGTGATACGGTCCGCCCCCAGCCCCGTGAGACTGGAAACCGCGTTCACCAAATCCAGCCGGACCGATGCCTGGTCCGCTCCTTCCGCAGCGATAATCGCCCCCATAAAGGTGGGTTCCATGGTCTGGACCACCACCGGTCCCTCGCCGCTCTGCACCGTTTCAATGGTGACGGCGGTGGTTTTTTCGTCGCTGCCGTCGGTCACCTCCTGGGTGCTGTCGGTCTGGTAGACGGTCCGGGGCCCCGCCGCATATTGCAGCAGCACCTCCACCCGCCCGGCTCCCTCCATATTGCTCAGCAGCGCCGCCAGCCGCTGCTCCAGCTGCTCCGGTCCGTCGCCGGACACCAGAACCGTCTCCGCCGGGGCCGCTTCGGTCTCCGGCGCTTCCGCTTCCTCTGTGGGCCAGGCCAGCAGCACCAGCCCCAGCAGCAGAATGGCCAGAGGATATTTGAATTTTCCCAGGACCTGCAACTTTTGATTGAGGCCCGCTTTCCAGTTGGTTTCCTTCATGGTTCGTGCCACTCCTGTCGTTCTGCCGGGATTGCCAGTTCCGCCTCCAGGACTCGCTCCAGCTGTTTCTGCTGGGTTGGTGCGGCGACGGCGGTAATATCGGCGCTGTAGGGGTACGGGTAGGTTCCGCCGACGGCCACCGTCACCTCCACGGCCTTGGGCCGTATATCCAGTTCCTCAGCCCTGTCCCATATATATGCTTCCGCGTCCTGCTTTATGATATCAGCCACCCATTGGGTATTGTCGATGGTGACGCCCCAAGCTGCTTCCTCCGCCTGCATCTTGGCCCGGGACATGGCCTGGGCCAGAGCGTCCACATCCACCCGGGCCAGCGGTCCCATCGCCACCAAAATCATAGCCAGACCACATAGAAAACTGAGGGACCGGTGGACCGCTCCCTTGGGCACCAGGGCCAGAAGAACACCGGCCAGCATGGCCATGGCCACCACTGAAAGAAGATACTGTCGTACCGCTTCACTCACGAACCCACCACCTTTATGGAGCATACACAGGAAATCAGCAGCATAAATCCACTGGCACCTGTCATGCCCATCAGAAATCCCATAACATCGGACACGCTCTCGATCAGGTCCACCAGAGGTTTTTCGCCTACAGTGGAGCTGAGCGCCGCTGTCAGCTTCAATAAAATATGCTGGACGCCCAGCCTTATCAGGGGCAGCAGGCAGATGGCCACAACCACCAGCATACCGAACACTCCCGCCGAGCTGCGCAGGATTCCGGCGCTGACCAGTACCGTTTCCGACGCATCGGAGATCATGCTGCCCACCACCGGCACCGCCGCACCCATAGCCAGCTTGGTCGCCTTTAATGTCGACTGGTCCGTGGCGCCGGACAAGATCCCCGACAGACTTAAATAGCCGGTAAAGGCAAACACCGTCAGTTTGAGGCCGTTGGTCACAATCCATCGTCCCAGTTCCCGCACTCTGGCCAACGTCTGATTGCCCAGAACGGCATTGGCCGCCGATACAGCCAAATAGGCGTAGAGAATCGGAATGAGAATATAATTGATGACGGTCATCAAAATGTTGGACACCAGCACCGACGCGGCGTACAGCGCTCCAGCGGAATTGACACCGCCGCTGGCCGCCGTGGCCGCCGCCATAACGGGCAGCAGCAGGCCGCTGAAACTTTGCAGCTCCTGTAAGGTCTCCCGGCCCAATCCCACCATGGTATGTACGTTGGCGGCACTGAGCAGCGTAATGGCCAGCGTTCCCGCCATCAATACGGCATTTTTAGAGAGCTTTGTCTCCATTTGGGTCACCATGGAGCAGAGAATCACCACAGCCATCAGGGAAATGGCCGTCCGGACACCGCTGAGAATGACCGTATCCAACTGGGGCAGCAGCTTCTGCCAGATGGACGACAAACCATGGCTCAGATCGGTGGATTCCACCGGCGACAGGTCTTCCACCAATGTTGCCGTTTCCTCGGTCAAGCCGTCCTGCAAACCATCGACACCGATGGCCTGCCGCTGCTCCTCCACCAAATCGGTAGCCCCTATGGTCACTGTCAGCAACAGAGCCGCCAAACAACTCAACAGCCATCGTCTCATGGTGCGGCACCTCCCAGCAACGTATCCAGCAGATCCAGCACCGCCGTAATCAGCGGCGTGGACAAATATAACGCCATGGCCGTGCCACACAGCTCCACCATACGGGCGATGCCGCTTTCTCCGGCATCGCTGCAAATCCCGGCGCAGATATGGGTCAGAATCCCAATCAGGGCCGTCTTGACCACCGGCGCCAGGACAGCGCCGTGGACACCGGACAGCGTTTCCAGTCGTTCCAGCATGTCCATCACCGGCTGCAATGTGGTGGCGGCGTAAAAACACAACGCGCTAATACATACCAGCGACAGAACCAATGCAAACTCTGTTGTCCGTTTCCGCAGGAGCAGGATGGCCAGCACCGTCACCAGGGCCAGGGCCAGAATCTTCAAAAACTGTTCCATCAGAATTGAAACAGGTCCTTGACCAAGTCGAACAGCTCGGCAATGCGCTGCACAACAATCATCAGCACCACCACCAGCCCCGCCAGCGTGGTCATGGTGGCCTGCTCCTCCCGGCCCGACCGCACCAATACCTGATTGAGGATGGAGACGATAATACCAACGGCGGCTATTTTAAAGATCAGATCGATGTCCATGGGTCTGCCTCTCTTCTGTTCCAGATTAGGGGCCTGTCCCCCTCGCCATAGTGCAGTCTATGCCGGTCCTGCGGCCCATATGTCTCCTACCATGCCAGAATGGCAATGGCCAGCCCCGCGCAGACGCCCAGGGTGCAATAGCTGCGAATGCGTCCGGCCTGCTGGGCCCGTGCCTCGTCCAGCCGTTCCTGTAACCGCTTCTCTGCCAGGGAAACGGCCCGCAGCTGGCTATCCAAGTCATACTGTCCCAGGCCGTTGCCCAACTGCTGTAAAATCCGGCGGGCCTGGGGTGTAAAACTGGACCGCATAAGATTTTTCCGCATGATGACGGCCACCGACCGTTCCTGCCGCAAAGCCAAATCCCGGGCCATGGCCTGGAAAAAAGCTGCCACCGCGCCTTGGCTCCCATGGGCCAGCGCGTCCATGGCCTCCGGCAACGGCGTCCGGCGGAACGAGAGCTCGCTGTGCAACAGTTCCATGGCTGCCAGCAGCTGCCGCAGCAGCACATTGGACCGGTACACGGCCAAGGCCATGGAGCCGCCGGTTCCGGCGGCCCCCAGCAGCACCATCAGGATTCCCATGGTTTTCAGCATCCTTCCTCCACCCTTTCCAGCGTCCAGCGGCGCTTCCCATCGAGAAACACCAGATTGGTAAAGATTTTCCGCTTGCGCAGCTTCTCATACAACGCCCGCCGCTGCCAATCTTCCCGCCCGAAGGCGTGGGCTGTAGCCAGCAGCCGGACACCGCAATATCCCGCCCGAACCATGGCCCGGATATCGGCCTTGGCTGTGATTTCATCCACGGCCACCCAGTGGGGGCTCATGGTGCGCACCAGCAATTCCATCCCTTGATCCTTGGGCACACCAGTCAGCACATCGGTCCGGCGGCCTACCTGCATCTGCGGCTGGCCCCGGACCGTCGCCGCAATCTCTCCGCGACTGTCCACCACGCCCACCCGCTGGTCCAGCCGGTCCGACAGCTGGCGAACCAAGTCCCGCAGCAGCGTCGTTTTGCCACTGCCGGGAGGTCCCACCAACAGCACATTGCCGGGATTGGGACCCAGTGCGTCCAGCAGCGCTGTAGCACAGCCCAAATGCTGTCCCGCCACCCGCAGATTGACCGACGAGATATCCTTGATGGTGGCAATGCGGCCATCCTGTACCACAGCGGTACCGCAAAGGCCCAGGCGGTGCCCTCCTTCCAGGGGGAGATATCCCTGACGCAGACATTCCTCCACCGCGTAGGTGGAATAGGACGATGCCAGATTTACCAGATGTTCCAGCAAGTCCCGGGTGCAGAGCATGGGACGGGTCAAGCTCAATGGCTGCTCCCGGCCGCCGCAGACCATGGTGATCTCGCTGCCGCACCGCAACCGCAGTTCCTCCAGCTGTTCTTCCTGTTCCGGCGGCAGCTGGGACACCATGGCAGCCAGCTGAGGCGGCAGCACAGAACAGACTTGACGCAGTTTTCGTTGGTACATACGCTTCCCTCCGCTTCACCTTATGTGGCGGCGGCCCGGTCTATGCCCCTGGATAGATGCAATAAAGCCGCTTGGCCGCTTTGGAGATACTCAACTGGCAAATCTCGCATGAAAAAGTACAGTGCCTGTCACTTTCGCATGAAACTGACAAGCACTGTTTAGTTCTGTATTGGGTTTGGCGTGAGAAAAGCGTGGCGTGTCTTTGCGCGCAAATGCGTATCTTCTCATGGTATTTCGCTCTCATAGTGGGTCTGTCTGATTTCTTCTATGTACATATCGAAAAAGTAAACCGCTCAGTCCAACAATTCCCATGATAATTTGGATAATTTTTATCATGTCATGCCAGGAGTGTAGGAAATAGCCATCCAGTACATCAAAGAAAATGGAAGGTATCCGAATCAGAATTTGCAGGAAGAACGCAGCAGCTGCAAAAATAACCGTTTGCCGCCACAATGCCACCCCCAGCAACGCAAACACGATCAGTGAGAATCCACAATACACAAGAGAAAAGAACAATGCAAAGATTGCCGCAAATCCAGCAAATGACATCAGTTGATACGCTTCCTTTGCAAACTGTGCTGTTCCCACAAAGGACAGGAGTAGGACCAAAAAATCAAGGATTAGAAATAATTTCAGTGTCATTCCAAACGTTTTGTGCTTTCCCGCATCCACGCCGGCTCGCTCCTTCCGCTATTGATGAAATAGAATTTCGATATCACCATCCACAAATCCAATTCCCACGCCGCTTTTGCTTTTGAGAAGGTCGGCATGCTGGCCTGTTTGGAGATAGTTCTGCAACACGCCCATCATATTCTGCAAAACACTGTCCCATTTTGCAGAATCCCTCCATCGAAAGGGGGTTTCCCGTGTCATAAAATTCGTCACTTCATCACACGGCCAGTCTGGAGCCTCCAAATCAAAGCGGCTGGCGCCAATCAGCTCCATAGACCATTTCCCGGTTCCGTCATCATACAGGTTAAAGCAAAATGCCGTGACGGCATCAGGGACATCTTGTTTGAGTGCAGAATCAATCCATTTTGATACTTTATGATACAGAAACATTGTGATATCCTCATATTTTTGCTGCCGAATAGGTCCAGTGATTGAAAAAAGTCCCCGGCAGATACCGCTAAGGCAATACCTGCCGGGGATGCACAAAACCATTCGGCTTTTTTACAGTTGGTGCAGTTTTAGGGAATCTCTTCCTCTACCGGCGGTTCCGGTTGGACGGTGCCGCCGTTTTTCATCACTTCCCACTGCTCCCGGGTAATGAGCAGCTGGCGGGGTTTGGAGCCTTCAAAGGGGCCGACAATGCCCCGCTCCTCCATCTCGTCCACGATACGGGCCGCCCGGGCATAGCCCAGCTTCAGACGCCGCTGGAGCATGGAGACAGAAGCCTGTCCCGTTTCCAGAATGACCTCCACGGCGTCGGGCAGCAGCTCATCGCCGCTGCCGCCGCTGTCGGCCGCGGCATTGCTGCCGCCACCGTCGCCCTTACTGCCCTGCTCCATCTTCTGCTCAATCTGAGCCTGGACCTCGTCGGAATAGTTGGGGGTAGACGACTGCTTGATAAAGCTGACCACCTCCTGGACCTCTTCATCGGTGATGAAGCAGCCCTGGACGCGCTTGGGCTTACCCTGACCCAGGGGCGCGTACAGCATATCGCCCTTACCCACCAGTTTTTCCGCACCCTGGGTGTCCAAGATGATACGGGATTCCATGGCGGATGCCACAGCGAATGCAATACGGGAAGGAATATTGGCTTTCATCAAGCCGGTGATGACGTCGGCGGAAGGACGCTGGGTAGCGATAACCAGATGGATGCCGGAAGCACGGCCCATCTGTGCAATACGGCAGATGGATTCTTCCACTTCCTTGGCAGCTACCAGCATCAAGTCGGCCAGCTCATCGATGACCACTACCACCTGTTCCATGGGCTTGCGCTCATCGTCCATGGATTTGACCAGCTTGTTATACGAGTCCAGATCACGAACACCGGCGTCGGCCATGGCCCGATAACGGCGCATCATTTCGGTGACGGCCCATTGCAGCGCACCCGCCGCCTTCTTCGGGTCGGTAACCACGGGAATCAGCAGATGCGGAATGCCATTGTAAATGCCCAATTCCACCATCTTCGGGTCCACCATAATCAGGCGGACTTCGTCGGGCCGGGCCTTGAACAGCAACGAAATAATCAGAGAGTTCATACAGACCGACTTACCGGAACCGGTGGTACCGGCAATCAGCAGGTGGGGCAGCTTGGCGATATCGCCAATAATGCGATTGCCGCCGATATCCTTACCCACGGCAAAGGAGATCTTCGACTTGCTCTGCTCGAACTCCTTGGAGTCCAGCACATCCCGGGCCAGAACGGTACTGACCAGCCGGTTGGGCACCTCGATGCCCACCACGGAAATCTTGTTGGGAATGGCGGAAATACGCACACCGGACGCACCCAAAGACAGGGCGATATCATCGGCCAGATTGGTGACTTTGGACAGCTTGACGCCACGGTCCAGTTCCAGCTCATATCGGGTCACCGACGGGCCGCGGGTCACATTGACAATATGCGCCTCGATATTGAAGCTCTCCAGCGTGGCATTGAGACGCTCGGTATTTTCCCGCATTTCCTCGGTGCCGTCCACGTCGCCGCCCTGGCTCATACGCAGCAGGGAGACCGGCGGGAAGACATATTCGCCGGTTTCTCCCCCACCCATTGCGATTTCCATGGAAATCTCCGCAGCGGATTGCTGGGCGTCGGATGCTTTGACCTTTTGGGGTGTCTCTTCCACCGGTGGCGGAGACTGCACAGGCGGTTCCGCCGTTGGGGCTTTCGGTGCGGGGGTGTCTGGTTCGGAAATGGCCGGTGCAGAAACAGCCGGTGCAGGGGGCACCGGAACAATGGGTTTCGGCATGGGCCGAACCGGTGCGTCGAAGACCTCCAACAGATCGTCGTCCAGCACTTCCCGGACCGGCTCCTGTTCGACTGCCCGTTCTCCTTCCGGCTCCTCCGGCGGCAGTTCTCCCGCCGCCATCTGCTGCTGTTCCTGCAAATACTGGTCCGGGGAACGCAGCCCATGGGTGACCTTGGGCGCAGTCTGTTCCTGGGGCGGCAGCAGGGGCTCGTCCACAGGCAAGTCAAAGTCGGCGGCGCTGCGGGCCTGACGCTCCTTGGCCTGTTGGGCCTGTCGGGCCAACTGTTCCTGTTTCCGCTCCCGGCGCTGCTCCACCCGCTCAATATGGCGGTTGGCCACATGATTGACAATGGTGGCAGCCGTGTCCACCGGCTCTTCCTCCGGCGGGTCATACTCCGGCAGCCGGGGCCGGTTGCGGATGGCCTGCATAACGCTGACAATGGTCATGTTCAGGGCCCCCAGCAGTCCAATGACAAAAATCACCAGGAACAACACTACGGCGCCCACGGTGCTGAACAGGCTGGAAAACAGCATAGCCAGCGTGCCGGAGATCAGGCCGCCCGCTGTGCCGTTGATACCGCCGCGCCAGAGGATGCCCACCACAGCGCCGGTCCACTCGGGCTTGACGCCGCCGAACAGCTGTCCCAAGGCGCCGGTGGCAATGGGCAGCAGAAACGCGCAGACCATGCGGAACTTTACCGGACGGCCCCGATGGAACATAAGAATCCAGAAGCTGAGCAGCAGAATCACCGGCAGCAGATACAGACCGCTGCCGATGAGGCCGCGGGTCACATCCCGCAGCAGTTTGATAAAGAGCGCATTCACGCCAAAGCAGCCCAGCAGCAGAAAAAAGCCCAGAAACAGGCAGACCACCGCCCCCACTTCCCGATGGATGGGCTTTTTCCCCGCGGAACGCTGCGTCGAACTCCGCCGGGTCGTCGACTGTTTGGTCGATTTGCCGCCGGACGTAGAGCGAGGTTTCTTTTTCGTTTCAGCCATGATACTTCCTCTTTCTCCAGGATATCAGGGCACGATCAGAGACAGAATCAGTGTCACCAGACCGGCGCCCCAGCAATAATAGGCAAAGCCGCCGAACCGGCCCTTACGGGCGATAAACCGCAGCAGGCTGATGGACGCATAGCCGGAGACCATGGCCACAAGTACGCCCACCAGATACATGGGCAGCAAAGATGTGTCAATGCCCGCCTTTACCGCATCCACAATGCTGAGTATATTGGCGCCCAGGACGGCGGGAATGGACATGAGAAAAGAAAATTTCACCGCATATGTACGGTCAAAGCCTCTGGCCATACCGGCGGAAATGGTGGTACCGGAGCGGGACAGACCCGGCACCACGGCCACCGCCTGCGCCAACCCCACTAAAATGGCATCCCCCATGGTGGCAGTTCCAGCCGTTTTATGGCCCCTGGGCATCCGGTCCGACACAAACAGCAGCGTACCGGTCAGCACCAGCGCAAAGGCAATAAAAAAGGTGTTCTGGTACAGCAGCTCCACTCGATCCCTGATGGGGAACACCAGCAGCAGCGGTAGGGTGGCCACAATGATCATCAGAATCATGCGGCGGGCCGGAATGTCCGGTGTCTGACCCTGGGGCAGTTTGCGCAGGTGCACCATGCAGAAAAACTCCCGCAGCAGCTCGGCGATATCCCTGCGGTACGCAAAGAACACGGCCACCAACGTGCCCAGATGCAGCAGCACGTCGAAAAACATGTGGTCATGCTCCACATCGGTCAGCTGAAAAAAGTGCTGAAACAGCGACAGGTGTCCCGAGCTGGAGATGGGCAGGAACTCCGCGACGCCCTGCACCAAACCCAGAATGATGGCAGAGATGTAACTCATGAAATATCCTCCTGTAGTTGTTTATAAACTCACCGTATAGTTTATCACAACTACAGGAGAAATTCCACAACTTTCCCAAGTCATTTTTTTGCAGGTTGCTTTCCAGCCTGTTCTTCAATCTGACGGTGCAGAACTTCCAGCGCGTCCCCCAGGCTGCCCAGGCTGTCAATCAGGCCGCAGTCCACCGCCTCTTTGCCGTAAATCACCGTACCAACGTCGGACGCCAGTTCGCCGGTGGCCATCATATACTCCAGAAATTTATCCCGCTTGATCCGGGAATTGGCCGTAACAAACTCCACAATTCGTTCTTGAATCCGGTTAAAATACTGGTATGTGGCCGGTGCACCCACCACCGTACCGGAAATCCGCACCGGGTGGATGGTCATACCCGCCGACGGGGCAATCAGACATTTTTTTGCCGATACGGCCAGAGGAACACCGATGGAATGGCCGCCGCCCAACACCAGGGACACGGTGGGCTTTTTCATACCGGAAATCAATTCGGCAATGGCCAGTCCCGCCTCAATGTCGCCGCCGACGGTGTTGAGCAACAGCAGCAGTCCGTCAATCTCCTCGCTCTCCTCAATGGATGCCAGCAAGGGCAGCACATGCTCATATTTTGTGGTCTTTACCGTATCGGGCAGCACCTGATGGCCTTCAATCTGACCGATAATGGTCAGCGTATAAATGGTGCCCCCGTTCGTTCTCGTCGTGGTTCCGCCCAGCTCCGTCAGCTGCGGCTCCGCGTGGCATTGTTTCTCCTGTTCCATGTGGTCACACCTCCATACAGCGTTCGTCCCTAGTATGCCCGCTGTAGCGCCCCGTAACCACAGAACACACCATTTTCCGTCTTGCGTCCATGGACAAATTGTGGTATTATTAAAAATTGAGGTGCTGTTTATGACAAAAACCAATGTGATGCGGCTGCTGGATCAGGCGAAAATCCCCTATCGTACCGCGTCCTATGACTATGATGAAAACGACCTCAACGGTATGCACGCCGCCGAGGGCATTGGCATGGAGCCGGAAACCGTATTCAAAACCCTGGTGGCCCGGGGAGAAAAGCATGGGTGCTGCGTCTTCTGCATCCCCGTCTGCTGTTCCCTCGATCTGAAAAAGGCCGCTAAGGCTGCCGGTGAAAAAAAGGTGGATTTGGTGCCGGTAAAGGAGCTGCTGGGGCTGACGGGCTATATCCGCGGCGGATGCAGTCCCATCGGCATGAAAAAGGATTTCCCCACCTTTCTGGAGGAAACGGCTCAGCTTTGCGATGAAATTGCCGTCTCTGCCGGTCAGCGAGGGGTACAGGTTATCCTCTCCCCCGACGATTTGTGCCGGTACCGTTCGGCCACATACTGTGATCTGACAGAATAACAGACTATCAAATGGGAGGAACTTACCAATGACATTTGAATTTAAGACCAAGGGCGTATGTTCCCGGATGATTCACTTTGATCTGGACGGTACCACAGTCCGCAATGTGGAATTCACCGGTGGCTGCAACGGCAATTTGCAGGGAATCGGCGCCCTGGTGGAGGGTATGGAAGTGGACGAAGTCATCCGCCGTCTTCAGGGCATCCGCTGCGGTTTCAAGGAGACATCCTGCCCCGATCAGCTGTCCCAGGCCCTGACCACCGCCTGTGCCAAGCTGGCGGAAAAGAAGAGCTCCTGAGCACTTCTTTTCCTTTGGAATGATTTTTTAACCTATAGCCCACAAAAACGCCGGAGCAAATGCTCCGGCGTTTGTTCTATCATCTTATGCGGTTGGACAATCAGCAGCAGGAGTCCTCAGACTCTTCCTCATCCACCTCGAACTCCAAAGTCTCGTTGCACTTGGGGCAGGAGACGGAGCCCTGCGCAATGGTATCCTCGTCGATGGTGATGATCTCATTGCAGACGGGGCACTTCACCTCATACAGAACATCGTCATCGTAGTCGAAGTCCACATCCTCGTCGTCCTCATCCTCATCGTCGTCACAGCAGCAGCCGTCATCCTCGTCCTCGTCGCCGTCCAGGTACTCCTCGATGGCGTCCAGCTCCTCCTCGATCTGATCCAGCTCGTCGGAAACGGCCTGGGCATCAGCCTCGATATCGGAAATGGCGTAGGAAACGTCCTCCAGCATATCCACAATGGCGGACAGCAGCTTGCCCTCGTCCTTGTCGGTGTCGATCTTGAGGCCTTCCATCAGACCTCTGAGATATGCGGATTTTTCAGAAAGCGTCATGGTAGTTTCTCCTTTCGCTTACATAGGATGATACAGATCAGGCCTTAGCGCGGCTCAGGTACTCACCGGTACGGGTATCAATGGTGATCTTGTCGCCCTCGTTGATGAACAGGGGCACGCGAACCTCAGCGCCGGTTTCCACGGTGGCGGGCTTTAGGGTGTTGGTGGCAGTGTTGCCGGCCAGACCGGGCTCAGTCTCCGTGACAACCAGATCAACAAAGTTGGGAGCTTCCACGCCGAACACGTTGCCCTTGTAGGACAGAACGGTGCAGGTGTCGTTCTCCTTGACAAAGCGGAAGCTGTCGTCCAGCACGCTCTTATCGATGGGGATCATGTCGAAGGTCTCCATATCCATGAAGTAGTACAGGTCGCCGTCGGAGTAGGAGTACTCCATCTTCTTTCTCTCGACGAAAGCGGTGGGGTACTTGTCGTTGGGGTTGAAGGTGGTCTCAGTCACGCCGCCGGTGATGACGTTTCTCATCTTGACGCGGACAAAGGCAGCGCCCTTGCCGGGCTTCACGTGCTGGAATTCCACGATCTGCATGACCTTGCCTTCCATCTCGAAGGTGACGCCGTTTCTAAAATCGCTGACAGAAATCATACTTTGATGTTCCTCCTAAATCTTGCTGCCACTGTTCATGGCTGTTTGAATTACAAACATACATAGCTAATGATATGATATCCCATTTTCTTTAAAAAAGCAAGCCCATTCCCGCCAATGGCGCAAAAAATATCCAATTCAACGGCGGCGGCCCCGGGCCAGGAAAATAAAGGGCTGTTCCGCCACGTTCCGCAGCTTCAGCCAGATGTTATGCAGGCGGATGGGTGTGACAAGAATCGAAGTCAAACCGCCGCAATTGGCGCCCAGCACATCGGTAAAAATCTGGTCTCCCGCCAACGCCGTCGTTTTGGGGTCCAGATGGTAACGGGTCAATGCCTCCCGGATGCCCTTCTGAAACGGTTTTCTGGAACGGGTCACGCAGTGGAGACCATGGGCATTGCAAAACCGCACCACCCGCTGGTTCCGGCTGTTGGATACGACGCACAGGAAAATCTCCGACTCCTGCATTGCCGTGAGCCAGCGGTCCATGGTCTCGGTGGGCACATCGGTGGTGTACGGTACAATCGTATTGTCAAAATCCATAAACAGCGACCGGATACCGTACTCCCCTAGGAGCTCCGGCGTTAAATCGGTCAATTGGTCCACGATCAATCGCGGCAAAAGAGATGCAGGCATACTTCAACCAACTTTTTCATAAGAGTAGAGTGCCGGATACCGACACGGATCCTTCAGGCAGATACCAATACGGCAGCACCGGAGTGGTATCCTGTCCTGTTTTTTCGGTTGCCCCCGCAGGGGCGAGAAAAACGGCGGAACGTCAAAGTACACCAGCCGTTTTGTAATGATTATACCATGGCATAGGAGGTTTGTAAATTGTCCATCCCCATCTACCTGGCATTTTCTCCCGAGGAAGCGGCGGAGGCCGCTGCGGCCTCCGCCCATCTGGCCTGTATGGGCTATCAGTTGGCCCCGGACACCCCGGCCCTGCTGGCCCCCAGCGATGCACCGGAGTTTCCCTGTATGCTGCTGCTCCAGGACAGCACCCAACCGGCCTACGAGCCCACGCCGGAACTGGTACAGATGATCGTCCAATACGCCGCCGCCCGCCACACCGGGCTCCTCTGCGACGTCTCCGGCAAGCCCACAGAATTCTGGCTGCAAATGGTAACCCAGCTGGACCGCGCCGCCGAAGAGGCGAAACTCTCCATGTGGACCACCATCACTTGCGCCGACGCAGCGCCCCACAGCGCCGTCCTGGTACCGTCTCCCTGTATGAGCGGGCGGTATGGGGACCATCTGGCCCAGGCAGCCGCCCGCTGGCCGGCTCGCTGTGTACTGGAACTGCGGCCCCTGCGCTGCCGGATGCCGCTCCCCTGCCCTGTTGGCAGTGAAATCCTCCTGTCCCCCCAGGACCTGCAAGCGTTTCTCCACCGGGACCCCGGTGGGATCTATCCCTGGGAGCCCCTGCGCTGCATGTACAAACTGGTATGGGAGGACGGCGGTCCATCTCTGCTGCTGTTCGATACGCCGGAAACCATGGCCGAAAAAGTGCTGGACGCGGAAGCGGCCGGATTTGCCGCCGCCGTAGGCCTTTTGCAGGAGGCGGCACTGTTTCCCATGGCCCCCGTCCCCGCACCATCCCAGACATAGGAAAAGCGCCCTGCCATTCGGCAGGGCGCTTGGCCTACTGTATCACAGAGGGGATCAATAGAACTTTCTCTTGTTCTTCCGAGCAGCTTCAGACTTCTGCTTACGCTTCAGGCTGGGGCTCACGTAATGCTCTCTCTTCTTGACCTCAGCGATAACGCCGGCCTTGGCGCAGCTTCTCTTGAACCGCTTCAGAGCACTCTCCAGAGATTCATTCTCTTTGACGTGAATTTCAGACATTGATTTCCCTCCCTCCGACGCGTCCGGTTCAATCCAGGACGCTTTCAGGGCCATATCCATGGCTCGAATATTATACGCAAAATCGCCCATAATGTCAAGCACTTTTTCTGAATTTATTTGAATTTATTTGATGATGACGTTGACCAGCTTGTTCTTGACCACAATGGTCTTGACAATCTTGCCGCCCAGTTTTTCCAGGTTCCGCTGGACCACTTCCGTGGCATGGGCCTGGGCAATGACTGCGTCGTTATCCAGATCGGTAGCAGCGTGCATGGTGCCGCGGAGCTTGCCGTTGATCTGGATGGCCATTTCCACTGTGGCGTCTACAGTCTTGCTCTCATCGTACTGGGGCCAATCGGTCTGGCAGGCCATTTTACCGGTCTCCGCGGCAAAGCCCTTCATCTCCCACAGCTCCTCCACCATATGGGGTGCAAAGGGGCTCAGAAGCAGCAGCAGAGCACGGATATCGCCCTTGGAACAACCATTGGCCGAGAAGGTATTGACCAGCGTCATCATGGCAGCAATGGCCGTATTCATCTTCAGGTCGTCGATATCGACGGTAACCTTCTTGATGGTCTTGTGGATGGCGGACTCATTGGCCGGGGTGATGGCATCGCTGTCGGAGCAGCTTTCCGCCAGATTCCAGACGCGGTCCAGGAACCGCTTGGAGCCCTTGACCGCCTCGTTGGACCAGGCGGCGGCCTTCTCAAAGTCGCCGATGAACATGATATAGGTGCGCATGGTATCGGCGCCGTACTGCTCCACCACGTCATTGGGGTTGACCACGTTGCCGCGGGACTTGGACATCTTTTCGCCGCCCTCTCCCAGAATCATACCATGGCTGGTACGCTTCTTGTACGGCTCCTTGGTGGGCACCACGCCGATATCATAGAGGAACTTATGCCAGAACCGGCTGTACAGCAGGTGCAGCGTTGTGTGCTCCATGCCGCCGTTGTACCAGTCCACGGGAGACCAGTATTCCAGTGCTTCTTTGGACGCCAGCGCCTTGTCATTGTGGGGGTCCATATACCGCAGGAAGTACCAGCTGGAACCAGCCCATTGGGGCATGGTATCGGTTTCCCGCTTGGCCGGGCCGCCGCAGCAGGGGCAGGTAGTATTGACCCAATCGGTCATCTTGGACAGGGGCGATTCACCGTCATCGGTGGGCTCATAGCTCTCCACATCCGGCAGCAGCAGAGGCAGTTGGTCCTCGCTCAGGGGCTGCCAGCCGCACTTCTCGCAGTAGACCATGGGGATGGGTTCGCCCCAATACCGCTGACGGGAGAACACCCAGTCACGGAGCTTGTAGTTGACCTTGGCCTCGCCGATGCCCTTCTCCTCCAGCCACTTGGTGATGACAGGAATGGCGTCCTTGACGGTCAAACCGTTGAGGAATTCGGAGTTGACCAGAATGCCGGTTTCGTCCTTGGCGGTAAATGCCGCCTTCTGGACATCCTCACCACCGGAGACCACCTCGATAATCTCACAGCCGAACTTCTTGGCAAACTCCCAGTCACGGTCGTCATGGGCAGGCACGGCCATAATGGCGCCGGTGCCGTAGGTGGCCAGAACGTAATCGGAAATGAAAATGGGAATCTCCTTGCCGTTGACAGGGTTGATACCCTTGACGCCGTCCAGGCAGACGCCGGTCTTCTCCTTGTTCAGTTCCGTCCGCTCCAGGTCGGACTTGGAAGCGGCGGCGGCCTGATAGGCTTTGACATCGTCGGCGTTGTGCAGCTTGCCGCTCTCCAGCCAGTTCTTTACCAGCTCATGCTCAGGAGAGAGCACCATATAGGTGGCGCCGAACAGAGTGTCGGGCCGGGTGGTGAACACCACAATATCATCGCCGGTGGTGGCCTTGAAGGTCACCTCGGCGCCGGTGGAACGGCCAATCCAGTTCTTCTGCTGGGTCTTGACCCGCTCGATAAAGTCCAGATCATCCAGATCGTCAATGAGACGCTGGGCATACTTGGTGATGCGGAGCATCCACTGGCTCTTCTCCTTACGGACCACGGGCGCACCGCAGCGCTCACAGACGCCGTCCACCACTTCCTCATTGGCCAGGACGCACTTACAGGAGGTACACCAGTTGACAGGCATAGTGGTTTTGTAGGCCAAGCCGTGCTTCCACAGCTGCAGGAAAATCCACTGGGTCCATTTATAGTAGCTGGGCTCGGTGGTGTTGATCTCCCGGTCCCAGTCGAAGGAATAGCTCAGCATTTGCAGCTGACTACGGAAGTTCAGAATATTATCGTGGGTCACCTTGGCCGGATGAATGTGGTTTTTAATGGCATAGTTCTCCGTGGGCAGGCCGAATGCGTCATAGCCCATGGGGAACAGGACATTATAGCCCTCCATACGCTTTTTGCGGGCTACCACGTCCATGGCCGTATACGGTCTGGCATGGCCCACATGGAGGCCCTGGCCGGAAGGGTACGGGAACTCGATGAGGGCATAGAACTTGGGCTTCTCGCCGCCGGTCACCGCCGCAAAGGGCTTGGTCTCCATCCATTTGGCCTGCCACTTCTTTTCAATGGCTGTAAAATCGTACTTCATTGTCTCTCTTCTTCCTTCTTATTCCGTAATCACGCCGTCCAGCGGAACCGGCGTCGCATCGTTCCACAGCCGTTCCAGATCGTAAAACTTCCGGGTCTCGTCGGTGAACACATGGACCACCAGGCAACCGAAATCCAGCAGCACCCAGGTGCCGCTGCGATGGCCTTCCCGGCGGAGCACCGGCTCACCCAGCTTGTCCAGCGTTTCCTCCACGGCGTCGCAGAGGGTCTTGACATGGGTATTGGAGCTGCCGGTGCAGATCAAAAAGTGATCGGCCAGGGTGGAGACATCCGTAATGGCCAGCAGTCGGATATCAATGCCTTTCTTATCATCCAATGCCTTGGCGGCCGCCAGAGCGACCTCTTTCGGTGTTAACAATTCCATCATCCTTCCGATGTTTTATCTTGAGTTTGATTTCCCCTGTCTCAGGCTGCCGGCTCCAGAACGTCTACGCCGGAAGAACCGCTGCCGGGGTCCGTGGGCACCACCGGGTCCGGCGTGGTGGTGGACGTCTCACCGCCATCCGGCGGCGTAGTCGTACCCGGGTCCGTTGTACCGGGGTCTGTCGTTGTGCCCGGATCGGTGGTACCGGGGTCCGTCGTGCCGGGCTCTGTAGTACCAGGGTCCGTTGCGCCTGGATCGGTAGTACCGGGGTCCGTTGTACCGGGGTCTGTCGTTCCAGGATCGGTGGTGCCAGGCTCTGTCGTACCGGGGTCCGTCGTACCGGGGTCTGTTGTGCCGGGCTCTGTCGTTCCAGGATCAGTCGTGCCGGGATTGGTCACGCCGGGATCGTTGGTCTCCGGTATCTCCGTATCGTCCGGCTCGGTGGTGGTTGTGGAACCGCCTGAGGAGCTGCTGGAAGAGCTGCCGCCGGAAGAGGAACTACCGGAGGAACTGCTGCTGGAGCTGCTGGAAGAACTGCTGCCGGAGGAGGAAGAACCGCCGCCGGAAGAATTACCGCTTGTACGGATGTGCAGGCTGCTCAGAGAAATATCCGCGTCATAGGGGTTAAAGTATTCATTGACAATCTCCAGCACCTGACTGGGATACAGGGAATAGTAGGAACCGCCATTGATATACACACCGGCACCAGGCAGGGTGAAGGTCTCCATTTTGGACATGTCACACTTCAGCGCCTCCTGCGCAAAATACAGCATATTGCCCAGGGTCAGGTCCGTTTTCACATGTTTAATGGCCGATTCAATAATGGGCTGGATGTTTGCCAGTGTTTTCAGAGAGAACAGCTGCTCCGCCGCCGCCTTTACAAAGTCCCGCTGGACCTCCGTCCGGCGAATATCGCCGGCGGCATAGCCGGAACGGTACCGGACCACGCCGATGGCCTGGTCACCGGTCAACGTCTGCTTGCCGGGATAGAGGTCGATATACAGGTTTTGGGACGGGTCGGAATAGTACATTCTCTGCGGCACGTCAAAGGTGACGCCGCCCATGAGGTCGATGATCTCCACAAAGGCTTCCAGATTCACTTCCACATAGCCGTCTACCTCAAAGCCCAGCACGGAGGCCAGCATCTGGCGCAGCGCTTCAATGCCGTCATCTCCGCCGCCAGCACCGCCGTAGACGGAGTTGATCTTGGGAACGGAATAGTTGCCGTAGACCAGCGTATCACGGGGCACGCTCATCAGCGCCACTGTATGCTCCACAGTGTCCATATGGGCAATCATAATGGTATCGGTCAGGAAGCTACCCTTGTCGGTGCCCACCACCAAGATGTTATAGACACCATCCACCAGACTGCCCGGTGCTTCAAACTGGGCCTCTACCTCTTCTCCATCGTCATTGACATAGGTAAAGGCCGGTTTCTTCTGCTCCTGGTCCTTGGAAAGGCTGGTACTCTGATTGGTACCGGGCCGCTCCGGCGGCTTGATCACCGCTTTGGCCACACCGAAAATCACGGCCACCAGCACCACCAACGCCACACCCAGCAGAATCAGACCCCGCTGGGTACCGTTGAGCCGGTGCGGCTTACCGGAAGCACCCGGCGCAGCCGGTTTCTGCTGCGACTTGGGCGCAGCAGACGAAGAATTGGATGTCGTTTTCTGTTGTGCTTTGAACAGCGCTGGGCTGCTCTTGGCGGTCCGTTGGCCTCCCGTCTGTTTGGTTGTGTGTTTTCCTCCGAAAAGCTTCATTCTTTTGTCCTTTCGCTCTGTAAATAGTCCCGCGCCTCAACCGTATTACGGTCCAGGGCTTTGCCTTCACTTTCCAGCAGCGCGATGGACATCTCGAACCCACACAACAGCGCCGCGTCCAGATCTCGCTCCGTCAATTCCCGGAGGGTCTCCACGCCGTCAAAGCTCCGCTGGGGCTCCATATAGTCCGAAATATAGAGGATTTTCTCCATCAGGGTCATATTTGCCTTGCCGGTGGTATGCCAATAAATGGCATCATATACCTCGTCGCATTCGCCGAAAATGTGACGGGCCACCGCGGCGCCGGTCCTGGAATGGAGCAATTTATAATTTTCGCGCTCAAATGCGTTAGTCATAATACCATATTTTTCACACAATAGCAACTGTGCTCTTTTGCTAAGGGCTTTCGTCACATCGTGCAGAATACCGCAGCGGGCCGCAATGGCCTCGTCGGCGCCCCACCGACGGGCCAGCCGGGCTGCTGTCTCGCAGCAGCCGATCACATGGGGAACCCGCTTGGGGTTGTGCAGGGACAGGCTGATTTTCCGCAGCTGCTCAAAGGGAAGATTCTTCCAGTTCTCCCCTGTTCCGTAAAGTCCCTTCTGTTGGATATACTCCAGCAGCCGCGGCGCCAAATAGGTGTTGGCACACTGGAAGTGCAGCATGCGGCGTGTTTCTGTAGAGGACATATCCTCCACCTGGTTGTCCAGCACCACCACTTCGGCATCGAACTGTTTCCGGAGCTTCTCGGCCTGCTCCTGGATTCGGGCTGTCAGAGTCGGGTCCGCCGTTTCCCGATGGACCACAGCCAACGCCGCGTGGCGGCAGATTTTCTCCGGCTTGTGCCAGCTGTCAAAGGACAAGAACATGTCGGTGCCCATCAGCAAATACAATCGGTCGTCGGGATATCGTTTGTGCAGCGCGTGCACCGTATCCGATGTATAGCTGGGTCCGTCCCGCCGCAATTCCTGGTCGTCGATGACCACCCGTTCCATCCCCTCGGTTGCCAGACGCAGCATTTCCAGCCGTGTCTCGGCGTCAGGCGAGCCGGACTCCAGTTTCTTGTGGGGCGGCGCCAGAGCCGGGATCAGGATCAGCCGATCCAGATCCAGCGTCCGCACCATTTCCCGCATGGCCAGTGTATGGCCCACATGGGGCGGATTAAAGCTGCCGCCATATATACCGATTCTTCCCATACCACACGCCCCCGATTCTTAAAATTTGGTACCGCCTCCGGCGGTTTCCTTATTTTCTGCGTTCCTTGGCCGCAGCAATGGCGGCCTCTTTGAAATAGGCGTTGCGCTTCTCCCGCTCTTCTCTGGCCTTCTTGCGGCGGGCCTGGACACCGGCCCGGACGGGGTTGACCTTCTTGGCCGCTTTGGCCTTGGCCTTTTCCTTGGCCCGCTCCGCCTGCCGCTGGGCTTCCAGCTTCTTGGAAAACCGGTAGATGACAAATTTGGAGCCCACACACTGGATGCCGTCGGCACCGGTGGCCTCACAGATGGCATCGGACACCTCCCGGGCGCTCATCATCGCCGTCTCCAGAACCCGGCCCTTGACCAGTTCCCGGGCGTCCAGCAGCGTTTCAGCCTGGGCGATGACGTTTTCCGTCACACCGCCTTTGCCAACCATCAAAACCGTGTCCAGCGTATTGGCCTTGGAGCGCAGCTCCGCCCGTTCCTTACTTGTCAGCATATTGTAACTCCTTGTTCAACCGTTCTGTAAACCGCTCCAGAGCCTTGGCCCTGTGCGAAATTTGATTTTTTTCTTCGGCGGGTAGTTCTCCGAAGGTCTGCCCCAGGGACGGCACCAAAAAGATGGGATCATAGCCAAAGCCACCGTCCCCCCGGACTTCTCTGGTGATAACGCCCTCGCATTCGCCCCGGACCTGAATCTCCCGGCCATCGGGGAAACAGGCGGTAATGACGCTGACGAACCGGGCGGTCCGCCGGTCGTCGGGCACCTGTTCCATGTTTTTCAGCAGATAGGCCGTCCGGGCCGCGTCGCTGTCCAGGCCGCCGTATCGGGCCGAGTAAACGCCGGGCGCACCATCCAGGGCATCCACCACCAGGCCGCTGTCATCGGCAATGGCCGGCAGGCCGCTGGCCTGCATCACCGCCATGGCCTTGAGGCGGGAGTTCTCCTCAAAGGTTGTGCCGGTCTCCTCCACCTCCAGGTCAATGCCCACCTGGGACTCCAGCAGCACCTCCACCGGCGTATCCCGCAGCATGGCCTGCAATTCCCGCAGCTTTCCTTTATTTTTACTTGCCAATACCAGTTTCATACCAGTTCCCCCAGTACCGCCTTCTGCATGGCGTGGAGCTCGGCATTGCCCTTGGCACACAGTCGGACCAATGCCTGCTGCTCCTCCAACGTAAAGGGCCGTTCTTCGCCGGTTCCCTGCAATTCGATAATCCGGCCATCGTCGCTCATGACGCAGTTCAAATCCACCATGGCGCTGGAATCTTCCTCATAGCACAAGTCCAGCAGCAGCTCATCGTGCACAATGCCGGCGGATACGCCTGCCACATAGCCTTTCAGGGGCATGGCCTCGAGCTTCCCCTCCTCCAACAGCTTGCGGCAAGCCAGAGCCAGAGCCACAAAGCCGCCGGTGACGGAGGCGGTGCGGGTACCACCGTCGCCCTGGAGCACATCACAGTCGATGGTAATGGTATGTTCTCCCAGCAGCTCCAGATCCACAGCGCTGCGAAGCGCACGGCCAATCAGTCTCTGAATCTCTGCGCTTCTGGGAGCCAGCTTCAATTTGCTGACATCCCGCTTGGTCCGTTCCCGGTTGGCCCGGGGCAGCATGGAATACTCCGCCGTAATCCAGCCGCCGGACTGGACGTGGGGCGGCACCCGCTCCTCCACCGAAGCACAGCACAAAACCATGGTATTGCCCATCTCAATGAGGCAGCTGCCCTCGGCAAATCTGGAAAAGCCTGTGGTCAGCTTCACCGGCCGGATGGCGTCGTTGGTTCTTCCGTCGATTCGCATGGTGACCCTCCTTTAAATCAGTGCGTCTACAAACGCACGGGCGTCAAAGGGCATCAGATCGTCAATCTGCTCGCCGACGCCGATATATTTCACGGGAATTTGCAGCACATCGGCCACAGCGATGACAATACCGCCCTTGGCCGTTCCATCCAGCTTCGTCAGGACCATACCAGTGACACCGGCAATCTCCTGGAACTGCTTGGCCTGAATGAGACCGTTCTGGCCCGTGGTGCCATCCAGCACCAGCAGCACCTCCTTGTCGGCCTCCGGCAGCTCCCGCTCCAGAATGCGGGCAATTTTACCCAGCTCATTCATCAGATTCTGCTTGTTGTGGAGCCGCCCAGCCGTATCACAAAGGATGATATCCGTCCCTCTGGCCCGGGCGGCGGCAATGGCGTCATAAACCACCGAAGCCGGGTCGGCGCCCTCATGCTGGCGGACAATTTCCACACCGCTGCGCTCCGCCCAGATTTCCAGCTGGTCGGCCGCGGCGGCCCGGAAGGTGTCGGCGGCGCACAGCAGGACCTTTTTTCCCTCTTCCCGCAAATGGTTGGCCATTTTGCCGATGGTGGTGGTCTTGCCTACGCCGTTGACGCCGATCACCAACACCACAGACGGTTTGGTGGTGGCTTTCAGGGCCGTATCCCCCACTTGCAGCATCTCCACCAGAATGTCCTTGAGGGCGCTGCGAACCGCGTCGTTGTCCTTGAGCTTCTGTTCCTTAACCCGGCGGCGCAGCTGCTCCACGGCCTTGGTGGAGGTCTCCACGCCCAGGTCCGCCAAAATCAGGCTTTCTTCCAGTTCCTCATAAAATTCCTCGTCGATGGTGGCAAAGCCGGAGAAAATCTCGCCGAGAGACGACTCCATGGCCTTGCGGGTCTTGGTGAGTCCTGTTTTGATTTTGTCAAAAAATCCCATGGTATCCTACCTTTTCCGCCGGTCAAATGCCCAGCTCTTTTGTCATTTGCTCCATATCAATATGGAGAATAGTGGAGACACCCTGCTCCTGCATGGTGACGCCATAGAGGACGTCTGCCGCCTCCATGGTGCCCCGCCGGTGGGTGATTACAATAAACTGTGTCTCCCGGCACAGATTTCGCAAATAGGTGGCAAACCGGTGGACGTTGCTGTCATCCAGGGCTGCGTCGATTTCGTCCAGCAGACAGAACGGCGTGGGCCGCACCTGCAAAATGGCGAAATACAACGCAATGGCCACAAAGGCTTTCTCGCCGCCCGAAAGCAGCGTCAGGGTTTTCAACTGCTTTCCCGGCGGCTGCACCTGGATTTCGATGCCGCAGCCCAGCGGGTCCTGGGGGTCTTCCAATTCCAGTGATGCCTTGCCGCCGCCGAACATCTCGCGGAACGTCTCGGCGAAATGTGCGTTGGTCCGGCCAAACTCCCGGACGAAGATTTCCGTCATCTCCCGGGTCAGAGAGTCGATAATATCCGTCAGTTCTCCCCTGGCCTGCAGCACGTCCTGCCGCTGGCTGTCCAGAAACGCATGCCGTTCAGAAACCCGGTCATACTCCTCAATGGCTCCCAGATTCGGTGTACCCAAGGCGCTGAGTTTCCGCTTGAGGGTCTGAATTTCCCGCCCAGTTTCCGCGTCGGTCTGGATGGGCGCGGCCACCGCCGCCGCTGTGGTGGGCGTCAGTTCATATGTGTCCCACAGACGGTCAATGATCTGTTTTTCCTCCAGTTCCGCTGTGGTCCGCTTCTGTTCCAGGCGGGCGCATTCCCGCTCCAGCAGCAGAATCTCTTTATTTCGCTCCTGGGCGGCCTTCTCCGTCCGGGTTTTTCTGGCTTCCAGCTGCATCCGGTCTGACAACGCCTGCCGCAGCTGCTCCCGCTTCTGCTCCAGCGTCTGTACCACGCCCTCCCGGCGGGCGGCAATGGTCTGCGCCTGGGCTGCAAATGCCTGCAATTCCCGCTGCTGCTGCTCCTGCAACAACAGCTTGGCATCCCGCTGGTCCTCCAGCTGGTCTTGCAGCGCCGTCAGCTGTTCCAGCGCGTCACGGGCCGTGGTCTCCCCCGTCGCCAGGGATGCAGCTTCCAAGCGCAGCGCCGTATGCTGTTCCTGGGCGGCAGCGTATTGGGCAGCTGTCTCCTGGTGAGCCGTCTCCGCGTCTGCAATCTGCTGTTGCAGCTGCTCCCGGCATTGGGTCAGCTCTGCCAGCTGCTCCGCCAGTTCCCGCCGCCGTTGGGCCGTTCCGGCCTGTCCCTGGTCGGCTGCCGCTTCTTCCCGGCGGCGCTGCTCCAGCTGCTCAGCGGCATTGTCGGCCACCAACTGCCGCTGGCGCACCTCGCCCTCCAGACGAAGGACCTGATCCTCTGCCGTTCGCAACTGGGCTTCCGATTGGGCCAACTGATTGTCTGCCTCACATTGAGACGCCTGGGCCTGCTGCAATTCCCGGTCCAGCCCCTCCTGCTTCCGGCGCAGTTCCGCCGTCTCGTTCTCCAAACGCTGTAGCTGATTGGCCCGAGAGAGAATGCCCACGTTTCGGACCATAGAACCGCCGGTCATGGAACCGCCGGCGTGGAGCACCTGGCCGTCCAGGGTGACGATGCGAAACCGGTGTCCATAGGCGCGGGCCATGGCAATGGCATCGTCCATGGTCTCCACGATGACGGTTTTCCCCAGGAGATTAGAAAAAATCTCCTTGTACCGGCCATCACAGGTCAGCAGGTCCACAGCGACGCCCACAAATCCACGGCACTGCTCCAGTCCCCGCTCCTGCAACCGACGGCCCCGGATGGTTTCTAAAGGCAGGAAGGTGGCCCGTCCGCCGTCGCGCCGCTTCAGCAGTGCAATGGCGGCCTTGCCATCCTCCTCCGCTGTAACCACGATTTGCTGCATGGCCGGGCCGAGGGCCGTCTCCATGGCCACGGTATACGCTTCCTCCGTATGCAGCAGCTTGGACACCGGACCGTGGATATGGGTCAGCCGTCCCTGTTCCGCCTCCTGCATGACGATGCGCACCGCCTTGGAAAAGCCCTCGTATTCCTGTTCCAGCTCCCGCAGCATCCGCAGCTTTGCCATGGCGGCATCCAGAACCTTGCCCGATTCGGTCCGCTTCTGCTGTGCCGTCTCCAGGGCGACCCGGCGGTTATCCGCCCGCAGTCTGTGGCCCGCCACGGCGTTGGATGCTTTGGCCGCCGTCTGCCGGGCCGTTTCCAGTTGTTTTTGAGCCTGATTGCGCTGTTCCTCGGCATCAGCCAGTCTCGTCTCCGCTTCCGCCGTCTGTCGGGCCAGATCGCTTTTGCGGCTCTCCTGCTCTGTCAAAGACTGTTCCAGCGTTTCCTGTTCCCGGCGGCAGCTGTCCATCCGTGCTGTCACCGCCGTTTGCTCCAGTTGCAGCTGGTGCAAATGCTCCTGGGATGCCTGGGCCTGCCGCTCCCAGTGGGACAGAGTTTCCTCCATAGCCGCCAGTTCCAGGGCGCATTGGCTCCGCCGCTGTCGCAATTCAGCCAGCTGGGTCTCCCGTTCCGCCATCTGGCTGCGCAAGCCGCCGGAACGGTCCGCCTGCTGGGCCAGCTCCCGGCCAATCTGCTCCAACGTCTCCTGACGGTTGGCCCGGTTGGTCTCCAGCACCGCCTGTTCACTGTCATAACGGTGGAGCGTATTCTCCAGGCCGTCAATGGAGCTGCGCAGAGTATCCGTGCGCTGGTCCTGCTCCCGCAGTTCCTGGCCCAGGGCCTCTGCTGTCTGATACAGAGTTTCCAGCCCTTCATGGGCCTGTTGCAGCTGGTCGGCGGCGGCGGCGTGATCATCCCGTGCCTTACGGGATGCCTCTCCCAATCGGGCCAGCTGCGCCAGCCACAGGGCCGTCTCCTGTCCTTTCAATGCCTGCCGCAATTCCAGATACGTCCGGGCCTGCTCCGCCTGGCGGCGCAGCGGCTCCAGCTGCAACTCCAGCTCGGCGATTTTATCGCCAATACGCAGCAGATTATCCTCGGTTCCCGCCAGACGGCGTTCCGTTTCCTCCTTACGGTGGCGGTACTTGGAAATGCCCGCTGCTTCCTCAAAAATCTCCCGGCGGTCCGTGCTCTTGACCGCCAGAATCTCATCAATCCGGCCCTGGCCGATATTAGAGTATCCCTCCCGGCCCAGGCCCGTATCCATCAGCAGTTCGTGGATATCCCGCAGTCGGGCCGACTGCCGGTTGATGTAATACTCGCTCTCACCGCTGCGGTAATACCGGCGGGTGATCATGACCTCCGGTGCGTCTACCCGCAAGGACCCGTCGCCATTGTCCAGCAGCAGGGACGCTTCGGCAAAGCCCACCTGGGCCCGCTTGGCCGTACCGCCGAAGATGACATCCTCCATTTTGGCACCCCGGAGACTGCGGGAGCTCTGCTCGCCCAGAACCCAGCTGACGGCGTCGGAGATGTTGGACTTGCCGCTGCCGTTGGGGCCTACAATGGCGGTGATATCGTGGCCGAACTGCACGACGGTCTTGTCGGGGAAGGACTTGAAGCCCTGCATTTCCAACGATTTTAAGTACACGGTGCGTCCATCCCCTTTCCACGGTTTTATCTGTTTATTTTATCAAGACTTTCCGACGATTGCAAGCGGATTTCCCAATCTTCCATGGGTTCCGGGACGATCCGCAGGCTGTGCAGGCCGTACCGCTGCCGCAGCCAGTGGACGTTGCACCGTTTCTGTCCCGTCATCAGGCTAATACGGTTGGGTGCAACGGCCAGCACCACGTCGCTGCCCGGCGGAACCGTCTCCAGCAGCACCTGGGCCCGGTTGCGATAGACGCGGCTCTTGACCAGCTCTCCCAATGCTGGGTGATACGGTCCAGCCACCACCGATTGTGCTAGCTCCTCCGACGGCTGCAAGCCAATACGCAGCATGGGAATGGCGTGGTGCAGGAACAATTCCAAAAGTTCCGCCCCCAGGGCTGTCGCTTCCTCCAACGTCTGGGGACGATAGGACCCATCTGCATACCGTTCCGCCAGGACTGTGCCCCGGACCACCACGGTGGGATAGAGCCGGACACCGTCCGGCTGCAACGCTGCCAAAGCGTGGGCTGTCTCCAACGCGCTTTTGTCCGTCTGCTCCGGTAAACCGGTCATCATCTGCAAAATCACAGAAAAGCCGTACTGCCGCAGCAGCGCCACCGCCGGAGCCACCACTTCTCTGCCGTGTCCGCGTCCGGACGCGTTCAAAACCACATCGTCCATGGACTGGCACCCCAGTTCCACCGTACAGACGCCGCCCCGCCGCAGACACTCCAGCGCCTCCGGCGTAATGGCGTCGGGCCGGGTGGAGACCCGGACCGATGCGACGGCTCCCGTCTGGAGAAATGGCTCGACAGCGTCCAGCAGTTCCTGCTGCTGTTCTGCGGGAATGGCTGTAAAACTGCCGCCGTAAAAGGCCACCTCTATGCCCTGCCCCGACAGAGGCAGGGCTTCCGTCAGCATCCGCGTTACATCCGCTGCCGTCACCGGACGGTGACAGCCGGAAATGGTTCGCTGGTCACAGAAGACGCACTGATGGGGACAGCCTCGGTGGGGTACAAAAATGGGGAGAATACGATTGCGCGTCATGGTTCCTCCAAAAAGGGCGCAGAGTTGTCTCTGCGCCCGTGGTCGATTCATTCATTGGGATACAGCTTTTCAATGGCCTGCTCCGCTGCCGCCTGTTCGGCCCGTTTCTTGCTGGAGCCGCTGCCGATGCCCACCACTTCCCCGTTAAGGGTGACCTCTACCCGAAAGGTCTTGTCGTGGTCGGGGCCAGACTCCGTCAGCAGCGTATAGGCTAAAACCTGGTTCTTCTTGCGCTGGACCAACTCCTGCAAGGCAGTTTTATAGTCGCAGTTACGGGGTTTTCCCTTTGGCACATCCGTCAGAATCAGCCTGTCAATGATGCCTTTGGCCGCCTGGAACCCGCCGTCCAGATAGGCCGCCGCAATGACGGACTCCACCGCGTCGGCATTGATGCTGTTGCGGGTACGTCCACCGCCCTGCTCCTCGCCGTGACCCAGCAGCAAATGTTTCCCCAGGCCCAGCTTGGCCGCCACCTGGGCCAAACTCACCTCACAGACCAAATCGGCCCGCATCCGGGTCAGATCGCCTTCGGGATGGTCGGGGCACTTGCGGTATAAATACTCCGCCACCACAAAGCCCAGGATGGAATCTCCCAAAAATTCCAGCCGCTCATTGCTGGCCAGACTGTTTTTCCACTTCTCATTGGCGTAGGAACTGTGGGCCAGGGCGTTTTCCAGCAGCCGCCGGTCCCGGAACGTATAGCCCAACGCCTTTTCCAATTCACTCAGCATGGTCCAACTCCTTCGGAACGGTCAGATACTCCATATTGGCCTCGATGGCCCCCACCAGATCGCTCTGGACCGTCTCCACCGCCTGCCGCACCGCATGGAACACGGCCAGCTCGTCGGAGGAGCCGTGGGCCTTGATGACGGGCTTGGTGACCCCCAGGAACGGCGTTCCGCCCACTTCCCGGTAGTCCATTTTCTGTTTCAATTCTCCCAAGCCCTTTTTACAGACCAGGGCGGCCAGTTTGGTCAGGCCGTTCTGGAGAAACACCTTTTTCATTTCGCCAGTGACCAGCTTTGCCGTGCCCTCCATGGTTTTCAGAAGAATATTGCCGGAGAAACCGTCGGCCACCACCACGTCGGCACCGCCCAGGGGCACGTCCCGCGCCTCCACATTGCCGATAAACTGAATGGCGCCCGCCTCTGACAGCCGCTGCAGCAGGCTGTAGGTCTCGCGCTGCAATTCCGTGCCCTTGGAGTCCTCCGCGCCGATATTCAGCAGGCCCACGCGGGGATTGTCGATGCCCAGCGTAGCCTTGGCGTAGAACGAACCCATACAGGCGAATTGCAGGAGGAACTCCGGCGTACACTCGGCGTTGGCGCCGCAGTCGATGAGGACACAGCGGCCCGTAGCTGTGGGCAGGATGGGCGCCATGGCCGCCCGGCGAATGCCAGGAATGCGTTTCACGATGAGGGTAGCCGCCGTCAGGACCGCGCCGGTGCTGCCGGCAGAGATAAAGGCGTCGCCCTTTCCCTCCGACAGCATCCGCAGACCCACCACCATAGAGGAGTCGCGGCGCTTGCGGACCACCGTGGACGGGTCATCGTGCATATCCACCACGTCCTCGGCGTTGGCCACTTCCACGCCCTTGGGCAGGTTGGTAATGCCCTGCTGCTCCAACGCCTTGAGGATGTCCGCGCCGCGGCCCACCAGGACCACTTCGGTGTTCAATTCCCGGGCTGCGCGTACTGCACCGGAGACGATGGCGTTGGGGGCGTTGTCACCGCCCATGGCGTCAATGATGATTCTCATGACCGCGCTCCTTTCTCACAGTGTTGGTAACATGGCGTCGATCCGCTCCAAGGCTCGGTTGGCAATGGCCAGATTCTTGTTGGCCTTGCCCTTGACCCGGTAGCCCAGGGGCTCGATGATGCCGAAATTCACATTCATGGGCTGGAACTCGCCCACGCTGCCCTCGCTGATGTACCAGGCCAGTGCGCCAATGGCCGTCTCTCTGGAAAAGTCCGGCAAAGGCTTTTCCTGGACCTTGGCCGCCATGGCCAGGGCTGCCAGGAACCCGGACGCCGTGGATTCCACATAGCCCTCCACGCCGGTCATCTGTCCGGCGAACGCCACCAGCGGATTCTGCCGGTCGGCATAGTACCGGTCCAGCAGTTGGGGCGAATTGAGGAACGTATTGCGGTGCATGACGCCGTACCGGACAAACTCTGCGTTGCGCAAGGCCGGAATCATAGAAAATACCCGCTTCTGCTCCGGGAAGCGCAGGTGGGTCTGGAAGCCCACCAGATTATAGACCGTACCGGCGGCGTTGTCCTTGCGCAGCTGCACCACGGCATAGGGTTCCGTACCAGTGGCGGGGTTTTTCAAACCCACCGGCTTCAACGGTCCATAACGCAGCGTATCCACACCCCGGCGGGCCATGACCTCCACGGGCATACAGCCCTCAAACACCATTTTATCCTCGAAGCCGTGGACCTCGGCCTCTTCCGCTGTTTTCAGCGCTTCCACAAAGGCCAGATATTGCTCCTGGTCCATGGCGCAGTTGATATAGTCGGCGGTACCCCGGTCGTACCGGGAGGCAAACCACGCCTGTTCCATATCGATAGACTCGGCAGCCACCAGAGGCGCAGCCGCATCAAAGAAATTCATATACTCTGTGCCGCCGAAATAGTTGTGGATGGCTTCGCTGAGGGCGTCGCTGGTCAACGGACCCGTGGCGATGATGACGGGCCCTTCCGGCACCTCCGTCACCTCGGCCTCCGTCACATGGATGTGGGGATGGCTGCGGATGCGCTCCGTCACCAGGGATGAAAAGCCGTGGCGGTCCACCGCCAATGCGCCGCCAGCCTCCACACGGGTTTCCTCGGCGCACTGGAGAATCAAACTGCCGCAGCGGCGCAGCTCCTCTTTCAGCAAGCCCACGGCGTTTTCCAGACGGTCTCCCCGCAGGGAGTTGGAGCAGACCAGCTCGGCAAAGTCCGCGCTGTGATGGGCCGGTGTCATCTTGTGGGGCTTCATTTCCACCAGTTCCACATCGATATCCCGCTGGGCCAACTGCCAAGCAGCCTCACACCCAGCCAGACCCGCGCCTACTACGGTCACTGTACTCATGCGGTCTCTCCCTTCTCGCCGTCTTCCTCCTGCTTCTTGGCCGTCTTTTTCGTAGCTGTTGCCTTCTTGGTGGTTGTCGTCTTTTTGGCAGCGGTACTCTTCTTTTCGCCGGTCTTCTTGGCCGTCGCCGTCTTTTTCGCGGTGGATTTCTTGGCCGCCGTTTTCTTGGCGGGTGCTTCCCCGGTCTCAGCGGCGGCGGTTTCGCCCTCCGTCTGGTTTTCAGCCTCGGCGGCTGCCTGCCCCGGCTTCTTCCGATAGCCGCGCTGGTCCTCCGGCAGGAAGTTTTCACACTTCTCATTGATGCAGAAGGGCTTCATATGGCCGCGGCCCGATTTCTTGAACATGGTCTGACCACAGACGGGGCAATCCAGCTCTGTGGGCACATCCCAGGACATAAAGCCGCACTCGGCCCCCTGCTCACAGGCGTAATAGGCGTAGCCTTTTTTAGACTTGCGCTTGAGCATACCGCTGCCGCACTTGGGGCACCGGCCCGGCATCCGCTCCACAATGGGCTTTGTATTTTTGCACTCCGGGTAACCGGGGCAGGCCAGGAACCGGCCGAACCGGCCCGTCTTGACCACCATATTCCGGCCGCAGACCTCGCAGATCTCGTCGGTAACCTCCTCCGGCACCTTGAGACGTACATCTTTCAGCGCCTCCTCGGCATCGGCCAGCTCCTTGCTGAAATCCGTGTAGAAATCGGCCAGGACCTGCTTCCAGGGCAGTTTGCCCTCTTCCACCTGGTCCAGCTTCTGTTCCATGCCGGCGGTGAATTCCACGTCCACAATGTCATTAAACCGCTCCACCATCAGGCCGTTGACCACCTCGCCCAATGGGGTGGGCGACAGACGCTTATCCTGCTTGATGACGTACTCCCGGTCCTCAATGGTGGAAATGATGGTGGCGTAGGTGGACGGACGGCCTACGCCCTTTTCCTCCATGGCACGGACCAAGGTGGCCTCGGTATACCGGGCCGGAGGCTGAGTAAAATGTTGGTCCTGCATGGTGTCCACCCGCTTCAAAGGCTCGCCCTCGGTCAAATCCGGCAGCGGGGACTGAACTTCCTCGGCTTCATCGTCTTTTCCCTCTTCATAGACGGCGGTAAAGCCGGCGAATTTCAGACTCTGGTGGTTGGCCCGGAACACATTGTCGCCGCAGGTGGCTTCAATGGCAATGGCATCATAAAGCGCGTTGGCCATCTGGCAGGCCACAAAGCGGCTCCAGATCAGCTTATAGAGCCGGTACTGGTCCTTGGTCAGGTCGCCGGCAATGGTCTCCGGGTCCAGGCGCACATTACTGGGGCGGATGGCTTCGTGGGCGTCCTGAGCGGCATTTTTCGTCTTAAACTGCCGGTACGTGCCGTTGTGATAGGCTGCACCGTAGCGGCTGGTGATAAATTCCTTGGCCGCTTCCAAGGCATCGTCGGACAGACGGGTGGAGTCGGTACGCATATAGGTAATCAAGCCCAACGTACCCTCGCCGGTAATATCGATGCCCTCATACAGCTGCTGGGCAATGGCCATGGTGCGTTTGGGGGTCATATTCAGTTTACGGGACGCCTCCTGCTGGAGGGTGGAAGTAATAAAAGGCGGCGCGGGAGAGCGCTTCTTTTCGGTCCGCTTGACGCTGGCCACGGTGAAGCTGCCCTGCTCCAAAGAGGACACCACCGCCTGGACTTCCTCAATATTTTTCAATTCCCGCTTTTTGGGGTCCCCGTAGAACCGGGCCTGGAACTTGCCGGGCTTGCCCATCCGCTCCAGTACCACGTCCAGCGTCCAATACTCCTGGGGCTCAAAGGCGCGGATTTCATTCTCCCGGTCCACCACCATGCGGGTGGCCACCGACTGGACCCGTCCAGCGGACAGGCCCCGGCGGACCTTCTTCCAAAGCAGGGGGCTCAGCTGATAGCCCACAATGCGGTCCAAAATCCGCCGGGCCTGCTGGGCGTCCACCAAGTCGTAATCAATGCCCCGGGGCGATGCAATGGCCTTGGTGACCACATTTTTCGTAATTTCGTTGAATGTCACCCGCAGCGTCTTTTCGTCGGGGATGTTCAACAGGGTTTTCAGATGCCAGGAAATGGCCTCGCCTTCCCGGTCCGGGTCAGTTGCCAGATAGATGTTCTCGCTGCTCTTGGCCGCCTTTTTCAAATCCGCAATGACTGCTTCCTTGCCCTTCATAGGGATATAGTGGGGTTCAAAATTATTTTCAAAATCGACGCCCATCTTGCTTTTGGGCAGGTCCCGCAGGTGACCCATGCAGGCCTTGACCTGATACTTGGGCCCCAGATACTTGCCAATGGTTTTGGCCTTGGACGGGGACTCCACGATCACAAGATTCGTCTGTTCGCTCGCCATGTACGTTCCTCCAACTTGCCGGTATCCACCGGCAGGATTATTGTTTATGACTGGTCCCTGGCCAGCTCATAGCGGCTGCCGGGCAGCCGCCGGATATATTGCTTGATCTCCAACATGGTCAGCGACGCCAGGACGGCGCTGGTATCCATACCGCAGGCGGCGGCCAATTCATCCAAACACAATGGCCGTTCCAACTGCAGCAAAATCTTCTTCTCATCGGGTGTCACCCGGTCAAGGATGGCTTGTACGTCAATATACCCGTCCGATTTCTCCTTGTCAACGGATTTTTTGTCGGACCGTCTCTTTCCGGCGGTGGGACTGGCTACCGTCTGCTGTTCCGTGACGGCAGGTGTCTGCCGTATTTGTTCCGGTTCCGACGGCGGGAAAAACGCGTCTTCCTCCTCGTTCTCCTCCCGCAGATATTGCCGCGGCGCTTCCTTGGCTCCTGCAAACGTGGATTTCGCGCTGTACCGGCGAATCCGGTCGGGATAGAGGTGTTCATATTCCTGCATGACGTCCCAGCCGTCCTCCACCAGAGCAGCCCCCTCCTTCAACAGGCGGTTGCTGCCGGCACAGGTGGTGACACCGGCGTTGCCGGGCACCACAAAGACATCCCGCCCCTGGTCCAGGGCGTGTTGGGCCGTGATCAATGCACCGCTTTTGGCGGGCGCTTCCACAATGACCACACCACAGGAAAGGCCGCTGATAATGCGGTTGCGGACCGGGAAATTGCTGCCCCGCGGCGGCGTACCGGGTGGGTATTCGCTAATCAGGCAGCCATGGGCCCGGAGATCATTATAAATCTGCCGGTTCTTGGCCGGATAGACAATGTCCAGCCCACAGCCCAGCACACCGATGACCATGCGCCCCGTGGGAATGGCGCCGGTCATAGCCATGGCATCCGCGCCGTGGGCCATGCCGGAGACGACGATACCGCCGCTCATGGCAATCTGATAGCCCAACCGTTTGGCGCAGGCCATGGCATAGGGGGAACAGTGGCGGGAACCGACAATGGCAATGACCGGTTCATCGTCCAAAGCCGGTAAAACACCGGTATAATACAACACCGCAGGCGGGTCCTCAATGTTGCGCAGCCGCTGCGGATAGGCCACATCCTGCAAGGTGAGAATGTGGATTTCTTTCCGGGCGCAGGACCGCAGAATCTGCCGCGGTTCCTCCAAGGATTTGTCCAGCAGCGCTTCAATCTCTTTCGGCGTCAGTCCAGCCCGGCGGTATTCGGCCTCACCGGCGTGGTAGACGTCCTGCGGCGTCTCAAAACAGGAAAGGATTTTCTGAATGGTCCGGTTTCCTATGCCTTTTCGGGTTGTCAGCCAAATCCAATAGAGCATGGCCGCCCCTCCTTTTTCTCTCTCTTATCGCGTTCCCCGCATCTGCCACAGCACAATGGTAGCCGCCACGGCGGCATTGAGGGATTCACAGCGGGGGTTCATGGGGATAATAGCCTGCTGCTGAGACAGGGCCAGCAGCTCCGGGCTGACGCCCCGGCCTTCGCTGCCGATGACCACCGCCGCCCGCTCCAGGGGCAGCGTCCGAATATCCACCGATCGCTCCGACAGGGCTGTGGCAATCAAGGGAATTTCCGCCGCCCGGCAGGCCGCGGCAATTTCCTCCCGTCCGGCCATCTGGGGCCGGGTCCGAAAAATGGCCCCCATGGTGGCCCGGACCGTCTTGGGACTGTACGGGTCGGCGCACCCCTCGGCCAACACCACCGGCACCTCCATGGCATCGGCGGTCCGTAGAATGGTTCCCACATTGCCCGGGTCCTGAATGCCGTCGAGAATCAGGCATCTGCCGGTGAGATGCAGCGGCTCCGGCTGCGGCAGATCGCAGAGGAATATGGCCCCCTGGGGCGTCTGCATCTGGGAGACGCTCTCCATCACATCCATGGGCACCCGCGCCACCCGTACCGTATCCGGTACCGGCGGCAGCGTCACATTTTCTGCGGCAACGATGGTTTTCACACCAGCGTCCCAGCGCAGTGCCTCTTCCAGCAGCTTTGTACCGTCTCCGGCGTATTCCCCGCATTGCTGCCGGTAACTGCGGGAGGACAACAGCTTTTTCACATGCCGCAGCAAGGGGTTCTGGCGGCTGGTGATCCGCTCTTCCCTCATCGCTTTTGCAGCTTGGCCAGCTGCTCATTGGTGCCCATGGCCACCAGCACGGTGCCGGGCTCCATATGGGCGTCGGCGCTGGGCATGACCTGGAGTTTGCCGTTGACTTTGACGGCCAGGACGTTGATGCCGTATTTGGCCCGGACGTTGAGCTCCCGGATGGATTTTCCCACCCAGCTCTCCGGCACGGCCACATCGGCGATACCGTAGGTGTCGGACAGCTCGATAAAGTCCAGAATATTGGAACAGGACAGGTTCTGTGCCAGTTTGGCCGCCATTTCCCGTTCGGGAATTACGACACGGTCGGCGCCCACCTTTTCCAGCGCCCGCTTATACGCTTCATTGCTTGCTTTACAGATGACCGCTGGGACCCCCAATTCCTTCAAGGTCAGTGTAATGAGAATGCTGGCGGCCAAGTCCTCACCAATGGCCACAATGGCGCACTCAAAATTCCGCACGCCCAAGGCACGCAGCACCGCTTCGTCCCGGGCGTCACCCACAGCGGCGTGGGTCACCCGGTCGGAAATCTGCTGAATGTTTTCCTCTTTGGCATCAATGGCCAGGACCTCATTGCCCAGCTCATAGAGCCGCGTGGCCACGGAGGTGCCGAACCGGCCCAGGCCGATGACAATATACGTTTTCATATGGTCTCTCCTATCCAATGAGCACTTTCGTCTCCGCGTAGTGGTATCGCTCCTGCACCTGGCTGCTCATCAGGAAACCCAGACTGATGGTGGTAATGCCCACCCGTCCGAAGAACATAAATATAATGAGCAGAATCTTGGGACCCACGTCCAGCAGGGGTGTGATTCCCGTGGTCAATCCCACGGTGCCCAGAGCCGACGCCGTCTCATAGAAGCACTGGGTAAATGTAAATCCACTGCATGCGCTGAGATAAACAGCCCCGCCGAATGCCAGCGTCACCATCAGCAGCATCACCGTCATGGCCTGACGGATCTGTTCCTGGGAAATGGTCCGATGGAACACCGTCACCCGGGAACGGCCCCGGGCAGCGCTGAGGGTTGCCAGAATCAAAATACCAGCTGTAACTGTCTTGATGCCGCCGGCGGTGGAACCGGCGGAACCACCGATGAGCATTAACAGCGACGACACCGCCTGAGATGGTTCCGTCAGCCCGCCCTGGGAGATGGACGCAAACCCCGCCGTCCGGCAGGTCACCGACTGGAACAGGCAAGCCAGAATCTTTTCCCATACGGTGTACGTCCCGATGGTTTCCGGGTTGTTCCACTCCAACAGTGCAAACAGTACCGCGCCGCCCACAATCAGCGTACCGCTGATGACCAGCACCAAACGGGTATGCACGGCCAGCTGTCGGCCCCGCTGGTGGAACCGGGACAGATCCGCCCAGACGTAAAAGCCCAAACCGCCCGCCACAATCAGCGTCATAATCACCAGGTTGACCACCGGATCATGGACGAACAGGGACACACTGCTGTCGGGCTGTAAAACGCCGAAGATGTCAAAGCCCGCGTTACAGAACGCCGATACGGCGTGGAAAATGCCAAATCGCAGCGCCTGCCACAACCCGTACTCGCCCAGGAATCGGATGGTCAGAATCAAGGCCCCGGCGCCTTCAAAGAAGATGGTCCAAATCAGCACCGTGCGCACCAGATGCACAACGCCGTCCACATTGTTGAGACTAAAGCCCTGGGCCATAATCAATCGCTGCTGCAAACCAATTTTCCGGTGCAGCAGGAAGAAGAAGACGGAAATCACCGTCATAAAGCCCAGGCCGCCGATTTGAATCAAACACAACAGTACAATCTGACCAAAGCCTGTCCACTGGGTATAGGTGTCCACCAGCACCAGGCCCGTCACACAGGTGGCGGATGTGGCGGTGAACCACGCTGTCAGAAATCCACAGCTTTCGCCGCTGCGGGAAGAGATGGGCAGCATCAGCAACAGCGTGCCCAACAGAATCACGGCAAAAAAGGACAGGACAATATACTGCTCTGTCCGAATTTTATACGATTTTTTCCCGCGACTCATGAGAAAATGCAGTATTTTTTCCCTCAAAACACGACCTCCAAGCACTTGTTTCAGGCCTACCGTCACCCTTCATCATGTGCATATACATTTATAACATACGCCCATTCCCGTGACAAGTCAATAAAATTTCGTAGAGAACGGGAAAAATTTGTGGATTCGTCGGAAAAAACGGCCGCCGCACCGGATAGCCGATGCGGCGGATTGGGGCCTGCACATTCGTTGTTATGGTTCTGCAATGCTATTGTCCCGCACAAGAATACCACTGTCCAGCAGTTCTGTGAGAATGCCGGGGCAGTAATAATATCGCGGCTTCTCCGGCCCCAGCCAGTGCATACTTTGAATGTAGTCCTGGTACAGCGTAACCGCCCGCTGCTCCTCTCCACTCCGGTACCACAATGTGATAAATGGATCTTGCAGTCCCAATTCAAAGTCATACAGAAGTTGATTAACACGGTATGCCTCATGCTGCAGCAGATAGTTCCAAAGGGCCGTTTCATCGGTGATACGGTAAGAAATCTTGTCTATGCCGGAATCCGTCAGGGTATAGGCTTCCTCCACCGTGATAGTATCTGCGGCAGCGCCATTTAGCAGAAGCGTGGAACACCGCTCCGGCAAATAGCCGACGGTGATATTGCCCATGTTCGTGAGAAGCAGCGTAAACGCCACCGCTGTCACCACCAAGCCGCTGGTCCGCTTGCCGGGGTTCATCACTTGCCTCAGCCGGTAGCGCAAGGCCCCGGCGGAAGCCGACAAGCAGGTGGTAAAGCCCCGCTGGTCTCCGGCGGTCCGCAGCAGCAGTTCCGCATAGGGGCGGCGGCAATCCCCATCTATGGAATGCAGCACTGTTTCGTCACAGCTCAATTCCAGGTCGTCGGCGCTGCGCCGCCGGGCCAGCCACATGAGCGGATTCCACCAGCCCAGAGCTGTGCAGAACAGCAGATAAAATTTCGCTTCACTGTCTCCCCTGCCGATATGGACCATTTCATGGCGGAAAATCAACTGCAATTCCTCCATGGTATATGTGCGCTCTGGCAAAACAATGCGGGTGCTGCTGGAAAACAAGCCAATGGTCATGGGCGTCTGCACTGCGGGCGACTGTACCAGCCGGTAACGCTTTTTTCGCTGCCCCGCATGGTCCCGCTCCCGTCCCAGCAGGTTCAGAATGTCCGGCTCCGTCACCGGTTGGGCCTGAGAAAGCACCACATGGCGGAATCGCAGATGTGCGCCAATCCCCCACAGCATAACCGCCGCGAAACCCGCAAACCAGACAATTCCCAATCTCACAAACCACCGCCCCGGCAGCTTCAAAACCACGCGCGGTATTCCGATACGATACGCCCCATTGAAACAAAGATGCAAATAATTGGGCAGCATCCACAGGATGGCGCAAACCGATGGCCGCAGGCGGCGGCGCAGCAGAGGCAGAAGCGCCATCAGGCACGCCGTATACAAACTCAGTTGGAGCAAAATCGTAAAGCCGATGGCAAGCAGATTTTCCGCCATGCCCCGCAGCCCAAACATGCACCAGAACAGCAGCGCCCAAACTCCCATCATTGCCGGCAGCAGGCTCACTGGGAGAAACGGTGTATAGCGCAGCTTTTCAGGTTGTATTTCCGGGTCGCTTTCCCGCTCACCATGTAAATGCAGGCCCCAGGCCAATGCTGCTGTCATAAACAGGGCAAACACAGTCCGCAGGATGGTTGGAAAGCTCATAACTGCCCCCTTTCCAGCAGGTCCCGCAGCTGCCGCAGTTCCTCTTTTTCCAGGCCGCTGTCGCACAGTGCGGACGCAAAGGCGGAAAGGCTCCCGCCGCAGACTTTATCGATGAACCGGCGGCTCTGACTGGCCAGATAGTCGTGCCGCGTCACCAATGGTGTATACAGGCTCCGTCTCCCCTCCTTTGCTACAGAGAGAAATTTCTTTTCCACCAGCCGGGTCAAGAGTGTCAGCAGCGTTGTCACCGCCATGGGATGGGTCTGTCCCACAATGGTCTCAATGTCGGTACGGGCCACCGGCGGTTCACAGGCCCACACCGCCTGCATGACCTCCAATTCCGCGTCCGGCAAACGGCGAATGGTTTCTTTCATGGTCTCACCAACTTTCTACAGTTGTAGTATATTATAATACTACAACTGTAGAAAGAAATTGTCAAGGGTTCAGATGACGTTCTTCCTCAATAGACCGTTGAAACAGCATCCAGGTGCATAAAAAATAGCTGAGAAGCAGCAACAGCAGGATTCCACCCGTTACGCCAATTTGTGCTATCAAGGTACCAAACCCGATATATGCCGAAATTTCTGCTGATACCGTTTGCATAAAATAAAGGATGATTGCCGCAGTAACCAGGATGGCAATCCCCACCGGTATTCCGAACCAGACGCCCAACTGTTGCAGCACCAAGGCCCCGATACGCCGTTCGTCCACACCCAGTTTGCGGAGCACGGAAAAGCGGTAACGATACTGTCCGGCATCCAACAGCTGCTGCAACGACAGAACCGTAAGGCAAATGACCATCAGAACAACCGCCCCATACAGCATCGCCGCTTGCAGCACAAACATACTCGCCTTTGTATCGCTGAGTTGCAGGGTACACATCCGAATGGCATACTCCACACCGGTATCGGACGGGTTGGGATACGCCGCCGCAAACGATTTTTCCAATGCGCTGGCATGCTCATAGGACATGGGCTCGGCTGTGATAAGGTAGCGGTTTCGCATGACCGGCAGCAGGGTTTTACAGAACGCGTCCGGGAAGATATAGAGCACATTCGTATAGGAATTATATACCGTTTCTCCAATGGTCTCCGTATGGGCCGGTACTTCCGCCAAAGATAACGGCCCGGCGTCTGTTATTAAACTGGTGTGCATCTCCAAGAAGTGGTTCCGCTCTTCCTCTGTGGCGATGGACTGCCATTGTGTTGTAAACTCATTGTCTGCCAAGGCAATCGGCGGGTAAACGGATGGCGGACCTGGACCGGCTCCTGGGCATGCAGAGCATCTTTTCCCCGGACCTGGAGGTCCTTCGCGGGGAGGCGAACCGGCTGCTCCCCGGATTTGCCGGGGCCAATGGGCGCTATCGTATCGCCAAAGCCCTGGAACTGGGGTGCCGGTCTTCCGGTGTGCTTACCCTGTCCCCCCGGTATGAGAATACCGCCACAGTGCTGGACATGACCGGCGCGCTGGAAGGGTTCCCGCACTTCCATCTGGCCATGGACAACGACTGGGATGAAGGGGCCTGGTCCCGTCTGAATTCCTTTTTGTACTATCTGAAGTAAACCAAGTTGAACGTCTTAACCACCGGTAGATGCCTTTCTGACGCATCGCTTGCTCTGCCGTTCTGAAACGGTTACCCCTGTTCTGACTGTCGCATACCTCCGCCTTAAAGTTATTGGTATTGCATGGTCAAATCAAAACTTTTTGCCAGATCTCCTTACCAGCAGAACCGGTGATTACCTTTCCTCAAAGAGCAGCAGCGGATGGTCAAAACCATCCGCTGCTGCTCTGTCATTGTGCCTGTCGAAAGAAATCTGCCAGCGCCGAAAGAACCTCCTGGCTCTCCGGAAGGTCTGGGTCAACTGCGCTGAAGGCATGGACCAGCCGTTTGTCTGCGGGATAGTCCACCAAGCAGTAGGCTGCGCCGGACCTCTCCAGGGCGCCGGCAAAGTCTACTGTATACTGGTGGAGCATATCATTTCGGCTGGTTACCAGGAGGGACGGCGGAAAATCTCCCAGGCACGTCCACTGCCCCGGGTCCAGGAAGGGTGCAAACGCACCCTTCCTCCAATCGGGGCCGTACAGGTACCTGGACATGGTGAGGCCCACCTTGTCCCGGCGGGTGGTGTAGAACATCCCGCTGATAAGGCCCAGGGCCCGGATCTCCGCTTTAGGTGCCTGAACGCCAGCGGCGGCCGCCATAGCTGGACACCGCTGCATGGCTGTGAGGTAGGCGATGAGGTAAGCGCCGGCGCTGTCGCCCACCAGGAAAATGCCGCCGGGCTTGCCGCCAAAGTCCGGGGCCAACCGGATTGCCTCGTCCATGGCCGCAGAAATATCTGCATAGGCGTCAAAGACCCGGTGCTCCGGTACCAGGCGATAGTCCGCGCTATATACCAGAAACCCTCGGCGGCACAGTTGGGCATTGAACCAGCGATTGTACGCCTTGCTGCCCATGGCCAGGCCGCCGCCATGGACATCCAGCACCACCGGCAGCGGCCCATCCGTCCTCTTGGGCCGATAGACATCCATGCGGTGGGCAGGCTCGGTATCCGGCAGGTAGGGGATGTCCCGGATCTCCTCCACATCCTCTGGAAAGGACCGAGCCGTCTGCAATTCCCCGCAGATCCGGTCAAACTTTGCCCGTTCGTTCAAGAGCAGCCGCGCAATGAGTCCCATGGTGTCTTCCTCCCCAACCTGACTTTACTGTTATCATAGCACGGATGTCAACGAAATGCGATGTTTTTCCCGTGCGGATTTGTCTTGAAATCGGGTTGCCGCCGCCGGAAAACCGTGGTATGATTGCGGAAAAAGGAGGTGGACGGTATGCCGCAGACAGAGCCGGCTATGGCATCAAAGGAAACAGTGCTTCTGCCGATCCGCCATGCGCCATGTACCAAACTTCGGGATATTCTCCAGTTGAAGACCGTTGCGGAGCTGCGCTCCTTGGCGGGGCTGCATGGCGTCCGGCGCATCTATCAAATGCGGAAGGCCGGCCTGGTCACTGCGATTTTTGACGCCATGCTGGTTCAGGACCGCATGAAAAACATCCTCTTTCTGTTGGACGGCGCATCCTGGCGGCAGCTGCTGAAAGTCGCAGAGTGCGGTTCAAGCGAGAGCCATGGCAACAGCGTAAATGTCGATACCGTCCTCCTCGAACTTTGCTACCTGCAGGCATTTCTCCAAGGCGGCGTGGTCACCTATGTGATGCCGGATGAGGTGCGCTCCGCTGTGTTGGATCTGATTGAGGGCGGTTTCCAAGCGCGCAAGGAACGCTCAGATCTGGTACATGCCTACGCGATGGCCGCAATCAATCTGTACGGTTTGATCGCAAAGGATGACCTGCTCAAAATCTTCAATATGCAGAATCGTCCGGCGCTCACTGAAGAAGAACTGGACCTCGTCCTGCTCCGGCAAATCGCCTGGGAGTGCGGCTATGTGCTATTGGGGCCTGAGATCGCCAGCGAGGCGTTTTCCTACAATCAGTATCGAGACATTCCGGATCTTCTGGCCCGGGTCGTCAATAAGCCACGGTATATTCCCACAAAGGCGGAGTTCCTAAAATATGCCGATCCGGATTACTATGAGCCGACAGCATACACACAGGAATTGGAGCAGTATCTGCGCACTTCCTGCCATCTGGATACACAGCGGCTGTCGGAATTGATGATAGAACTGCATTATGCCATTGTCCTGGAGGCGCCAATGCAGCGCCTGCTGGATCTTTTCGTCGAGTATGGGGTCGAGTTGTCGGCGGGTGAACTGCATACGATTTCCAGGTTGCTGGTGGAATTGTCCAACCACACAAGGCTGTGGTCCAATAACGGACACACGCCGTCGGAACTGGCTGGAAGGCCCCCGGTGGTCGGGCGTGCAGATCACAAGAGTAAGAAGATCGGCCGCAATGACCCCTGCCCCTGCGGAAGCGGCAAGAAGTACAAGCGGTGCTGCGGCAGGTAAGCGCGGTCTTCTGTGCACCAGGAACGCAATACAGCGGGGTGCTGTACCAACTGGAAAAGCACCCCGCTGTATTATTTCTTATGTACGCAGACAGAAGATCTACTGAACAAAATAATTCCCTTATCCTCAGTGTACGGCGCAACAGCCTGGAGGACCTGGGCATCCGGGCCGACATCAAGAGCACTTCTGAAAACACTGACCGGGGCAACTTGCAGAAGTGCCGCATCCAAGGCAAGTACGCCGGAAAGGTCACCGATGTTCATAAAGGCGTGGTCTATGTCCGGCTCGCCAATGGCGTCAATGCGGTAGCCCACTCCTGCTACGACTACCGGATGCCCAGAAAGAAGGATGGTGTGTCCTTTGCCGCCATCCGCCTGGATATGGAGCGGGGCGTGGCCGTTGGCATCATCAGGCGGATCATCCGGCAGAACCTGTAATACAAATATGGAAGCCCCCATTCTGGCGGCACATGACGGTGCATTGTCAGAATGGGGGCTATATTTTTGTGTCAGGTAGAAATTCTTACACCATTTATCACACCACCATTTTGGTGTTTACCAAAATCAGGATGAATATAAAGAGTTGCAGAAAAATAGGCGCGTTCATCATCTGTTTCAAACAGCCCGGATGAAGATAAGTCCTATCACATGATTACTTCTCCAGGTCAAGAAGTTTTGTCCTCAGATTTTTCCACTGTTGAATAACATAATCAAACGGCAATATGTCCTTCTCTGAAAAGACATAATTTTTCTGCATATTCTGGAACGCCTCAACCAATTCAGAATTCTGCGCGAGGCCATCAAAGATCTTGAAATCGGCATATTTCTTATCAGCCAAATCGCTTCCAGTTCTCCAGGTTTCTTCCAGCCGCTTGTAATTCAGCATCTTCTGGAAATAAGATGGATCTTTGAGAAGCTCCCCGATTGAAGCCAGTTCTGTCATTACACTAACATCATAAATGTGCTTTGCCACATCGAAATACATGGCTCGTTCATAATAGAACTCTGCCGCAAATATCTTGTCTGCAAAGATTCTCTCCAATCGTATTGTATTGATTTGAAATGGGCCAACTTCATATTGCTCTTGAAGGATCTCTTTCTGCTCTTGTGAGGCAAGCGTATATATAATGGGCTCTATTTCCAATGCTGAAAATGGCTCACTCACTGTAAAAGAAGTTCCTTCTACTTTTACAAAGCCAAATCGTTGAAGCGGATCAGCGGTATCTACGGATACCAAAGGAACATAATCATAAACCGTTGTGATACTACCTTTGCAGTCATCTTCCAGTTCTTTATGGGTTGTTCTTGGCAGGAACTGATATTTCTTTGTCGCTGATTCAAGCCGTTTCTTTGCCTGACTGTTGCTGCACCCATCAATGCACACAGTCAAATCAATATCTTCTGAAAATCGCCGAATGCTTTTTTGTGCTTTATATAGCGCCGTGCCTCCTTTGAAATATGCCGGGAGCTGGGACTGTTTTTCTGCCAATTCCTGTAGCAGTAGTGATACATAATAATCCTTTTCCAAAATATCGCTGCGAATCCCACTAATCTCATGGATAAGATTGATAATAGTTAAAAAGGCGTACCGATCTTCATGCAGTTTCATATTTTCCCTCCAGCATGATGTCAATGGTGCGAATCAGAATTTTATTGCTATAATGCTTTCTTGCAAATAAAATCAGCTTATCCGTATCTAATGTCAATGCTTTGACTGCATTTTTTAATATATCCACAGGATGCGCTGCATCTACCGGAGCCCGGTCTAAATCCCGAATCGTGTCCAGTATTTGAAGGTATCGGTAGTTGTCACTGTTAACTGCAATCGGAGGTTTTCTGACTTCAACCTGAATGCCTTCGGGAACTCTTTTCTGGTGCAGATTAGAGGCAATACATATCTTCTTGGGCATCTGGGAAACAAGCCCGAATCTGTTTAACGCCGACAATCCAGTTTCATAACCAATTATCTTGTCCTTGTCCTGTAGCAACTGCCTGCAGAACAGATCATCTTTGTTTGGCATATAAAAACCAAATGCCGTCTTCACCTTCTTGCAATATACACCTTTAGCCAATCGGATGACACATCCATCTTTTTCGAGTCTTGCCATCGCTACATTAACAGCCTTTTTAACTACTGCAGCATCTTTTCCAAGTTCTTCTGCTGCGTATTGAACAACTTGATCTGTTAAGATTGCATCCTCCACCTTATGCTCTTGAATATATCGAGTCAGGATTTCCCGATAGCTTTTCTTGCTCATACTGGCGTCTCCTTTCTTGTTATTATTGTACGCAGTTTTTTCTCTTTTCATGTATCAATAATAATATATTTCTGCTTTCTCGTCAATCAGCTATTCTTTCTATACCGATAAAAGGTTCTTCCACGCCAGAAATCAAATCTCTATGACCCTGATTTCACGCTTCTGAACATGGGCAGCACGCATCGTGAACAGCGTCCCGCCTTTCTCCCTCCCATCATATACTGCGATTACGCGCTGCGACTGGGCAACCATATAGCGATTGCGGTTCATGTAGCACGAGGGAACATAGTGGTCGGAGATCACTTTCACGCCATCGCAGGCAGCCAGCAGTCTATGAAACTCTTTGTCCTTCGTCTTCAGCCGGCCGGCATAGGGGATCGCTGCTTCTAAAAACAAGCCGTCATTTTCTTTTTTTGCTTCGGCAACGACTGCCGCAAACATAAGATCGGCACCTTCGGCAAATCCGGAAATAAATCGAGTGTAGCCATCCTCAATCGCCGCTGCTACCTCCTTCCGCAATTCTTCTTCCACAAATTTCGTCTTCTCCGCTGGAATATCTCTGTGGCCCGTTATACAGCAGGTTTTCGTTACGACTTCCATCCTGTTTCCTCCCATACTCTTCACTTTATGCCATTCTTGTATAGACAATATTGCCTATAACGCTACTCCTCCATTATAGGCAATAATAGAGATATGTAAAGAAGTAAGTGGAGGAAACGACCAGGAATGATCTCATACGAGCCCTTGTGGCAAACCATGAAGCGGCACGGCGCAACCACATATACCTTGCAGGCCAAGGCCGGCATCAGCAGTTCGACCATCCGCCGGATGCAGGCGAACGAATCCGTCTCCACCAATACCTTGGATACGCTCTGCAAGTTTTTCAACTGTGAGCTGGATGACATCGTAAAATTCCAGCCCGATGAAGAATAGCACGGAGAAATGGTGATTGCTGTTTCTCCGTGCTTTTTTCTTGTCCCTTGACTTGACATACGAAGCAAAGAAATTTTGGAAAGCACGAACGACATCAAGTTTATCCAGCAGGTGATGGGCCACGCTGATTTTTCCACAACTATGGGTAAGCGTCAAACGTAACGGCGCATAGACAATCCCAGCTCAGAGATGATTCTCAGAGCTGGGATTGTCTCATCATTT